>JBIQMS010000032.1:0-58766 GCA_044463125.1 Terrimonas ferruginea
AACCAGGGGTGGGTCAACATGCAAGAATCCTGGGTCAACATGGCAAGAATCTACACTGTTCGGTAAAAGCAATTGGGAAGTAATGGCGCTCGCCCCAACTTGAGGCCACAATTTGTGGCCTCAAGTTGTCATAATGTCTCGTCCTAGAATAACTTTACAGGATGATTTTCAAGGATAGATTTTGTTGGTTATAATATCGTCCGATATTTTTAAATATCATTTTGATTCGTCTTAGCTTTTTTTATTAATTAAATCCTTGAAAAAAGAGTATGTTGCTAATCAGATTGCTTGCCCGGGTTATCCAATTTCATGACGCTTTCCAGTTCTTCCGGTGAAGGAAGACTTTCTTTAAAGTTTTCTGGAAGCAAGTGGGTTAATTCATATTCTGTGATACCTATAGGCTTTTTCAAGCCTTTTATAGAATACTCGGCTACTACACTGGATTTGCTTTTGCAGATTAACAACCCTATCGAAGGATTATCCGCTGGTTGCTTTAATACCTCATCAACTAAATTCAGGTAAAAATTCAATTTACCGGCATATTCAGGGATAAACTTTCCGGTTTTCAATTCCACGATGATAAATGAGCGGAGTTTGATATGATAGAATAAGAGATCAATAAAAAAATCTTCTTTTTCTACCGTTACTCTATATTGTTTACCCAAATAACTAAAGCCGGTTCCGAGTTCCAACAGGAAGCGGGTAATATGGTCAACCAAAGCATTCTCCAGGTCTTTTTCCTTGTATTTTTTCGCTAAAGGGAGAAAGTCAAATTGATAGGGATCTTTTATCAGTTCATTCGCAAGATCACCTTGCGGACCGGGTAGGGTATCTTTAAAATTGGTAATCGCTTTTCCCTTGCGGTAATAAAGGTTGCTTTCTATCTGATGCAACAGAACCGTCCTTGACCAACTATGCTTGATCGTTTCCGTTACATAGAATAAGGCTTCCTCAATGGTGCTACATTTCGTTATGATTTCCCGATTATGACCCCACGGAATTAGTACCACAAGTTGGGGGGCTAAGTCATTTTTACTATCTTCCCCAAAAAGTCCCACAGGTTGTGGGACTTTTTTAATTCCTTGATTATAAAATAGATACCACTTTTTTATGTAGAACAGATTGCTTCTGGAAAAGCCCTTTTCTGAAGCAAATTCTATTGATAAATCTTTTGATAATTGCTCTATTAATAAATCACCGTAATTCGACTCCCTTTGCTTTTCAACAATTTCCCTTCCAATCTCCCAATACAACGCCAGTAACTCTGTATTTACTTTTGTAACAGCCTTTATTTGGGAGGACTTTATTTTTGATTTAATACCCTGATACCATTTTTTATAATCCTTGTTATTGTGGAGATTTACTATTTCGTTTTTCATTATTATGTTTTTTGTAGTGAATTATATCCCAGAAACTCGCTCAGTTATCATTGATCAAACAGCTTGTAGTTTTTGCTTCAGCACTTGCATATCATCACTAACCTTATTATCCAGAATCTTCGCATAGATCTGAGTAGTGCGAAGGCTTTTATGCCCGAGCATCTTGCTGACCGTTTCTATCGGGACCCCGTTTGTTAATGTAACAGTAGTGGCAAACGTATGCCTGGCACAGTGAAAGGTCAGTTCTTTATTGAAGCCACACAGGTCGCTTATTTCTTTCAAATAGCTGTTCAATCTTTGGTTCGTCAGTTTGGGAAGTAACCGGTCCGAATGGATAATTTCTGGCTCTTGGGAATACTTGCCTAAAATTTCCTTCGCTATCGGCAGTAATGGAATTCTGGAAGCGGTATCAGTTTTTATCCGGGTAGTAAATATCCATTGTTCGCCATCTATACCTAAGGAAACATCCTTTTGTGTCAGCATCATCAGGTCGGAATAGGAAAGGCCTGTATAGCAACTGAACAGAAATATATCGCGTACCTGATCCAACCGCTTTGCAGTAAAATGTTTATTGTGGAGAGTTTCTAATTCACTTTGCAGCAAGAAATTCCGGCTTGTTTCTTTGGTGGTAATCTTGTAGGATTTGAACGGATCTTTATCCAGCCAGTCGTTCGCTACACATAGTCGAATGATTTTTTTCAACTTCTTGATATTGACCATCGCTGAATTATGCTGCAGGTTCTGTACGGTTTTGAGGTAAAATTCATATTCGGTTATGAACTTGTGGCTTACTTCCGTCAAATACACATCGTCTTTGCAAAATTTCCATTTCAAAAATTGCTTTAGAGAGTTGAGCGCAGATTTGAACTTCTTGTAAGTGCCATGCGAAAATTCGCTTCCTACTAACTCTTGAAACTGATCATTGTGATATTGATAAACCTGGATAAGGGTATGTTTCTTTCCCTCGGATTGATGAAGAACTCTAGCCCGTACTTGTGTTGCAGTTATTGGTTCATTCCGTAAAGCATACTCCTTTTGTACATGGAAAATATTTGCCTGAATGGCATCGAGATACTGGTTCACCGACTTTGTTTCCTCTTTTTTACCGCTTACCCGTCCGGTTTGTTGATTCCAGATACCAGGGTCGCAGTGCCGCTGGCAGGTCCACTCAGCCCTTTCTCCGTTAATGGTTACCCGTACATAAATCGGAAGGGAATTCGGGTTGTTTTTCCTTCCCTTCTTGAGGAAGAAAAGCACATTAAAATTCTGGCTCATAAAATAGCTTTAAACGGTGATAAAATTACCATTCACAGCTACGTTGAAAGGGCATGTTCAAATTCTGAACCCCTTGCTGGAAGCGGGTTTCAGAAGAATTCGAGCGGATTTTCTTTACAGTAGATTTTGTCCGCTCGAATTGCGCACCACGATTTGGAGAATTTTGGATGTTTTTGACAATGGGCCAAAAACAAAAAACCCTGCAAATCAATGATTGCAGGGCATTTGGAGCGAATTGAGACTGTTTGAATCTGTCTATCTGTGATCCCGCTGGGACTCGAACCCAGGGCCCTCCCGATTAAAATCGGGATGCTCTACCCTTCAAGATCAACAAATCAGCACAACCGAATTCAAAGGCTTCATAAAATTAAAAAAGCCGCTTCAAATTCGAAGCGACTTTTGTGATCCCGCTGGGACTCGAACCCAGGGCCCATACATTAAAAGTGTATTGCTCTACCAACTGAGCTACGGAATCAAAATCCTCCCGCTGGCATCAATCATTCAAACGGGGTGCAAAAATAAGGGCAAAGATTTTTCGCTCCAAAAAAAACTCAAAGATTTGCAAAATTCGTTTTTGAACGCCAATCCAATTATCTCCTTGATTTCAAATAAGCTAATTGCCAATTTTTGAAGTAGGTTTGCGCTTATAACCTCTATACTATGGCTTCTTTTTTTGAAAATAAAGTGGTGGTGGTAACCGGCGGCACCGACGGTATCGGTAAAGCCCTGGTTGACCTGCTCCTGCGTGCCGGCGCCAAAGTAGCCACTTGTGGCCGAAACCATGACAAACTCTACAGCCTCCAGTCGGCCTACCCTTCTTTTCCGCTCCATACCATGGTGGCTGACGTAAGCAGCGAGAACGATTGCCGGCGATTTATGGAAACTACGCTTAAAGTATATGGGGGCATCGATATCCTGATCAATAATGCGGGTATCAGCATGCGTGCATTGCTCAAGGATGCCGATATGGAAGTACTGCGCAAAGTGATGGACATTAACTTCTTCGGCAGCGTGTACTGCACCAAATATGCCCTTTCCTCTCTGATTGAAAGAAAAGGAATCGTGGTGGGCGTATCTTCCATCGCGGGCTATCGTGGCCTGCCTGGCCGCAGTGCGTACTCCGCCAGCAAATACGCCCTCCAGGGCTGGCTCGAAGCGGTGAAAACAGAACTCCTCGACGATGGCGTACACGTAATGTGGGTTTGCCCCGGTTTCACCACCAGCAATATCCGCCATGCAGCCCTCAACAAAGACGGAGCATCGCATGGCGAAACCCCAATGGATGAAAGCAAGATGATGAGTGCCGAAGAATGCGCCGAACGAATCCTGGCGGGAATCCGCAAAAAGAAGAGAACTCTGGTAATGACATTCACCGGAAAAAGAACCGTTTTGCTGAACAAATTCTTCCCCGGCCTCGCCGACAAACTGGTTCATAAATTCTTTTTCAAAGACGGCCAACTGGTCAAATAAAACCTCAAAAAAAACTTACAACTTAAAACTTATAACTTCAAACTCCCTCATTGGCCCTCATCACCCTCACATCTGATATTGGTCCGCAGGATTATCTGGTAGCCGCCATCAAAGCGCAGCTATTGCAAGTGGACCCGGATTTTCAGATGGTGGATGTTTCGCACAATATCCCTCCCTTCAATGCGCCACACGCGGCTTATATATGCCGTAGCGCATTTCGGAATTTCCCGGACTTTACTTACCACATGGTGCTGGTGAATCTGTTTGAAAAGAAGCCGGAACAGCTTTTGCTGGCCTTTCATCAGAACCAGTATATTCTCTGTGCCGACAACGGTCTGCTGCACATGATTCTCGAAGAGAGACCCGATCTGGTGATTGGCATTCCGTTGGAGAAAACCGCAAGCAAAAACACAATTTATTGTGTTCGTGTGATGGCAGAAACCATCCGTCGCCTGGTAAATGGGGACCCCATTCAGCAAATAGGTAATGCCGATCCACAATACCTGGAAAAGAATCACCTGCGCCCACTGCTCGATAATAACTGGATCGAAGGTCAGATTATCTTTATCGACAATTTCGAGAACGTGGTGGTAAATATCCGACGCGACCAGTTTGAAGCACAGCGTCGCGGGCGCAGCTTTCGCATTGTTTTCAAGCGCGATGAAGTCATTGACCGGATCAGCGAATCCTACGCCGACGTGAACCCTGGCGAGAAACTGGCGCTCTTTAACAGCGCAGGCTATTTGGAAATCGCCATCAATAAGGGCAATGCCGCCGGCCTGTTTGGACTGAAAGGCTTTTCCGAGAAAAATGCCCAGTCGGCAAATTATCTTCAAAACCAACTCTTTTACCAAACCGTAAGAGTTTATTTCGAGTAGGAAACCATGGTATTTCGGATTGCGTTAAAAGCAACCGTTTCCCTATTTTTGCTTGCCCCTAAAATCGGCTAAAAATAAATCGGGTATGAATTTCAGAAAAGTCAATAACCTCACCGGATGGGTCGTTTTTTTGATATCCCTGGCCACCTACATGTTAACGCGTGAAGCCCGTGGCAGTCTTTGGGATTGTGGAGAGTTTGTAGCTACGGCCAAAAACCTTGGTCTTCCCCACCCTCCGGGAGCCCCGGTGTTTACCCTCCTTGGAAGATTCTTCATCATTCTTTTTGGAGATGACCCCCTTACCGCCGCCAGCGCCGTGAACTTCATGAGCGCACTGGCCAGTGCCGTAACCATTCTATTCCTTTTCTGGACTATCACGCACTTTGCCCGCAAGATGTTTGTAAGCGCAGGGGAAGAATTGACCGCTTCACAAATCTTTACCGTAATGGCAGCCGGTACGGTAGGTGCGCTTGCCTACAATTTCAGTGACTCTTTCTGGTTCAGTGCCGTGGAAGGTGAAGTGTACGCGCTTTCCTCTTTCTTCACAGCGCTCGTATTTTGGGCCATCCTGAAATGGGAGCATGCCGATGAGCATGCCGGTGATGACCAGGAAGCCCGCGCCCGCAGCGATCGCTGGATCATCTTCCTGTTTTTCATGATGGGTCTGTCTATCGGTGTTCACTTGCTGAACCTGCTGACAATCCCTGCGATCGTGATGGTGTATTATTACCGCCGCTATCAACCCACCAAATGGGGTGCACTTATCGCTTTCCTGATCGGATGCCTGATTGTAGGATTGATGCAGGTAACCATCATTCAATACTCGATGAAGGCGGCTGGTTTGTTCGACCTGTTTTTTGTCAACTCGGTTGGCCTGCCCTTATTTGTAGGCTTTGCACTATACTTCGTGGCCTTGGCCGCAGTTATCATATGGGGCATACGCCTCAAGGCTGCAGGTTTTAACCAAACCCGGGCTATTCTTTGGTTTCTTTCCTTCCTGGCCCTTTCACTGCTACCCTTCTTCATGGTACCTGGCAGCTCAGGTGGATCCATGTTGGGCAAATTCCTGCTGGTCGCCATTCTCGCAGGCATAATGGGTTATTTCTTCAAGCCCACCGCCTTGAGAGTGTTGAAGCTGGCTCTTTGGTCCTATGCGTTTGTGATGCTGGGATATTCCCTGTACTTCACGGCGATGATTCGATCCAATGCCAACCCTACCATCGACATGAACAATGTGGACAACCCCATGAACCTGGTGTACTACCTCAGCCGTGAACAGTACGGCAGTGCGCCACTTGTTTTCGGGCCCCATTATGCTGCTGTTCCCAACGACATTGTTGAAAAAGAAATGCGCTATGCACGCGTAGGTGATAAATATGAACCCATCGGTCGCCAGCGCGAATACAGTTATCCGCTATCCGAACAGCAACTTTTCCCTCGCATTTGGGATCCCAGTGAAGATCAGGGCCATGCAAGATTCTATGCCAACTGGCTGGGTCTTGGTCAGAATCGGCAAACGGGTAAGTACGAAGCGCCCAGCTATTCCGACAACTTCGAATGGTTCTTTACCTACCAGATGGACCTGATGTACTGGCGTTATTTCATGTGGAATTTCGCAGGTAAACAAAACGATGTGCAGGGGCTGGGCAATGTTCGCGACGGCAACTGGATTTCGGGTATTTCCGTAATGGACAACGCACGCCTGGGCGATCAATCGCAGATGCCCGAAAGCATGCAAAATAACAAAGCACACAACAAATTGTACATGTTACCTTTTGTGTTGGGTATCCTGGGTTGTGTGTACCAATACATTCGGAATCGTAAGGACTGGATCGTTAGCTTCCTGCTGTTTTTCTTTACGGGGATCGCCATTGTGCTTTATTTGAATCAACCCGGCAATCAGCCACGTGAGCGTGATTACGCTTATGTGGGATCATTCTATGCCTTTGCAATCTGGATAGGCCTTTCTGTTGTGGCCTTTGTGCGGATGGCAAGAGATATTGCCGACAAACTGAGTTTTCAGCAAACCCTGGCTTATGGTTCGGCTTTGACCTTTACGATCACCGCATTCAGTTCACTCAATGCGAACGGACCTGGCAATACATTGATTCCCTGCCTGGTGGCCACAGCGCTTTTTGCGGTGGTAGCCGCGGGAGGAAGCTTGCTGCTCCGCGCCATTTCAGGAGGAGGAAAGAACAATGGAATCCTGAACATCGGCGCTGCCATACTTTGTATGGCTGTACCTGTATTGATGGCCCAACAGGAATGGGATGATCATGACCGCAGCCAAAAAACGCTGGCACCAGACCTGGCACGCGATTACCTCGAAAGCTGCGCGCCCAATGCCATCATATTCACTTTTGGTGATAACGACACTTACCCGCTCTGGTATGCCCAGGAAGTGGAAGGCGTGCGCAAGGATATTCGCATCATCAACAACAGCCTGCTCGGCATTGACTGGTATATCGATCAGTTGCGCTATAAAGTAAATGATGCCGAAGCGGTGGATCTATTTTGGGGACCGGAGAAAACAAGAGGCAATAACCGGAACTTTGTGGTGCACGATCCCAAACGTTTTAATCAGAATGTTTTTGAGAACCTTACCAAGGTGATGGAATATGTGGGCAGTGACGATCCGAGCAAAATGGATAATAGCCGAGGAGAACCTCTACCCTCCTACCCGGTGAAGAAAGTGTATGTAGAAGTAAACCCGGAAGTGGTAAGGGCAAATGGCACGGTGAATCCGGAGGATAGCATCATCAGCCCCATGCGCTTTGAAATTCCGAAGACCACCATGTATAAGAATGACCTTGTCATTCTCAACATCATTGCGGCTAACCAATGGGAAAGACCCATCTATTTCACCTTTCCTTTCGGTGAACTCGGATTTGGCCAGTACCTGCGCAAAGATGGTATGGCGTACAGACTGGTACCCGTGCAGATGAAAGCGCCTCAGCAAAACTGGGTGATCGAAAGAAGCCTTGATTCGCTCAGCCAGGTACTGCGCGTAGGACTGGGTGGCCCTTCCATTCGTGATAATAACGAAGCTGTAATGTATCAGAACCTGATGGAAGATTTCCGCTTCGGCGGTGCCAACAAGAAAGGCGTGTATTTCGACGAAGAAAACAGGCGACATCTGCTGAATATCCGCGCCGTTTACGCAGAAGCAGCCGGTAATATGGCTGATAACGGGCAGAAAGAAAAGGCAATACAGCTTTTGGCCAAAGCTGAAGAAGGTATTGATCCCGAAAATCTTCCCTACGGCTATGTGAGCCGCTACAGTTCGCATAACCAGACGGGGTTGCAATACCTGGAAGCTGCTTATAAGGCCGGCGATCGGGACCTTGCCGAGAAAATCAGGCTCGGCGTTCGTAAAGACCTGGAACAGCAGCAGGCTTATTATAATTATCTGAAGCTGGAAAAGCCGGAAGCATTTTCGGGTACCCTGGAAGGAACGGAAGCCTTCCTCAACCAGATTATGCTGGTGGTGCTGGAAGATATAGAAAGGGCTTATGGTGCAACAAAACCTGCCAACCCAACCCAGGAAGGCAGCGGTGGAACCATTGAAAACAAACCCGACAGCCTCCCTTAATTCTGAATTCTCTCCTTCTTCACCTACTATAGAAAAGCAAGGCGGCCCATAGGCCGCCTTGCTTTTCTATAGTAGCTCAGAACCATTGGCCAAACCCATTGTTACAATAGTTGTAATTTCGATTTGTATGCGAGGTTTCCATTTTTCCCGATTCGACCCCAACGAGCAGGGCCAGAGCAAGTTTGATCAACTGCTCAACCTGTTTCTCCAACTCATCAACTATACCAGTGGCGATGTAACGGAAGCGCTGTCGTGGCTGAATGAGCTGGACAAACAATATGGGTTAACCGACGATGAATACGGAATGGGAGATTTTATTGAAGACCTGAGGGAAAAAGGCTATATCACCGACGACAACGAAAAAGGAGAAATAAAGATCACGCCAAGAACAGAACAAAGCATCCGAAAAAAAAGCCTGGAAGAGATATTTGGCAAGCTGAAAAAAACAAAACAGGGAGATCATCACAGCTTTAAACCTGGCCAGGGCGATGAACCCAATTCGGATACCCGGCAGTTTCAGTTTGGCGATATGCTGGAGCAGATTGATTTTACGGAATCCATCCGCACTGCACAAATTAATCATGGGGTCGACAGCTTCCAGATGCAGGAAGATGACCTGAGCATCCGGGAAACCGACTTCAAGGCGCAGACTTCTACCGTGCTGATGATTGATATTTCGCATTCCATGATCTTATATGGAGAGGACAGGATTACTCCCGCCAAAAAAGTGGCGATGGCCCTGAGTGAGCTGATCAAGACCCGGTATCCCAAAGATACACTCGACATTGTCGTATTCGGCAACGATGCCTGGCCTATTGAAGTGAAGGACCTTCCTTATTTGCAGGTGGGCCCCTACCATACCAATACCGTTGCCGGACTGGAACTGGCCATGGATATTCTTCGCAGAAGAAAAAACCCAAATAAGCAGATATTCATGATCACCGATGGGAAGCCTACCTGCCTGAAAATAGGAAAGCGTTACTATAAAAACAGTTTCGGACTTGACCGTAAAGTGGTGAACCGCTGTATGAACCTTGCAGCGCAATGCAAAAAGCTGCGTATTCCAATCACCACTTTCATGATTGCCACCGACCCATACCTGCAGCGCTTTGTGCAGGAGTTTACCGAAACGAACCAGGGCAAGGCATTTTTTGCTTCGCTCGACAAACTGGGCGCTTTCATTTTCCGGGATTTTGAGTCAGGCAAACGCAAAACACTTTATTAAACAGAATAAACAGCCGATACCTTATTCAGCAAGCAAATATGAAAAATATCACAACCTTAGGGGAACTAAAAAAGTCCGGATACAAAAGCCAAAGTATCCGGGAAGAAATTCGCAATAATCTCATTAATCGTTTGAAAAAGCAGGAGCCTACCTTCCAGGGAATTGTGGGATATGAAGACACCGTGATTCCGGATGTGGAGCGTGCACTCCTTAGCAAGCACAATATCCTTTTTCTGGGTTTGCGGGGCCAAGCCAAGACGCGTATGGCACGACAAATGACCGAGTTGCTGGATGAATACATACCCGTTATTGCCGGCAGCGACATCAACGAAGATCCACTGAATCCCATTTCCCGCTATGCGCAGGAGCTGATTGCTGAAAAGGGCGACAATACCCCTATAGAATGGTTGCACCGCAGCGAGCGATATGGCGAGAAGCTGGCTACACCTGACGTGAGCGTGGCGGATCTCATAGGCGATATTGACCCTATCAAAGCCGCAAACCTAAAATTGAGTTTTGCGGATGACCGCGTGATCCACTATGGCATTATTCCCCGCAGCAACCGGGGCATATTTGTGATCAACGAACTTCCCGACTTGCAGGCACGCATTCAGGTGGCACTATTTAATATACTGGAGGAGGGCGATATTCAGATCCGCGGTTTCAAATTGCGCCTGCCCCTTGATATACTTTTTGTATTTACAGCGAATCCGGAAGATTATACCAATCGCGGTTCCATCGTAACGCCGCTGAAAGATCGCATACAAAGCCAGATCCTTACCCATTATCCAAAATCGCTGGAAGAAGCGCTGGAGATTACCAGCCAGGAAGCGGCGCTTGAAAAGGAACAGCAATCGATGGTGGAAGTGAGCGACCTGGTGAAAAGACTCATAGAACAAATTGCGTTTGAAGCCCGGGCTAGTGAATTTGTCGATAAGAAAAGTGGTGTAAGCGCGCGCCTTACCATCTCCGCATTTGAAAATGCAGTAAGTGCGGCTGAACGGAGGGCTATTTTGAACAATGAAAAGAAAACACAGGTATGGATAGCTGACCTTGCCGGCATTATTCCTTCCATTACGGGAAAAATTGAACTTGTATATGAAGGAGAGCAGGAAGGTCCCTATCAGGTAGCCATGAACCTTGTGGACAAAGCCATCAGAAGCCAGTTCGCAGAATACTTCCCTAATCCTGATACACTTAAAAAGCGCAGGGCAACTGGGAAAGCTTCGCTTCAGGAAAAAGAAGACAATCCCTATCGCGCTATCAGTGCCTGGTTCGATAAAGGCAATACCCTCAACCTCAGCTTCAATACGCGCGACAAAGACAAAACTGTGCAGCTCTACCAGGTAGATGGGTTACATGCCCTGGTGAAACGATATTTTCCAAAGGCCAACGAAAACCAATCGGCCCTGCTGATGGAATTTGTTTTGCACGGCCTCGCCGCCTATTCCCTGATCAGCAAAAAAATATTTGAAAGCAAAATTGAATTCAAAGACCTGATAGGAAGCATGATGAACCTGGGAAGGGAGGAGGATTTTGAGGGGGAATATGATGAGGAGGCGTGAGACGTGAAGCGTGAGACGTGAGACGTGAGGCGGGAGACGGGAGACGTGAGGCGTGAGGCGTGAATCGTGAATCGTGAGGCGTGAGGCGTGAGACGTGAGGCAAAATTTGCACTTTTGTCTATTGCTTCATCAATAGAATCCCAGGTATGAGTGAGAGGATATTGATGATTATAACGGATACAATAGTTATGCTTATATGAGTCAGCACAAATAACTTTCACTGCTTCGAAAACAATTTCTTAACATCTCACGCCTCACGATTCACGCCACACGCCTCACGCCTCACGATTCACGCCTCACGATTCACGCCTCACGCCTAACGATTCACGCCTCACGTCTCACGCCTCACGTAACATTCACTTCCCTCTCCAGCTCCACTCCAAATTTCTCCCTTACCGAGTCACTGATGCGCTGGGCCAGTGCCAGGATTTCCCTGCCGGTTGCATTACCATAGTTGACGAGTACAAGGGCTTGTTGTGCATGACATCCCGCATCACCTTCACGATATCCCTTCCATCCACATTTTTCAATCAGCCAGCCGGCTGCCAGTTTATAGCTGCCATCTGTATTGGCATAAGCAACAACTTCAGGAAAGTCGTCTTTTATTTTTTGATAAGTCGCTTCCGACACACTGGGATTCTTGAAAAACGATCCCGCATTACCCGTTTTTCGGGGATCGGGTAATTTACTTTCTCTGATTCGGATAACAGCATCCGCCACGGCACGAATGCTGAGTTGCTGAACCCCCATTTTCTCCAGTTCCTGCTGAATAGCGCCGTAGCTGATATGAAATTCCGGTTTCCGTTTTAATCGGAAACGGACTTTTGTAATGATAAATTGATCCTTCCATTTTCGCTTGAATACGCTTTCGCGGTAACCGAAAGCGCAATCTGCCGCATCAAAGCGTTCAATCTTCCGCTCACCGCGATGCCAGGCTTCGAGATCATAAAAGCAGTCCTTCAACTCCACCCCATACGCACCGATATTTTGCATGGGCGCAGCACCTACGGATCCGGGGATAAGAGAAAGGTTCTCCAAACCTGCCCAACCCTGTCCAATGCAAAACTGCACAAAGCCATGCCAGTTTTCGCCGGCGCCTGCGCATACAATAAACTCATCTTCACTTTCTGCCTCCAGTTTTATTCCTTTTATCTGGTTGTGAAAAACCCAGCCGGGCAAATTATTGGTTAGGAGAATATTGCTGCCACCGCCCAAAACCAGGTCAGGCCGAACAACCTTACCCGGAAACGCGTATTCCGCAAGCGCGTTCAGGTTTTCTACGCTGTTGAACAAGGCAAAATAACGTGCCATTACATCGATACCGAAACTGTTATGGTGCTTTAAAGAGTAATTTTCCTGAAATTGCATACAAACAAAAATAACTATTTAACCATTCAAGCCACCGAATATGCAAACGCTGCACCTGGCCGTTTTGGGAGGAACCGGTATGATTGGACGCGAGTTGATTGCCTTGCTGTCGGACGATCCTTCAGTAGCATGCATTCGGATGCTGGTGCGAAGACCTGTTACATCGCCACACCCCAAAGTGGAAGTAAAACTGGTGGACTTTGAGGATGCCGAATCCATAAAATTGGCTATAGATGGCTGCGAAGCGGTTTTTTGCGCCATTGGCACCACGCAGAAAAAGGTAAAGGGCGATCAGGAAGCCTATAAGAAAATCGATTTCGATATACCGGTGCGGGCAGCAAGGGTCTGTCATGAAATCGGATGCCGCAAATTTCTACTGGTTTCCGCGGTAGGAGCCAATAGCAAAAGCAGTAATTTCTATCTCCGCTTGAAAGGCCATGTCGAGGACGCCATCAGTCTTGAACCCTTTGCTTCTATTCACTTCTTTCAACCATCGCTCCTGTTAGGGAATCGGGACGAAAATAGGTTCGGCGAAAAAATGGCCATGAGAGTCCTTCCTCGTCTGGCTCCCCTGATGATAGGTTCCTTGAGCAAATACAGGCCGATTCAGGCCAGGCAGGTGGCGAAGGCCATGATCCGGGCGGTGAAATCGCCGGCCCTGGGAGTACATAGGTACCTGTTTAAGGAAATGATGAGGGACAGTGAGGCGTGAGGCGTGAGACGTGAATCGTGAGGCGCGAGACGTGAGGCGTGAGGCGTGAGACGTGAGACGTGAGGCGTGAGGCGTGAGGCGTGAGACGGTTTCTATTTTGGGTTCGTCTTCTAGATCGCATCCACATCGGGGAGGATCACTACGGAGCGATATCTTTTCTCCTGGTGCAGGATCGCAATTTGCTCCAGCAAATCTTTCTTGCATTGCTGCAATAATTTTTGATCGCGGGGTAGTTTCAACAACAACTCCATCAAATACAGATTCCGCACGCGGTTTACCACCGGCTCGCCGGGACCGATTACAAATTTTCCATACCTGTTTTGAAGCGCATCCGCGTATTGGCGTGCTGCCTGCTGGGCGATTTCCCTAAAACGATGACGAAAGGAAATATGGATGGTGCGTGTGTAGGGTGGATAGCCGAATTGCTTGCGCTTGGGCAACTCTTCCTCAAATAATTTTTTAAAATCATGCCGCTGCACATGCATCAGCACCGGATGCGTGGGCTGCGTGGTTTGAATGAGTACACGCCCCTTCTTTCCTTTTCGCCCGGCCCGGCCACTTACCTGCTCCATCAACTGAAAAGCCCGTTCATGTACCCTGAAATCCGCAAAATGCAGCAGGCCGTCCGCATCCAGAATGCCTACCAACCCCACATGGTCAAAATCGAGCCCCTTTACCACCATTTGTGTACCCACCAGGATATCGATACGCTGCTGCTCAAAAAGCTGAATCAGGTTGTCGTGCGCCTGTTTTCCCCGCACCGAGTCAATATCCATTCGGGCCACTTTGGCGGAAGGGAATGTTTCCTGCAACAACTCCTCAATTTTTTCCGTACCGAAGTTTTTTTGAGTAAACTGATGATTACCACATGCCGCGCAGGTATGGACGGGAGGATAAGTGCTGCCACAATAATGGCAGTGGAGTTTGTTGCTAAGCTTGTGAAAGGTGAGGGACACATCGCAATAGCGACACTGCGGTATCCATCCACAAACCATACAAACCTGGTAAGGAGAATATCCCCTTCGGTTCTGAAACAATATGACCTGCTTATTGGCCGCAATGGTATGCTGAATAGCTTCCGTTAGCGTTGGCGACAGGATGGGTTTCTCCCGATCTTTTCTTTCAATTTTGCGTGTATCGATGATTTCAATACCGGGCAAATCTATTTCTCCAAACCGTTCATTCAATTCCACCAAACCATATTTGCCATTTACCGCATTGAAATAGGATTCAAAGGAGGGGGTGGCGCTACCCAAAACCGTTTTGGCGCCAAAAAGCGAAGCGTAATAAATAGCGGCATCGCGTCCATGATAGCGAGGCGCAGGTTCCTGTTGCTTGAAGGATGCGTCGTGTTCCTCATCACAAATAATCAGCGACAAGTCCTGGAACGGAAGAAATAGCGCCGAGCGGGCACCCAATACGATCTTCAGTTCACCGCTTTTCACTTTGTTCCATATTTCCACCCGCTCGTTATGAGAAAAACGGGAATGATAAATCCCTATATAGCCACCAAAATGCTTTTGAAGTCGACGAATTATTTGTGAGGTAAGCGCAATTTCGGGCAAAAGAAATAATACCTGTTTGCCCTGTTGCACCGCTTCGGCCATCAGTTTCACGTACAACTGTGTTTTTCCGCTCGAAGTAACGCCATGCAGGAGACAAACAGCTTTTTCCTGCATTTGAGCCAGCAAGGATTGATAGGCTTTTTCCTGGGCTTCCGATAAAGTAAAGTCGATATTGACCAAAGGAGGCAGCATACGAATCCTATCCACATTTCTTTTCTCCACCAATAGAATGCCTTTGTCAACCAATCCCTTTACCTGAGCATCGCTGGCTCCCGACTTTTTCAGTAGTGCTGATTTGGTCACCTCCCCTTCGGTACGTGTAATGTGCAAAAATGCCAGCAACAACTCCATTTGCTTTTCCGCACGCCGAAGTTTCGGGTCCTCATTGAGCAGGCTTTCCAGTTTGGTTTCTTCCAGGTAATCGGGATGAAGTTGAACGAAGGTTTCCTTTTTGGGGGAATAGGTTTGCTTCAGGGCTTCCCATATATAGCACACTTTTTTTAGAATCAGCCGATTGATAACCGGATACACATGCGATGAATCCAGAATTTGCTGCACTTCCGTCAAACGCAGTTCCTTTTTCAACAAGAGAGCTTCCGCCACCAGGTATTCATCATGATCCAGTTCAGTAAAATTATCTCCAAACTCTTCATTGAACACCAGGATTGATTCGCTGCTCAGTTTGAAATGCGAAGGCAGGGCCGCCGCCATCACTTCCCCTTCACTGCACATATAATAGGACGCTATCCATTCCCAAAGCTTTAGCTGCTCTTCATGTAGCACCGGCTCCACATCCAGCAGGTTCAGGATGGGTTTGGTATCCACCCATTCTGGAGCTTCCATGCTGATGTTTTTTACAACACCCGCATATTTCTTTGATTTCCCCAGGTTCACCTCAACCCGGCATCCCGGCCTGATCTGATCGAGCATATCTGCCGGCACTTCCCAGGTATAATTCCGGGGAAGCATAAGGGGTATAATGACTTCGGCGTAGTGCATGGATGAGTACAATGTGCTTTTTTGCGATAGCTGTCCCTATCGGGTTGGCAAATTTAGCCAATTCCAGCCGCGCGGCATCTATCAGTAAACCGGGTTTTCTTCCCGGATCCAACCTGCTTTCCATTCCCGGAGCGTTTTTTCCATAATGGCATAGGTAGTTGCTTTCAACTGTGGCAGGTCGCGAAGGGAAAGTCCTTCCACCGGTATTTCATCCAGATAGAGAATACGACTAATCCCCGGATTCAATGAAAATATGGAACGATAATGCATCCGGTCATAGGTGTCGAGAAACAATACCGGCTTCACAGGCGTTTGCGTTTCGATGGCTATCCGGAAAGCGCCATCATAAAACTCCAGCAAGGGCTTTTCGGTTGTATTGAATGTGCCCTCTGGAAAAACCAGCACGGAAATTCCTTTGCGAATTACCGATGTCAGCACACGTATGCTGCGTGCCCTGTTTTCCGCGCTGCTTCTATCTACAGTAACGATCGCGTTGCGATAGATATAGCCGAATATGGGAATCCTTGCCATTTCCACCTTACCGAGCGCGCGTATGGGTTGCCGGTAAGCCTTTACGAGTACAGCGGAATCGAGATAGGAAATATGGTTGCTGACAAAAATGAAGGAGCGGGCGCGGTCGTGTGGCGCCAGGTAAATTTTCTTATGAAAAATGAAAATCAGGGGGAACCAGATATCTGCCCACAAGCTGCAAAGTCTGTACACCCAGTTGCCACCGCGGATACGACCAAAAAGGCTGGCAATAATAACGAAGGGAAAAACCAGCAGCATGATTGCCACAAAAAGAACCATGGCGTAAAGGGTATAGAAAATTCCAGCAATCTTTTTGACTAAATGCATGCGGCCCGCTATTTATTACGGTCATCACCCGGACAATCGCAGGCCCAGTCGGTGTCGAGATCAATACAGGTTACTACTTTGGTTTTGAAATCGCATTGCGCAAATACAATCCGCACCCTTTGCTGATCGCGGGTGGTGCCTTCCAGTGCATAAGTGGGACAGGGCCGGTCTTTTACATCGCTTTTTTTATAATTGATTTTTCCGTCGCGCATGATCTCCTCCACTTCGGCCTGGCTGATTCGCCGGCATTGCATACGGCATTTGGCATGGGCTGTATATTCGAGATAGGAAACGCGCCGGTCGAAACCACGATTACGGTTTACATTATCCGGAGAGGTTTTGCGGGTAGTCGTTGTTTGTTCAGGCTCCCTTTGTTGCTGCCAACGGCGAACAAAAAAAAGCAACAGGCCCAGTGCTACAACCAGTATAAAAACAAAACGGGGTGATTTCAAGACGCGAAATTTGTTGCGCCAAAAATAGGCTTTATTGTTGCAGGCGCAAACCGCCTCATTCAATGGGATGGAGCCAATGTAGGAATTCGTCGCGGCTGATCATTCTGGCGCCCATACTTTCCAGATAAGGTGTGTACACCTGGCAATCCACCAGTTTCACGCCATCTGCCTTTAGCCGGCGCAGCAATTGGATGAAAGCATATCGGGAAGCATTGGAATGGCGGCTAAACATACTTTCGCCAAAAAACACATTTCCCATCCGAATGCCATACAACCCTCCCATCAGCTCACCCTCTTTCCACACTTCGGCACTGATGGCGTAGCCTAGTTCATGAAGCTTTGTAAAAGAGCGTTCCACTTCGTCGGTAATCCAGGTACCATCCTGTCCTGCCCGGGGAATATGCTTGCAAGCATGTATTACTTCCCGGAATGCCTGATTGATGCTAAACTCGAAATAGGATTTATTCAACAGGGATCGGACAGACTTACTGATACGGATTTCATCCGGAAAGAGTACAAAGCGGGGATTGGGGCTCCACCAAAGAATATGTTCCCCTTCGTACCAGGGAAAGATACCCTGCCGGTAAGCCAGCAAAAGGCGATCTGTGCTAAGGTCACCGCCAATAGCCAACAGGCCATCCGGATCCGCTAAATGTACCGGGGGAAAGTAGAGTTCCTTATCCAATGCGAAAATCGACATGGTTGATAAGGCTGTAGGTTGATCAACTGGCGAGGGTCTCCACCGTGGCGCCAATACCACGATCGGTGATGGCATCGCACATGGTTTTCATCTCTTCATATTCGCCCTTCTTTACCGCGCATTTTCCTTTGAAGTGGATGAGCAGGGAGCATTGTTCAGCCTGTTCGGGTGTGTGACCGCATACTTCAACCAGGGTTTCAATCACCCAATCGAAGGTGTTGATCTCATCATTCCACACAATAAGGCTACATCCCTCATCCTCGACGGTGAGAAGATCAGTTTCTTCGTTTTCTTTCGTAAGTATTTGATTCCTGGTGGAAGCCATTCTACAAATGCTTTGCTCAAAAATAGCAATTCTCCTGATTTTCTAAAAGCAGAAATTACGTAAGCCGCCCGCTGGGGAGGCGATTGGGCAGGAAACCTGTTAAATATTTGAGCATAGCTATGTGTTTTTCGCTGATAATCAAAAGCAAATTTGAGAATTTGGGGATTTGGGAATTTGGGGAATCTCTTGCTTCGGAAGGTTTTTTGATTATGATTATTAATAGTATTTGAATAACCTCAGTGCATGCAAAATGACGGATACTACCATCCCACGTCGCCCTAATTTCCGGTTTGGTCGGAATTATCCCCAACCTGTCGCCCTAAAATCCATTAATTGCAGCCTCATCAAAATTTATTGCCATGACATTAATGAATCCTTATCTCAATTTCGATGGAAATTGTCTCGAAGCGTTCCAGTTTTATAAAACCGTATTTGGTGGTGATTTCGTCGAAGTCCATCATATGTCTTCCGCGCCTGGTATGGAAGGCATTAGCGAAGAGGAGAAAAATCGGGTAATGCATGTATCCATTAAAGTGAGTGAGCACTGCACCCTGATGGGTTCAGATATTCTCCCCACCTATGGACAAAAACTTTCGGTAGGTAATAATGCCTACGTATCGCTGCACCCCGACAACAAGCAGGAAGCAGACCGGCTTTTTAATGGACTCAGTGCCGGAGGCGAAGTGGAGATGCCGATGGCCGATCAGTTTTGGGGAGCCTATTTCGGCAGTTTCAAAGACAAGTACGGGGTTTGCTGGATGATCAATTGCCAGGGAGGCAATTAAAGCTGAAAAAAATTTGGACAGATAGCTAACAACCTTATCTTTGCACTCCCAAAGGAAAAAAGGGAGTTTAGCTCAGCTGGTTCAGAGCATCTGCCTTACAAGCAGAGGGTCGGCGGTTCGAACCCGTCAACTCCCACAAAATCCCCGGCCATGCCGGGGATTTTGCATTTATCGATATCAGGAATTTCAAAGAGATTTTATTTGCTTGCGGCGAAACAGAACATCTTACTACCCTGTGAGCTCCCTCCCTTTCAGGCATCCACTCTCCAACCTAAACTTAAACATTAAACATTAAACGCTAAACCCAACGTAAAACGTAGAACGTACTACGTATTACGTTCTACGTACAACCCGCAAACCCTTTTGCGGCAATCACTCTTTTTACAAGCCATCGTCCTGGTTATTTTCGTTCTGTTCATTTGCAGAACCTTAACCATTGCCTTATTCTGCAGTAACCCCGGGTTTCGACCCGGGTTTTATATTTTATATAAACCCTCGCGAATAGCGTAGACTACAATGCCTGCTGCATTACGTACACCCATTTTTTCCTGGATTCGCTGCCTGATACCTTCCACGGTGCGCAGGCTTAGGTTCATATCGGCGGCAATCTCCTTACTGGCCTGTTCCCGGCAGATACGGTGGATGACTTCGAGCTCTTTCTCGCTAAAACTATTGTCCGGCGAAGATCCTGCCGGACGGTGGCGGCTTTTGGCGATCATGGAAGCCATACGTGCCGATGTTCCGGAACAATAGTAAGTGCCTCCTTCCCTAACAGTGCGGATGGCATCCAGTATTTCCAATTTTGATGAATTTTTCAATAAATAACCCTGAGCTCCCGCTTCGAGCATGTCCACAATCAGGTTCTCTTCATCAAACATCGAAAAAGCGATCACCCCCAGGGTGGGTATTTCCTGCAAGAGGATACGGGTAGCTTCTATCCCATCCATCACCGGCATCTTGATATCGGTGATTACGATATCTGGTTGAAGTGCGCGACATATTTCCAGCAATTCCCGGCCATCCGAAGCCTCCCCCGCCAGGGTAATGTTGCCGGCTTTGGCCAGCATGGTATGGAAACCCTCCCGCAAAAGCTCGTGGTCATCGGCCACAACAACACGAATGGGCTTGTAGGTGTAGAGAGACATGAGCGTGTGGATTTGTGGATTTGTGAATTTGTGTATTTGTGTACTTGTAGAGTTATGGATTCGTTTATCTGCCGGCAGGTAGGTTGGTGGAGCTGTTGAAGTTTTGAAAACAGGTAGAGTTAAGCCGGAATAAATATTCACTCCCTGCTACCTTCTACTACCCCCTACTACCCCCTACTACTCCCAACTATTCGCTACTACCCCTACCAACTTATTACTTACTACTTACTACTTACTACTTAAAACAGGCACCTCCACCACATACGCCGTCCCTTTCCCTGGCATTGTTTCCAAAAACATCCTGCCCCCTATCAGTTCCGTCCGGTTAAGCAGGTTATGCAGGCCATAGCTGTGCGACCGGGTAGCGGCCTCCTGTTGGTCGAAACCGATGCCATTATCTTTGGTTTCGAGGCGAAGCCAATGCTCATCGACACTCAGCCGAATATTCAGCTCTGTTGCTTGCGCATGCTTGAGTGTATTGCCTACAATTTCCTGGCAAATACGGTAGAGATTGGTTCTTACTTCAGCGGCCAGTTCGGGTAGCTCCGACATTTCCAGCTTTATTTGCAAGCCCCGGGTACCCTGGAACTCATCGATCAGCGCTTTGACCGCCGGACCGAGACCCTTTTTCATCAGCACAGCCGGCATCAGGTTATTGCTGATGGCCCGGAGGCGGTTGAGCAGCTGGCTCATATTTTCCTGTACCTTTTCGAGTGTGACCTTATCGATGTCGGACAAAGCATCTATGCTGTTCAGCTTTAGTTTAATGCCGGCAACCACGGGACCCAACTCATCGTGCATATCTTCGGCCAGGCGCCGCCGTTCTTTTTCGAGTGTATGAATCTCAGCAGCCACTTTTTCCCGAAAAAGGCGACGGCTTCGCCTGTGCTGCCGGATCAACGAATAACTGTAGAATACGAGCAGCACAAACAGCACAAAGACTGTGATCAATATGGCAAGATAAAGGGATCTTTCCTGGGCATGCATAATATAGCTATGGCGTAGTTAATATTACAAAGACTATTGGCAAAATAGTGCAGATAAGTAATAGCTTTGGAGAAATTCAGAGAGCCATAATAACCATAGAGCCAAAATGCATTCACAATAGTGGCTACTGAAAAATACAGGATAAAGGAAAAGCAGATAATTATATAGGGGCTCCGGATCAAATTGCCACGTTCAGCCGTCAGTCGCCAACTCAGGCACTTTATACTCACCAGCAGAATGACCAGTGCATAGATGATATTGAAGTAGCTGGCGTATGCCTCAAGGCTTCTGAAGACCAGGAATTCAATCGTCCAAAGTAATAATAAGATTGCATTGACCCACCAAAAGGCCGTTCGTCCAATCACCCGCCAGCGCCACATCAACCAAAGAATTAGCGTGAATTCTGCAATGCTATACACATTGGCGGAATAGGCCGATAGTGCTCGTGGATGGAAATAGATGCGGGTGATAACTTCAGTAGCAAAAGCTACCCAACACAAATAAATAAATGGATGAAAAACCCTGTCCACTTTCCGATATCGAAAAATCCCCAGGATGGCGGCCAGGGCGATGCTAAAGGCAGAAATCAGTGCCGCAATTTTTACCATTTACTATAAAGCTGGATTTAGTGGACATTCGGGTGGACAAGGAACACCCTTTTCCACGATATCATCATACACGGTATTTTCATCGAGTTCGTCTTCCCTGGGGGTTATAATATCATGACCATCCTGATCGATAGCGACGGCTATCAGGCGAACCTGCAGGTCGGGCATCATGCCATAATAAAATCGCAAGCCGGCGCAACCTGGCTTGGCAAGAAGTGTATCAAAAGCCGCACGGTCGAATGTTTCGGACAATATCAGGATATTTCGTTGCTGATATTCCTGTTTCAGAATTCCTTCCCGATCATTTTTGTAGCGGGTGGTCATGGTTTTGGCTTCCGTAAGACTGATAAAGTGGCTCATAGTACGTGAATTTAAAGGTGGAGTAATTCCCGCAAGATGCATCAAAATGCTGCCGGAGACTCCCGTATTACTACGCGAACCAGGTACGGGATACCCGCAAATGTAGGGGATACTGTTTAAAACAACCGTTTTTACATATGTGCTTTACAACATAAGATTTAATCGAAATGGCAGCCTTGAAAAAGACTAACTATACCCTTAAACCTTAAACCCTAAACTCTTAAACAACAAAAGCCGAACCCGCATAAAGCGGGTTCGGCTTTTGTTCCGAGGTCCCTAGCGGATTCGAACCGCTGTACGAGCTTTTGCAGAGCTCTGCCTAACCACTCGGCCAAAGGACCTTTTCTGAAAGAAAGGATGGCAAAAATAGGATATTTTCGCTGAAATAAAAGAAAGTTTGCCATGGCCCGCATCGCTGAATCCGAACTTATTATCAATTCCCGGGGAGCTGTTTACCACCTCGACCTGAGGCCCGAAGAACTGGCCGGTACCGTCATCACCGTTGGTGATCCGGATCGGGTAACCGAGGTCAGCAAATACTTCGACCGTATAGAACACCGCTCACAGCATCGGGAATTCATTAGCCATACCGGATACGTAGGCCGCAAAAGAGTTACCGTCCTTTCTTCCGGTATTGGTCCCGACAATATCGATATCGTGCTAAACGAACTCGACGCCCTGGCCAATATCGATTTTGTTACCCGCACAGTAAAACCACAACTCAGCGCCCTGCAAATTATCCGCCTCGGCACTTCAGGTTCGCTGCAGGCTGATATTCCGGTGGATGGCCTGGTGGCCAGCACGCATGGGCTGGGTATCGACAACCTCCTGCATTTTTACCGGCACGAGCAAACGGAGGAAGACAACCTACTTCTGCAGTCCTTCATAGCCCACACCCAGCTCACCGCCCCCATGAGCCAGCCCTATATCCATGGCGCCTCCGCTCACCTGCTCAAGCATTTCGTGGAAGGCTTTCACCAGGGCATTACGGTTACCTGTCCAGGCTTCTATGGTCCGCAGGGGCGGGTGCTAAGGCTGGGTGTGCAAAACCCCGGATTGATCAATCGCCTTACCGATTTCCGCTTTGGACCCCATCGCATCAGCAATTTCGAAATGGAGACCTCCGCTATATATGGCCTGGGTAAGTTGCTGGGGCACCATTGCCTGGCCCTCAATGCCATTGTGGCTAATCGGGTATCCCAAACCTTTTCCAAAGATGGCAAGGCGGCCGTGGAGGGTTTGATCAAAAAATTCATCGAAAAAGTGGAAAACCTGTAAGCCCGGGCCAGTTCATGAGCGAATACCCCGCCGGATTGCCTTAATTTTGCTGGCTCCGGAAAAATTATGCGAATAGAATTTGTAAAATACCAGGGTACAGGCAACGATTTCGTGATTGTAGACAACCGCGATGGCCGATACAATAGCATCGATGAAGACCGTATCCGCCGCATCTGCGACCGCCGCTTTGGGGTAGGCGCCGATGGGTTCATGCTGCTGAATGAAAAGCAGGGTTATGACTTTGAAATGCGTTACCACAATGCCGATGGCCGCGAAGGCAGTATGTGCGGCAATGGCGGACGCTGTATTGTGAAGTATGCCTATCACCTGGGTATCCATCGCCAGGAATACCGGTTCATGGCAATCGACGGTGAACACGAAGCAGAGATTGATATGGAAGGAATGGTAAGCCTGCGCATGAAAGACGTGGATCGCGTCCGCAAAGTACATGGCGATTTTGTGCTCGATACCGGTTCTCCCCACTATGTGAAGCTGGTGAATGATGTAATGGAACTCGACGTATACAAGAAAGGCCGCGATATACGCTATAGCAAAACCTATGAACAGGAAGGCATTAACGTAAATTTTGTAGAGCAGGCCGGTGATCATGAAATCATCGTCCGCACTTATGAGCGGGGCGTGGAGGATGAAACCTATTCCTGCGGCACCGGCGTTACGGCATCTGCGCTGGTATGCTACCATAACGAAAACGGTTACAACGAAGTGCAGGTAAGAACGCTGGGTGGATCCCTAAGTGTGGAATTTGACCGGCTGGATGAAGAAAAATATATCAATATCTGGCTAAGCGGGCCCGCCGAAAAAGTTTTCGAAGGCATTATCCCATAAATCAACAGCAATAACGATTGATCCAGTATTTCCGCAATATCGACCACCGTACGGTGGAAGTGGACAAACACCAGGAAGCGGCCTGGATCAACGTGCTTCCCCCACTGAGGCAGGAAGAGTTTTCGGAACTGTCGAACGGACTTGAAATCCCTATCGACTTTCTGACCGACTCACTCGATATTGACGAACGCAGCCGCTTTGAAAAGGAAGATAATGTAAAGCTGATCGTCATCAAGACACCCACGGAGAATAATTCCTTCAATGATAGCGATGCATATTACATTACCATCCCTATCTGCATTATCCTTACCCATAACCAGATCGTAACCGTCAATTCCTTTGAGAATACGGCCATTAAAAAATTCCTGAATACCTTTCAAAACCGGAATGCCGACAAGAAAAACATGATGGTGCTGAAAGTATTTGAGAAAGTGGTGCAGAATTTCATGGAGCACCTGAAGGAAATAAACCAGCGCCGCAATGTATTCGAGCAAAAGCTGTACGACTCAAGCCGAAACGAATACCTGGTGGAATTGATGCGGATACAAAAAAGCCTGGTGTATTTTGTTACGGCCCTTCGCTCCAATGAATTATTGTTCATGAAACTGGAACGAACCAATTTCCTTGGATTAAATGAGGAAGAAAGGGAAATACTGGATGACCTTATTGTAGACAATTCCCAGGCCCTTGAGATGGCCAATATATACGCGAATATCCTGAGCAGCACCCTTGATGCTTTCGCCAGCATCATTGCGAACAACCAGAACCAGGTGCTGAAACGGTTGTCGGTTATCACTATCGTACTTACTTTTCCCGTATTAATCGCCAGTATTTTTGGCATGAATGTGCCCAATGGATTTGAGAATTCGCCTTATGCTTTTTACCTTGTGGTGCTACTTTCGCTGGTAATCGCATTAGTGATAGGCTGGCTTTTTCTTCGCAAAAAAATAATCTGATAGCTCCCATGCAAAGCATTACAATCCGGGTGTATGGCATATTGTCTTCAGAAGATGGTAAGGTGCTGGTAAGTGATGAATATATCCGGGGTGGATATTATACCAAGTTTCCTGGTGGCGGACTGGAGCCGGGAGAAGGAACCCGGGATTGCCTGAAACGTGAATTCATGGAAGAAATGAACCTGGCCGTGGAGGTTTTGGATCATATCTATACCACTGATTTTTATCAGCCCTCCGCCTTTCGTCCCAATCAGCAGATCATCTCCATTTATTATTATGTGAAGCCTTTGGAGGCAATCAAGGTCCCGTTGCGCGAAAAGGAGTTTGATTTCGATGATCGGCAACTGCAAGCCTATCGTGAAACAGGTGAGACCGAAACCTTTCGCTTCATCGAGTGGATGCATTTCTCCGAGCATTCGGTAACCCTGCCCATCGATAAAATTGTGGCACGCATGATAAAACAAGCCCGCCTGCGAGGCTGAGGCGGGCCAATGCCATTTTGCTTTTCCCGACAAAAGATGCCAGTGTAAAGCTGCCTACTTATGGGGAGCGGGACAATAGGTAGATTTACGGAACTTATGCACATAAAGGCCCTAAAAAAAAGGAGGGGATAGAAATCCCCTCCGGACAGTTTACGAACTGCCATGAGAAAGCTCTTTTCCGTTGACGGGTTTATGCATAGCCTGGTGGAGTGGCGGTGAATAAAAACGGCCGCAAAAACATCAGCGAAAAAGAGCAGCCTTGCGGCTGCCCGGCTCAAAAAGAGGCCTTAACCAAAATGGCGCTGCTCCGGTGGTGTATCGGTTAAGACGGGGTTCATGGTTGATAACAGCTTTTTCTGTTCCTGTACAAATAACTGAATGCGAGCTTCCAGCTCTTTTTTACAACCTTCGCCAAATGAAAATTTCTTACCTTCGAGAGTTATACCCTCCTTGTCGTAGGAAACAATTCGGTGAATAGGCACGATGGTGCCGCGGTTGATTCTGCTAAACATATTTTCAGGCAACATCCGGATACATTGCTTCATGGTCATGGGTGTGAGGTAAGTACCCACTTCCGTGTAGATCTTTATATAATTGGCCAAAGATTCCACGTAGATAATCTCCAGGATATTAATCCGGACATTCTTCCTGCCTACTCGGATAAACACATAGGGCTGAATCAACATGGTCATAGGCGGTTAAGGTTAATAAATGCTCGTGCCGAAACTGTAATGTTTACAGTCAGCTTCCACAAGAATTATGACGCGGTTTAATTTGCAGGAAAAAGTCTATACCTCTCCTTCACAATCCAGGTTGAATGATGCGGGGTGCGATTTGTGCGGGATGAAATCCAGTAGCAATTTAGATCATGAATTTACTCAAAAAAAATACCAGTACACGAAAGCCATCAACAAAATGATCAACTACTGCCACTCCCGGATAAAGCCTGTTTTCTTTCTACCCGTCGATAAGAGGGGGATGGTGGAAACCACCCCCCGCAGGGTATTACAAGAAACAGATCACTGACTGCGCTCCCATTGCATGGCAAAGGCGAAGTGAAAACTCCCCCGATCACCAAAGCAAATTCCGCATAGGATTGCTGTGAAATCCAGGTCCAAGATAGAAGAACAAACGATTGTTTTAGAGAACATTACACAGGAGCGATCAGTAAAAGGATAAAGCCGCAAAACAAGGGGAAGAACTGGGTTTTGCTGAATGAGTAAATGTCTATAATTCAAAATTCATTCTTGCACCTGCCATAGTCTGATGATAAAAGCAGTACCCTGCCAGGTCATTTCCGGCAATAGACAAATATGCTATATTGCTGGCTGTTATGGATTCAATTACGCATATAGCCCTGGGAGCCTGCGTGGCCGATGCCTATTTCAAGAAGGGATTCGGCAAGAAGGCCATGCTCTGGGGCGCCATGGCTCATAGCCTACCCGATATTGACTTTATCGCTGGCTTCTGGATGGGCACCGCCGAAGAATTGCTGGCGCACCGGGGTTTTACACATTCGATACTTTTTGTGCTGCTGATTAGTCCCGCCCTGGCCCTACTCGCCTTCCAAATCCACCGGCCACATAATATCGCTTTCCGCTCATGGGTTTATTTTTTTCTAATTGAAATTGGCTTGCACCTTTTCCTCGACGGTTTCAACAATTATGGAGTTGGCTGGCTGGAACCTTTCAGCCATCAGCGTTTCTCCATCAATGCCATTTATGTAGCCGACCCTTTCTTCTCCATCATGCCTATCATCGCTGTAATTGTGCTTTGGCGTAAATCGGCTTTTGATCCCCGGCGCCGACGCTGGTGGAAACTCGGTTTGCTGGTGCCCGCCATTTATCTGCTGTATTGTGGACTCAACAAATGGAAGATCGACCGCGAAACAAGGCAGATACTGGCACAGCAGGAAATACCATACACACGCTACTTCACCACCCCAGCGCCGCTCAACAACTGGCTTTGGTATGTGGTTGCCGGCAACGACAGTGGCTATCATGTGGGATTCCGTTCCGTTTTCGACTCGAAGAAGGAAATCAAATTTGAATACTTCCCGCGCAACGACCAACTTCTGCAGCCGGTATTGAATCACGAAGACCTGCACCGGCTGATCCGTTTCTCGCAAGACTTTTATACGGTGGAAAAATGGACGGATACCCTCGTATTCAATGACCTCCGTTTCGGGCAAATTACGGGATGGGATTCACCTCGCGGACACTTTGTCTTTCACTATTATCTCCAACATCCCGACTCCATGTCGCTCGACAATGATCTGGTGGTACAGCGGGGAAGATTTGAAAACTGGAACTGGCAAACAGCGGGAGCGTTGTTCAGGAGAATTTGGGGAAATTGAGGAGACGTTATACGTTTTACGTTATACGTTTTACGTTTTACGTGGAGTTTAGTGTTTAGGGTTTAGGGTGGGTAGGGGTAAAAGTTTAGAACTGATTTAAAAAAAAGAATCTGCGCTGATCTGCGGAAAAATCTGCGAAAATCTGCGGGAAAACAATCCTGAACTCTGAGCCTGTTTAAAGAGCTGAAGTATTTCCCCGCAGATTTTCGCAGATTTTTCCGCAGATCAGCGCAGATGAATTGATTATAGGAATTACTGTCTACTTTTTTAGGTCCTGACAGGGTATTATTTAAATCCAGCATTATAATATGCTATCGGTGTACAGCAAAAGGCTCATACTTTGAAAAATTTCCTGTACTGCTCATGCAAATGAATCATAAATGTTCCTGGAAGCTCAATTTTATTTCCTATCCATAATTCAATACAGCTAAAGATCAATTTCAACCTTAAACCCTAAACCTTAAACGTAGAACGTATAACGTATAACGTACTACGTACTACGTACTACGTTCCCCAAATGCCCACAACAAAAACGGCTTCATCGCTTTTCCCCAGGTGGGAATATCATGTTTCCCTTCTGGCATTTCGAGGTAGTGAATATCTTTTAGTGGTTGGTAGCCCTTTTTTTTCAGTTCAGCCATAAGGTCGAGTGTATCATCGATGGAATCGATAATGCCGTTCTTATTGCGGTCGTTGGTTTCGTCCATATTACCGCTTTGGAAAAAGAAGCGCAGGTCCTTTTTGTAACTTCCTTTCCGAACCACTTGTTGCATGATGCGGTGCTGATCATCTTGGTAAGCGGGATCGTCCTGATCGAGACTTCGCCACCAAAGCGATCCGGAAAAAATGCCCGCGATGCTGAAAAGCTCCGGGTGATTCCACACTATATCGAGGGCGCTGAGCCCCCCAAGAGAGAAGCCGGCAAAGGCCGACTCCCGGAAAGCAGGCACTTTATATTCACGCTGAATAAAGGGAAGAAGTTCCTGCCGGATGAATTCCGTATAAGCTGAAGCCAGAGCTCCCCTACCCAGGTAATCAGGGTGGCCCGCCACCCCATATTCCATCTTCCTGGCTTCCCCAGCGTGAATACCAGCTACCAGCACAGGGCTTATCTGTTGGCTGGCATATAGATCACGGAGCAAAGCCTCGAGCTTCATCTCCTCAAGATTCTGCCCATCATTCAGTAATAATAAGCGAAGAGATGCCGGGTCATCCACAGGGCCGGGCAGGTAAAAATCTATTTCTACGGGTCGTTGCAGAAATTCCGATTGCAGGGTCTTTTTCTCCGTCAGTATCTGAAGCAGTTTCTCAGCGGGCATACCGCCAAAAATAGGAAAAGCGCTACTATTTGCCAGCAATCCCCAAGAGCCCGGGAAAATATTTAGTTTACCCAACGAATGAATGGGCAGGCAAAGCCTGCCCATTCATTTTTGTTTATGTGAGGTCGAAAAAATAAATTTGGAGAGCATCCTGCGGATTCGTTGGCGGGGCATATTCAATACCAAAACAACCTAGTATGAAAAAGATTGGAATCTTACATGGCAAAGAGCGTTCTTTTCCCGAAGCATTTGTGGACCGCGTCAATAGCAAGCAGGTGCCGGGAATAGTAGCCGAGCCGGTGAAAATTGACAAAGCCATGCAGGGTGAATACAGTGGCTATTCGGTGATCATCGATCGTATTTCGCAGGACGTCCCTTTTTATCGCACCTGGCTTAAGAATGCCGCGCTCACAGGTACGGCTGTTATCAATAATCCCTTCTGGTGGAGTGCTGATGATAAGTATTTTAATAACTGCCTGATGACACAGTTAGGCGTTCCCGTACCCAAAACGGCGATACTGCCATCGCGTGAACTGCCCGACGATACCAGTGACGATTCCTTCGCCAACCTGGCTTATCCGATGGATTGGGATTCGATTTTCCGCTATGTGGGTTTTCCCGCTTATATGAAACCCTTTGCCGGCGGCGGATGGAAGCATGTGTATAAGTTAAGAAGCCCGGAAGAGTTTTTTCAAAAGCATAGCGAGACCGGGCAATTGGTGATGTTGCTGCAGGAAGAAATTGTATTCACCGAATATTATCGCTGCTACTGTATTGGTGGCAAACATGTGCGCATAATGCCTTACGAGCCTCGTAATCCGCACCATCTGCGCTACGTGGCAGAGTTTAGTCCCAGCGCCGAACGCCTTCAGCAAATGCATGATATCGTACTTCGCATCAACCAGTACCTGGGATACGATTTCAATACGGTGGAACTGGCCGTTCGTGATGGTATCCCCTATGCCATTGATTTCTGCAACCCGGCACCCGATGCGGAACGCACCAGTGTGGGTGAGGAAAACTTTGAATGGGTAGTGGAAACTGCCGCCAACTATGCTATAGAAAAAGCGCTGGCAAACGAGGGCAAAGGTGACCAACTCACCTGGGGCGAATACGTGAAAAGAGCTGCCAACAAAGCGCCACTCAGCTGAAATATTTCAAGAAAGGAACAGTCATACCTGCGTAGAATCAATCGATGACCTTCCATTAACCTAAACCGGATACTAAACCAAGATCCTCCCGTTTCATGACATTAAACTATAAAAGCTTCACACTCGGTGTGGAAGAAGAATACATGGTGCTGGACCCGACAACCAAGGAGTTGAAAAGCCATGAGCAGAAAATTGTGCAGGAGGGCCAGAAAGTGATTCGCGATAAAGTGAAAGCCGAAATGCACCAGGCCGTGGTAGAAGTGGGTACGGATATATGTGCCGATGCGGATGAGGCCTTTGCCGATGTGGCCACCCTCCGCAAGACCATCCACGATATAGCCGATTCATTGGGGCTGGCCATGGGCGCGGCCGGTACCCACCCTTTCAGCCATTGGGAAAGCCAACTGATTACTGACCATATCCGATACAACGAAATCGTGAACGAGCTGCAGGAAGCTGCAAGAAGTAACCTGATTTTTGGCCTGCACGTGCACGTAGGCATGGAAAGCCGGGAAATGGCCAACCATATCGCCAATTCCACACGCTATTTCCTGCCCCACGTTTTCGCGCTAAGCACCAATTCCCCATTCTGGGAAGGCCGGATGACGGGCTATAAGTCGTTTCGCACCAAAGTTTTCGACAAATTTCCGCGTACCGGTATACCTGATGCTTTTGACAGCATTGAGGCCTATGATAATTATGTGAAGCTGCTGATCAAAACCAATTGTATCGACAACGCGAAAAAGATCTGGTGGGACCTGCGCGTGCACCCTTTCTTTAATACCGTTGAATTCCGCATATGCGATATACCGATGACGGTAGATGAAACCATCGCGCTGGCCGCATTATTCCAGGCGCTTTGCGCGCGGATATATATGTTGCGATCCAAGAATCTCAACTTCATTCAATATTCACGCGCCCTTCTGAATGAAAATAAATGGAGGGCCAGCCGCTATGGCGTAGATGGTTATTTGATTGATTTTGGCAAGGAAGAGGAAGTGAATACCAGAGCGCTGATTTATGAGCTGCTCGATTTTGTGGATCCCGTACTCGATCATCTTGGTTCCAGACATCGGGTGGCCTATGTGCACAAGATACTGGAGAATGGAACCGGTGCCGACAGGCAATTGGCCGCTTTTGAACAGGATCGTAACCTGGCTTCGGTAGTCAACTATATTCAGTCGCAGTTTTTGTCGGGTATTGCGCCATAAGGGCTACAAGGCTTTCAAACTGTTCTTTGTTCTTGCAAGCTTTACAAATAATACTGGCCCTGGTGCTGGGCATCAGCACTATTGTTGTTCTCAGCAACCGATTCCGGGTGCCGGCATTTTTCAGCCTGCTGATCGCGAGCATTATTGTGGCGATTTGCCTCTGGTTGCCTGCGCCGGTTGCCCTTCAAAGCATGAAGACAGGCTTTGGCCAAACCCTGCAATCACTGGGCTGGCTGGTGATAGCAGGCACTGGTTTGGGTCTTTTCATGGAAGCAAGTGGCGCCGCGCGGGTGTTGGCGCAAAGTATCCTCAAACTTTTCGGCCGAAAAAAGGCCTCCCTTTCCATGGCCGGTACCGGGTACCTTGTGGGACTGCCTGTGGTTTGTATATCGTGCACTGCCTCGTTCCACCTCACCCGGGTGCGGCCGCGGCGGCCGCTACCATCGGTGCGGATTTTGGAAAACTCACCTTGCTGGGAATGCTCGTGGCCATACCTCCCTTATTGCTCGTACACGCATGGGCACGAAGCGCTGGGCAAAAATGGGTTACACAACCAGCCCAAGCAGACAAGCCTTCTGAGGAATTTTTATCTCGTTCACTGCCTGGGTTCTGGCAGGCATTTCTTCCAATACTTCTTCCGCTCTTGCTGATTGCCGCTCGCTCCATTCTCATAAACATGGAAACGGAAAAGGGAGTTTGGCAAATTTTACTCTTTCTCGGTGACCTGGTACCCGCCCTTTTTCTGGGGCTGGGTCTGGCGATTCTGTTTTCGCGTAAATACATTGATCGTCGGCAAATAATACAATTGCTGGAAAAAACCATTGAAAAGGCTGGACCTATAATTCTTGTGACCGGTGCGGGCGGCGCTTTTGGTGCCCTCCTGACCCAGGCACAATTGGGCGATCAATTGATGTCGGTACCCGGTGTCTCAAATTGGGGACTCATTCTCCCTTTCCTCCTGGCAGCCGTATTGAAAACCGCACAGGGATCCTCCACCGTTGCCATGATCAGCGCAGCCGGAATTGTATTGCCCTTGCTGCCTGCATTGGGACTGGATACAGAGAACGGAAGAATCCTGGCCACCCTTGCAATGGGCGCCGGCAGTATGATGCTTTCCCATGCTAACGATTCCTATTTTTGGGTCATCTCCCGGTTTGCCAACATTCCTGTGTCTGTTATGTGGCGCAGCTTCACGGTTTGTAGTATTATACTTTCTACCGGAAGCCTTTTGATGATATTGCTGCTTTCGCTTTTCTTCTCCTGATTGGCTTTGCGAATATGAACGATTGTTCAGGTACATTAAATTTTGTTAACATAGTCCTCCACTCATCCATTTATTAATTATCCGCTGCAACGATTGGCAATAGTTTTGTGTCAGAGCCTCGAACATTAACCAACCTTATTGTATGAAAAAGTGGATGATTGCACTGGTCGTGCCGGTTTTCTTCATGGCCTGTGAGAAAGACAGCAGCAAATGCACTACTGAATCGGAAAAAAGTTTTGACCTCACCGGATTTACCAAAGTAGAAGCCGGTGGTGATTTCAGGTTAAAGATCGAAAAGGGCAATCAGTTTGCCATACTGGCAAAAGGGTGTGCTGATGACCTGGATGATCTTCAACTCGAAATTGCTAACCTGGGTACACTCGAAATCAATTACACGCGTTACGACAAAAACCGTGGCATCACCGAAATCATCATTGCGATGCCACAGTTGAACAGTGTAATACTTTCCGGAGCCGCCTTCGCCCAGGTGGATGGCTTCGCTGGCCAGCCTTCCGTTATCCGGCATGTAATGTCGGGTGTGGCCGAATGTGAAGTGAATGGCACCGGCGTGAATGCCCAGTTTGAGCTTTCCGGCACCAGCTCATTACGCATCAATGGTTTTACCGAAAGCCTTTACGGCACCATTTCAGGCAACGCACGCCTGCATGGATATGGGACTGATGCCAATGAAGTGGATATTTCTGCATCAGGTACAGCAAAAGCCTATGTAAAGCCGCTGCAGGTTATTTATGCGGAAGCCTCTGGTGAAAGCCGGGTTTATTACCGGGGAAATCCAGCTGGCACCCATTTTTCGCAGAGCGGAAATGGGAAAGTGATCCACGATTAACCTTATACATTATTCACTTTTCCCAGATATAATTCCAGCGCTTACAGTCGTATAACCCGCACAATGGATCTGCTTACGTAAACGGGCGGACTGTTGAGCGGGTTATTTGCCTATTCAGTTGAAAAACCCACTCATTTACTGGGGATTGCAGGTGTCATTGGCTAACTTTGCAGAGTCCGGTTCCTATCGTTCGAAAAACGTACCCTTATGATCTGCAACCCCAAAAAGTTGCTGCTTCTTTTCATTCTCGCCTTCGCCTTGTGGCACCTGCCTGTAACCGGGCAGCAGGCCGTAACGGGTGTGGTGACGGACTACCAGGGTTATTGGAAAACGGCAATTGGCCAAATCAACACTCTCAAGCCTCAAGGCAGTCATAATCTTCTGGCATTCACTTATAATAATATTCAATACTCCACCGGCGTAAATGATGGTGCTTTGAGTAATCAAAATGAAAATTTTGTGCCGGGTGATTTTTGGTGTTTGCCCATCGCCAATATCTCCGGAAATATCAACAGCAATACCAAAGTGGGTCTGGGTCAATTGTATGATGGCGTTCACAACGGTGCGAGTAATCCCGCTCCCGACGGGGATATTATTACGTATTTAACGGACGGAATTAAAGGATTGAACATCGGAACCTGCATTGCGAACCTCCCCGCCGGTACCATGAGTTTTTTTGTAAGCAACATCAAACCCCAACAAATCGGCGATGGCGTACCGGATATTCTGGTAACGCAGGTTGCCGACCCCAGCAGTTCCTTTGACCGGTATGCATTTACCAATGAGCAGGGGCAGGTGATTGGCGTAACCAAGGATATTGTCTTTACCAACATTACCCCCATTGCTACCTGGACGGTGGATTTTTATGAAGCCAGCCAGAATCCAATGGCCCTGGCGAGCGATTTCACCAATACCGACCGGCCCATGCGACTTTGGGCCGCCGACCTGGCCGATTTTGGTATCAATCAGCAAAACTATTCACAGATTCAAAGATTTCAGATAACACTTTCCGGCAACAGTGATGTTGCATTTGCCGCCTACAACAACAATACCTTTACCATCAATTCGAATGTACTGCCCGTAAGCTGGCAGAAACTTGAAGGTCATTTGATGGATAATAAGGCCAGCCTGGTCTGGGAAACTGCATCGGAGTCCAATTCCGATTATTTCATGGTAGAAAAACAAACCGGGGCCAGTTCATTCCGGGAAATTGGTCGAGTGGAAGCGGCCGGTAATAGCAGCGGATTGCGCCGATACCAGTTCCTGGATCCTAATGCTGACCAGCGCATTCAGCTTTACCGGATCAAACTGGTAGATCAGGACGGGCGGCAATATAGCAGCCCTTCCATCGTACTTCGCCAATCGTCAACCAATGGGGCATGGCTTCCCTATCCCAATCCCGCAAAAAATCATTTGACAGTAAAACATTCTTCTTCTATCACCGGGATGATTCGCGTGTACAATAGTTCCGGTTATTTGATGCTTCAGCAAAGAGCGAGTACAAGCCAAAACGCCAGCCTTCTCCACATAGGCAAATTGCCGCCTGGCATTTATCAATTGCAATACCAAACGAGTGTAGGTCCCATACAGGTAAGCTTCATCAAGCAATAGCAATTTGCCAACAAAATTTGCCGGATAACTAAACTTTTCAGCAACTTTGCTGTTCTAAGCCTTTCCTTCACCAAATCCATCACACATGAAATATCTGCAACAGGCAGGCTTTGCTTTGGCATTTGCATCACTTTCGCTGATAGCCTGCAATAGCGGTGATAAACCCGCTGACCTAACCGGTTCCGAAACAGAAACGGGTCCAAAAATGAAAGAAGAATCTATCCAATACCAAAGTGGCGATATAACCATGAATGGGTATATCGTGTACGACGAATCGCAGGAAGGTCCCCGTCCTGCCGTATTTGTGATACATGAATGGTGGGGTATGAATGAATACGCGAAAAGCCGTGCGCGCGACCTTGCCAAACTGGGCTATGTGGCTATGGCCATAGACCTGTATGGCAATGGCGTTACGGCCGATAATCCCAAGGATGCGGATTCACTGGCCCGACCTTTTTACAGCGATCCGGCATTATTGCAGGCACGCTTTGATGCTGCCGCCGTCAAATTGAAAACCTTACCGCAGGTGGACGCCAGTAAACTGGGTGCAATCGGCTATTGTTTTGGTGGTGCTATGGTACTGAACCTGGCCCGGTTGGGTGAAGACCTGAAAGGCGTGGTGAGTTTTCATGGCAACCTGCTGGGCGTTCCGCTCGATACCAGCAAGCTGAAAGCAAAAATCCTGGTTTGCCATGGTAATGTTGATCCTTTTGTACCCACCACGGAAGTACAAAAGTTCCGCAAGGAGATGGAAGCTGCGGGTGTGGCTTATGAATTTAAGTCGTATGAAAATGCCACGCATGCTTTCACCAACCCCAACGCAACGGCTATGGGCGAGAAATTTGAGTTGCCCATTCGTTATGATGCGGCGGCCGATTCCGCATCCTGGAATGATATGAAAGCTTTCTTCAACACCGTTTTCTAATAAGGTCCATCAATATATTAATTTGAAAAGGCCCTTTCACCATGGCGAAAGGGCCTTTTCAAATTAATGATGTAACTTCCCTTCTAGTCAAAACCAAAACGAATGTCTTTACTTATTGTAATCGGCCTCCTCGTATTGCTGGCCATTTGGCTGGTAAGCCTGTATAACCGGCTCGTTCGCCTGCGCAACCGCCGCGAAAATGCTTTTGCAGACATTGATGTTCAACTTCGTCAACGCCACGACCTGGTACCTCAGCTTGTGGAAACCGTAAAAGGTTATGCCACGCACGAAAAGGACCTCCTGCTCAAAGTAACTGAAGCCCGGACCCAGGCGATGCAGGCCCGCAGTATTGATGATAAGATTGCGGCGGAACAGCAACTCACGGCCGCATTGCAGGGATTGAAAGTGCAGGTGGAAGCCTATCCCGACCTCAAGGCCAATCAAAACTTTCTTCAATTGCAGGAGGAACTCAGCGATATAGAGAACAAACTGGCCGCAGCCCGCCGCTTCTTCAATGGCGCCACCACCGAATACAATAATGCGGTAGAATCCTTCCCCGGCAACCTGGTAGCAAGGAATTTTGGCTTCAAGCGGGAAGTATTCTTTGATCTGGGTGATGATAATCGCCGCCGGATGGAAGAACCACCCCGCGTCAGTTTCTGATCTAATTTATCCTGTCGGGGCAGATGGAATATATTGGACTGGATCGCCAGATCCGCAGAAATAATGTGAATTCGATCATTCTTCTGATCGCCTTCCCGGTTCTATTGCTGGGAATGACCTACCTGTTTGTATTCTTCGCGTACAGCAAGGATATTGTGGAAACAAACCAACGCTTTTTGCGATTCCTTCCTTTTGTGCTGGCCGGTACCGGAATATGGTTTCTCATTGCCTGGTTGATGCACGCATTCATGATCAGGATGGCAACCGGGAGCCGACCCCTTAATCGGATGGAGAATAAGCGGGTGTATAACCTGCTTGAAAATCTTTGCATCTCCCAGGGTATGACCATGCCCAAACTATATGTCATTCACGACAACTCACTGAATGCATTCGCCAGCGGATTGAACCGGCGCAGCTTTTCTATTTCAGTTTCACAGGGATTATTGGAGAAACTGAATGATGAGGAATTGGAAGGCGTTTTGGCACATGAGCTGGCGCATATCCGCAACCGCGATGTGCGTGTACTGATCATCTCCATTATTTTTGTAGGCATTTTTGCATTTCTCGCCGAAGTGGCTTTTCGCAGTCTCCGCTTCAGTGGGAGACGAAGCAGCAACCGCGACTCTAAAGGCAGTGGCGCCATCATTCTTATCGCCATTGTGATAACGGCCATTGCCTATCTCATCTCGCTGTTGCTTCGCTTTGGCATCAGCCGCAAGCGCGAATACCTGGCCGATGCAGGCGCTGCCGATATGACCAAAAGACCGGAAGCTCTCGCATCAGCCCTGCGTAAGCTTTCCGAAGATCCTTATATTGAGGCGGTGGAAAGCCGCGATATCGCACAGCTATTTATTCAAAACCCCAAACCATCCGCCCATAAATCGGCCTCCTGGGATAATATGTTTGCCACTCACCCTCCTATTGAAAAAAGGATCGCCATCCTGGAACAATTTGTTTAGCGCGCCGTTTATGCTGGAATTACCCAATATGTTTCGCCAACTGATCCTGCTTCTTTCATTGATGTTCATACTTCCTGAGCTGCCCGCACAGGAAAAAAAGAAAAGCTGGCTGCGCAGATTTGTAGAACGCTCCCTCGCCGATACATCGGCGCCCGGTCAGCGAAGTCTGCGCGCCTATCCTACACTTGCTTATGCGCCGGAAACAAGTTTCGAAATCGGTCTGGCTTCGCTGTTACTTTACCAACCACGTGGGGATACCGGCAATAGGCTGAGTGAAATCAATGCCTTTAGTTTCGTAACCCTGAATGGACAATATGGGATTTGGGTCGACAATGCCCTTTACACCCATCAGGATAAATGGTTTTTCCTGGGCCGTACGCGCTGGCAACGCTTCCCACTCCTGTACTATGGCGTGGGTCCGGCCAGTTCCGGAAATGATGCCGCTGTTGTTGACGGCAACTACCTTTTACTGCGTCACCGGATCCTGAAGAAGATAAGACCCAACCTGTTTGCCGGCTTTGAGTTTGACTACCAGAAACTTTACCGGAGCCGCTTCGAAAACCGGGAAACAGAGCCATTGCCTTTTCCGGAGGGCGCGAATGGAAGCGATAACCTGGGCCTTGGCGCGGCTTTGGTGTACGACAATCGCCATAATGCCCTGAATGTGCGCAAAGGACTGTTCGCTGAACTGGCTTATCTCCGTTACAATGATAAATTTTTGAGTGACTATGATTTTCATTCCGTAAATCTCGATTTACGCTCATTTCACGATATGGGGAACCAACAGGTGCTGGCCTGGCAGGTGTATGGACAGTTCTTATCAGGAACCGTTCCCTTTAATCAAATGTCGCTATTAGGTGGTGATATGATGATGCGGGGTTATTATCAGGGTCGGTACCGCGACAAAAACCAAATAAGCGCTCAAGTCGAATATCGTTTTCTGCCACTGCCCTTTAGTCGCCGGATAGGCGCTGTTGTTTTTGGCGGCATGGGCACAGTGGCTCCGTCGGTTGAGGATTTCAGGGCAAAGTATACCCGTTTCACTGCAGGTGCCGGTCTGCGCTATTTATTGTTCCGCAAGCGCGATATCTTTATTCGGCTTGATGTGGGCTTCACACGTGAAGGACCCGGCTTCTACCTTTACACAGGCGAAGCCTTCTAAATTATTCCCCTATTCAACTATCAGAATCTTGTGCCCAGATAATGGGGCAGCATTGCGCGCCAGGTGGGCCAGTCGTGTGTCCATTCCGCACCCCAGATATCCAGTTCATACCAGATACCCTTGTCGTAAAGCATTCGCGCAAACCTTCCGCTGGCGCCAGGATCCTCATAGCTTCCACTTCCTGAAAGAATATGGATATGCTTACTCTTCCTGATTTGCTCCAGTATGGTATGATCGGTTAAATTGGGCAGGTAGTGTTCGGGACTATTGAAATAAACGTTATCGTCATAATGCCCCTTCGTGTATTCCATGAGGTTATATACGCCACTCATGGCGATAACACCATTGATGATATCCGGTCTCTTCAGAAAAAGGTTCATGCTATGCAATGCACCAAAGGAGGCGCCACAGGTAATGATGGGTGTTTCCCAACTGGATGTATTGCGGATAAAGGGGATGACTTCCTCATACACGTATTGATTCCATTGCTGATGCCGCGCCGATTTGTGAAAGGGCTCGGCGGAAGGGTTCATCCAGCTTTCGTTGTTGATGGAGTCGATAGAATATACTTTTACCCGGCCCGCATCAATAAAGGGTGCCAGGCTGTCGATCAATTGAAATCGTTCGTATTCCAGGTAATCAGCGGCGGCCGTGGGTACCAGGAGGAGGGCAAATCCATAGTCGCCATAAGTGGCAACCGGCATATCCTTTTGCAATGCAGGACTAAACCAATGGGTTAATGTTCTTTTCATTCCGATTCTTTGGCTAAATATATTTGGAATTCGACAACTTTCCAGCTTTCAGTGATTTGTGACGGAAAAAAGCGGAAATGCTTTGATATAAATCAAATAATCCGAAAACAGCTTGTTTTTGCGACTACGTAGAACTACCTTAGTTTTTGGTATTTTTACGGTCATCAAAAAAGTGATTAGAGGGCAATTGCGACAGGGAAGTTGACGCTGATCAATACTAAGTATTGAAAATCCGCAACTTACGAGAAAGCACTCTCCATCATGTATCCAACCCGTTGATTTTCGGAATTTTACAAGTAAAAATCGGTTGCTCAGTGGTTTGGAATATTGGCTGGTATTAACCGATTTTTATAGAACCAAACAAGAACAAGCACAAGTTCACATACATGGAGAAACAGATTCGTGTCATCCTCGTCGATGACCATCAGGTGGTGCGTGATTCCTGGAAATTTTTGCTGGACCGAAACCCACGCTTCACCATTATTGGCCAATGTAAAGATGGCCAGGAAGCTATTGCCAAGGCGCTGGAGTTGAGACCCGACGTGATGTTGATGGATATCAACATGACGCCCATCAACGGCTTTGAAGCCACTACGGCGATTGTTGCGAAAGCTCCTGAAATCAGGATCATTGGTGTTTCGGCCAACAACCATCCCAGTTACGCACAAAAGATCCTTGCCCTGGGTGGCTGGGGATTTGTAACCAAGAGTTCACCCTTTGATGAGTTGATGGGTGCCATTGAAAAGGTATTTGATGGCGAGAAATATATTTGTAAGGAAGTGGCCCGGGAAGTCTGATGAATCGGCCCTGGCCGGTTAGTCTGCCCCCAGATTTTCCTCTCTCCTAATCCCCCGTTCCTGCTTACCTTTGCGGCCGTTACGGCATGATTTGTATGCCTGTTAAATCGTATCTATCCGCATGGCAATCAGTAAGAATTTTGAACACCAGGCCGCTGAAGAAAATTGGTATCGGCGCTGGCTTGATAAAGGCTATTTTCACAGTACTCCCGATGAGCGTGAGCCCTATACGGTGGTGATTCCACCTCCCAATGTGACCGGTGTGTTACATATGGGGCATTGTCTCAATAATACTATCCAGGACATTTTGGTTCGTCGCGCCCGTATGCAGGGCAAGAATGCCTGCTGGGTACCTGGTACCGACCATGCTTCTATTGCTACCGAAGCAAAAGTGGTGCAAATGCTGCGCGAAAAAGGCATTGCCAAATCCTCGCTCAGCCGGGAGGCATTTTTAGAGCATGCCTGGGAATGGAAAGAGAAATACGGTGGCATCATTCTACAGCAACTGAAAAAGCTGGGCTGCAGCCTCGACTGGGAGCGCACCAGTTTTACCATGGACCCCGATTACTACGAATCGGTAATTCGCGTTTTTGTTACCCTATACGAAAAAGGATATATCTATCGCGGAAAGCGGATGATCAACTGGGATGTAAAAGCCCTCACCGCCCTGAGCGACGAGGAAGTGATACGCCGCGAAACCACACAATCGCTCTATCATCTTCGCTATGCCATTGAGGGTTCAGACGAACATATTACCATCGCTACGGTTCGCCCTGAAACCATCATGGGCGATACTGCCATTTGCGTTCATCCCAACGATGCCCGATACCAGCACCTGATTGGTCGCAAAGCAATAGTTCCCCTCATCAACAGGGCCATTCCCATTATTGCCGACGATTATGTGGCGATGGAATTTGGCACCGGTGCACTCAAGGTTACTCCGGCGCATGATATGAACGATTACCAGTTGGGCGAAAAGCATGGCCTGGAAATCGTTGATATCTTTAACGACAATGGTACGCTCAACGAATCAGCACAGATACTGGTGGGTGAAGAACGCTTTGCCGCGCGCAAGAAAATTGTACCCATGCTGGAAGCGGAGGGTCACCTGGTGAAAACCGAACCCTATACCAGTGAAGTAGGCTATTCCGAGCGAACAGATGCCGTAGTGGAACCACGCCTGAGCCTGCAATGGTGGGTGCGTATGAAAGAACTGGCCGGCCCGGCGCTGCAGGCGGTGGAATCGGAAGACATCCGCTTCTTCCCCGGGAAGTTTCGCAACCTATACCGGCACTGGATGGAAAATATCCGCGACTGGTGTATCAGCCGGCAACTCTGGTGGGGACACCGCATTCCTGCCTGGTATGATGCCGACGGCCAATTTGTAGTAGCTGAAAACGAAGAACAGGCAAAGATTCGCTATCGCGAAAAGTATGGAAAGGATGCTTCATTGCGACAGGATGAAGACTGTCTGGATACCTGGTTCAGTTCCTGGCTGTGGCCTTTCGAAGTATTTAAAGGCCTGAGCAAGCCCGGTAACGAGGAAGTGAACTACTATTACCCTACCAATACACTGGTAACCGCACCGGAGATCATTTTCTTCTGGGTAGCCCGAATGATCATGGCGGGCTATGAGTTTCAGGGTAAGAAACCATTCAGCGAAGTTTATTTCACTGGTATTGTACGCGACAAGATCGGGCGAAAGATGAGCAAGCAATTGGGCAATTCTCCCGACCTGCTGGCCCTTATCGATCAATATGGCGCTGATGCCGTTCGCTTTGGTATCCTCATCGCTTCCCCGGCTGGTAACGACCTGATGTGGGATGAAGCCAGCAACGAGCAGGGTCTTCATTTCAACAACAAAATGTGGAATGCGCTGAAGCTGGTGAAAATATGGGAAGGTCGCCGCGCACCCGGTCAACCGGATGCACCTGTATTTGCCGTAAATTGGTTTGAACAGCGCCTGCAGCAGGCCCGGCAGCAACTGGATAGTCTTTTTGCGGAATTCCGCCTGAGTGAAGCCCTGAAAACATTGTATTCCCTGATATGGGATGATTTCTGCAGCTGGTATCTCGAATGGGTAAAACCCGGATACGAACAACCCATCGACGAATCCATCTATGAAAAAACAGTAGGCTTCTTCGAGGAACTGATGCAATTATTGCATCCCTTTATGCCCTTTATCACCGAAGAAATTTATCATCAGCTGCGGGAGCGCAGCGAAAACGAGGACCTGACGATCAGCCGCTACCCGCAAACAAAACCCGTTGATGAAAAGCTGCTGCAAAAGGCCGAGTTTCTGAAAGAAGTGATCAGCGGTATCCGCGACGCGCGAACTCGCGCCCAATTGAAACCGAAAGACACGATCAAACTATTTATTCAAAGTGCTGATGAAAGCCAATATGCAGAAGCGGGCAGTATTCTATGCCGCCAGGTAAATGCCAGCGAATGGAAGTTTGTAAACGAAGCCCCCGCCAATAGCATCAACCTGGTCATTCAAAAAGACAGTTTCTATCTTGATACACCTGTTAAGCAGGATGCCGGCGCACAAAAAGAAGAGTTAGAAAAAGACCGCCAGTATTATTTGGGCTTCCTGGCCAGCGTTGACAAAAAGCTGAATAACGAAAAGTTCGTTCAAAACGCAAAGCCTGAAGTGGTGGAAAATGAAAGGAAAAAAAGGGCGGATGCGTTGGAGAAGCTGAAAGCGATAGAGGAAGTTTTACGTAGTACGTATTAAGTTATACGTATTACGTAGTACGTAATACGTTTGGTTTAGGGTTGATGGGTGATCAGTACTTTCAATTTAAACCTTAAACATTAAACTCTAAACTCAACGTAATACGTAATACGTATAACGTAATACGTATTACGTATTACGTCACTTCAGCGTGGAATAATCGCCACTGGCATCACAATCTCCACCATCGTGGCTCCTGTTTGCCCGGAAATAAAATCGCGATTCAGCAGATGACTCACTCTTAGGCCAAAGCTGAGTTCATACTGGTTCCACCATTTGGTGTCGAAGAAGAGTTCACCACCCACACTGTTTTGAAAACTCAGCGGGCGCTTATTCACGTCAAATGCCTTGGCATAATCGAAAAAGGCGTTGGCCCTTACGCGTTGCAGATAAAAGATATTGCCAAATCCCCAATCAGGATAAAGAAGGGGGAAATGGTAATTGCTTCTTATGCCATATATCCGGGCGAAATAGGCCGCATTATAACCGCGTGAATAGGGAAAACGGTTGGCGAAGCGAACATCCTGCGTAGCGGTTTCCTGCCAGGCAAAATTGAAAACCAGGTTATGCGTATTGGCCAGGCCGGGCAGGTACACCGCGGCCGTACCCAGAAATTGCCGGCTGCTATAGTTGGTAACTGCATGCCGGTATTGCAGGGAGAGCGCATACCCCAGCTTGGGAAAAATATGTTGCACAGCCGACTCCACCTGCTCGCTCAGGCTAATATAGTGTTGCAGGTATAAAAACTGCGTATTACCCAACGAGTCCTTATAAAATCCTTTATTGAATTCCTGGTTGAAGAAAAGGTTGCTGCCCGCTGTAAAACTGCGATAGGTTTGTTTGCGTGCCCAGCTTAGCGGCACACTCAGGCCAATGCGTGTATCCATCTGATCCCAGGTCCGCACGCGATTACCTATGCTTTGCTGCCGGCCGAATGTGTACTGTGTTCCTAGATTCAAATGCGTAAACCATCGTCCATAAACCGCACTTAAGCCGGCGGCACTGGTGCGTTCGTTTTCATTGTACAAATAATACACCTGCGTCTCCAACGTATTCAACACATTTTGCCCATAGAGGGAAAATGTAAATTCAGGGTCTTCATAATAAGGTCGCCAGCTATGAAAATTCAACAATCGTGTGCCTTTTCGATAAGGCTTTTCTTCAAACTGTCGGGTGCCCAAATTATTCGGCAAATAACTTTCCAGCTCATTGGCCTGCGCCACCGGGTATGAAATGGCGAGGCGTTGCAGCAATATTTCGGATACGGGTTTCCATCGCGTGTCGGAAAGATTTGCCTGCTGTATCTGAAATCCGTCGGCCGTAAAGGATGACCAGCTGATCTTACCGTTGGCGACATTAACCTGATAATTGCCCAGCTCCCAGCGGCTATCCAATTCCTCCATATTCCCACCACCCGCCGGCACCCGGAAAATATTATCCAGGCCACCATAGCTGGCAGAAAAATAAATATAGCCCCCATCCAAACAGGGATAACCCAGCACATTGAATGAGAAAGGGGTAAGATAGGAAAGCTCCGAACCATCGATACCCATCCGGGCCAGGGCCATACGTCCGCTTTTGTCGCGGATGGCGGCAACAAGGTTGTCTTCACCCATGAATTTTGGATCGGTAAACAATAGCACATCCGGATGGGAAATCCGGTGCAGGACCTCGCCCGTTTCCACATTCAGGATATGCAACTCACTGCTCCCCGACTTGTTGTTCTCTACAGCAACCACTTTTTCGCCCGAAGGGGATATATCCGGCGTAAAATACTTGCTTTTATGGGTGAGGCTGGTCTGCTCGCGGGTTTCAATATCAAAGATCCTTATCACACTGTAGTCGCGCCAGCCCCAACGATGATCTGATTCATAGGCTGCATAAACCACTTTGCCGTTGCGGTAGCTAAACTGATCGCTGATGGCGATATCGCGTATGCGTAACCACTGTTCCCCATTGCCGTCGCGCAGGTAGAATGTGGGGCGGCGATCGTTTGCTTTTTTCAGATAAATAAGGCTGTCGGGCGAAATGGAGTAGGGAAAAAGATTATTGGTCAACACTTTTTTGTTGAGCGGCATCAACGCAAAAGGGCCCGCTTCAGTACCGTCCATATCCTGGCCGAGTTCGGAAGCCTTTTGTTGATAATATTCGCGGGCATCCTGTAAGAAACGGCGGTAATCAATACCCGCATGCCGTTTCACCGCCTTTTGAAAGGGATAGAAAAGGCCCTTGAAGGCAGAAGCATCGCGGGTGACTTTGCCCCAAAATTCAGGCCCGTATTTCTCATAGCCATAGTTTACCAGCAAATAACCCAGCCGGTAATGATCCGGCACATAGTCTTTGAACGAGCCATTTCGCAATTTCATCCAACTATAGTCTTTCTTTCCTTTCCATAATGCTGGATAAGCGCTGAAAAATCGTGGCAATCGTCCCCTGCCCTGGTTGCTCAAAACGGTTTCGGTATGCACGGCATCACCTTCATAAAACCAATCTGGAATAGACGCGTTGATGGCGAGCGCATAGCCTTCTTCGCCAAACATCCCTTTCATCAGCCGGCTCAAACCATTGTTGAAATTATTAAACTGCTGCACATGGCGATACTCATGCAGGGCCAATTGATCGGGCCAGCCCACAGATCCCTGACTGAAATTATCCGGTGCCGGTGTCAGGTAGAATTCGGAACGAAAAGGGCCCAGACCTACATAACCATTCGCCACGGTGGTTTCATTTTGCAGAACCACATTAATCTTGCGGAGCTTATTACCCAACGAAAGCGGTTGACGGGCGGCCTGGTTGTGCAGGATGGTAGCCACCCTGCGTGCCTGGCTGTCGAGGCCCTGCGGAAAAATCACCCGCGCTGTATCGGAATCCAGTTGCCGCCATTTCACCTCCGGAGGCGTGGCGCCAAACCGCTGGGCATTGCCTTGAAAAGAGAATGTCGTAAAGAACAATACCAATAAAAATATCCGAACCAGGTGATGGCTGCCGGGAATAAGCTGCATGAATATTGATTTATAGGATTGGAACCGGAATAATTAATCTTCCTTGTATATCATCGTTACCCTTTTATCACCTTCCTTCACATAACCTCGGTACATGCCCGAAGTGCAAAAAGGAAGTGCGATATTGCCCTCTTTGTCCACCGCTATCAGGCCACCGTCGCCACCCAGTGCGGGCAGGCGTTTCATCACCATTTCATCAGCCGCGGTTTTCAGGTCCGTTTTCCCAAACTCCATCATATCGCTGATCGACTTGGCCATCACCAGGCGGATAAAAAATTCCCCCCAACCTGTAGCGCTGATCGCAACGGTTTGATTATTGGCATAAGTGCCTGCGCCAATAATGGGTGCGTCACCAATTCTTCCATACTTTTTGTTCATCATACCGCCGGTGCTGGTGGCCGCGGCCAGGTTCCCCTTTTTGTCAAGGGCCACGGCACCTACCGTTCCAAACTTATCATCGTGCCAGCTATTTAATACCTGTTGACGGATCAGCGCCGTTTCGCGCAAGAGTTCCATCCGCTCGGCAGCATCAGTTGTTTCGGCCAGCAGGGCATCCATTTCGCGCAGTTGCCGCTGCAGCTCTTCCACATCAACCATCGGATGGCCACCCGGGTTCAAGGCTCCGGATTTATTTTTCAGCTCCTGTAAAGAATCGCGCTCTTTGGCCCTTTGCAAACCGCGCCAGCGGCTTTCGGTGCGGAAATAAGAGGGATCCACAATTTCAAGACCCTGTTGAGCTGCAAATTGTTCGGCACCCTTCCCGGCCATCATCACATGCGGGCTTTTTTCCATTACGGCGCGTGCTGCGGTAATGGGATGCTTTACCACCGTGATACCCGCCACCGAGCCGGCGGCCAGGTTGCGGCCGTCCATAATGGCGGCATCCAATTCGTTCTTGCCTTCATTGGTAAATACAGCTCCACGGCCGGCATTGAACAGGGGATTATCTTCCATATAGCGAACAGAAGCTTCCACTGCATCCAGAGCCGAACCGCCTTTTTGCAGGATGGCTTCCCCCATAGCCAGGGCAGAATCCAGCGCCATCTTGTAGGCCTTTTCCCGATCCGGAGTCATTTGCGACTTCAAAATGGTACCTGCGCCCCCATGTATCACCAGCACATAATCGCGGTTGCCGGTTCCCTGGGCCACTATGTAGAAGGGTAAGAAAAAGAAAAGTGAAAAAAGGACAAGCAGTTTCTTCATGTTATCAATTTTGAGCAATTTACCAAAGCATTTGGCAAACAGGCACTTTATTTGCCATCAGATAGTTATCAGTTAATTTTGCACCATTAAATTACGGCGGCTGAGGAAATTCAAAAAAATATTACTCTGGTTCTTTCTGATATTGTTTACCCTCCTGATTGCGGTCTGGATCTTTGTCCAAAGTCCGGCAGGGCAAAACTGGCTAAGCCGTAAGATAACTGCCCGCCTCTCGCGCGACCTGAATACCCGGATCAAGGTTGACCGGGTTGACCTTTCGCTTTTCAACCGCGTATCGCTGAAGGGTGTGCTGGTAGAAGACCGGCAAAGGGATACGATCCTGTATGCAGGCTCGCTGAATATGCGCATTACCGACTGGTTTTTTCTCAAGGACAAGGTTGAACTGAAATACATCGGGCTTGATAATGCCCTGATTCGACTACAAAGGGCCGATTCCGTTTGGCGCCATCAGTTCATCATCGATTATTTTGCAGGTCCTTCCACCGGCACCAAAAAAAGCGGCGGCACACAACTCAATTTGCGGAGAGTACAGCTTACCAATGTGCGGATTGAGAAAAAAGATGCCTGGATGGGTCAGGACCTGATGGTTGGGCTGGGTGCCCTAGACCTGGATGCCCAGGCCATCCTTTTCGACCGGAAACTGATTGCCATCCGTTCGCTGGTGATAGATCGGCCGGATGTGCAATTGTATGAATACGCGCGTAAGCGTCCCCGAAATACCAACAGCATTTCCAACGAAAATGCCGTTGACAGTCTCTTGAAATGGAACGCGGCCGGATGGGTGATGCAAACCGAGCTGGTGGAACTGAAAAATGGTCGCTTTCGTGTAAACAAAGCCGATGCGGGACCGGTCCTGGACTGGTTCGATGGAAAGCATATTGACTTTACCGCCATCAATACCAGGCTGCGTGATATAGAATGGAATAAGGATACGATCACCGCGCAGTTGGACCTGCAAACCAAAGAGAGAAGCGGCTTTGAAGTGAAGCAGATGCAGGCCAATGTGAAGGTAACGCCTCAGGAAATGGCTTTCCGCGAGATGGAAATCCGTACCAATAACAGCATCATCCGCGATTATTACCGAATGAGCTTTGATGACTTTGACGACATGGGGGACTATACCCATGCCGTTAACATGCAGGCCTCTTTTGTAAATTCAGAAATAGACAGTGATGACATAGCCTATTTCGCGCCAGCCCTGGGAACCTGGAAGAAAAATATTGTACTCAATGGCAACGTGCGGGGCACGGTGGATGATATGGTAGCCAAAGGGCTGGAAGTGCAGGCCGGTGAAAATACCTACCTGAATGGAGACATCAGCCTCACCGGCCTGCCCGCCATCAACCAGACTTTTATAGACTTTCGGGCCAACGAGTTCCGCACTACCTATGCCAGTGCGGTATCCATTGTGCCAGCCATATCAAGGGTAAACAGTCCGGATCTCCGCAAATTGGGCTATCTCCGGTTCAAAGGCAGCTTTACGGGCTTTATCCGTGACTTTGTAACTTATGGAACCATCCAAACTAATCTCGGCATCGTGCAGAGTGACCTCAACATGAAGTTGCCGCAGGGTAAGGCGCCTGTGTATTCCGGAACAATTGGAACGGAATATTTCCAGCTTGGCGAATTCCTGAATGATCAGCAGATTGGAGCCGTCGCATTGAAGGGTACTGTTAAGGGTCGTGGCTTTAGTATGACAGAGCGTAACGCGGAAGTAGATGGCAGCATTCAGTTTGCAGAATACAACGGTTATCGTTACAATAATATTCAGATGAAAGGGAAGCTGGATAAGCGTCTTTTTGAAGGCGACGCCTCCATCAATGATCCTGAAGTCTCCCTGGCGCTGAATGGTCTCATCGACTTTAACCAGGAAGTGCCGGTTTTCGACTTTGAAGCCGATGTTGAGAACGCCAACCTCCAAAAACTGAACCTGACCCGGGAAGCCATCCGCTTCAGCGGAGTGGCGCGTATGAACCTCAGTGGCGATAATATAGACAATTTTCTGGGGCGAGCGGAAATAGTAAACGCTTCGCTGAGCCGCAATGAACAGCCCCTGCCCTTCGATTCGCTGGTACTTTCCTCCACCCTTGAAAATGGGGTTAAAACGATTCGCCTGCGGTCAAATGAACTGGAAGGAAGCATCAGCGGCGAATTTTCCATTCGCGACCTGCCCGATGCCGTACGCCTTTACCTCAATAAATATTATCCGGCCTATATTAAACCGCCCAAAAATATCCCGGAAAATGAGGTCTTTGATTTCGACATTACCACCTATTATGTGGACGACTATGTTCAACTCATCGACAGCAACCTGTACGGCTTCAACAACAGCCATTTTACCGGAAGGCTGGATACCCGTAGAAACAATCTGAAACTGGAAGCGAGTATTCCGCAATTCAAATGGGATACTTATAATTTTGATGATGTAAAAATTTCCGCCGAAGGCGGTCGCGACAGCCTTACCCTGCTGGGTGGCGCCAACAATATCCGCATCAGCGACAGTTTGAATATTCCCCTTGCCCTTTTCCGTATTGACGCGAGTGAAGATATTTCGAATGTGAAAATTTACACCGGCGCCAACCAGGCCATCAATCAGGCCAATATTAATGGCAAGGTGATGACCTACCAAAATGGGGTACGAATTGAATTTGATTCCTCTTCCTTTAATATTAACGGGAAGTCGTGGGTGATCGAAGACCAGGGTGAATTGGAATTCAGAACCAATATGCCAGCCAGCGGGCAACTGGTGCTGAAAGAAAGCAACCAGGAAATCCGCATTCGTACAAGACCTGCTGAAAAAGGAGATTGGAATGATCTGCTGGTGGAACTGAAAAAAGTGAACCTCGGCGATATCGCTCCCTTCCTGTTGCCGCGCAACCGGCTGGAGGGACTGTTGTCGGGAAATATAACCATCGAAGACCCCGTTAATAATCCACTCGTGACCGCGAAAGACATCCGGGCAGAATCATTACGACTCGATAATGATTCAATCGGTAATGCCGACGCGGAATTGGTCTACGACGGCAAACAACAATTGCTCACGGCTTCCGGCAAAACCGAGAGTGAGGAAAACAACCTTACTTTCGATCTCAAGATCCACACCGGTTCCCGGGAGATGCAGGAAAAAAACCTGATACGGTTGCAGGCACGTACCTACCCGCTCAGTATTCTCGAAAGATTTCTGGGTGGACTGTTCACTGATTTACAGGGATATGTTACCGGAAATTTTGACCTGGAAGGCCCGCTCGACCAGATCAGCGTGCAGGGCAAGGGACAACTAAAGGACGCCGGCTTACGCGTGATTTTCACCCAATGTTTTTATGAAATTGAAGACACGGAACTGGAGTTGAAAGAAAATGAAATTGACCTGAATGGCATTGTACTCCGGGATCCCAAAACGGGTAATCCGGTGTACTTGCGCGGCTCCATTCAGCATGAGGCATTCCGAAATATGTTTTTCGACCTGACTGTGGGCACATTGAAACCAAACACAATTGGCGCTGCCAACAACCTGCCCGTTCAGTTGCTGCAGACCTCACAACTGGATAACAAACAATTCTATGGCCAGGTAAAAGGTACAGGCTCCTTCTCACTGATCGGTCCGCAAAATGATCTCTACATGAAGATCGATGCCATCGCCAGCACTACCGATAGCAGCAGCGTAACCATCCCCTCGTCGCAAAGCCGTGAGTCGGGCATCGCGGATTTCCTGGTAGAAAGAACCTATGGCCGCGAAATGGTGGACAGCAGCTTCCGTGTTGCCGGGAACAATATCACCTACGATGTGGACATTACGGCTAACCCTATGGTAACCGTGAAAGTGATTCTCGATGACCTTACCGGTGATAAAATTGAAGGAAAGGGTTCGGGTTCGCTCAATATCCGTTCGGGCACCAATGAAAAACTTTCCATGCGCGGTCGGTTTGATATTGAAGAAGGAAGTTATCTATTCACCTTCCAGTCATTCTTCAAAAAACCATTTGAACTGCGCAAGGGTTCGGAAAACTTCATCAACTGGAATGGCGACCCCTACGCTGCGCAGATACAGTTTGAAGCGCTTTATACTGCGGAGAATGTGAGCTTTGCTCCTTTGGCCGATCTGTTGACCACACAATCCGAGTTTTCACGGCACCGGGAAGATGTGTATGTGGTGGCCAACCTGCATGGTGATCTTTTTCAGCCTGATTTTGATTTCCGGCTCGAGTTCCCGCCGAATGGCCGGGCCAGCCGCGACTTTTCTATTTCCACGGCTATTCAACAGATAGAAAAAAATCCCAACGAAATAAACAGGCAGGTAACCTACCTGATTGTGTTCAACAGTTTTGCCCCACCCGACTACTCGCCCACCACCGGTTTGAGTACCGCCCTGGGCGAATTTACCAATACCACTATTTCAAGTATCTCAGGCCTGTTCTTTAATGAGATCAATCGCAAACTCAATAGTGAGCTTTCGAAAATTTTGAACACGGATAATATCAGCATCAACTTCAGTGGCTCCGTGTATAACCGCAACCTGCTGAATAGCGCCAGCAGCAACGGCATCGGGTTCAACCAAACCAACTTCAATGTGAATGTGCCCATTTCCATGTTCAAGGACCGGTTTGTAGTAACTCTGGGTAGTACGCTCGACGTGCCCCTGCAATCGACCATACAGCAAAACGTACAGTTCCTGCCCGATGTAACGGCGGAATGGCTTATTAATGAGAGCGGCACTATCCGTGCCAGCTTCTTCTATCGCCAAAACCTCGACTATCTTACCAGCAGCAGCTCGGGTGCCGCGCGTACGAAAAGAACCGGCGCAAGCATCGCTTACCGAAAGGAGTTTGATACGTTGGGAGAGTTTTTTAAGGGGAAGAAGAAGAAGAAGAAGTAATACGTTTTACGTTATACGTTGTACGTTTGGTTTAGAGTTTAAGGTTTAGGGTTTAGGGTTTAAGGTTTAGAGGTTTGCGGATGCTAAATCAACAATTGCCTCTTTTTAGGAGGATACTAATACCCTGGCCATCGATTGCATTTGTCAGCGCCAGTGCATTTAGCGCAACTATATAACCGGTATTATGAATGGCTGCTATAATCTTGCCTGGTAAATTGATTTCCTATAATCTACGACTGCGGATCAGTGAAATTGGACCGTCACTGTTTGTCTATACCTGAAAATTCCCCCATTAAACCTTAAACTTTAAACCCTAAACCCAACGTAATACGTAATACGTACTACGTATTACTTACAACTCATGCCCCAACTTACTCTTCTTCGTTGCCAGGTACTTTTCATTATGCGGATTGGGATCGCAGATGATGGGTATGTTTTCAACGATTTCGAGGCCATAGCCAATTAAGCCTACACGCTTACGCGGGTTATTGCTCATTAACCGGAGTTTGGTTACGTTGAGGTGGCGAAGAATTTGGGCGCCCACACCATAGTCGCGTTGATCCATTTGAAAGCCGAGGTGCAGGTTGGCTTCAACCGTATCCATGCCCTGTTCCTGCAGGCGGTATGCCTTCAGTTTATTGAGCAGGCCAATTCCTCTGCCTTCCTGGTTCATATACAAAATAACGCCGCGGCCTTCTTTTTCTACCATCTCCATGGCCTTGTGCAACTGGTCGCCACAATCGCAGCGCAAGGATCCCAGAATATCGCCGGTGAAGCAGGAGGAATGTACACGTACCAGCACGGGTTCATCTTTTTCCCATTCCCCCTTGATCAGGGCCAGGTGTTCATTGCTGCTATTCTTCTCGTTAAATGCCACCAGCTTAAAATCACCGAAACGGGTTGGCATATCTACCCTTACAATTTCCTCAATCAGTGAATCACGCTTGATGCGATACTCAATCAGGTCTTTAATGGAGATTAATTTGAAATCGAACTTGCGCGCCACTTCTATGAGTTCCGTAAGGCGGGCCATGCTGCCATCATCATTCATGATCTCCACCAGCACGCCCCCAAAAGGCGGCGGAAATCCCGCAAGCCTTGCCAGGTCTACCGCGGCTTCGGTATGGCCGGCGCGGCGCAAAACCCCACCTTTTTTCGCACGCAACGGGAAAATATGTCCGGGCCTGCCCAGATCGGCCGGATTCACTTCCGGATCAATCAGGGCCTGGATGGTCTTTGACCGGTCGTGGGCCGATATACCCGTAGTGCAGCCATGCCCCAGCAAATCTACCGACACCGTAAATGCCGTCTCATGCAGGGCGGTATTATTGCTCACCATCAACTCTAGCCCTAATGCATCGCAATGATCCTCAGGCAATGGCACACAAATCAGGCCCCTGCCGTGTTTCGACATAAAGTTTACCAGTTCCGGCGTTACATTGGCCGCTGCGGTAATAAAGTCCCCTTCATTTTCCCGGTCCTCATCATCCACCACCACTACCAGTTTCCCCGCTTTTATATCCTGAATCGCCTCCTCTATAGTGTGAAACATATCATGCAAAATTTACGCAAAGGTATGAACAATTCAACCTCTTTAAAAGTTGTAAGCCAATTGGCTCAAAAGGCCGTAGCACAAAGATTTGCGGGGATAACAATTGTTAATATTTTGAACATTTTAGGATGCGAAATATTCCCTTTCTTTGCAGCACAATCACGTAAACTAAACTATATGCTTAAGAGAATTATGTTCCTTATGGCTGTCCTATTGACGGCCGGCGGCGTGTATGCTCAGGTTACTACCAGTAGCATGAGTGGCGTTACCAGGAATGCATCGGGCGAAGAGTTGGCTGGCGCCAGCATTTCGGCTGTTCACCTGCCTTCCGGAACCCGCTACTCCGCCATTTCTTCAACCGGTGGCCGCTTCTTTATTCCCAACATGCGCCCCGGGGGTCCTTATCGTGTTGAAGTAAGCTTTGTTGGCTTCAAAACACAGACCTTCAATGAAGTGTACCTTAAGCTTGCCGAAGATTTCCTTTTAGATGCTACCCTGGGTACTTCCGAAGAAACCCTGACCAATGTGGTAATTACTGCCGCTGGTCGCCGGAACCCCATCCTGAATTCAGGTCGCACCGGAGCGATGACCAACATCAATCGTCGTGATGTGGAGCGCCTGCCTTCTATCAGCCGTAGCATCAACGATCTTACCCGTTTGACTCCGCAGTCGAATGGCGCGTCTGTTGCGGGTGGTAACTATCGCCAAAACAACTTTACGATCGATGGCGCCGATTTCAACAACAGCTTTGGTATTGGTACCAACCTGCCGGCGGGTGGCGCACCCATTTCGCTGGATGCCATCGATGAAATCGCTGTTAGCATCAGCCCCTTCGATATTCGCCAGTCGGGCTTTATTGGTAGTGCGATCAATGCAGTAACCCGCTCTGGTACCAACCAGTTTCAGGGTTCGGTTTATCGCTACTGGCGTTCCGAAAAACAACAGGGTGGTAAAGTAAATAAAGAAGAGATCAGCCGTCCCGCTTTCGATTTCGAACAAATCGGTTTCCGTATCGGCGGTCCGATTATCAAGAATAAGCTTTTCTTTTTCATGAACTATGAAACAGAAAACCAGCCTGATCCCATTCAGACCCTCGTAGCGGCTACGCCATCCAACCCATTTGGACAAAATAATCCCAATGTGGCCCGCCCCACTGCGGCGGAAATGGATGCCATCAGCCAGTACCTGCTGAATACCTATGGCTATGCGACTGGTCCTTACGACAATTATTCCACCGAGCAAAAGCGTACCAAGATCATGGCCCGCCTCGACTGGAATATTAACACCAAACATCGGATGAATATCCGCTATAGCCAGGTGGAAGGCAGCTCACCCAATGCACCCAGTGGTTCTACCAGCGGTTCAGGATTCTTCTTCCCCAGCAATGGCGGCCGCAACAACAGTGCGAACACGCACCTGTTCTTCCGCAATTCATCTTATCGCCAGGGCGCCAATTTCTATTCACTGGCATTTGAGCTGAACTCTCAACTGGGCCGCAAATTTTCCAATGTGTTGCGTGCCACCTATACTTACCAGAACGACTCCCGCGAGTCGGATAGTGATATATTCCCCCTGGTAGATATCCTGAAAGACGGAACGGCTTTCACCACTTTTGGCTATGAGCCTTTCTCTTATGGCAACCTCCGTCAGGTGAAAATGTACAACATCACCGATAACCTTACTTATACTGCAGGTAACCACACCCTGACAGCCGGTTTCCAGGCTGAGTTCAGCAAGACCCTGAACGGGTTCCAGCGCTTTGGTACTGGTTATTATGTGTATGAATCCTGGGATGATTTTGTTTCTGCGGCCGACCCTAACCCTGCCAACCGGGTTAACCCGTTGAACTATGCCATCACCTACTCTCTTTCCGAAGGTTATGAGCAGGCATTCCCCACATTCCGTTTTGCACAGTACAGTCTTTACCTGCAGGATGAGTGGGCAGTGAACAAGAAATTCCGACTGACCTATGGTTTGCGGGCCGACCTGCCCACTTACCCCGATGTATCGGAAGTAAGAGAGCATCCGCTGGTATCGCAGCTTACTTTCGCCGGTGGCCGCAAAATCAATACCGGTCAATTGCCGAAGAAAAATATATTGCTGTCGCCACGCGTAGGATTTAACTATGATGTGTATGGCGACCGCTCCCTGCAACTGCGTGGTGGTACCGGTATCTTTACCGGTCGCGTGCCCTTTGTGTGGATCGTAAGTCAGGTAGGTGATGCGGGTATGTTGCAGGTTACACAATCCTGGAGTGGACAGGGCACCGTTCCCGGTCCTTTCAATCCTGATCCCCGGGCTTATCTGCCAGCTACACCTCCGCAGGCAGGTACCGTTATCCCCGGCACCATCAGTGCCCTGGATCCCAATTTCAAATTCCCGGCTACCTGGAAGTCGAGCCTGGGCCTCGATACCAAACTGGGTTGGGGAACGATCTTCACACTGGAAGCGATCTATAACCGCGATATCCGCACCACCATTTTCGAGAATGCGAACCTGGTGAACCCTGCGAGACTGGGTGTTTCCGGATATCCCGACAATCGCAACATGTATCCCACCAGCAACAACACGCGCTTCATCAACCCGCTGAACAATCAGGGGCAGGCTTCTGCTACTGGTACTCAGGCGCTCAACACAATTGTTTTGCGCAATGGCAATCGTGGCCATTATTTCTCTATCAGTGGCGCGTTGACCAAGCAGTTTGACAAAGGCTTTACCGCTTCTATCGCTTATACCAAGTCCTTCGCCAACAATCTGTATGATGGTGGTGGCGACCAACCCTTCAGTGCCTTTACCGGTACCCGTCAATATGATGGCACCAATTTCCCTGAGTTGAGCTATGCCGATTATATCGTGCCTGACCGCCTCAACGCGATGGTATCTTATCGTAAGGAATATTTCAAACACCTGGCTACCACCATTTCTGTATTCTACAATGGTGAGTCGCAAGGACGTTTCTCTTACACTTACGGCGCCGATTTCAACCGCGATGGTATCAATGGCAACGACTTGATCTATGTTCCCAAAGACGCTTCTGAAATCACCTTTGTACCCAAGACCGTAAATGGCGTAACCTATTCTGCCCAGGAGCAAAGCGATCTTTTCTTCGCTTATATTGAGCAGGACAAATACCTCCGCAGCCGCAAAGGCCAGTATGCTCAGCGTAATGGCGGCCTCTTCCCCTGGCGCAACCAGGTGGATGTGCGCATCCTGCAGGATGTATTCACCAATATCGGCAAGAACAAGAACACCCTCCAGTTCAGCATCGATATCTTCAACTTTGGTAACCTGCTCAACAGTAGCTGGAGCACCGTGAAAACGCTGAACAATGGCGCGATCCTGGTACCCACTAACCAAAACAACCTGGTGCCTGGTGGAACTGTAAGACCTACTTTCCAACTGGCCACCGACCGTTCCGGTTTGGCGACTTCAACCTTCCGCGACAACGCGAGCATCACGTCCACCTACTATATGCAGTTTGGACTTCGCTATCTTTTCAACTAAGAACAGATGTTCCGATAAAAAATCCCCCGATTGTATCGGGGGATTCTTTTTTTTACCAACGATAGAATTGAAGTTTTTGGAAATGCCAGTCGGGCGTATTCAGCGGTTGTGCATGCTGAATGGCATACCATGGCGAAGTCTTCGGAGCCTGGATGTTGCGGACAATATGCATATCCTGAGCGGGCATATAACTTTGCGCCAGCATCATTTTCTGCTCACCTCTTTCGTTGGATACAATATCCATCACCATCATGGCATGGCCAGGGAACCCGCCTTCCACAATTACATCGCCCGGAATAACAAAGGCTCCGGCCCTTAACGGTCTCAATTGTTTTTGAAGTGAATAGGAACCCGCGTATGTGAATACAAAATCAAGCCATTGCAATAGTGATCGTTTGGTATATGTCGATTTCAATCCTGCGTCATAGGGTTGCAGTCTGTTTCTCTTTAACTGGTACCGGGTTCCCCTGCACCAGTCGGTATATCGAAGCTGCTGCATACTGGTACTTAGAAATTGAATGGAATCATAATGTCCTTTTTCAAAAAGGTACTCCGCCCGCATTCGTATGATGGCATCAGCGCATTGCTGAAGGTCTTTGTTACCTACAGACATGTCGAGAACAGCATAGTTTCCACTTTGATCACTCTTAAGGCTTCCATCGAATAATTTCACCAGGTTATCCTTTTTCAAAGTCCTCTTGCCCAACCAGTGCGCGAAAGAAGTGGAATCGCGGGCAACCCTGGCAAAACCGTTGGGTGCCGGTATGGATACCACATCCTTAAACCGGGATGGTATAGGTTCTGCAGGTTCACGACCCAGGCAGGCAACGAAAAGGAATAATAATAAAATGGATGTAGAAAGCAAAGCCGAAAAGCGCAGCATGAGAATCTGGTTTGTTTCTGCTGGGACGCCTTTCGGGAACAATTGCATAGAGAAAGCTGTTAAAGAAATGTTGAGAGTTTTTTGGTTTAAGGTTTAAAGTTTAGGGTTTAAGTGACAAATAGCACAAGATCGTTAACAGCCAAAATAGCAGGACATCGTTAACGGTG
>JBIQMS010000033.1:0-56227 GCA_044463125.1 Terrimonas ferruginea
ATCCGCATCGAGGAATACGATTTCGTATCCCAGCTTCTGCAATCCGGGCAGAATTTTTTCTTTATCTCCTACCACGAGGATATTCATATTATCCGTTTTCAGCCACTTCTTCGCCAGGGCATCAATATCGGCTTTGCTGATACCGGCCACAATCTTCGCCTGCTGGTCGGTAAAGTCGGCGGGCAGATCGTATTCCAGGATCTGACCGATAAAGCCGGCTTTCTGGAATCCGGTTTCGTAGCGAAGGGCATCACGTTGACCGATCGCGCTTTTCAGGAAAGTAATCTCATCTTCCTGAATACCGCCGGCGGCATATTCTTTCAACTCGCGCATAATCTCGATCATGGCGCTATCGGTAGCATTGGCACGGATACCGGCACTAAAGGAGAACTCACCTGTTTGTTTGCCTCCGCTGAAACCACTGCGAGCACCATAGGTCCAGCCCTTGTCTTCGCGCAGGTTCAAATTGAGACGGCTGTTGAAGGCACCACCCAGCGCATAGTTCATCAGGCCTGCCTTATAATATTCTCCTGTTGCATCGTATTTCAGACCGGTTACATAACCTACCCTGAATTCCGTCTGCGCCGATTTGGGCACATCCACCAGGTAGATTTTTGTCTTTTCCACAGCAGGCACGGCTGGTACCTTGGGCAATTCGATTTTTTTGTTGGGCAGGTTATTCAGGAAAGAAAGTTTGGGCAGCACTTCCTGTTCGCTGATATCGCCCACTACCACCACTTTCGCGTCCTGCGATGTCATATAGTTGTCGTAATAGCTTTGAATATCAGCCAGGGTCAGGTTCTTCACCGTTTCTTCATTTCCATCGGTAGAAATGCCAAGGATATGATTGGCACCATAATTCAGTTTGTCAAAAACCTGGCTGGCTATTGAAGAAGGCTCTGTCTTCGCCAGTTTAAAGCTCTCCATGGTCTGCTTCATGATGCGATTGAAATCGTCCTGGTTAAACTTGGGGCGGAAAATGCGCTCTTCCAACAGCTTCAGCGTAGCGTCGAGGTTTTTCACCTGCGACTGCACCTGGAAAGTGATATCGTCAGTGCCACTGAAAACGCTGATAGAGCTCCCCAGTTTTTGCAGCTCGCGTGACATGTCTTCCGCAGTATAGTTCTTCGTATCCTGGTTCATCATGCTGGCGAAGAATGCGGGCAGGCCAGCTTTGGTCATGTCTTTGGCGCTCAGCAAATGTCCTCCGGGAATGCTGATCGACAGGGTCACGGTGGGTATCTCCCTGTTTTCTGTACCGATGATTTTGACACCATTGGCCCAGTCTTTTTTCCAGAATGCGGGCACTTTCACCACAGGATTGGGTCCATTGGGCGGCATCTTGCTGCGGTCGAAATTGTCCTTGGGTTTGTTGTACACCAGGCCTTCGTAGCCATAGTCGGGTGATTCATAACCCGAATCATCTATTTTGAAGTTGTTGTCGCCTACGGCAAGTTTCTCCTGGTTTTTGGGAAGCACGCTAAGCACAACGGGGTGTTTGTGCTTGATGTATTTGTTATACACGCGCATTACATCTTCCTTCGTTACCGAAGTGTACATCTTCAGGAGTTTGCCAATCATGTTCGGATTGCCCGTGAAGGTTTCGAAAGCCGCCAACTGCGATACTTTTCCGGATACACTCTGCAGTCCATTGATCAATTGCGATTCATACCCGCCCTTGAATTTTGCGATATCATCGTCTGTAATTCCGCGGGCTTCAAAACTGTCGAGCGCGTTGTTCAGGATATGATACATATCTGCCAGGGATTTGCCTGGGAAGGGAACCACCTGGAAGATAAACTGACCCGACAATTCGCTCAGGCTGCTGAAAGCACCTGCTTGCAGGGCTTTTTGTTTCTTTGTCAGTTGCTGATATAGCACGGAGTTGTTGCCCTGTCCAATCACCTGCGCCAGGCAGGCCAGTGCGGGCATATCAGGATGATAATTGGGAACGGTGGGGAATGCGGTCAGCATCAAAGGCAGGCGCGCATAATTGTCGGTATAGGAAACAAAACGGTGCTTGTCTACTTCCGGTACCATCGGCGGCATGTCTTTCACTTCCGGACCACGGGGGATGCTACCAAAATATTTGCCTACCCATTCGGTTACCTGCTTGGGATCAATATCGCCTCCCAGGGTAAGCACGGCATTGTTAGGGCCATACCAGCGCAGGAAAAAGTTTTTCAGGTCATTCACATCCACACGATTCAGGTCTTCGATATAGCCAATAGTCAGCCAGCTATAAGGGTGACCATAGGGATACATGGTTTTAGCCAGCAGTTCACCTGCCAGGCCATAGGGCACGTTATCAATACGCTCGCCCCTTTCGTTCTTCACCGTTTCACGCTGAACCTCAAATTTTTGTTGGGTAACTGCATCCAGCAAAAAGCCCATACGATCGGCTTCCAGCCAAAGCATTTTTTCCAACTGATTGCTGGGCACCGTTTGGAAATAGTTGGTGCGGTCCTGATTGGTAGTACCATTCAAAGTACCACCCGACTCGGTTACGATTTTGAAGTGCTGCTCGTCGCCCACATTATCACTTCCCTGGAACATCATATGCTCAAAGAAGTGCGCAAAACCCGATTTGCCGATTTCCTCACGGGCGGAACCCACGTGGTAGGTTACATCCACATGCACTACAGGGTCGCTATGGTCTTCATGAAGAATGAGGGTGAGCCCGTTGGGATATACATATTTCTCATAAGGGATCACCAGCTCGTTACCCTGCCGGGTCACTTTTTCTACCAGCTTTGCCTGGGGATAAGCCTGTGCCAGCACAGATGCCACGCACAGAAAGGTCATTGCTGTTAACAGTAACAGTTTTTGTCTCATAGATGATTGTTTTAGGGAGGAAGCAAATTAATGAAATATGGCCGGAAAGCCTTGCCATTCGTCATTTTACCGTCAATACTCCTCCCCAAAACTTCCAAATCCTTTATTTACCGGCTAATTCATCGCGGTTTACCGAAGCCGGGCTGGGATTTGTTTAAAAAATTCCCTGGTTTTCTACCTTTGGCTAAACAGTAAAATCTATGAGTTACTCACGCAGCAATCATGATATTGACTTTCGCATTTACGGGGAGGAACTGCAATTTGTGGAAATAGAACTGGATCCCGATGAAACGGCCATTGCCGAGAGTGGATCCATGATGATGATGGAAGACGGCATTGTAATGCAAACCATCTTTGGCGATGGCAGCGCGCAGCAGCCTACGGGCATTTTCGGCAAGCTCATGAGTGCCGGCAAGCGCATTCTTACGGGGGAAAGCTTATTTCTGACCACCTTCACCAACCAGGGACAGGGAAAGCGCCGGGTCAGCTTCGCGGCCCCCTATACGGGTAAGATTGTACCCGTGGACCTGTTGCATTTGGGCGGCACGCTTATCGCCCAGAAAGACGCATTTCTTTGTGCCGCAAAAGGGGTAAGCGTGGGCATTCACCTGCAGCGCCGCCTGGGAACCGGTATTTTCGGCGGGGAAGGCTTTATTATGCAAAAACTGGAAGGAGATGGCCGCGCATTCCTCCATGCGGGTGGCTATGTGTTTGAAAAAGAATTGGCCATGAATGAAGTGCTGAAAGTGGATACAGGCTGCCTGGTAGCCTATACACCCGGAGTAGATTTTGATATTGAATTTGTACGCGGGGTAAAAAACTGGATGTTTGGAGGCGAAGGCCTCTTTTTCGCGCGCCTCCGCGGACCAGGCCGCATCTGGCTGCAATCCCTGCCCATCAGCCGCCTCGCCGGCCGAATTCTCACCTACGGCACCATCAACCGCAAGGAGGAGGGAGGCATTTTGGGAGGTTTGGGGAATTTGCTGGATGGAAGGGAGTGACATGCGTGAGGCGTGAATCGTGAGGCGTGAGGGAGTTTAGGGTTGAGGGTTTAAAGTTTAATGGCTTTGGCCAACGTATTACGTATTACGTAAAACGTAAAACGTAAAACCTTCTTCCTCCCTACCTTTGCACAATGATTCGCAAACAGGAAGTACTACAGGACGTAGTTATCAAATTCGCCGGCGATAGCGGCGATGGCATGCAATTAACTGGCACACAGTTTACCAACAATACCGCCCTGTTGGGCATTGACCTTTCTACGTTCCCCGATTTTCCGGCGGAGATACGTGCGCCTCAGGGTACGCTGCCGGGCGTGAGTGGGTATCAATTGCATTTTTCGAGTAATCGTGTGTATACACCAGGCGATGCCTGCGATGTGCTGGTGGCTATGAATGCCGCCGCCTTAAAGACCAATCTAAGCGCTTTGAAAAAAGGCGGCAAGATCATCGTGAATTCCGATGGCTTTGATGCGAAGAACCTTCGCCTCGCCAATTATCCCGAAGGCGAAAATCCATTGGAGAATGGAAGCCTGGAGGGATATGAAGTGATAAAGATGGACGTGACCAAGATGACCCGTGAAGCGCTCAAGGACTTCACGATGGGTATGAAGGAAAAGGATCGCGCCAAAAACATGTTTGTGCTGGGCTTCCTGTACTGGCTTTATGGCCGCGACATGGATAGCACCACCACATTTCTCCGTGAAAAATTTGGCAAGAAGCCTGATATCTTTGAGAGCAACATCAAGGTATTGCAGGCAGGTTATAATTATGGTGAAACTACCGAAGCTTTTCTCACCACTTACAAAGTGGAGAAAGCGCGCATGGAGCCCGGTAAATACCGCTCCATCATGGGCAACCAGGCGCTGGCTTACGGGTTGATTGCGGCTTCGCAAAAAAGCGGCCTGTCACTATTCCTGGGTTCCTATCCCATCACACCCGCATCGGATATTCTGCACGAGCTGAGCCGCCATAAAAATTTTGGCGTACGTACCTTTCAGGCCGAAGATGAAATTGCTGCTATCAGCTCCGCCATTGGAGCCGCTTATGGCGGAAGTCTGGGCGTTACCACCACTTCGGGTCCGGGTATGGCCCTGAAGGCGGAAGCGATGGGCCTGGCCGTAATGCTCGAGATTCCACTGTTGATTATAGATGTACAGCGCGGTGGTCCTTCCACCGGTTTGCCTACCAAAACCGAACAATCGGATCTGTTGCAGGCTTACTACGGCAGAAACGGTGAATGCCCCATGCCTGTGTTGTCGGCTTCAACACCAGGCGATTGCTTCGACGCCGTATATGAAGCCGTGCGTATTGCTGTGCAGCACATGACGCCCGTGATCTTCCTGAGCGATGGCTATATTGCCAATGGCGCCGAACCCTGGCGTTTTCCGCAATCGGCCGACCTGCCGCCCATTCATGTGAAGTTTAAGAAGGAGTTGGGCCATGGCGAAGAGAAACTGCAGCCTTACTGGCGCGATGAAAAACGTGTAAGGCCCTGGGCTATTCCCGGCACACCCGGACTGGAGCATAGGATTGGAGGATTGGAGAAGCAAAATATCACCGGCAATGTAAGCTATGATCCCGAAAACCACCAGATGATGGTGAAGATCCGTCAGCAGAAGGTGGACATGATCGCGAATTATATTCCGGAACAAAAGATCGACAGTGGCCCCGAAAAGGGTAAAGTGCTGGTGCTGGGCTGGGGTAGTACTTTTGGCGCCATCAAATCGGCGGTGCAGGAACTATTAGCCGAAGGCCATGCGGTGAGCCATGCCCATTTGCGCTATATGCGGCCCTTCCCGGCTAATTTGGGTCAAATGCTGCGCGATTTCGATACCGTGCTCATACCTGAGATCAACAATGGCCAGCTTATCAAGATCATCCGCGATCAGTTTTTTGTGGATGCGAAAGGCTATCACAAAATCATGGGTATTCCCATCACCAAAACCGAATTGCTGGAAGAGATTCGCAAGTACCTCTAAGTGTTGGTACCCGGCATTAAAATAAATGAGCCATGATACAAAAATTTCTTGCTGCCCTTTTGGGTACATTCTTCTTTTTGCAGGCATCCGCACAGGAGAACAATATAGAAAAACAGAAATGGCATTGGAGTGGCAACCAGGATACCACGGCCGGTTATGCGCAGGTGGTGAAAGTGGGTAATACACTGTATATCTCCGGTACGGTGGCCATTGAAGTTACCCCGGCCGGCATCCGCAATGTATATATGGCCCTGAAGAAATCGCTCGAGCAATTCGGCGCCAGCTTTCAGAATGTGGTGAAGGAAAACCTGTACACCACCGATATAGAAGCGATGAAAAAATACAATTACGTACGCAAGGAATTCTATAAAGGCGATTTCCCCGCCGCCACCTGGGTGCAGGTGGTAAGGCTGTTTATGCCCGACGCGAAGCTGGAAGTGGAGCTGGTGGCAGTGCTGCCGTGAGGCGTGAATCGTGAGTAGTAAATAGGGAGTAGGGAGTAGAAAGTAGGGATTTGTGAATTTGGAATATTTGAGAATTTGTGTACAGCATAACCTGAAACTTGAGTAGATTCAACTAAACCTGCGGCGGCGGTCAACTTATGACTTATAACTTTGTCACGTCCTAAAAAAAGTTGACACTTTCTACATTAATCATTTATCTGCGCTCATCTGCGTAACAATCTGCGCTTATCTGCGGGAAAACTCTCCTGAACTATGAAGCTGATTAAAGCGCTGAAGCAGTTCCCGCAGATTGGCGCAGATTTATCCGCAGATTTTCGCAGATAATATCTTTTAACTACTTGCTACTTACAACTCTAAACTTACATACTCCACTCAACCCACACTCCCCACACTTCGGTTGTCGTGCAAGACATGTATATCTTCCATGAAGGATTAACCAGTGATGGGCTTTATGGATCAGTTCTTTGGGAATATGTTTGATCAATTCCCTTTCCACCGCCAGTGGCGTAGCGGCGGTTTTAGGTACCAGGCCCAGGCGATGGCTTACACGAAACACATGGGTATCAACCGCCATATTGGGTTGCCCGTCGATGACGGATGTAATCACATTCGCCGTCTTTCTACCCACACCGGGTAGCTTCACCAGGTCCTCCACCGTCATCGGGATTTCTCCACCAAACTCATTCACCACTTTTTGAGCCATGCCGATCAGGTGTTTGGTTTTGTTGTTGGGATAGGAAATGCTGCGCACCAGCGGAAACAATTCTTCAAAGCTGGCCTGGCTAAGGGAATAGACGTCCGGGTGCCTGGCAAAAATGGCAGGTGTGGTCAGGTTAACCCGCTTGTCGGTGCATTGCGCTGAAAGGATTACCGCTACCAGCAATTGGTAGGGCGAATCATAAATCAATTCCGTTTCCGCTTCCGGGCTATGGGTTTGGAAATAGTCGATGATAAACTGGTAACGCTCTTTTTTTGTCATGTGCCTATGCTATCCGCGAATTTAAGCCAGAAAAAAAAATCCCGTTATACCACAGGCATAACGGGATTGGGTTAAATCAGATGCGTTAACTTAAACGGCTTCCACAGAATTCTCGCGGGCATAGTTTAGGATATTCAGTACCACTTCGGTTCTGGGCGACTCCAGTACGGAATCGAGCCTTGTTGCGGAGGCTTTCAATACCTCCATTTTCTCCCGAACGGTCCAGTCCTTAACCAGTGCTTCTTCAATGGCAGCGGTTTCCTCAGGCGAAGTTTCCTTATACAGGTAGCGTATAAGTTGCTCCGGCGTAAAATTAGTCATGGGCAAACCATTAATGTCCTAAAAATCAGTGTCCAGATGCGAAATGTCCGTATTAGAAACGGCATATTGTACCCCTTATTGTGCCCCGGGGGCTCAATTCTTGTCGTCAGCGGGTTTTTCCGATACCAGGAACAGGTCCTCATTGTCTTTTTTCATGAGGTGTTTTTCGCGGGCATATTGCTCCAGTTTGGCAGGGTTGGACTTAAGTTGCTCTAACTCTTTACGTTCGGCCTCAATTTCGCGGGTATAGTGGGCCTTGCTTTCTTCGAGGTCCCGCAGTTGCTGGCTACGGCTGGCCTGGGTAAACAGGTCGTTTTTATCGAAGAACAATATCACCAGTCCGAAAATCACCAGACTGATCAGGTATTTGTTCTTTAGCCAGGATGGAATCCTCGATAGCATGGGTCAGGGGTTAGTAAGAAGGGTGATTGGTTGTGAATCTTCAGGAAAGTTACGCTTTCTTCAGCCAACCAATCACCCCCTATTCTTATTTTTTACCGAATTTGATTTTGCCTTTGGGGTAAATAGCGCTTTCTCCCAGCAGCTCTTCAATGCGGATCAGTTGATTGTATTTGGCGATACGATCTGTACGGCTGGCGGAACCGGTTTTGATTTGTCCGCAGTTCAGGGCCACCGCCAGATCCGCAATGGTAGTATCCTCGGTTTCGCCACTGCGATGGCTCATGATGGTATTGTATCCATTATGTTGGGCCAGCGTTACGGCATTAATGGTTTCGGTAATGGTGCCGATCTGGTTCACTTTCACCAGCAGGCCATTGGCGGTTTCCTCATCAATACCTCTTTGCAGGCGGGTAACATTGGTCACGAAAAGATCGTCGCCCACCAACTGGCACTTGTCGCCAACAGCATCGGTGAGATTTTTCCATCCGGCCCAATCATCTTCGGCCATACCATCTTCAATAGAAGCAATGGGGTATTGTTTCACCCAGCTAGCCCAGTACTTCACCAGTTGGTCGCTGGTCATTTCCTTGCCGCTGCTCTTATGGAATACATATTTTTTCTTCTTGGCATCCCAGAGTTCACTATTTGCAGCATCCATGGCAATTACGATCTGTGTGCCGGCTTTATAACCCGCGGCCTGAATTGCGCTGAGTACCGTTTCAATCGCTTCTTCATTGCTTTGGATATTGGGAGCGAAACCTCCTTCGTCACCCACATTGGTGCTATAGCCTTTTTTCTTCAACACCGATTTCAGGGCGTGGAAAATTTCAACACCCCAACGCAGCCCTTCACTGAAACTGGGTGCGCCCACAGGCATGATCATAAATTCCTGGAAGTCGATTTTATTATCCGCATGCGCGCCACCATTCAGGATATTCATCATGGGGATGGGCAGGGTGCGGGCATTGGTGCCGCCGATATAGCGGAATAGTGGTAAGGCTGCTTCTTCAGCCGCTGCCTTGGCCACGGCCATACTCACCGCCAGCATGGCATTGGCACCCAGCTTGCTCTTGTTGGCCGTGCCATCCAGTTGAATCATCAACTGGTCAATACCACTTTGATCGGCTACGTCATAACCCAGCAAAAGGGGAGCGATGCTGTCGTTTACATTCTTCACTGCTTTCAGTACTCCTTTACCCAGGTATTTCTTTTTGTCGCCATCGCGCAGTTCCACCGCTTCGTGAATACCGGTGCTGGCGCCGGAGGGTACCGCGGCGCGACCCAGGGCTCCTTCATCGGTTAACACATCCACTTCTACGGTAGGGTTGCCGCGACTATCCAAAATCTGCCGGGCGAAGATCTCTGAAATGTAGCTCATGATTTTTTTTATTTATGCCGTCAAAGATAAAACATCGGGATTGCAATTGAATCGGAAGGCCGGTAAGCCTTATTAGTTTTTTGTGAGATCGCGGAAAATATTCTCCAGCTTTTGTTCATCGCTTTGCAGGGATACAATATTCAGATTCTGCTCTACGGCAAAGGACAGCAATTGTTTACGAACGTTCTCCGGTTCATTGGTATAAATCACAAAAGCGGATGCCTGCGCTTCGGGGTTTTCCAGTATAGTATCGGCCGGAAATGCGGGTAGCTGGTTGCTGCTGATCGTTTCCTTAAACTGCACCCTTACCACCTGGCGGCCATCCTGTTTTTGGCGAAGGTTGGAGAGGGTGTCGTTGGCAACAATATTTCCTTTATTGATGATGATCACGCGGTCGCAGATGGCTTCCACTTCCTGCAGAATATGGGATGAAAAAAGAATGGTTTTGGCTTTACCCTGTGCCCGTATCACTTCGCGGATCTCAATAATCTGGTTGGGATCGAGCCCTGATGTGGGCTCATCGAGTATCAGCACTTCGGGATCATGAATCAGGGCGGCGGCCAGCCCCACACGTTGCTTATATCCTTTGGAGAGTTGTCCGATTTTTTTGTGCGCTTCCACCTGCAGTCCTACGGTTTCAATGGCTTTTTCGATAGCGCCTTTTTTGTCCTTAATCTGGTGTACATCGGCGATGAAGCCGAGAAATTCGCGCACATACATGTCGTAGTACAGCGCATTCAGCTCGGGAAGATAACCGATTTTTTTGCGCGCCTCCAGCGATTGGGTAGCCACCGGAATGCCGCACACAAATGCCTCGCCATCCGAGGCGGGCAAATAGCCGGTGAGGATCTTCATGGTAGTGGATTTTCCGGCTCCGTTCGGTCCCAGGAAACCCACTATTTCGCCCTTGTTAACCGTAAAGCTGATATGGTTAACAGCCTTCTGTTCACCATAAGTTTTAAGCAGATTCCGGATTTCTATCGACATGGTACAAACCTACGCAAAGGGAGCGGGAATAAAAAAGCCGACTGTAAAAACAGCCGGCTTTGACAATCAGGGTAACGCTCACAAATCTTCAAGATCGTATATGGAATCGACCGAGCTTCCGGCCTCCATTTCAAAAACGGGTTTAATCAATCCATCTTTCAGTCCATACACCCAGCCATGCAAATGCGGGTATCCTGTATTTTTCCAGGCCCTTTGTATGCTCGATTTGCGCGCCAGGTTTTTCACCTGTTCAATCACATTCAGTTCCACCAGCCGGTCCGATTTTGCTTCCGGGTCCTGGATGGCATCCAGCTCAGCCTGGTGAATACGAATCACGTCCTTGATATTGCGCAGCCACATATTCAGTACCGGCTTATAATCCTTACGCGTCATGGCAGCCTGCACGCCACCACAACCGTAATGTCCGCATACAATAATATGTTTCACCTTCAGGTGATTGACGGCATAATCTACCACTGCCAGCAGATTCACATCCGTATTCACCACCAGGTTCGCTACGTTGCGATGTACAAAGATCTCTCCAGGCTGAGTACCGGTAATCTGGTTGGCCGGCACCCGGCTGTCGCTGCAACCTATCCACAGAAATTCGGGTTGCTGCAGGTTCGACAGGCGGTCAAAAAAGTCTGGGTTATCGGCCAGCATTTCTGCTGCCCAGGCTTTATTTTCCAATAATAGACGTTCATAGCTCTTCATTCTTGCGGGTTTAGTTTCACCTAAGTTACTATTTCTGCTCACTTCCTTCCTGCAATTTAATTATTCATCAATATTTAACGTCGTCCTTTCCAATTTCCGGCCTGCCGGATTCTGTTATCTTTTACTTCGTCTCCACTTTCACCAGCTTCTTATCGTGCGAGCGGGTATAGTGGTGACCAGGTGTTCCATTACTTTCCAGCAGTTCTGGCGAAAAGCCCTGGTCTTTCTGGGTGCTGGTTTTCAGTTCCACATCAATACCCTTGAGCGGCGCATGCAGCATAAAGTCTTCAATGGTTTCAATAATATCCTTGTCGATAAAATCCGCCCGCGATGCATCGATTACAACATTGCTGTTGGCCGGAATTTTTTCGAGTTTTTTCTTGATGATGGGTTTATTCAGGAACGACACATCCTTACGCAGGCGAAACAGGTAGCGGTTGCTGTCGTTTACTACAAATACCGCTGAGCGGAAATTGCTGCGGATTACGAAGAACAAACCAACGCCAATACCAATCATTACACCTTTCAGCAGATCCGTTGTAAGGATGGCCACAATGGTGATCACAAATGGCAGGAACTGGTCCCAGCCGCGCTTGTAAAACGCTACAAAGAGCGAAGGCTTGGCCAGCTTATAGCCCGTAAAGATCAGGATGGCCGCCAGGGCCGCCTTGGGTATCAGGTTCATGATGGTGGGGAAGAATGCCACCGCCAGCAGCAACATGGTACCATGAAGAATGGTAGACGTTTTTGTCTTTGCGCCAGCGTTTACGTTGGCCGAAGAGCGAACGATTACGCTGGTGATCGGCAAACCACCAATCAATCCCGAAACGATATTTCCCAAACCCTGAGCTTTCAACTCACGATTGGTGGGGGTTACGCGCTGATAAGGATCCAGGTCGTCAACCGCTTCAATACAAAGCAGGCTTTCCAGGCTCGCTACCAGTGCGATGGTAAAGCCGGTAATCCAAACCTGCGGAGTCAGTATCTGGCTCCAGTCGGGTTGGGTAAAGAACTGTAAAAATTCGCTGGTGCTGTTGGCGATGGGCAGGGTTACCAGGTGCTCGCCGGTAAGCGCCTGGCCACTGCTTTTTCCGTAGAATTCATTGATGAGCACACCTATGAAAACCACCAGCAATGGCGCGGGTATGAGGCGTATAATTCCTTTACGTCCGGCCACTAACTTTTCCCACACAAAATGAAAAATTAAACCCAGCGCACCAATGCCGAGGGCGATGGGAGTGATATGGGCAAATGCATTGATAAAATTGGAAAAGATATTTCCTTCCGACTTACCAATACCTTCATCAGTTTCAAAATGCGAATCATCTCCCAGCAGGTGAGGAAACTGGTTGATGATGAGAATGAGACCAATAGCCGCCAACATGCCCTTGATAACTGAATTAGGCACATAATCGCCAATGATACCCAGTTTCAGGAAACCAAGTGCCAACTGAAAGACACCGGCAATTACCACGGCCATCAAAAATGCTTCGAAGCTGGGCAATACCAGCAGGGCCGCTACCACGATGGCGGTAAGACCCGCGGCCGGTCCACTAACACTCAAGTGCGAGCGGCTGGCCAGGCCTACCACAATACCACCTACAATACCGGAAATAAGACCACTAAAAGCCGGCGCATTGGAGGCGAGGGCTATGCCCAAACAAAGGGGTAAGGCTACCAGGAAAACAACTATAGACGCTGGCAGGTCGTTGGATAAACTCTTGAAATAATCCTTTACACCAGGAGGACGTCCGTTCATACAAGTTCTAATTTATTAATTGTGAGATTCGTTTTGCTACCACTGATTGATTGATCAAATTACAGAGAACATTAAGCAACCGCTTCTTTCTGTGTCTTGGCTTTGCCTGCTCCTGAAAATTCGCTGCGCACGAAGTTTACTTTACCGGTTTCCACACTATAGATGCCGCCAACGATACCAATCTTTCCTTCTTTGTATAGATCACGCAGGATGCTGCTTCTTTCTACTATTTCATCCATGGCCTGCAATACATTGGCTTGTGCCACTACTTCGGCATATTGTTCCTTGGTCAGGTTGGCTTTAGCGGCTGCTGTTTTCTCGATGGCGGGTTCAATCTTTTTGAGCAGATCCGTCAGATTGCCCATTTCCACTTTATCGCAGGCGCCCTTAACCGCACCACAGCGGGTGTGTCCTAATACTACCACCAGCTTTGAGCCGGCAGCGGCGCAGGCATATTCCATACTTCCAAGGATGTCGTCGTTAACAACATTGCCCGCGATGCGGATACTGAAGATGTCGCCAATGCCCTGGTCAAATACCAGTTCCACCGATGTACGGCTGTCCATACAACTCAATACAACGGCAAAGGGAAACTGACCCGCGGCTGTTTCACCCATTTGTTGCAGCAGGTCGCGGTTCACCTTCAGGTTGGCCACAAATCTTTTATTACCTTCTTTCAATACGTCAAATGCCTGTTCAGGTGTCAGGTTTTGCTGAAACTCTTTGGTATGTGTTCTCATTTTTCTGTTTTTATATAAATAAATGAAACGAATTCGTGTATCGCCGGGTGGCAGCCATTCCTTTATCGAACCAGCAGTTCTGCGGTAGCAGTTGAGTCCTGAAACCGTAGAGCCAGCCATCCCTCCATTGCGGCAGCAAGGGTCAGGATAGATCCAAAAACTCCAAAAGGGAATGTGAATTAAGCGAAATAATTGGGTGGGGGACAGAGCAGCTCTCCATGAAAAGCTACATATTCCCTTGCGGCGAGGGCGCGAAAATGCTGAAGGGTCAGATTGGCCGCATGAATCAGATCATCTGCATGATGCAGGTACTCTTCCGAAAAACCGGCAGAGCCGTTGGGTGCTTTTTCTTCTGTGTTGTTGCCAAAGGGATTACAGGTTTGATCATCTGTATCCGGCAGGTCCACCAATTCGTATTGGCTAAGCGGCTCCATTTGCTGTTTGGCAGCATTCACCAGCGGGGCGCTGATAGTAAGCCATAGCAAAGCAAACATCATAAAGACGGCGCTTAGCATTTGAATGGGGCGATATGCAATCAATCCTTTTTTCAAGGCTCGACAAAAATAAAGTATAAGATCGACAACCGGAAGAGGTTTTCAAAATTGACCAATGATTTACATTTATTTAAGATTGGCTACCGCCCACTCCAGTGCTACTACCGTTCGTAACATTTCTATTTGGGCGTTGAGCAGGGTGAGGCGGGCATCCAGTGCCCTGTTTTCCCGGCTGTTAACGAGGAAAAGGCTGCTTTCACCGTTTTGTAAGCGAAATTCTTCAGCCTGTAGCAGTCGCTCATTCTGCTGGCGGTTATCGGTAAGAATGTTCACCTGCTCACGGCCGGCCAGCAGACCGGCATAGAGTTGCTGCACTTTGGCGCGTAATTCCTGTTCCTTCTGCATCCGCTCGAGCCGGGTTTGGCTGATTTCGATCCTGGCCTTCCGGTAACCACCACGTCCTTCGGAAAGGCGAAGTGGTATGGCGACGCTGATACCGTAGCGATAGTTATTGTCTAATAAAGGTCCGGTAGCATGATTCCAAACCTCATACCCACGACCCAACTGATTGTATTTCAGTTTTACATCGGGCAGCAGGCTCTGAAAGCGCAAGCGTTTTTCCACTTCCAGGATATCCAGCTTCTGGTCATAGGCCTGCAGGGCGGGATGGTTGGTTATGGATTCAGTAAGCAGGCTGTCGAGCCCCGGAATTTCGATATTTCCGACAATCGACTCCAGCGGCTGGCTATTGTCGGGAACAACATTTTCGGGCAGCAGGTAGGGTTGATCATTGTCGCGCCAGAGATAAACGGACAGTTCCAGCGCAGCCTTCTGCCGGTTCAGCAGCGCCTTGGTGTATTGGGAGCGGTAATACTGCAATTGCGAACGGGCTTCGGTGCTGTCGATGGCGGCCATTTCGCCTACCTGCACCATTCGTCGCACAAATTCCATGCGTCTTTCATTCACGGTCAGCACATCGCTTACCAGTTGCCATTCGCGCCAGGCCTGCACCCAACGCCAATAGCTGTCGAGGCTCTCCAGCAGCAGATCGTTAAGGGCCAGTCTTTGTTCGGTTTCCGACAGGTCGCGATAAATAGCTGCTTTTTTCAGGGCGGCCCTACGCTTATCCATCAGCAGGTTTTGCGCCAGGGGAATCTCGAGTCCGGCAAAGCCCGTTCTGCCGGTGGTTTCTTCGGGTGATATACGGCTTCCTTCCAGGTACTCGATGCCGCCCACGATATTGATGCCAAACCAAAGCGGGATTTCGAGGTGCGATTTATTATAAAAGTAATAATTGGTGCCATCGAAGCGCTTTTGTGCCGTATTATGATTCCAGACCGGATCAAAGCCACCCCTTGCCATGGTTTGCTCGGCCTCCGCTTTCTCCACCTGCAGGGCCGCTTTTCGTGCCAGGGGATGGTATTGCTGCACAATGGCCATTACCTGCGAAGCGCTCAGCGTGTAGCGGGTACTATCCTGGGCCTGTACACCTATGCCAAGCCAGAGGGCTATTGTTGTAAACAACACCCTGGCCGGCGCGCTCTTTCTTTTTTTATGGGAATGATAGATAGGCTTATTGCTTGGCTGTTTCATCTTTTTTACCGCTTTGTTGGGGTGTGTAAAAATCCGGGGGAAATCCATTGATGTTCCGCCAGAGTTCGTACCAGATGGGTACATCTTTCAAAAGTGCCATACCCTGTGCGCCGGTTCCCATCTTCAATTCGCGCGGCCAGGGCCGGTCGGCCGGATCTTCCGTAACCAGTATCCGGAACAGTCCGTTAGTGCTCACGGAGCTTTCCACCGCGCTCACCACACCGCCAAATGTGCCATAGGATGCCTGCGGCCAGCCGCTGAATACGATGGCGGGAAAACCATCGAACATAAAGCGCACTTTCTGACCCTTGTTCACCAGCGGCAGGTCGAGGGGACGAACATAGAGCTCTACAGCATATTGAATCTGATCAGGTACAATCTCCACAATCATCTCACTTTCCTTCACAATTTCACCGATACCGGCCTTTTTGGCCTTTATCACCTGACCGTCCTGCGGTGCGGTAATAAAATAAAGGCCATTTCGTATGGTATAGTTGCTCAGCGTATTTTCCAGTTTGGCCACATCGCCACGGCCACTGGCTATCGACGAGAGGGATTGAAACTGATCGGCACGCGCTTTCGCAATCTTTTCCGCATACTCCTGCTGGGTGCTGTTGATTTCTATGCGGGTGGCTGTAAGGTCCTGTCGTGCGTTCACCAAAGCCGTTTCAGCCGAAATGCGTTTGGCCATCGCGTTTTGGTAAGCCTGGTTTCTTTGCTCCAATTGCGTGAGCGAAACCAGGCCGCTGTCGTACATGGCCTGCTGCCTGCGCCATTGCCTTACGGCGATTTCCCATTCGTTGTTGGCGGCAGCAAGCCCTACACTGTCTCTTTCAATACGAAGAGCCTGCTGTTGCATCTTAATCTGCAACTGATCCATCTTAAGCGTAAGCGCCTCTTCCAACGCTTTTACCTGCCGGTCGGCGGCATTGGCTTTATCTTCATAAAAAGCCACTGATCTTTCGCTGGCCTCCAACTGATCTTTGGTGCGGTTAAGCAGTTGCGGATCCAGGTATTGATCCTTGATCTCCGCAAGTTGAAGAATGGTATCGCCTTTTTGCACATAATCGCCTTCCTTCACATACCACTTCACTACCCGGCCGGGAATAATGGTATTTAGTTGTTGAGGTCTTTGTTCCTGCCGTAGCGTGGTTACATTACCGGTGGCGCGTATGTTCTGCGTCCAGGGAAGAAAAAGGAGAATGAGGATAATTACAAGGAGCCCCCAGAACCAGTGGCGTATGCGGCTGGGCCGATTGTAGCGATAGATCAGTTCGATCGATCGCCAGGCGGGCAAAGGTTGTCCTGATTGTTTCATTGCCAATATATTTATTGACCAGCGGCCTGGTCGGTTTTTGAAATATCGATAGCCCGGTCGCAGCATTTCAGCAGCGCCGGATCATTACCCGACATGATGACGGTGGTTTTGGGATATTCTTCCCGAAGAATTCTTACAAGGTTCGACTTGTAAGGTTCCTCCAGTCCCGAAAGCGGATCTTCCAGCAACATCAGTCGCGGCTGATTGATCAGCGCCCGCAGCAGCAATATTTTTTGAGTTACATTGCGCGGCAGGCGATTACCGTCCGGATCCAGAATATCATCAAAGCCCGCTTGCTGGGTAGAGAGGTATTGTGCCAGCCCCAATTCCTGCGACAGGTAAACCAGGCGATCCATATCCACATCATCATTCCCCATGCAAATATTTTCGAGCAGGCTGCCATGGAAAATATCCTGCTTGCTTAGCAGAATGCTGGTTTGCGATCGGATGGAAGCAGGTTGATAATTGCCAATAGGCAGTCCATCCAGCATGAGGGCGCCTTCAAATCCGGGATAAGAGCCGCTGATCAGTCGCAACAGGGTACTCTTTCCGCTTCCGGGTTTACCGGTCAGACAAATCTTCTCACCCGACTCCACGCGGAAACTCAGGTCGCGAATAATGGGGTGTAGCGGATGATAGCCAAAACTCAGGTCACGGGTTTCAATGGATACCCCGTCTTCCTTAGCCGCCAGTATGCTGCTGCCCTCAGTTTCGAGGGGCTTGTCGGTAAGTTTGGCAATCTTGTCGAGCGAGGTAATTACATCATACACGCTCTCGAGATTGCCAATCAGTTTTTCTACTGAAGTAATCACCATCAGGATGATGATTTCGGCGGCGATAAACTGGCCGATATTCAATTGCTGATCGAGCAGGAGCATTACACCCACAATGAGCATGGCCGCGGTAATCAGTACTTTGAAAGCTACCAGGATTCCGAACTGAAACATGAGCACCTGGAAATGCGTATTCCGGGCGCGCAGGTATCGGGCCGATCGCTCATCGGCTTTATGTAGCGCGATGCCCGGCGCTTTATAAAATTTGAAAGACTGTATCAGGCGCGCCACTTCCTGCAACCAGGCAGCAACGGAATATTTGCTGGCGCTTTCTTCCAGGCTCGACTGCAAGCCTTTGCTTCCTGTATAATAAAGAATCATCCAAAGGATGGTTACCAGTACCAGGCCAAAAAGAATAAACGCGGGATGATAAAATGATAACAGGATCAGGCCAAACAGAATTTGAATGCTGGCCAGGGGAATATCGAGCAGGAGTTTGGATAGCCCCTTTTGCAGGATGGGTATTTCAAAATAGCGGTTAACCAGTTCAGGCAGATAGTATCCATCTACCTGCTTCAGGTCGAGCCTGGGCAGCTTGCTGGAAATATGGTAGGTATTGCGAATGAAAATTTTCTGTTCAATTTTTTCAATCTGCTGCATCTGGCCAATCTGCAACATACCCGTGGCCAGCACACCCAGTACCACCAGGCTTATTAGCAGTGCCAGGGAAGCATTCATGGCGCCGCCCAGCACAAAGCCCACGATGGCCTGCACCCCCAATGGCAATGTAAGTTGAATAAGGCCGCTCAATATGGCATAGAAATAAATGGCCGTGATTTCCTTTTTCTCCAGTTGCACAAGATTGAATATGCGCATAACCGGATTGACGGTCTTGGACATACAGTCGCTTTAATACGTGAATTGAAACACCCTCGCAGGGTCGTAATAGTGGTTTCCGTCTCGGCGGACGAAACAGGGAGAGAATTACCGCCTAAACAGCAAAGTTAGGTGGTTGTCCGGGTGATGCAAGAAATGGGGGAGCGGAAAGAATAACGGTGCCATGCACAAAGGGCGCCGAATCCGGAGCAGACAGGAAATAAAGTGTATGACCCGGAGCAAACTCTTTCTTCAGCTTCTTTTCGTCGAGGCTGGTATTTTTTTCTTCGTCCACAATGAAGAGCACGGTCTTCCCGTCCTGCAGTACTGTTTGCACTGCGGGCACCACCAGCACCAGGCTGAAAAGTACAAGGAGAAATCGGGCAATTCCTTTCATAGTGAACTTGTTGCCCCCATTACAACTGTAGGAGGCAATTAGTTCGCAAAGGAAAAACAAAAAATCATATTTCGGAAGATTCTTCCGGAAGATGATCATATTCATTGCGCCAGGCATACCAGCCAAAGATGGACAGGCCAATGGCTATGGGCATGAATATCAGAATTATGATGACCCAGATTACAGGATTGTTAATTTCTTTTTTGCCCGCGGGATCAATAAAATGAAGGGCGCCATACACCAGGAAGAATACCAGCACGGGGCCGGCGATCAACCATAGCAATCCTAATGTCTTTTTTATGTTGTTCATATGCTATTCTAATCATTAACGTTTGGATCAATTTTGTTTCGCAAATACACCATCCCGATCAACAGGCAGATGGCGGCAACGCCAATGGGGTACCAAAGACCTACCAATGGGTCGGAAGGGAAACTGCTGCTAAGCAATAATCCGATAAAGGGCACCAGCCCGCCAAATACCCCATTGCCGATATGGTAGGGCAGGCTCATGGAAGTGTAGCGGATCCGCGTGGGAAACATTTCCACCAGGAAGGCCGCTATGGGACCATATACCATGGTTACAAAAATGATCATTACAAATACCAGGCCCACAAATTTCCAGTATGTTGTACTCGACAAGGAGAGATTGCTGTAAACAGGAGAGCTTCCGCCATTCTTTACCCAACCTGTTTCATCGCCGTTTGACAAAGAAGATGATGGCGGATTATTCGCTCCTTTGAAAACCAGGGTGTCGCGCAGGCTACCGGTAAATTCATTTCCGGCATAGTGGAATTGTATTTTCTCTTCCACCACTCGATAAGCGGGATCAGAGATCAGGATGGTGTCGGAACTAATAATTTCCTGCTTTAAATTTCCGCTATCCTTTACCCATTCTCTAATATTACTGTCCTGCAGGAACTGTGAAAAGATAGGGCGGTAGAGAAGAATGCCCAACAACATGCCCAGCATCATAATATATTTTCTTCCCCATTTATCACTAAGCCAGCCAAAGAGCAGAAAGAAGGGCGTACCCAATGCAATGGCCCAAAGCATGATGCTGCGGCTTTGCTCAAAATCGAGACGGCAACTGTTTTCCAAAAAGCTTTGCGCATAAAACTGACCCGTGTACCAGATCACGCCCTGGCCCATCACCGCGCCAAACAGCGCCAGCAATACCATTTTGAAATTGGCTTTGTTGCGAAAACTTTCTTTCAGTGGATTACTCGAAGTTTTCCCTTCCGATTTCAATTTCGCAAACAAAGGAGACTCCGACATTTTCAGGCGGATATAAATGGAAACGATGACGAGTACTACGGATATCCAGAATGGATAGCGCCATCCGCCCCATTCGGCATTGAACTGTTCGTCGCTCATGTTGAGTTTTACCAGCATGATCACACCAAGCGCCACAAATAAGCCCAGGGTAGCGGTGGTTTGTATCCAGCTTGTATAGAACCCCCTTTTGTTGGCGGGCGCATGTTCGGCTACATAAGTGGCCGCGCCTCCGTATTCGCCACCGAGGGCCAGGCCCTGTATTAGTCTTAACAACAACACCAGCAGCGGAGCCGCTATACCAATACTGGCATAGCCGGGAACCAGACCTATCAGAAAAGTGGACCCGCCCATGAGTACAAGTGTTAGTAAGAAAGTGTATTTTCTTCCAATCAAATCGCCCAGCCTTCCAAAAACCAATGCTCCAAATGGACGCACAATAAAACCCGCGGCGAAGATGGCCAGCGTGCTGAGAAGGGCGGCGGTTTGATTGCCTTCGGGAAAGAACTGAGTGCTGATGGTTTTGGCCAACATACCAAAGATGTAGAAGTCGTACCACTCGATCATGGTACCTACGGACGATGCTGCAATAACGGATCGAATGCCGCTGGCAGGAAGCGTTGGTTTCATAATTGGAAGATAATGATTCAGGATGTACGCACATATTTTTTTATTTTCGGCCCCTGCAATTCACGAAATAAATTGATGCTATGTCATATCCCTATCAAATCCGTTCTATTGATCAATACGAAATGGCTTATCGTGTGAGTGTGAAAGAACCCGAAGAGTACTGGGCTTCGGTAGCCAATCATTTTCAGTGGCGGAAAAAATGGGACAGGGTACTCGACTGGAATTTTCGTGAACCGAAAGTTGAATGGTTTAAAGGCGCCAAACTCAACATCACCGAAAACTGTATTGATCGCCATTTGGAAACCATGGGCGAGAAGCCCGCCATCATCTGGGAACCCAATCATCCGGATGAGCGCGTGCGTGTGGTAACATATAACCGCCTGCACAAGCGTGTTTGCCAGGTAGCGCAGATGTTGAAGAATAATGGCGTGAAAAAAGGTGACCGTGTATGCATATACATGGGCATGGTGCCCGAACTGGTTTACGCGGTGTTGGGTTGCGCGCGCATCGGCGCCATTCACAGTGTAATCTTCGGTGGCTTTAGCGCGCAAAGTATTGCCGATCGGCTGGAAGACGCTAATGCGGAGTTTATCATCACCTGCGATGGCGCTTTCCGCGGTGGGAAAGATATTCCACTCAAGTCGATTATTGATGATGCTTTAATCGGCAACAAGAAAGTGAAGCGTGTGATTGTGTACACACGTACACGCACGCCTGTATCCATGATCAAGGGTCGCGATGTGTGGTGGGAAGATGAAATGGAGCATGCCGAAACGCAGGTGGAAAAAGACGGTGTAGTGTCATTCCCCGCCGAAGAAATGGATGCGGAAGATCCCTTATTCATTCTGTATACATCCGGCAGCACGGGCAAACCCAAGGGGGTAGTGCACAGTTGCGCCGGCTATATGATCTGGACCGCCTACACTTTTGTAAACGTATTTCAGTACCAGCCCGGTGATGTGCATTTCTGCACCGCCGATATTGGATGGATAACGGGGCATAGCTATATCGTATATGGTCCACTGGCCGCGGGAGGTACTTCCCTGATGTTTGAAGGTGTGCCCACCTGGCCCGATGCCGGCCGCTTCTGGGATATTGTGGACAAGCATAAAGTGAATATTCTTTATACAGCCCCCACGGCAATAAGAAGCCTGATGGGCTTTGGCCTGGATCCCCTGAAAGGCAAGGATCTTTCTTCGTTGAAGATATTGGGTACCGTTGGTGAGCCCATTAATGAAGAAGCCTGGCATTGGTATGATGAACATATTGGTAAAAAGAAATGTCCTATTGTTGATACCTGGTGGCAAACCGAAACAGGCGGCGTACTGATCTCGAACCTCGCGGGTATTACGCCGGCCCGACCGTCCTGGGCCACTTTGCCCTTGCCGGGTGTGCAACCCATTTTGGTGGATGAGAATGGAAGGGAAGTAACGGAAAAAGATGAGCAGGGTATGCTGAAAGGAAATCTCTGCATCAAAGCACCCTGGCCCGCTACCATACGCACTACCTATGGCGACCATGAACGATGCCGCCAAAATTATTTCGCCACCTACGAAGACCTTTACTTCACAGGCGATGGTGCGCTCAAAGATGCGGAAGGGAATTACCGGATCACGGGCCGGGTAGATGATGTGCTGAATGTGAGCGGCCACCGCATTGGCACCGCAGAAGTGGAGAATGCGATCAATATGCACGCCGGCGTGGTGGAGAGCGCGGTGGTGGGTTATCCGCACGATATCAAAGGGCAGGGTATTTATGCTTATGTCATACACAGCAACCTGCATGGCGATGAGGAACTGAGCCGGAAAGATATTCTGCAAACGGTGAGCCGTATCATCGGCCCCATAGCAAAACCCGACAAGATTCAGTTTGTAAGCGGCCTGCCCAAAACCCGCAGTGGAAAAATCATGCGACGCATCCTCCGGAAAATTGCCGAAGGCGACCTGGCCAATCTGGGAGATACCTCTACCTTATTAGATCCGGGAGTGGTGGAGGAGATAAAGAAGGGAAGAGTGTGATGTAGTACGTAATACGTAATACGTTTTACGTACTACGTATTTGGGTTTAAGGTTTAGGGTTTAGAGTTTAAGGTTTAAGTTTTTCTTGCTGGCGAAATTCCTTATTGTGCTGAAGTTTTTTTACCGCTACGAGCGCTACGAATCCGCAAAGAGCGCGACGATAGGCTGAGGTAATATGGACGATTTAGGATGTCAAAAAGATATTTTGCGCATTGCAGTAAGTCTTCATTGCTCTAATACTATCGTCGCGCTCTTTGCGGATTCGTAGCGTTCGTGGCGTTGAAATTCCCGGGTTAACGAAAATGTCTGCACAAACTTTAAACCTTAAACCCTAAACCCTAAACCCAAAAAAGTACTACTTTCTAATCACCACTTTCGTCCCTACCGGGGTATAGTTATAAATTTCCTGAACGTGCTGGTTCTTCATGGAAATGCAGCCGAGGGTCCAGTTTTTGAATCGGTCCACTACCATATCGTCGTTGGGCCAGGTGCCATGGATGCCGATGGCCCCGCCAATTTTGGCGCTGGCTGGAATTTCGCCTTTCGCCTTACGCTTTTTGAATTTTTCCCAGCTTTCTTCGTTGGGATAGTCAATCCCCATAAATCGTGACCACTTATCATGGATTTTTTTGAACTGTATGCGGAAGCTGCCTTCGGGCGTATTCTTATCACCTTCCATCCTTTTATCGGCGAGACTATTGTTGCCAAAAACAACAGGGAAGGTCGCATACCAGCCCTTCTCGTCATATACACTTAATTCGTAATCGGATTTGTCGATGATGATGGAGATGGTGCCTTCCGGCCCACCTGAAGCGCGGAAAGCACGCAAAGCGGCTTCCGTTGTCGCAGGACTGGAATGCCGTTCGGTCGCCAGACCCAGGCTGAGCAAAAGGGAACTGAAAATGAGTGCGTTTTTCATGAATGTTCAAACCGTAGTTCCCTAAACGGGCAGGGATACCGGATTATTTTTTTCGATTCGGGGTTTAACGAATGCTTTGCAAACCCCTATGCGCAAAAACTATGCAAAACTGATGGAATCCATGTACAAAAAAAACCCGCATTCGGCAGGAATGCAGGTTTTGTGGAAATGTTTTTTACGGTTCTGCGGACTATTACCAATTGCTGAAGCGTAAGCCTACGGTATAGGGCGTTTGATCCAGGCCTCTTTCAAACATACTCCTGGTGGCCACGCTGCCATAGAGCTTGATTACACCCAGGGAAACCTCACCCACATAAGATATCTTCCATTTACGCAGGTCGAAATCGCTCTTGATCTTATCCTTATCGCCATCCATCTTAATCTTCTGACGGGCGCTGTAGAGGAATCCCGCGCTGATACCGGCGCTAAAGCCATAGTTGTGGCGACGGTCGGGCGTAAAGTTGAAGTTGAGCATCACGGGCATGGTCAGGTAATCGGCCGCCAGCTTGTTCTTGCTCAGGCCGGAATAACCCTGGCTGATGAGCGTTGGATTCTTGTCGAAGCGGATACTGCGATCATCGAAGTGATAATTGTTCAGCTCCAGCCCCAAACCGTATTTCAGGTTCACCACATGCTTGATCATATTGATTCGTTGCATGAAGAACCAAATGTTCACACTGCGCGACTTGCCGCCACGGAGTTTAAACCAGTCTTCAGTAGCACCGGGAGCGATGGCGTTTACTGCCGCTGAACCATAGGCGCTGTTATCGGTATAGTTCGCGAAGCCCAGGTCAATGATCCACCAGTTGGTGCTGATATTGGAAGGCTTATCGCGATGTCTTTTGGTGATCCGGAACACACGGTTACCACGGCGGGTGGTGTCGTCGCCGCCATCATGTTCACGAACAATCACCATTCCTCCGATGCGGATGGTATCGGGTCTGGTCTTACCAGTGGTGTCCGTTTGGGCAAAACCTGTCATAAAAGTGCACAGTGCTATGCACAGGGTAAATATCCTTTTCATACTTCTCAATTAAATAAGATTAAAAAACTTTACAACTGAATGGCCAGGCCTCCTATCAGCAACCTGTCATCGGCATTGGTAGCCTTCAGGTTGGTAGCCTTCTCAAAAGTCCGTGTGACTTTCCGGAAAAATCCGCGGAGCTTGGTTCGGCCACCCTGTTCATCCGTAGCAGCAATACTGTTCGCCGCATACACAGGTTCTAACGGTTGAAGATCCCCGGGGGTTACAAGCGGCATCGGGTTTATTTGTTTTGAATTTGTTAAGGGTGTGTTTTCTGCCTTCTCCAGTTTCACGGCATATACGTCCTGAATATCTGCATTCAGCGCGGTCTCCAACGCAGCTTTCAGGTTGGGATTGGTTTTGCTGCCGTCAGGCAGATTATTGGTCTTGTTGCTTACTGTCGCAATGGAAGAAGTTGGCTGATTGATTGTATTCCGATTAGTCTTGCGGCTTTCATTCCTGTCGGAATTGTTCGTCGCGAGCAATTCTTCCCTCTGTGCGCTTTTCAATTCCGGAGTAGCGGGCGTATTTACTGGAGCAGGCTGCTCCTGCTTGGTTTCCCTGCTCGCTACGGGCGACTTCACTGGGTTGTTTTTAACGGCAACAGGGTTTTCCGCTATCGGATCACCGGTATTCACATCGCGTTCCCGGCTTGTCCATAAATAAGTCGCCGTACTGATGGCCAGCAGCAGGGATGCCGCTACCGCAATTCTGCGCCAGCTTATAATAAGGGCACGACGCGGGGTGGCACTGCGATAGAGGCTCTCCTTGTCGGGGTAAACCAGGTCCGTATCAGCCTGCATGCGGGTAAGCATCAGCCTGTTCATCTCTTTTTGTCCGGCGGGCTCATTGGCCAGCCAGGTATCCAATTCATTTTCTTTTGCTGCGTCCAGCTCTCCATCCACGCGCAGCAACATCCATTCCTGGTACTTTTCCGGAATAGAACTATCTGTAGCCTCCGTTTTCAGCAGGGAATCCAGCGGTCCAAAGCTTAAGTGGCTTTCGGGTACAAGTCGGGTTTGCATCAGCAGGTCCAGCTCTTCTCCCAGATCCGGGTGGGCCAGGGCAAATGCTTCTACCGCTGCTTTGGCCTCGGCGTCCAGCTCATTATCCAGGTAAAGGATAAACCAGGCTTCGTAATTATCGCGGGTAATCATGTTTCACAGTTTTAGTTCCCCATTTTTTCCAGGCAGGGAAAGCCTTTCAAATCACGTGCTCCACTTTTACCAGGTATTCTTTCAGTATCAGCCGCGCACGGTGCAAATACACTTTTACCTGGCTTTCGTTCAATCCCGTTATTTGTCCAATTTCCGCATAGCTGTATCCTTCATAGTCTTTCAGCAGTACCAGCGAACGCTGTGTTTCGCTGAGCCGGTCCAGTGCGCGCTCCAGAATTTTCTTCAGGTTATTGGCCTGCAGGTGCTGCACTTTACTGTCTTCCCGGAAATCTTCCTGCAGGGTAATCCGCTTTACTTTTCGCAGGTGGTCGATCATCTGGTGATAAGCCACCGTAAACAAATACGACTTGGCCCTGGCCGGGTCCACTTCGGCACGGTTGCGCCAGAGTTTCTCAAAAGCCGTCTGCACCACATCCCGGGCATCCTCCTCATGGCGGAGGTTTTTCAGAATGAAGCGATACACATTGTCGGCCCAGGTGGCCACACATTCATTGTATTCTTTCTCGGTCATAAAGCTTGGTGAACGGGCAACACAAATCTAAGACCCGATTTTGGTTTAGAAGTGATACGAAGGGGTTTATAAAAAGTTACAGTCTGCGTGAAAAAAGCCTCAAAAACGGGAATAAAACTGGCTGGGAAGTTCTTCCCATATCAGTTTCCCTTCTTTCCGGGCTTCGCAGCAATCCTGCATGGTCTCGGAGCAGGGGCCTTCGTGATTGCCTGAACTGTTTGAAGATGAACTCAATACATACATGCTGGTCAGTAAGATGAAGACCAGGAGCAGTGTAGGTATGAGGTTTCGGCGTTTCATGTAAATGCTTTCAGTTCGTTTGACGCCGCCCGGCGACAAAATGTTACAGCTAAAGTAGAAAATCGACGAGGCTGGGAAAACCAATTCTGACAGAAAGCCGGAATTTGTCTATGAAATGCGGAAAAAGGGGGGCGAAAATCTACGCGCCGGGTGCCGCTTTCTGCTATTACCACTTGCCAAACGATCCTATCTTTGCGCAAATTCTAGAAAAGCATGAACGACAAATTTGCGGCACGCATAGGCACCGAACTGGAAGAGATCCGATCGGCAGGACTTTTTAAGACAGAAAGGATCATCAGCAGCCCGCAGGGTGCGGAGATCATAGTGAATGGTAAAACGGTCTTGAATTTTTGTGCGAACAATTACCTGGGTCTTTCCAGCCATCCCAAAGTGATAGAAGCGGCGCATAAAGCCATCGACACCCATGGCTATGGTATGAGCAGTGTGCGCTTTATCTGTGGCACGCAGGATATTCATAAAGAGTTGGAACGTAAGCTTTCAGAGTTTTTGGGTACGGAAGATACCATACTCTATGCCGCGGCATTCGATGCGAATGGCGGTGTGTTTGAACCCCTCTTCAGCGAGCAGGATGCCATCATCTCCGATGCGCTCAACCATGCTTCCATTATCGATGGGGTAAGGCTTTGTAAAGCTCAACGTTTCCGTTACGAGCATAATAATATGGCCGATCTGGAAGCCAAACTTCAGGAAGCCGCCGGTGCCCGCAGCCGCATCATCGTTACGGATGGCTCATTCAGCATGGATGGTACCATTGCCCAGCTCGACAAGATTGTAGAACTGGCGGAGAAATATGATGCGGTAATTATGGTAGATGAATGTCACTCTTCGGGCTTTCTCGGCAAAACAGGCAAGGGCACACATGAGTACCGTGGCGTGATGGGCAAAATAGATATCATTACCGGCACTCTTGGTAAGGCACTTGGCGGTGCCAGTGGCGGATTCACCAGCGGCAGAAAAGAAGTGATTGAAATGTTGCGGCAGAAATCGCGGCCCTATCTCTTCAGCAATACCCTGGCGCCTTCCATTGTGGGAGCTTCTATTGCTGTGCTCGACATGCTCACCGAAACCACCGATCTGCGTGATAAGCTCGAAGCCAATACCCGTTATTTCCGCGAAGAGATGACCAAGGCCGGCTTCGACATCAAACCCGGCGAGCACCCCATAGTTCCCATCATGCTCTATGATGCGGTACTGGCCCAGCAAATGGCCGCCCGCCTCCTCGAAGAAGGCGTGTATGTAATCGGATTCTTTTTCCCCGTAGTGCCCAAAGGGCAGGCACGCATAAGAGTGCAATTAAGTGCCGCACATGAAAAGCAGCACCTGGATAAAGCGATAGCGGCGTTTACGAAGATTGGAAAAGAGTTGAACGTAGTACGTAATACGTAGTACGTACTACGTAGTACGTACCACGTTTAAGGTTTAGGGTTTAAAGTTTAAGTTCTTTTTGGGACAGATGCTTGTTTTGCAAAGAATCCCATTAAACCTTAAACTCTAAACCCTAAACAAAAAAAACCTGCCTGCCGGCAGGCAGGCGTACTACGTAAAACGTATAACTTAAAACTTAAGGCTTCCCGCCAACTGCCTCAGCGGTTCAATTTTGGTATTTTCTCCTTCCAGTGTAACCAGCAGGCGATCTTTGGCTACCCACACAAAACTGGAGCGGCTACCGTCTTTTTCAAATTGCTCCACGGCTTTTGTGCCGTTAAAATCAACGGTGCGGGTAATTTCATCCTCGGTTTCCTGTTGCAGATTCATCATGCCGAGGAACTGCATGCTGTAGATGCCGGCACCGGCTTCGCCCGCGCAGTCAAATATTTTGAGTGAAACGGAGGTGGTGTCATTGATGTCGTAATCAGCTTCGGCAAAGCTGGTGCCCATGGCTGAAGCCACGTTCATGTTGCTGCGGTTGGCGCCGGCAAAGCTTTCCGGCAGCAGGGCCTTCATTTCCTCAAGGGTATAAGGGGTCAATTTTTGAAGTTCCTCCACTTTTTTGGTGAAATCCTGCGAAAATTTTTCCATCTTGCTCGGGTCAACCGTTGTTTTGGTGCCGGTTTCCTTGTCTTCAATTACTACCTTGTCTTTGTTGTTGTTACAAGCCGACATCAGCAGAACGCCGGCCAGGAGGACATAAAATTTCATGGTTGGGTTTGTTTAGGTTTCAAAAGTAAGCGAATTCTCCTATTTCAGGATGTCGGTTTATTGGCTTCCGGGTCTTGACATTACAATATTCATTGCTTATTTTCGTTTCTCCATTCTATGATTTGACCTCTACCCCAATCCTGCGAACAACCGCGGTATTTTATTCCTGACCTTCTAAACTGAAAAAATGAAGAGATTTCTGCTCGGCCTGGCCGTAGTATCGGTCCTGCTGGCTGGTTTGTCATCCTGCGCTGCTACCAAGCGGGATTGCAACGGGGTAAAGCATTACAAACAAAAGGGAGGCTTTTATCTTTGAGCTGGTCAAGCCCTGAAAAATGGAAGTTCGGATGGGTCCGTCACTTCATTGTGGGTCTGCTATTCCTGTTCCCCTTCAATACTTATTCGCAAAAACTTTCTTTTCCATCTGCTTGGGAGGGCCGCTGGGAAGGTGTGCTATATTGGTACAAAACGGGTAATGCCAACCCTCAGCAGGTGCCCATGCAGTTGCATATAGCGCCTACCGACAGCCTTGCCTGGCATTGGCAACTGATATATGGCGATAAACAGACTGACTCCCGTCCCTACCTGCTGTTGCCACAAGATAGCAGCGGTATACATTGGGCCATTGATGAACGCAATGGCCTTATCCTCGATCAGTATTATTCCGCCGACCGCCTAACCGGGGCATTTACCGTGATGCAAAGCACGTTGGTGAACAGTTATGTTTTAATGGGCGACAGCCTGCTGGTAGAGTTTCACAGTTTCTCCAAAGACCCCGTTCGGGAAACAGCAACAGCATCGGATTCCAGCAGCATAAAAGTGATGAGTTATCGCATCCTCGGATATCAACGGGCCATACTGCGAAGAAAACCATAAGGGTTGGCTAAATTTGCCAAAATTTTGAACTTATGCGTTGGATATGTGCCATCCTGTTGACGACCCTTCTGTTTGCATCCGGTTGTACTCCCAATAATGTAAAGAAAGACGATAGCCTGAAAGCTTTTTTCGATGAAGTGAAAGCCGAAGGAAGTTTTGCCCTGCTCGATAATGGCACCGGTGAATTTACCATTTATAATCTTCCCTGGTACCGCGACAGTCTTTTCATGCCTGCCTCCACCTTCAAGATTGTGAATTCGCTGATTGGTCTGCAGACCGGTGTCATCAGCAGCGATAGCATGGTAATTCCCTGGGATGGAGTTACTCGTTTTGCGGATGCCTGGAACCGCGACCTCACGATGTATGAAGCCTTCCGCGTGTCGGCAGTGCCCTATTACCAGGAAGTGGCCCGCCGTATTGGAAAAGATACCATGGAAGCCTGGCTCAATCGCCTGCAATATGGAGCCCGTACGGAGAAAGATACCATCCGCATCAGTTCAGCCATCGATACATTTTGGCTCGATAATAGCATACGCATTACACCCGATCAGCAATTGGGATTGGTGAAGCGGCTCTATTTCGACCAGCTGCCTTTCTTCAAAGTGCACCAGGAAACGGTGAAAAAGGCCATGAAGATGGAAGACACACCAGCCTACCGCCTGGCGTATAAAACAGGCTGGAGCGGATGGGATGAACGCACCCAACGACATATTGGCTGGGTTTTGGGATGGATTGAAGAGAATAATCACCCCTATTTCTTCGTTCTCAGTCTGCAATCCAAAGAAAGGGAATTTGATATGTCGAAACTCAGAATGAGTATACTCAAAAATATTCTGAAGAAACTGGGATTTATGGAGGGAAAAATGTGAGGAGACGTATTACGTAGTACGTAGTACGTAATACGTAGTACGTTTTTGGGGTTTAGGGTTTAAAGTTTAATTTCTTTTGGACGCGGTAGGCCTTTGTATAAAATAATCCCCTTAAACTTTAAACCCTAAACCTTAAACAGTTCAACAAATCAACAGTTCAACAAATCAACAAATCAACAGTTCAACAAATCAACAGTTCAACAAATTCACAAATAACCAAATCCACAAATTCTCTTCTTGTCGCTTCACTTCCAATATCACTATTTCATCTGGCTCTTTGCCTTATTGGGCATTGTGGGTTTGTTGTATTTTCTTTATCTGCGTTGGAAAGCGGGTCGCTTGCGCTCAATGGGTGATTTGCGTTTGGTTTCTTTGTTGATGGGATCCTATTCTGCCCGGCGGGCACATGGAAAATTTGCCATTCTCTCTTTGGCTATGATTGCCGGAATCCTCACTGTGATGCACCTGCGCAAGCCCGGCGATTCAGGCGGCATCAGCCGCAAAGGTATTGATGTGGTGCTGGCTCTCGATGTAAGCCGCAGCATGCTGGCTACCGACCTGGCCCCGAGCCGTCTCGATCGTGCCCGGCAGTTTATGCAAAAAATGATCGATGCCCTTCCCAATGACAGAATTGCGTTGGTATTGTTTGCGGGCCAGGCCTATTTGCAGATGCCGTTAACAACAGATCACGGTGCGGCCTCCCTCTATGTCTCCACCGCCAGCACCGAATCGGTTCCCAGCCAGGGCACACTCGTAAGCGAGGCATTGCGCCGGAGCGCCAACGCTTTCAATGCCGCGGAGCGCCGCTTTAAAGCCGTGGTGCTGATTACCGACGGGGAAGACCATGATGATGCGGCTGCCGCTACTGCGCGCGAAATGTCGGAAGAAGGAATGATGATCAACACCGTGGGTGTGGGCTCTCCTTCGGGCTCACGCATTCCCGATCCTGCCACAGGTGGATTCAAAAAGGACCAGTATGGTAATGAGGTAGTATCCACGCTGAATGAAGGCTTGCTGAAGGAAATTGCTGCTGCCACCAATGGCGTTTATGTGAACCTGCGCGATAGCGATGCTGCAGTGAAGACCATAACGGAGCAGCTATCACAAATAGAAAAAAAAGCATTTGGCGACAAATCGCTTGTCAACTACCGTAGCTTCTATTGGATATTTGCCGGCCTCATGCTCCTGCTGCTGTTGCTGGAACTATTTATCCCGGAAACCAAAAAAGCCAGGGCATGAAGTCTGTTAATACGATAATAAGTGTATTGTGCATGCTCGCAGGTTTTTCCGCAAGCGCCCAGGATTCACAGGTAAAAATGCAGGAAGGCAACGCCCGTTATCGGCAACAACAATATGCCGAAGCGGAAGTTTTGTATGCGGAGGCGCTGGCCATCCGCCCCAGCCGCCTCGATGCCCGCTATAACCGCGCCAATGCGCTTGTACGATTGAATCGCCCCGACGAAGCCCTGAAGGAATTTGATGATGTGGCATTCAAAGCTACCGAAGCCGACCTGAAAGCCAAAGCCTATTACAATAAGGGCGTGATCCTTTCCGGCCAACAAAAGCTGGAAGAAAGCATTGAAGCTTATAAGATGGCGCTGCGCCATAACCCCGCCGATCAGCAGGCCCGCGAAAATCTGCAAAAAGCCCTCACCGAACTCAAAAAGAAAAAGCCTCAGCAGCCCCAGCCGCAGCAACCCAAAAAGCAACCCAAAAAGCAGCCCCAGCCCAAAATGAACCAGAACGAAGCCCGGCAAAGGCTCAAGCTCCTGGAACAAAAAGAAAAGAACGTGAAAGACCGGATGCAAAAGCAGAAGTCGAAAGCGGGGGGGATGGAAAAAGACTGGTAATACGTAATACGTATTACGTAATACGTAATTGGTGATATGTAATATTGGGTTATTGGGTTGGATTTTCAGCTTTTGGGCGGTAAACTGTTTTAACTTTGTTCCGGCCTATAAACCAATACCTGTTGCCAATTGTTGCCATTCCACAACAAACCAATAAACATTTCACTAAAAACGTAATACGTACTACGTAATACGTACAACTTAATATGCAACTCTATACCGCATCACTCACAACATACCGCCGCTTACGGACAAGGGAAGTAAAGATAGGCGACCTCCTGCTGGGGAATTATCATCCCATACGGGTGCAGACCATGACCACTACCGATACGATGGATACGGCCGCGACTGTGGCCCAGTCGATTCGGTGTATTGAAGCGGGGGCTGAACTGGTCCGTATTACAGCTCCTTCCAAAAAAGAAGCGGAAAACCTGAAGCTGATAAGGGATGAGCTTCGTCGAAAAGGCTATCATACCCCCTTGGTGGCAGATATACATTTTACACCGAATGCAGCGGAGATTGCCGCACGCATCGTGGAGAAAGTGCGGGTGAATCCCGGTAATTATGTTGATAAGAAAAAATTTGAGCTGATAGAATATACGGATGCCGACTATGCGGCGGAGATCGACCGAATCCGCGAGCGCTTCACCCCTCTTGTTCGTATTTGTAAGGAATATGGAACGGCTATGCGTATTGGCACCAATCATGGTTCGCTGAGCGACCGCATTATGAGCCGCTATGGCGATACGCCGATTGGTATGGTGGAAAGTGCGATGGAATTTCTGCGCATCGCCCGCGATGAGGCTTATCACAATATTGTGCTGAGTATGAAGAGCAGCAACCCCCAGGTGATGGTGCAGGCTTACCGCCTGCTTATTCGCAGTATGGAGGAAGAATTTGGCGAATGCTATCCCCTGCACCTGGGTGTTACCGAAGCCGGCGATGGAGAAGATGGCCGGATCAAAAGCGCGATTGGCATCGGTACTTTGCTGGAAGATGGTATCGGCGACACCATCCGTGTGTCGCTCACTGAGGATCCGGAGTTTGAAATTCCCGTTTGTCGCGACCTGGTAAAAAGATATAACCGGCAAACCGAACAGCCGGTAGAACCCGAAGCAACCGAATTCAAGCCCGCTTATGATCCTTTTGCCTATCAGCGGAGGGAGAGTTTTCCGGTTGATATTGTTGGCGGCAAGCAGGTGCCGGTTGTTATTGCTGATTTGAGCAAGATTGAAAAAATTGAACCTGCGCATCTGCAAAGTGTGGGTTATACCTATGATGCGGCTACCGATAAGTGGAAGATTGCCGATGCGGCGGCCGACTTCATCTTTACAGGCCACCAGCCAATAGACTTCGCATTGCCAGGCACGCTTAAGGTAATTCTTTATCCTGCGGCCTGGGAGGCAGCGATGCAAAGCGGGCTCCCTGACCCGGAAAAGTTTGTGCCCATTTTTGAAGACAGCGGATTTGTGCAGGCGGAAAAAGTTCATCCGACCCTGAATTTTGTAATGGTAGATGCAGCAAATGCCGCAGACGACAACCCCTGGCTTTCTCAGATCGCTAACCGCCCCGATGTGGTGCTATGCCTGAGCAGCACTAACCAGAATGCCATGCAAACCGTAAGGCAGGCTTTTTCGCAATGGATAAAAAAAGGGATACGCAACCCCGTTATCCTGATTACCGATAGTGCCTGGCAAACACCCGATGAGCACCTGATCCATTTCGCTACCGAAACCGGCGCGTTATTGCTCGATGGTCTGGGCGATGGCATTTGCCTGGGCTACTCCGGCAAAGCCCTGATGGATGACCATCGGGTACAGGGCAGAACTTATCTCCCCGTAAAAGATATCTATCAGTTCACCAACAATACGGCCTTCTCTATATTACAGGCTACGCGCACCAGGATATCAAAGACGGAATACATCAGTTGCCCCAGCTGTGGCCGCACATTGTTTGACCTGCAGGAAACCACCGCGCGCATACGATCGGTTACCCATCACCTCAAGGGAGTGAAAATCGCGATCATGGGCTGTATAGTCAACGGCCCCGGCGAAATGGCCGACGCCGATTTTGGCTACGTAGGCAGTGGCCCCGGAAAAATTACCCTTTACAAAGGAAAGGAAGTGGTGAAGAGAAATGTGCAAAGTGAAGTGGCGGTGGAAGAGCTGATTGAGCTGCTGAAAGAGAGTGGCGTGTGGGCGGAGACACGTGAGACGTGAGACGTGAGGCGTGAGTTGTGGGTAGTTAAAAAATAGTATCTGCGAAAATCTGCGCCGAAGATCTGCGCAAATCTGCGGGAAATGCTTTGGCACTTTAAACTGCTTAAGCATTCATGAGAGTTTCCCGCAGATTTTCGCTGATTTTTCCGCAGATAAGCGCAGATAAATGAATACCGCTAGATACTACTACATCCTTCCACTGCCTTCCCCGACGGGGCGGGTTATGGGTGGTTCCCGCAGCAGCAAAACTGGGTCTTCAATCTCTTGTCGCTTACTTTGCAGATTCTTTGCGCTTGCCTCGCCGTGGCGGGCCCGTTGCGGTTAAAGCCTTCTAAACTGTAAACATCTTGCCAACCAAATCTCGGTGGTTTGCATAGGATTGTGGTAAAGATGATGGCATATAAAGTATTGTTGCAAAAACTGGCAACTTCAGCTCGAATTCTTTATTTTCAACATCAACTTAAGACTCAAAACTTATTACTTAAAACTTAGAACTTAAAACCTATCACTTAAAACTCCTCCCCCATGCGCAAATGCCTTCCTTTTTTGATGCTGCTCAGCTTATGGGCCATGGCTTGCATTGAAGCGGGTACCAGTACCAGCATTAATTCTGATGGCTCCGGTGAAACGGTTTCCGAGGTGAATTTTTCAGAGGTGATGGGCATGCTACTTGCACAGAAGAAGAATCCGGAAGAAAAGGATATGGAATTGGATACCACCGTATATATCAAGGATGCTTTTGGAGAAGCTGAGTTCACAGCATCGGAAAAACAATTGATACAGGAGGCCAAACTGCGTTTTCATTTTAGCACCAAAGAAAGCATTTTTCGTATCGCCATCCATACCCCTTTCAAAAAACTGGAAGACTACCAGGCTTTGATGGAACTTATGGCATCTGAAAAATTCGATAGAGTATTCGATAAATCTATAAAGGGTATCGGCGACGATATTACCGGTGAGTCCGAAGGAGATGAAGGCCCCAACAGCAATCTCTTTGGTTTTATTTTCCCCGATTTCCTGCACTATGATTACCAGAAGGGCGTTTTGAAAGCAACTGTTGACAGCGTAAAGTTTTCCGCATTCCAGGAAAAATGGAAATCAGGGGAAGAGGGGGAAGAGGGCGCCGGCATGGAGCAGATGATGGAAGCCATCAGCTTTAGCAATCACATCAAACTGCCCGCAGAAGCCAGCAAAGCCGAAGGCCTAAACCTGAAGATGGGGGAATCGAAAAAAGAATGGGTCCAGAGTGGGAGTTTGCTGGAACTCATGCAGCAGCCGGGTAAATATGCCTACCATATCGAATATTAATGGGCGGACCTACTGGCCCCTGGTCCTTTACATCCTCCTGCTGTTGGCGGATATAGGGATACTTATGGGTGGATGGGAAAGCGCACGATTTGTAAGCAAGAGCCTGCTAATGCCGGCCTTGCTTCTGTTTTTTATCCTGAACACCAATAAGCCTCTAACGCAACTGCCATACCTGCTGATTGCAGCGCTTGTATGCTCCTGGCTGGGCGATCTGCTCTTGTTGTGGGAAGCAAGCGACCCACTCTTTTTTATCTCGGGTCTATCCGCATTCCTGCTCGCACATATTTTCTATTGCATCTGTTTCGAAAAAATGCGCCGCTCTGCCGGTTCTTTCATTTGGTGGCCCGCCTTGCCCTTGTTGGTTTACTTTGTCGCATTGCTCTTGTTGTTGACGCCATATCTGGACGCACTGGCCTGGCCGGTACGCATTTACGGTTTCTGTATTACGCTAATGGGCTTCCTGGCCTGGCAATTGAAACTGGCCTGGAAAAGTAGGGAAGGTAACCTGCTGCTATTGGGCGCATTTTTATTTATTCTCTCCGATTCACTCCTGGCCATCAATAAGTTTTACCAATCTTTCGCGCTGGCGGGGTTATTGGTGATGCTAACCTATGGATTGGCACAATTGCTGATTGTGTTGGCCTTATTACGTCGTTGGAAAGGAATTTACTAATGCCCGTTGTGCCGGCTATTCGGATAGCTTTGTATCTTCACTCCCTAAACCTCATTCCGTGAACCGAGTTGATCGCCTGCATGCCATCCTGGTACATCTGCAAAGCAAAAAGAAAGTGACCGCGCAGGAAATTGCCGATCGTTTCGGTTTAAGCCTCCGAACGGTATATCGCGACATCAAGGCACTCGACGAAGCGGGCATTCCCATCATTGGCGAAGCCGGCATTGGTTATTCGGTGATGGAAGGCTACCGTTTGCCGCCCATTCTCTTTACGCGCGAAGAAGCATCATCCTTATTGGTAGGCGCCAAATTTGTACAACGATTTACCGACCGCTCCGACCGCCGGCATTTCGATGGAGCCATGTATAAAGTAAAGGCCGTGCTACGCTCGGCCGATAAGGAATTTGTGGAAGAGCTCGATAGCCGCATCGCCATACGCATCAACCCGGCTCCCGACGAGAATGATTCAGATCTGCAGGTTGCGGCCTTACGCCAGTCGCTGGTGGAGCGGAGGCTGATCCGTATGCAGTATCGCAGCGCCTACAAGGAGGAGATGACCGATCGTGAGGTGGAACCCATCGGGCTGCTCTATTACAGCATGAGTTGGCACCTGATCGGTTGGTGTCGTTTGCGACAGGATTATCGCGATTTCCGGATCGATCGGATCAGGCAGGTAACTTTGCTGGATCATTCATTCGACGATGCCGCGCATCCTTCCCTGCATGAGTACATGCAAAGGCTGCGCACTGAAAAAGAGCTAACCGAAATTGTCGTGAGCTTCGAAAAAGATACGGCACGGATGATTCAGCGCGAACGCTATTATTATGGATTTGTTTCCGAAAAAGAAAAGGATGGTCGCATTTATATGCGCTTTCTTTCTTCCCACCCCGAATATTTTTGCCGCTGGATGCTGATGTTTACCAATTGCGTGCGTTTTGAAACCCCGGAACCGGTAGCCGCCATCATGGAACAGCTTTTTCAGGAGATGAAACAACAGGAACAATCCTTTCTGCTGAACATGCCGCTGGCACATACCTAAACTATTCAGCCAGCGGGCATTTCCCTAAACACTGAGCCCCAATTCCGATTTTTTTTTGAAAAAATCTCATTCTTCAAAATCATGCTGACATGAGGCTGTCAGTAGCCCTGCCTTATTTCGTGTTGTCAAAGCGAAATAATTGTCATCTATTTTCAAATATTCAGGATTTGGGGTCTCATTTCGATCTATGCAAAGGATACCTTTTACGGTGACGGTAGCCATTGTGGCTTTGGCCTGCATGATATATAATGAGAGGGAAAAGGCGGAGAATGCACCATTGGCTTTGTGCGAATTGAATACCTCATATTTCCCAGTGCCTGAATGTAACGCGACGAATGAATCGGCTCAGCATTCTATAGATCAGTCAGCTTATCCCTTTCACTTTTGTAATCAATTGAACAAAACCAATTATATGTCAGCACAATCATTAAGCCTTACAGCAGGCATCGTTACCGACCAACTGCAAGCCTGTCAAAAGTTTTACAGCACTCATTTCGGATTTAAGGTAATCTACGAATCCGACTGGTTTGTGTTGTTGTCCACACCGGGTGGAACACAGCAAATCAGTTTCCTTCAGCCAGGGCACCCTTCGCAGCAGCCCCTTTTTCAGCCAGCTTTCGCAGGGAAGGGAGTCTATTTTACGCTGGAAGTGGAAGATGTGGAAGCAGAGTATCATCGGCTTAAAAAAGCCGGAATTCCCATTTTGATTGACTTGCGCAAAGAGCCCTGGGGCGATACGCATTTTGCGATTCAGGATCCTGCGGGTGTGGCCGTTGATATTGTCACTTACCAGGCTCCGGAATAAAGCTTCTCTCCGCTCATAGGCCGGGAACCGTTAATTTTGCAGCTTAAACAGCAATATGCAGACAGATTTCCTGGTGGTGGGCTCGGGTATTGCGGGATTGACTTATGCGTTGAAAGTAGCCCATCGATTTCCTGATAAACAGGTTTTGGTAATGACCAAGGCGGCCGCGGATGAAACCAATACCAAGTATGCACAGGGTGGTGTGGCCGTGGTGAATGATCTGGAGAAAGATAGTTTTGAGAAACATATCGAGGATACGCTGATTGCGGGCGACGGACTTTGCAATAAGTCGGTAGTGGAGATTGTGGTGAAGGAAGGCCCCGACCGCGTGCGGGAGCTCATCAATTGGGGTGCGCGATTTGATAAAGAGCAGGATGGGGATTATCGCCTGGGTAAGGAAGGTGGTCATTCTGAATCGCGCATCATTCACCATAAGGATGTAACGGGCTGGGAAATGGAGCGCGCCTTATTGGAGGCCGTGGAACAACAACCGAATATCAGCGTGATCAAGCATTGTTTCGTAATCGACCTGATTACCCAGCACCACCTGGGCTACCTGATCACCAAATCATCGCCCGATGTTCAGTGCTTTGGGGTGTACGCGCTGAACCTGGAAACCATGCAGGTGGAAAAAATACTCGCGCGCGCCACATTGCTGGCTACGGGTGGTAATGGGCAGGCTTACCGAACTACCACCAATCCCTCCATCGCTACGGGCGATGGTGTAGCGATGGTGTACAGGGCCAAGGGGCGAATTGAAAACATGGAGTTCATCCAGTTTCACCCCACGGCATTGTACGAACCCGGACTGCGTGGGCAGGCTTTCCTGATCACTGAAGCTGTGCGCGGAGAAGGTGGAATTCTGCGGAATAAGGACGGGGAGGCATTTATGGAAGGATATGACGCCCGAAAGGACCTTGCTCCCCGCGATATTGTTGCCCGCGCCATCGATAGTGAAATGAAGCGTACGGGTACCGAGCACGTATGGCTCGATTGCCGGCATATCCCCCTCGAGAAATTCCTGGATCATTTTCCCAATATTTACCAGAAATGCCTGAGTATAGGCATTGATATTACGCAGCATATGATTCCCGTGGCTCCGGCTGCGCATTATAGTTGCGGGGGCATTAAAACCGATGAATGGGGGCGCACTTCCATCCGGCAATTGTATGCTTGCGGTGAATGCAGTAGCACCGGATTGCATGGAGCAAACCGGCTTGCCAGTAATTCGCTGCTGGAAGCCATGGTATTCGCGCACCGTTGCTACCTCGATGTTGCCGAACGCATCAAGGAAGCCGAATGGCGAGTGGAAGTGCCCGACTGGAATGCTACCGGCACTACCAATCCCCGGGAAATGATCCTGATTACCCAAAGCCTGAAGGAACTGCAGCAGGTGATGAGCGACTATGTGGGTATCGTGCGCAACAGTGTGCGTTTGCAAAGGGCCATGCGCCGCCTCGATCTATTGTGGGAAGAAACTGAAAGGCTTTACCAGGTGGCATCGCTCTCGCCCCAGTTGCTTGAACTGCGCAACCTGATTACGGTAGGTTACCTGGTGGTGAAAGGTGCGGCATTCCGGAAAGAAAGCAGGGGGTTGCATTATACCACCGATTACCCCGAAAGGAGCGAATTGGTGCAGAATATTGTACTCTAAAGAGTGTTGAACGTAATACGTAATACGTAATACGTTTTTGAGTTTAGAGTTTAGGGTTTAAGGTTTAAAGTATATAATCCATACTTTCTATTAAACCATAAATTCCAAACCTTAGACTCTAAACCCTAAACCTTAAACTCGTCAACAACGTAATACGTAGAACGTAAAACGTAAAACATGTACTATCTCGTCCACGGCATATTCTATCTTCTTTCTCTGCTTCCCCTGCGCGTGCTTTATCTTTTTTCGGATCTGGCTTTCTGGATTATTTATAAGGTGAAGGGTTACCGGAAAGAAGTAGTGATGCAAAATCTGGCCCATGCTTTCCCGGAGAAAACGGAAGCGGAGCGGGAGAAAATAGCAAGGGATTTTTATCATTTGTTTACCGATACCTTTATTGAAACCATCAAGCTCATCTCCATGAGCGATAAGCAGGTGGAGCGCCGGGGAAATGCGGATGTAGCCTACCTTAACAGCCTTATCGATCGTGGATTCAATATCCATATACTGGTTGGACATCAGTTTAACTGGGAATTTGCCAATTTGCTTTATGCAAAGCATTTGAAAAAACCCTTTGTCGGCATCTATGCGCCAATTGCCAATAAGATATTCAACCGGATATTCTTTAAGATGCGGGGTCGCAATGGCACCATCCTTATATCGAACCGGGAGTTCCGAACAAAAATGCACCAGATATTTCAGCAGCAATATATCCTGGGTCTGGCAGCGGATCAGAATCCGGGTGATCCTTCTCGTGGAGCCTACTGGATGGAATTTATGGGAAGAATAGCTCCCTTTGTAACCGGCCCCGGGAAAGGTGCTGTAAAAAACAACACGGCTGTGGTATTCGTTGGTTTTGAAAGAGTGAAGCGGGGCTATTATGCCTTTCGGGTTACTCCCATCACCGAAAATGCGATTGATTTTACTCCCGAACAGTTAACGATCCGCTACAAGAATGAGCTGGAAAAATTCATTCGCCAGAATCCCGCCAACTATTTATGGTCGCACCGCCGCTGGAGGCATGAGTGGAAGGAAGAGTATGGAATCGTGAGTGGTGAGGCGTGAGTCGTGAGGGATGTTTAGAGTTTAAGGTTTAGGGTTTAGGGTTTAAGGGTTGAACAATAAATATCAGACCTTAAACTTTAAACTTTAAACCTTAAACTTTCTTCACAATTTCCGCCTTGCTCTCCCGGCTGATGGCCACAAAACCTCCTTCTATAACGCGAAGGTTATGATAGCCCTGTCTCTTCATCAGCGAGGCTGCGGTGCTGGCGCGGTTGCTGCCCATGCTGTGCAGGTAGAGGTTCTGATTTTCTTCGAAGTTGGCGAGCTCGGCTATGTCGGTCATTTCATCAAGGGGCAGGTTGATCGCGTCTTTCAGATGCGCTGTTTCAAATTCATCCGGAAAGCGCACGTCAATCACCAGCAGGTTTTCATCGAAGGGGATATCCATGATCAATTCATCCGCTTCCACACCAATAACCAGGTCTGTTTCTTCGCCGGCTTGCTGCCAGGCCGCGAAGCCACCACCGAGATAACCCGCTATCTGCAGCAACCCTGCCTTATTCAGTCCGGCCAGACTTTTCGTTTCCTGCTCTGGTTCCGTTACCAAAATTATCTGAGTGTCGGTAGCCAGCAGGCGCCCGGCCCAGTCCGTAATATCACCATCCAAAGGCAGATTGACAGAACCGGGAACGAATCCGTTTAAAAACTCATCTGCCGGACGGGTATCAATAATTAAGTGATTAGCATTTTTCAGATCCTTGAATTCAGCAATGGAAAGGGAAACGTAGTTCATTTTGTTGAATTGTTGAAAGTTTAAGGTTTAAAGTTTAAACCCTAAACCAAAAAACGTAATACGTATTACGTATTACGTAGTACGTAGTACGCAAAAAGGGCTGCCATTCAACTGACAGCCCTTTTTGCTTTATTTCAAATTGGTTCAGTTCAATAGCGACTCCACAAAACTATTGAGTTCCTCAATGCGGGCCGTATTCACGGTATAATAAATAAATTTTCCATCCCTCTCCGTATTCACAAATCCTGCTTTGCGCAGAATGGAAAGGTGCTGGGAGGCTACGGATTGTTCCAAACGGAGTTTCACATAAATTTCGGTGACAGTAATGCGGCCATTCTCATCAATCAGTTTGAGAATCTGCTGGCGCAATTTGTGATTGATCGCACGCAATACAAGCGATGCTTTCTTTACATTCAGCAAATCCACTTTCAGGGAATTGCTACTGTCAGGAGCCGAATTGAGCGTTAAAGTGTAGTTGTTCATAGTTCTAACCGGGGTTATGTTCTAATCTGCAAAATTACTTACGTAAAGGGTTATTTCTTGTAGTATAATGTTAATATACTACTCAGTGGAAACCATTATTTTCCGGGCGTATAGAACTCTTTCAGGTAGAAAGGTTCTGTATATGCCAGGTCTGACCATTGCTTCAAACGGTATTTCTCTGATGAGATTATTATCATATCCGTTGCAAGAGCCATTTTATCGCTGAATCTGACATTTGTATGACGAATCAGGTTTTTTGCCTTTGCTGCCCCGTCGCCACAAATCAATACCTGACCTTTTTCCAACCACTGAGCCGGATACTCGCCATTCAATACCAAAGCCGTTGCCGGCCATTGCTCATTCAGTTCCTTGTCGTACACAGCAGTGTACACTTCCAGTCGCCGGGCATCGATCATTGGACAATAGAAATCGGCCGCTGTTTCCTTGCTGGCGGCATGAGCAATCAGCTCCAGCGTGGGAATGGCAATCAGTGGAATCTGCAAAGCATAACAGAGTCCTTTTGCCGTGGCCATGCCCAACCTCAGACCGGTATAAGAACCGGGTCCCTCACTTACTGCCACTGCATCCAACCGGTTTATAGCAAGTCCGGCATCTTTTATCAGCCTATCCACTGCCGGATGAAGCCAGGCCGCATGATCCGGAAAGTGGTCATTCACCGCAGAGGCAATCGCCTGATCATCACTGGCTAAAGCGATGCTGGCTCTTTTGCCCGAAGTTTCGATATTAAGAATATTTGCCATTATTATGCCAAAGCCTCTTTTTTCAGTAATGGACAGGGACGATATCGTTCCTGCTTCATTGCCAATCTGTCTAATAAATGAACAATCTTTATCAACCCTATTTTTCTTCCCCATTCAAAGGGGCCTAAGGGGTAATTTGTCCCCATTTTCATCGCTGTGTCTATTTCTTCCGGAGTACTGATTCCTTCTTCCAGGGCATACCAGGCCTCGTTGATAATGCTGGCTATAACACGAGCGCTCAGCATGCCCTCTGTATCGGCCACCCACTCTGCCTGCCGACCCAGGGCCTTCATGAAATCGTTTACATGTGCTATGTCCACGGAAGCAGGTGCAGCCATTTCAGTCAAGGGTCGCCCCAGGAATCCCGGCCATCCATTGATGCGCACAAGCCCTTCGCCCAGTTCTGTACAGGTGGGTATTACTGCATTCACTATTCGGATGGGAGCATAATGTTGGCGCAGTTCGGTAAGCATCGCTTCTTCCTGCTCGGGAAATAAATACAATAGGGCGCTTACGGCCTGGGATAAATCAGGAAGCGTACTATCCGTGCTTTGAATAATTTCCAGGGAATGAGAAGCGGGAATCCTGTTCCATTCTTCCAAGATTGAAGCGGGTCCGCCAATCCAAATCTTCATGCGACTGTTTTTGCAAAGAAAATGCATAAAGCTATATTCGTTGCTCTAAAATGGTATTAATATGAAGAAAGTGATTGTGCAAACCCAGAAGGCGCCAGCGCCGATTGGCCCCTATAACCAGGCAATTTTAAGTGGTAATACACTCTATATTTCCGGACAGATTTGTATAAACCCCGAAAGTGGCGAGTTGGAGAACGCGGATGTGCGGATGGAAACCCATCGCTGTATGCTCAACCTGCAGGCTATTCTGGATGCGGCAGGTATGGATTTCTCGCATGTAGTGAAAACAACCATTTTTATCACCGATATGAAAAAGTTCGCTGAAATCAACGATGTCTATGGTAAATTCTTTAAAGGCGATTATCCGGCGCGCGAAACGGTGGAAGTGTCCGCGCTTCCCAAGTTCGTGAATGTGGAGATCAGTATGATCGCCGAAAAGGATTAAGCAGCTTGCTTCCTCCGGACAAAAAATAACCCCCGCCATTGGCGGGGGTTATTTTTTGTTACTGTGTTCTTTTATCAGCGGGCCACTACCATCTTGATCACTTCTTTCTCAGCTCCCATCATCACATTGATCAGGTACACGCCATTGGCGAGGCCGCTGGCGTCGATATTCTGTATAAACTGACCCGCCGGGCGATTCTGACCTTCCTGGTACTGGCGTATCATTTTGCCGGTATTGTCATAAATGGCAATCTGCAGGTCGTAGCTGCTGGCAGAAATTACCTCCAATCGCGCGTTGTTGCTCACCGGGTTGGGGAACAAACGGATAAATCTACCATTGGTGAGTGCCTGGGTTTGGAAATTCTGATTGGCTGAAGCCAGGAATGTATTCGTGGTAGTACAAAGCGGAATGATATTGTACTCATAGTTGGCTCCGGGCTGCAAACCGGTAAGTTCTACTGAATTTCCCTGTACAAAAATCTTCTCCCAGTTGCTGCTGCCAACAACCCGGTACTGCACCGAGTCGCTGCTGGCACCTTCAGGATTGGTCCAGGTCAACAATACCCTGGAGGGGCTGAAGGGTTGGGAATTGAAATTGGTAACAGGGCCGCAACCAATTACTTCAATAGTAGCTGTGGCAGTATTCCGGCATCCATTGGCCGCGATACCTTCCAGCGTGTACTGCGTAGTACTAAGCGGACGATAAGTGCCGCTGGTGGCGGTAGAGCTCACCATATCGGGCAGCGACGACCAGTTGTAGTTAAGCGCACCAGCACCGGTAAGCGTCTGTGTCTGGAATTTTTCGATGGTGCTGAGTTCAGGTGTTACGGTAACCGTTGGGCGTGGCAGCACGGTCACAGATTTCAATTCCGAAGTAACAGGGCAGGAGCCGAGTGTGGTGGTTACGCTGTACACGCCAGTGCTGCTGGCCGTATAGCTACTGCCGGTTGCACCCTGTATGGCATCGCCATCCACATACCATTGATAGCTGTAGCCGGTACCGGTTGTGGTATTAAACACGACAGAGTTGCCTTCGCAGAAGCTGAGGCTGCCTACATTGCTCAGGTTTACCACGGGGCTGGGGTTCACCGTAACCACAACTGGTTGCGATGTGGATTCACAGGTAGCGCCTGCGGATACTTTTACCGTATAACTTCCGGATTGAGTAGCGCTGTAGCTGGAAGCCGTTGCGCCGTTGATGATATTATTGTTGCGGTACCATTGATAAGCAAAGCCCGCACCTGCATCAGCATCCAACGTGAGCAGGCTGCCTTCGCAAATGGTAGTGCTGCCGCTTGGCGTAATAGTGGCCGTGGGATTGGCTACTTCAATGATTTGAATGGGACGGCTTCCACTGCAGGCTCCCGATGTGGCTGTTACCGAGTAATTGCCCGGAGCTGTAATGTTCAGTGATGAACTGGTGGCGCCGCCAATGGGGTTGGCGCCATTGAACCATTGATAACTATAGGCAGGGTTGTTGGTAGCATTGATGGTGATATTGCCACCCGGACAAATGGCTGCCACATTATCCGGAGAAATAGCAAAACTCAATGTTGTTCCCGAGTTGCCGATAACAACATCATCGGTTACTTTGCAACCGGTGCCATCGGTAACGGTAACATGATAGGTGCCCGGTGCGGCATTCGAAAGAGTAGCGCCTGTTTGTCCATTGCTCCATGCGTAGGTCAGGTTGCCGCTTCCATTTACTGCCGTTACCGTGGCGGTTCCATTATTCTGATTACAGGAAGCATCCAGTTTGGAGAAGCTCACCGTCATCCGGCAATTGCCAAAGCAGGTAGCGGCGCCAATAACTTCACGTATCTTATCACCGGGCTGCGCACCGAATCCATTGCTGAAATTGATGCCAAAGCCGGATAAATGGCAATAGCTCATGATGGTTCCGCCATTTACGGGAGTAGGTCCGGGAGGACAGTTACCGCTGCCGCTGCTGGCAGGTTCGGTTTGGTAGCAGTTGTCAAGTGCACCACCCACCCAGCCGCACCATTGGGTATGCCGGCTGCCAAAATTGTGACCCAGCTCATGCGTTACCACCTGCACTGTCCAGGAATAAGTAGGGAAATTGCTATAGCTGTTATACACGGCGCTTACCGCGGTGCGAAACTGTTTCTGCGAATTGCAGGGGCTTCCCAGTACATAAGCGATACCACCGCCCAGGCTGCGTGTCGAGAGAAAATGCGCGTAATCGCCGGAATAAGAAGTGTACGACATCCGGTTGGCAAAAGACTGCAGCACTGATGAAGTATTGTTATGGCCTGCCGAAGCTTCCGGGTCCTGCTGGGTCCACACCTGAATATGCGATACCTGCACATGAATATCTTCATTGTCGTAGATCTGTGCCACATTGTTGAAGAAACCCAGCACGTAATTGATTGTATTCACCGTGTTGCTGCCCCGGTCCTGGTACATCTTGAAATCGCATTCAAAATAGATATCCACCGGCTCGCCTACGGTATTGCCCCTGGGCTGAGGACTGTTTTGCATGGATATTCCGGCATTGTCGCCTACAACAAGCGATTCGTCTTCTACAAAACAGGATAGCGGATTCTTTACTTTCAATTCGCGATCGCGGTAAAGGCTGTATTCGGAACTGGCTCTTCCTTCCTTCTCAATAGTACCCAATACCATATTGCCATTTTCATCGGCCAGTATACCCATCACCTGATCGTTGAGTACGCTGATGGAAGCTATGCTGCCGGGTTTGCCCTTGATTTTTCCACGATAAAATAGGCCGGGGTCAACAGTAACCTCACGAATAACGCCATTGGCACCAGCTTCCGTAACCCTGAAATTGTCGGCAGTGATTTTCACTTTCTCCAATTCCAGTTCAATCAGCTCTCCTTCGTAAGGCAGGCGCATGCGAAGCTCGCCGGGGGCAGCACTTCGCAAACTTTGCAGGGCTTCTGATTTCAACTCAAGGGCTTGATACTTGGCGGCAATATTCCGGTAGTCGCGGGATAATGCAGAACGGGCCTCAAACAGATCGGTAATCACCTGGGCACGCAGGCCGCTCAGGGCCAAAAAAAGAGCGGCGCAAACTAAGAATGCTTTTCTCATATATGCTGTAAGATAGTTTGTAAATTTAAGCGATTTCAGGTGTGTAACCAATAGGAAAATACGTGGTTGGCAGATTATTGGATGTCCTGTAAATCAACTTGTTAATCGTGCTGCAATTCTTTGGCCGGATTCATTAAACAATGGCATGAAAGCATTCCTTCGAAAGCTGGTGCTGCGCACCAGCGAGCGCTTCAGTTCAAGACCTTCCCGCCCCCGTATTTTTGATGCGCTGGACAGGTTGTTTCTGGATATTGAGAAAAAGCCCGGCAAAAGGGGAATACTGATCCCTTTTGAACTGAAGCAGGGAAAATTCATTCTTTTCTCGGATCAACACAAGGGCGCCGGAAACGGGGCCGATGATTTTGTGGCGGCAGAGCCCAATTATCTGGCCGCGCTGCATTATTACGATACGTACGGATATACCCTCGTTAACCTGGGCGATAATGAAGAACTTTGGGAGAATAACCTCGGCGCGGTAAAAAAGCGGCACGCTGCCAGCTTTGAGGCAGAACGAAAATTCATAGAAAGAAATGCATTTGTGAAAGTAGTGGGCAACCACGATCTCTTTTGGACCAACGACCCCTTTGCCTGGTGGCAGATCAAAGATGTTTTTAAAGACAATATCAAAGTTTACGAAGGGGTAATCCTTGCAACCCTTATCGGTGATCGACCCTTTTATGTCCGTTGTACCCATGGCCATCAGGGAGACCTGAACAGCGATGGCAACTGGTTTTCCAAGTTTTTCGTATCGCGTATATGGGCGCCATTGCAGTCATGGCTGCGCATCAACCCTAACACCCCGGCCTATGATACGGAACGTAAGACCCTGCACAATGAGCTCATGTATGAATGGTCGGCCACCCGCCAGGATGGTATCCTGATTACGGGTCATACACACCAGCCGGTTTTCGCATCGCTCACGCACCTGGAGCGATTGTATAAGCAATGGCAAAAAGCCGAACTGGCCGCCGACCCTGTCAACAGCGCACGCCTGAAAGCGGAAATTCAAAAACGCGAGAAGGAATATAAAACCGTATCGGTAGACTATGCCAGCATGCTTCCCACTTATTTCAATACGGGTTGCTGCTGTTACGATGATGGCGACATAACGGGCATAGAAATAGCCGAAGGTATGATTCGCCTGGTGAAATGGACTTCCATTCCCGCAGGACCGCAAAGGTGGTTGCTGGAGGAGAGGACGTTAGGTATTACGTAGTAGGTTTTACGTACTACGTTTTTTGGAGTTTAAGGTTGAGGGTTTAAGGTTTAAGTTCATTAGAAGTTTCTTACGGCCAGATATAATCACATTTAAACCCTAAACCAAAAAACGTACTACGTATTACGTATAACGTATTACGTTTCAGAATCCTTTTCTGTATCTATTGTTCTCTCTATTCCAATCCGGCAACTGCTTATCCGGATCAAGGGTTATTTCTTTTATTTCGGAGCTGACGGGAACGTAAAAAGTCCATTGGCTGCCCCTTTGCCATATTTCAGCGGGTAGTTTCAGGCGGTGTTCTTTTCCATTGCTTTCCACAATTTTCACATCCACCGGCATCACCATTTTTTCGATGTTCTCAATAACGATATCCGCACCTTTGGCGGGATCATTTTTTATATATTTCACTTCCTTAACCGCCTGGTCCAGTTTCCATTCATTCAGCACCCAGCTGCGCCAGAACCAGGATAGGTCTTCACCGGCTACATTTTCCATCGTTCGGAAAAAATCCCAGGGGCTGGGATGCTTATAGGCCCAGCGCTGAATATATTCGGTAAATGCCCGGTCGAATCGCTCGGGTCCCAGTACAATGTCGCGTAAAGCATGCAGCATGCGCGCTGGTTTCAGATAGGCGGCCACGCCCAGGTTTTCCTGCTGCATTACATCCGGCGCGTTGAAAAGGCCATCCATCTTATCGCCAAACATATAGCGGACCATAAAGCTGGAATTGGGATCGGTGAAAAAGCCACCCGTTTTAAACTCACCTTTGTTGAAGGCTTCCGTACTCAGGTCATTGATAAAAGTATTAAAGCCTTCATCCATCCAGGCATATTTCCTTTCGTTACTACCCACAATCATGGGAAACCAGGTATGGCCAAATTCATGATCCGTTACGCCCCATAGCGCGGCGCCTTTGGATTGATAGCTGCAAAAAACAATACCGGGATATTCCATGCCGCCCACAATACCGGCTACGTTAACAGCAGCAGGGTAAGGGTATTCAAACCATTTTTCTGAATAATGCTCGATAGAAGCTTTCACGAATTCAGTGGAGCGCCGCCAGTCGTTGCCGGATCGATCTTTCGCACTTTCAATCGGGTAAGCGCTCATGGCGAGGGAGCTTTTGCCGGAAGGGAGATTAATGCGGGCAGCATCCAGGATAAAGGCGCTGGAAGCGGCCCAGGCCGCATCGCGGGTTTGACGAATTCGAAATTTCCAGGTGGTCATGCCCTGCCTGGAGGCCAGCTTCTTAAAGTCCTTTTCATCGCGGATGGTAACGGCCTTGTCGCTGCCCTGCGCTTTATTATACTGCCTGAGCTCATCTGCGGTGAAACATTCCTCTGGATTCAGCAATTCACCGGATCCTACAACCAGCATACCGGCAGGGGCCGTTACGCTGAATTCAATATCACCATATTCGAGGTAAAACTCTCCTGCGCCCAGGTAGGGTGCGGTATTCCATCCCTGCAGGTCGTCGTACACGCAAAGCCGGGGAAACCATTGGGCGATCTCATACACCCATCCATATTTGGTATGCAGGCGACCCATGCGATCGGTGCCATATTCGGAAATGGTAAACTGGAAAGGAACCTGAAGTGTTACCCGACCGCCCTTTGCCGCCAGGGCGGAGGGAAGCCAGAGCTGCATGCGCGTATCGGTGACATTCTTTTCTACCTCGAGTTTTTTGTTGTTGTCGGTTACAACAGCAATATCTCCGATTTCATACCCATTGGTAAATCCGCTATTGGCCCAACGCCCACCCTGTTCGGTACTGGTGGCCGATCCGCGGGATTCCTTCTTATAAATATTCTGATCCAATTGCAGCCATAGAAATTTCAGCGCATCGGGACTATTGTTGGTATAGGTAATCAGCACTTCGCCCTTTACGGTATGCGTATTGGTGTCGAGACTGCATTGAATGCGATAGTCGGACCGGTTTTGCCAGTATTCAGGCCCCGGTTCGCCACCGGCACTTCTATAATTATTGCCGGGATAGGGGTAAAACTGATGGCCAAATACTTCCTTGGCTTTGTATTCGCTTTGGGCGTTTAAGGCCAGATTTAGTATAAAGCTGAGAACGATGAGGGAAATCCTGGGCATACGAATCGTTTTTTCTGGTTTCTATTATAAGTACGTTCTAAGGACTTTGCAAGAGAGTTACCATGATTACAGATGAGTCTGAAATAGATTTGGTTCGCTGGTTGTAGCAATTATTTCTAAGGTATTCACGCTCTAACCACCGAACATTTCCTCCGCTTTTACCAGGCTTTCAGGCTTACCCACATCCAACCACTTATCACCCTCGTGCCGATGACCTAATATTTGATGGGAGCTGGCCAGCTCCAGGAATGCATCTACCAGTGAAAAGCGGCCCTGCAAACGCGTGGTATCAAAGAAAGAAGAGCTGAAGACGCTGATGCCGCTAAATGCTAACGCTTCCGGCGCCTCATTGTTAAGGGCTATTCGCTCTTCGCCGCTCTGGTTGTTGCGCCAGCCGGTAAGCCTGCGCGAAGCATCGAACAAAAAGCAACGGCTGCTTTTGCGCCCACTTACAGCCAAACTAATGAAGGCGCGGTTTTGCTGGTGAAAGCCGATCAGGCTGTTCAGGTCCATATCGGTGAGTATGTCCACATTGATGGTCAAAAAATCTTCACCCGGTGTAAAGAGGTGCTTCGCCTTGAGCAACCCGCCTCCGGTTTCCAACACTTCGGCACGTTCATCACTTATTTGTATGCGGCTGCCCCAGCCATTGTTGTCGTGTACAGCATGTTCTATCTGATCTGCGAAATGATGCACATTCACAATAATATCGCGTATCCCGAATTTTTGCAGGTATTCTACATTTCTTTGCAGCAGGCTCTTGCCGTTAACCGGCGCCAGCGCCTTGGGGTGTTTGTCGGTCCAGGGTTTGAGTCGCGTGCCCAGTCCGGCACTGAATATCATCGCTTTCATTGGCGGGTGTCGGGCAGGGGATTTTGCCAGTTGCGGGCGTCCTGCACGGTATGGCTAAGTTCAATTTTCACTTTGAATTTGTTGCGCAAGTGCCGGGCCAGGGCATCGGCGGCATACACGCTGCGGTGCTGTCCACCTGTGCAGCCAAAGTTGACCGACAGGCTTTCAAATCCGCGACGGATATAGTCTTCCACCGAAATATCCACAATATCAAAAACACTGTTCAGGAATTCCGGCATCCGGGTCTGCTGTTCCAAAAAATCTTTTACATCCTTGTCCCGGCCGGTTTGCGTTTTCATACTATCCACTCTTCCGGGATTCAATATTCCGCGACAGTCAAACACATAGCCGCCTCCATTTCCGCTGTTGTCGTCGGGAATACCCTGTCGGTAGCTGAAGCTTCTGATCTTGACTATGAGTGGCGTGTTTTCCGCGGCCTGTATGGGCGTGAACTGTTCAATAATTTCATCCGACACACAAATATTCAGCACTTTCCGGAACTCAGGCACGGCGATTCCCACCCGATGCTTTTCAAAAAATGCGCGAAGATTGCGTAGGGCAAGCGGAATGCTGGTGAGGAATTGCGCCTTTCTTTCAAATAATCCACGGAAACCATAGGCGCCCAGCACCTGCAAAAGACGGATGAGCACATAACCATAATATTGGCTTCGGAAGATGTTGCGGTCAATACCCTGGGGCACCTGCACTGCCAGGGCTTCCATATAATCTTCCAGTAGTTTTTCTTTCCAATCCTCCGGTAGGTTGGCACGGGCCTGCCAAAGCATACTGGCCACATCATATTGGGGTGCACCCTTCATGCCACCCTGGTAATCGATAAATTTCACCTCGTCCGATTCCGTAACCAGGATATTGCGACTCTGAAAATCACGAAACATGAAGTATTTATACTCCGTATGGGTAAGGTAATTGCTCAGGGCCTCAAAATCGTTGATCAGTTTCTGCTTATCGTAAGGTTTGCGAAGCGCATCCAGGAAATAATATTTGAAATAGAGTAAGTCGGCCATAATCGCCTGCTTGCCGAATTCACTGTTGGTAAGGCAATAGGAGTAATCGAGCCCCTTATCACCCTCAACCTGCAAGGTAGCCAGGGAGTGCAGGCTCTTGCGGAATAATTCATACACATCAGGTGTAAAGCCACCCGCTTCCAGGCGATTGAGCAGGGAATCGTTGCCAAAATCTTCCTGCAGGTAATAAGCGCCATCAGCACTAACGGCCAGTACTTCAGGAACTGAAAGACCTTTGGCACGAAAACTTTTGCTGAAATAAATAAAGGTTTCGTTTTCGCGGATATTGGCGCCATAGGTACCGATCACGGAATCCTTCGCACCATAGAGGCGAAAATAACGACGCTCGCTGCCCGATTGCTGTAGTACATCCACCGAATGGGCCGGCTCATTTCGCCAACTACTGTACAGCTCTTTTATCTGTTGAATGATTTCCTGCATAAATAAATGATGCCCGCCACCCGGCGGAAATGAGTGCTATTCAAAAGTACAGGTTAACCCGGATTTGATAAATATTCCCTGTATTGACGGGGCTTGAGCGGAAGCTGTTGCATCAGGGAAGGCAACGCAGCCATTCTTCCAGCACTTTTATCTCTCTTTCTTCCACTACTTCTATTTTTAGCAAAGCTTCATAGGCCGCCAACAGGTCGGCTTTAATATCTCCCTTGCCTATTGCCTGGCACACGGTATCGAACGATTTTTCCGCATGCAGGTACATGGGCACTTCACTTTCAAAATCCTTGAAATAATCGTGCTCATTTCTTTTCTGCACTACCGTGGCTTTCAGGAATCCGAGATGGTATCCGTGCTGCCAAAGAATGGGTTGCGCGATTATGCCACGAAGTATATCTGTAAAACGGAAAGTAACAAAGGATGGCAAAAACAGCAGCGGAAAAAGCTCTTTGCGAAATGCGGTGTTTTGTGAGTTGAAAGGTGTGATGGTGTCCCGATCGAGCACCACGGGCTCCTTATCCAGAAACACACAGGGCTCATTGGAGACCAGCCTGTATATCGCGTCCACATCCGGATCCTCATCGGCCAGGCCCTGCCAGATGCCTACCTGCAGCTTTTGCTTTTCATCCTGCCATTGCAATTTCTCTCGCTCATCACGGATATGCCGAAGTGGTAAGCCACGGGGCCAGATCGGTTGATCGCTGAAGTGCTGGTAAATGTTGATCCAGCCCAGCGATGGGGCCGAAACGGGGTATTCCCCTTCAAATTCCGGGAATGTCCAGTGATCATAAGGAATATTATCATCGTCAGTATCGATAATGATATCGGCACCCTGCTGCATGGCATACAAATAGCCCATCATCTTGCGGCCATAGTGATTGAAGGGGATGCTCTGTGCCAGGCCGGGGTGCAGCGCCATCTGCTCATCTATACCCAGGTACACGGCTCCTTCCTGTTTCCAGCCAGCAGGGGTCTTCTTATCGCCCACCACCACCAGGGTGTAATCCTCGCGTGCGGCAAAAGCGCGTACTGCTTCGGTGGGTGAGAATATGCTGGTGATGATGATGAATTTCTTCAGGGTTCTTTTTTCCATTTTGATAATTTGATGGGGTGCAAAAATAAATGCCCTGAAGGGAAATGCGTGAGTAAATGCGTTAAGGACTGCTGATGTGCCTGCTCCAGCGCCTGAATTTCTTCTGCCGTCCACATTGCCCGCCCCTGCAATGCCAGCTCAGGTTCCTGCTGAATTGTATCGGACGATAATACCAAAGCGGTGGGCACAGCTATCTCCACAAATAATCCGGCCGCGGCCATGACGCCACAATACCGGCAAAAATCTTTTACCGTCTTTTGGGTTATGATCAGGATATCGGCGTAGGAAGCGGCGATGGGGTAGGGCAGATCAATGCGCTTACCCTGGCGATAGCTTTTCCATTTCAAGCGGTAATGGTATTGCTTGAAAAGCCAGTATTGCCAGGCCTTTTTTCCGGGGGGCGTGCGCCTGCCAAAGATTTGCCGCAGGCTGAGCGGTTGTACCTGCAGCCCGTGCTTTTGAAACCTTGCCACGGCCTCCTCTCGCGAAGGGAGCTCTCTCGCTATTTCAGCGCCTTTGCGGTTGTTGAAGAAATCAATGCCCTTAAATGTATGCCACCAGGGTATGTCCGGTTCGCCACTAAAATCGTTGAGTCCGGGTATAAAGTCGGCCCCGGCTTGCAGCCCGGTGCTTACTTCAATATTGTTTTCGTTGATGGCGGGATTGAGCAGGCAATCGTCGCCAATGAAGATATAATGGCTGAAATCGTCCCGGTAAAAGCGATGGAATCCCTGCGCGAAAAATGATTGAAAATAGTGGGAACTTTCATAAACGGGTATTACATCCGGGTGATCCCCATCATAAAAAGGCACCAGGAACCGGATATGCTGAAAGCGGGGCCGGTAAATTTTTTCGAGCAGGGGAATATTGCGATCGTAGCGATGATTGAATACAATTACCAGGCAGGCTTTTGACATGCGGCAAATGTAGGAAGGAAGCGGGAGTTGGCATTGGGAATCGCTCGAAAAGCTGACCAATATTGGCTGCGAGAACCTTTATTTCAATTCTTCCAGTCTTTTAATCTCAGATCGTATATCCTCTATTGCCTCCTTATTTTGAATTTCTTTTTTATCGCCAACTTTTGCAGAAAACAAATAAAATACCTTTCCACCAAACACCTCAGTGAATTTTTGATGTGTTTTCTCCTGTAATGCGTATTCTTTGAAAATTTCGGGCAATTGGATTCCGGTATTGATTGGCTTTATTTGGAGGCCAATGTATCTATCTTTTACCTGAATAAAGAAATCAACATTGAATAATCGATCCCACTCGTCAGGAGCTGCCTGAATTTGTACGTTTAATATTTTTTGTAATTGACCGTACACTGTTTGTATTTCAGTCATGTAGCCGTCAAATGTCCTATCTATGACAAGCTGCAACATATAGTCGATACAATCTTGCTCTGTGACAGCCTCAACTTCAGAGGCTATGACTTCAGTAATTTTAACGTACAATTTTTTACCTAAATCTTCTATACGGGCTTTAGACCTTACATTACCGAAATAGTAATCTCTCCATTCTTCTATCGATTTTGGGGAACACTTTCTTATAGATTCGGATGTTGGTCCAACGTTTCTTTTGAAGTTTAGCTGAAAGCGGTTCATGGCGCTATTCAATATCCATTCCTTAGCCATCAATAATATTTAAGGTGTATAGTTGCCGTTTCGTCTCACTGCGTCAGCTCTATTCAGCCTCTCCACAAAATTAGCTGCTTCTTCTCTTTCTGAATCATTAAGAATTATGAAAACACCCGATTTGAGAGTACCAATAGGTTTCCCATGATTTATCACCATATCCTTTATAAGTTCTCTTACATCATCGTTATTTGTTCCTTTTGGCGGGAATCCATTTGCGTGAGCAACTTGCGACATTGGTTTTGCATTCTGTTTCCCCAATGCATTTGAGATCAAATACTCCCAAATTCGTTGTTGTTCTTGGTTCATAAAGTTTGCGCTACTAAACTTTTAAATTTTT
>JBIQMS010000034.1:0-53059 GCA_044463125.1 Terrimonas ferruginea
CCCTTCAGGAGGCCATCGAAATTATCATTCTATCTACCTATACAGCCTCCCTTCGGGAGGCGGCCAAGCGTGCTCTCCAAAGCATTTAAGGCCTTGACGAGTCGCGTAAAGAAATCAACAACTCAACATTTCGACAATTCAACAATTCAACGATTAAACGATTAAACAATTCAACAATTCAACAATTCAACGATTAAACGATTAAACGATTCAACAATTCAACAATTCAACGATTCAACAACAAATACTGTTCTCTAATCAGCTCCTGAATATGTTTTCTTTCAAAATTTTCTTCAATCTTCCTGCGCAGCTTGCTGGCTCTTTCTTTCATCTTTTCCGGTTCACGGATCGCCTGCTGTAGCTTTTGGTAGAGGTCTTCCGCGTTTTGCACTTCGAAGATGAGGCCATTCTCTTCATGATCCACTATATCCACGCAGCCGGGTATGCGCGAAACGAGCGCAGGACATTCCATGGCACCGGCCTGCAATACCACATTCGGAAAGCCTTCGCGATAGGAGGCATGCACAAACAAATTGGAAAGGGCCAGGAAATACTCCACCTCATCGTGCCAGCCCGCGAGGATGATGCCGGGATGGGATTTCACGAGTTGCAGGGTGTCGTTATCCAACGGATCGAGATGATCCTCGAACCCGCCCACCAAAATCAGCCGTAGCCTGGGATTATTCTTATAACTGCGAACGAAAGCATTCGCCAGTTCAGCTATGCCCTTATCTTTCACTACACGACCGATGGCTACGATATAAAAAAGCTGTGGATCATAGGCTATGATTTCACGGGTCTTTTGAAGGCCTTCTTCGGTGAGTGAAGACCGGGAGAACCGCTGCAGATCAATACCATTGCTGGAGCCCTTACCGATGATGGAGAGTTTGGCGGGCTTCACCAGCTTGTTGTCAACAATATAATCATATAAGCTCTTGCTGTTGGGCCATACATGTGTGGCCATACGGCCGGTGAGCTTTTCCATCGCGACCATGATTTTGCGCGAGGTGCCGGTGGCCGTGGTGAAGCGCAATCCCGCAATGGTATGTATCCGTACTTTTACACCCGCCATCCATCCGGCGATCATGGCCAGCAGTCCGGCTTTCGGCGTATGGCTATGGATGATATCGGGTTTTTCCTTTCGAAAGAGACGATAGAGTTTCCAAAGGGAAATCATATCCTGCCAGGGCGTGATGGCGCGTGTCATATGCACCAGTTCATGCCGGCATTGCTCATAAGCCTTCACATCCTCCAGCTCCACCCCATCAGCACTCACCATCAAAACATCTACTCCATGCTCCCGCATATATTTCATCTGACCACGCAATAGCACTTTTAAGGCCATGGGAACAGTAGTGATTCTGATTAGCTTCATCTCCAAGTTCTAAGTTGTAAGTTTTAAGTTTTAAGTGAATGAAGTAAGGATTTTGAACTATATGGTTAAAACTTTCTCTGTCTACCACGCAATGCAAAAAGTTGACATTCTTTACTTCAATCTCTCATCTGCGTTTATCTGCGAAAAAATCTGCGAAAATCTGCGGGAAACTTCTGGCGCTTTGAAGCTGTTGAAAGTGCAAGTACATTTCCCGCAGATTTTCGCAGATCTTAGCGCAGATGAACGCAGATACTACACTTTAACCACTCCCAATTCCCTACTTCCCACTTACTACTTACAACTTACAACTTACTGCTCCAGACTTCACACGCAAACAACGTCCAAATCATTTTGGCTCTTTTTTCATCGCCCGCGGAGAGTTGGCGGTTCCAGAGTTTTTCTACAAATCCATCTTTCACAAAATTCCGGCAATAGGCATCCTTTTTCAGGATATGATCCGCGATCAGGTCCTTGAGCTCATTATCGATCCATTTCTTCAGGGGTATTTCAAAACCCCGCTTGGGCTGGTGTATCAGTTCCGAAGGCAGGTATTTCTCGGCCAGGGTGCGCAGCAGGTATTTGGTCGTCTTACCTTTTATTTTATAAGCATCCGGCAGACCGGGCACATACTCCAGCAATTCCTTACACAATAGCGGGCTTCGGCCCTCCAGTGAATGCGCCATCGTGGCAATATCCATTTTTACCAGCAGATTGCCGGCCAGGATATTGTTGAAGTCGAGGTTCATCAGCTTTTTCAGGCCGGTAAGAGAGCTATCCACCATTTTTTGAAAATCCGCCTCCACTTCCGACAAATAGTTTGCTGGCGGGTTCAGCCATTGCTCGTAACCTTCAAAGCTGTCGATGGTGGAAGACAGGTAAGTCGCCAGCCCGTTCTTCCGCGCCAAATCGGCCAGGCGATATACATAATTATATTTCGATTTCTTATTGTGTGGTACCGGCAGGATTTTCACCGCCAGAGATGCCATGTTTTTAACAACAATGCCTGCCTTAAAGAAATCGTATTTCGCAAAGGGTACATAACGGCGATAGCCTCCAAATAGCTCATCTCCCCCATCACCATTTAATATTACCGTCAGGTGCCTGCGCGCTTCGCGACTTACATAGTAACTGGGTATGGCCGAGCTGTCGAAAAAGGGCTCGCCATAGTTGCCCAGTATCTTCTCTACATCCTCCAGCAGGTTATCGAAGCTGATGGGTATCTCCACGTGCTGCGTGCCATAGCGCTCAGCTACCAGTTGCGCCAATGGCGCTTCATCGTACTCACCTGCGAAGGAAACGGTAAATGTCTTTAGCGACTGATTGTATTCTTTCGCGATGGCGGTAACGATACCACTGTCGATACCCCCACTGAGGAAAGAGCCCACTTCGAGGTCCGAGGATTCCACCCGGCGGCGGATGGCCTGGTGCAGGAACTGATCGGTCTTATGCAGCGCCTCTTCAAAGCTGTCATTATTCTTTTGCTGATAGAAATCATGAATATTCCACCAGGATTTTATGTCCACCGACAAGGGCTCGAGTTGAATCTTCGCGAAATGACCTGGTGGCAGTTCGCGCACCTGTTGATAAGCGGTATAGTCTTTATAGAAATAACCCAGCCGCATATACTGGTGAATGGCTCGGGTATAGGGATCAAGCGGCAACTGTCCTTTCAATGCGTTCAGCTCACTGGCAAAGGCAAAGCGCTGTCCGTCGCGGTAGAGATAGAGCGGCTTTTTGCCGGCGCGGTCGCGAGCCAGAAATAGTTCGTTTCGCTCCTTGTCGTAAATAGCAAGGGCAAACATGCCATCGAAATCAGCGAGGCAATTGGCGCCCAGTTTTCGATAAGCCTGCAGGATGGTCTCCGTGTCAGAATTCGTTTGGCACTGCAGGCCATGCTTTGCACGAACTTCCAGGTGGTTGTAAATCTCCCCATTGAAGATAATGCAGAGTGGACCCAGGTGCATGGGCTGTTTACCTCCGGCGATATCGAGTATGGCCAGCCGGTGATGATGCAGTATCAGGTTGCCTTCCCTTTCAGTAGCCTGCTCATCAGGACCACGATGCCAAAGATCACGGGTGAGCCGGTGAATATCAAGCGCTATATTGATGGAGCCTGCGATGCCGCACATTTTGTAATCGGTTTGGTACGATGAAATTCAGGATTCTTTTCATCCAGCCCGGGTAAGGGGTATTGGTAATATGATAAGTTCCGAGGATGAACATCAGGTAAAATGGTAAACAGGGAATTTTGTATCGCGAAAGGGAGCCGAAATTGGTGGTGGAAATGCCTACTGAAATTGCGAAAACCACCGCAAAGGAAAAACACAATAGTAAAAGCGGCGAAGAAAAGATAACCGATGTTACCCTTCCTATACCGGTTACAAACAACAAATAAATAAACAAAGCTAAAAATACGACAGCTTCCAGAGCTGAAAAAGCCACAATAGCTGAACTGATCTCCCAGGGGAAGGGTCTGAAAAAAGTGGCCACCAGTCCATTCAGCATTAGAAGGACCGGATTACTGGTATTGATTTGAAAATTGGAGCCGCTGTCGCCATGCCGCTCCAGGATCCTGCGGCTATAATCGCTTGTCTCCAGGATATTTTCCATGCTGAATTTCGCCAGCGATGCATCAGACGTCAGATAATTTACAAGATAAACGGCCGCAAAGCCGGCTATTAGCAGCGCAAAGAATAATGATACCCTGCGTAAGGATTTGGTTCTAATTCGGGAGGTGATCGCACCAAATATCCACAAGCCCGCGCCGGGTATTAACGCCAGGAGAATGTAAACTTTGATGGTGTATAACAGATAAGCACTCAGCACTACCCAGAAAATTGATACTGCTACCGCTTTTCTCGCAATGAAAATTTGATGAAGGCCATAAAGCAGGAATCCAACTGCCCCAAAGCAAATGGAGTCTTTCAGGAAACCGGAGCTCCAATAGCAGGCACTCGGAATAAAAAGTACAGCAAGCGCGATTTCCGCATTCATTTTCGGGAAATAGTACTTGAACAATTTAAAAAGCCGCATACACCCCGAAAATGCAAAAAAGCTAAAGATGAGGCACATGGCTAAATAGCTCTTGAAGAAAACTACATAGGGTAAGAGCCCAAGCTTTGGCACCATAAAATTTCCGGAATCGCGCATGAAGCCTGAAACCGGATATTTGCTATCGTCTATATCGAAATAATAGAAGAGTGGATCATCATCCAGCGCATTCTCCATGAAGAACAGGTCGGCCAACGAAATAGTTCCATCTTGCAATGCAGCATGGATATCACGGGTAGCATACAGAAACATTTCGGTATCGCCACCTTTATAATAATAGGCCGTGATTAGGGAAAAAGCTATTGCACAAAAAATGCGGAAGAGAAAAGCGCGCTGAAAAAAACTACGCGTTAGCTCATCGTATTTTCTAAGCTTAGCTCTGAGAATAATGAGCAGCAGCAGCAGACACAGCCCTCCTCCCAATATGTCGACAAAACTGAGCATGCTTATTTTCCTTCAAGGCTGTTTGCAGGCCTGGCCGCCAGCCGCAGCCTTCCCAAAATATTTTTGCATTTGCTTTCCACCAGCAGATACTGCACATATGCCAGCAGCAGGCAAAATGGTACCGCACCCATCCAAACAAAATAATTAGTAATGAAAGCTTGCTGATGCCCTGAAATTAACCAGAATAATGCCAGGTACAGGAAGATGGAAGCCATATGGGTAATATAAAGCGTGTAGCTATACTTACCCACGGCCATCAGCCATTTGATGCGTACCTGGAACTTCAAAAAATATACAATCATCAGGAAGGCCAGCACGGCCGCTACCATATAACTGTATTCCGATTCCGTCTTCATGATAAAATTAACCGCATACACGGCGCCCAGCACAAGAATCATCAAGACCAGATGCAGGGTTCGACCGAGCCCCTTAAACAGGTTCAATATCGGCGTATAGTACTGGTAAATCATCACCCCCGCCGCGAAATAGATATTATATACAAAGAGAAAATCATGAATATAGAGACTCAGGTTCAAGCTCTCGATGGCTGACGGCACTAACCAATGTGCTGCAAACAACAACAGGGAAATGACTGCATAGATATGTACTTTTCGAAGCAGGAAAGGCGCCAGCAGATAAAATATTACTTCATAGGTAAGCGACCAGAATGGGGTGATGAATCCATTGCCAGGCATATAGAAAAGATTGCGCAGCACCTGGCCCGGTTCCAGGTAATTATTCATTTGCATGGTTCGGATAAAGGAATACTCCGTATAGGAGCCATCGTACCACTGTGGAAAAATGGCTTTGGTTGCCAGGAAAATGATACCCGCCCATACCAGGGCTGCCAGGTAAGGAGGATAGATACGCACCAGCCGCCGTTTGTAAAAAGGAAGGGGCTTTTTACTCCCGGCCAGGCTATGCGCAATAGAGAAACCGGAAAGCAAAAAGAAAACAATCACAAATTCCACGGCCAGGCGGGTGAGCAGGCTGCTACCAAACACAATATATTCCCAGGCCGACCAGCCATCGCGGGGAAACATTTCACTAAATGCGGCGCCACCCATCCAAAGCGTTCCGCGACAGTGAGCAATGGCCACATACAGCGAAGCTATACCCCGAATGGAATCGAGGATGGCAAAGTCCTTATTGCCCAGTTTTTTTTCAGCAGAAATCGTCATGCTTTTCCGATTGAACTTATCTGTTCGTCTTTCTGTAAAGCGATATCCAGTGCTTCCCGGTATTTGGTGATATTGGCCTGAACGGAGTAGCGTTCCAGCACCCGCTTGCGTCCCTCCTGCCCCATCCGCTTTCTTAAATCCACATCATCAATCAATTTCAGCAAAGCCTGTTTCCATTCTTCTTCATTGGCGGCGAGGAATCCCTGCACGCCATTTTCCATGATCCGGAAATTGGTGCCATAGGCGGTGGCCACAAAGGGAATGGCGATGGCCATATACGTTAAGGCTTTCAGGCTGCTCTTTCCCAGGCTCCATTCGGTAGCCGGTATGGGATAGAGACCAATCTGTATTTTATGTAAGTCGGCCACTTCACTATTTTCTGTCCAGGGTATAAACTCGGTATCCACACCCTTCATGGTATAGGGCTTGTTGGCAATGACAATCAGCTTAATCTTCCGCATTGTGGCCAAATCGGCAAGTACAGGCTGCAGGCTCTCAAGAAAGGGCAATGTACTGTGCGTGCCCGTCCAGCCAATACGAACAATATCCGTTTGTTCATATCCCTTCACGGGTACAAAGCGATCGGTGTTGAAGGTGGATGAAATATCGATGGCCCTTCCATATTGATTCAATTCCCTTGCCTGCGCTTCCAGGGCCGGCGTACAGGTGATCACATAGTCGGCATGCGTCATTAAATAAATTGGCTTCCGCTTTCCTTTCATGCGTTGGATCAAACCTGTGAAGCCGGAGCTCTTTCCTCCCACATGAAGCATATCGTCGATATCATAAACGAGTCGACGGCTGCATTTCCGCATCAACCATTCAAACCAGGGCGGACCGAGTGGCGTAACCCAGAGGTTCACAAATACCAGATCAAAAAAAGGTGCGCGAAGCAGGTCGCGGATACGGCGCAAATAACCGATGCCTGTCCAAAAGATTTTCTCCGGAACACGTCCGGGTTTATAGATGATATCCCAGAAGCGGTTGCTTTGAAAGGAAGAGATGGTAAAGGAATAGCCCTGTTCTTCCAGCAAAGTGAGATACTGTTCATACTTCAATCGCTGTGTGGCTGCGGTACCTTTGGGGCTGGGGCAGATGATCAACACGTTTTTCTTCATATCCTATTCCGGCTTTGCCAGCAGTCTTTTGTAGATAGCGCTATATCGGCGAATACCTTCTTCCAAATCAAAATACTGAAAGGCCGCCTTCCGAATTTTTTCAGGCGGAATGGCCAGGAGTTCATCTATTTTATCAATCACTTCCTGATAGTGCTTACTGTCGAACTCGGAAACGATCATTCCTGTGCCGGTGTCGCGAACAATATGCCCGGTATCGCCAATTTCGTTACAGATAACGGGCAACCCCATCCCCATCAGCTCGGCATGCTTGGTGGGTGAGGATGCCATTTTGGAATAGGTGGGGCGAATAAAAAAAATACTGCAGTCGCAGACATGCAGAAAGTTTCGAATCTCGGTTCTGGCCACCGGACGTATCCGAATGGCTTCTTCTGGCAGCCCCGCCTCCTGCGCATCACGCCTGATTCTGGCAGGATCATCTTTCGAGAAAATGAGCATAATAAAATCCGGGCGTCTTTCACGCAGCTCGCGGAAGAAGGCAAACATTTCCCGCGTCATATACCAACTACCCACAGAGCCCAGGTAAGAGATGATCCTGGCTGAATCGGGGATCTGTAATTCCCTTCTCGCTGCCAGCACCGCCTGCTGATCGGCTTTCTGATAATCAAAAAGGTCCAGGTCGGCGCAACAGGGTATCACATCAATATTCGTTTTTTCAAATCCCGGCCATCGCTGCATCTCCAGCTTAGCCGCATGGGTGAGACTAATCACCGCATCCGCTTCGCGGAGAAAATCCGCTTCCTTCTTCTTGTAATGCCGGTAAATGCTACGATATAAAGGATTACTGAGTTTCCATTGACCACCATCCACTTTTTCGTTGGCCCAGAAACCGCGCATGTCAAAAAGAAAGCGTACACCTGTTTTGCGCTTCAGGCGCAACCCGATTTCCGCGGCCGGATAGCTGCGGCAATGTATCATGCCAAAGGATTGTTGCCGGTGGAGCTGGCTGGCCATGCGGCGCATGCGGATGGCATCGTAAAGTTTGGAAAGCAAGGGCGGCTTTGCCGTAAACGACATAGGCGCCCAGGTGATATTGTGCCGAATCAGTATCTCCCGGATTTTTGACTCGTTCTGGGCATACGCAGCTTTTTTCTCAAAGCTCAGTATGGTGAACCGATAGCCTTCCCTGCTCAAACCGCAGAGATAAGGTAGAATCTGCGATTGGCCAAGGGGATCGGTAAGGCCATCGTAAGTAATGTAGAGTATCTTGGTCAAAGAACTATTTTTCGATGTACTCAAATGGGTTCAGGGAATAATAATCGGGAATATTGAGCATCTTGAATGTGCGGTGACCGATATTCAGCACCCATGCCTTTCCGCGGTACTGAGGAGGAACGGGCACGCGATAAATGGTTCCCATCACCGGCTTGGCATCCACTCTTTTACCGTCAGGGTTCAGCCAAAAACCACGGTTGTTAATCCCGGGACCCAGAAGATCCTGATATACAATCTCAGTAGCATCGCTGGGAACATACACGTATTGCCAGGGGAAACCCGCATTATCGTAACCATGATCCTGCGACACAACGGCCAGTTCTTTGGGGAATCGAATGCGGCTAAAGCGCCTTGTTTCACCCCACTGCAAAGAATAATATCCGGGAGAAAGGGTGAGCTGTATGTCCTCAAATCCGGAAGCACTTGCCTTAATAAGCTTGTCGAATATCACCTGGCCCGATTGATTCCTGACCAACATCCGCGTATCCTTAGTTGCGCCAGCGGCTATCGAAAATTTCCCCTGCTGCTGTACATAAAACTCAAATAATGCAGTAGTATTTAAATGCGTAGCGGCTTTCATCTTTTCGCCCCCCTTGTGAGGTCTGATATTTCTCACGTCAAACTGAAGTTTGGAGAAAGAATAGGAGGGAGGGTCTTTTCTGCGATCGCTTGCGAAATTTCGTTCAATTGAAACCTGATTAAGTGGCTTCACGGCAGAATATTTCTTCGCTAATAAGCTGCGATCTTTTACAACCTGATATCCCCCGGGCTTTTGAATGTAGAGATTGATAAGTGCACTCGTATGCAAAAGACGCAGATGGTGTATGCTTAGTATATAGCGAACCAATTCCTCGTATCCTTCAACGGTTCTGTTTGCCTTATAAGTCTCCATCATCCTGATAAACCTTACATATGCCTTCAATTCACTGATTCTTTCCAGGATTAATGGATCGGTTACCCGGGCCGCAGCTTTCGCCAGATCATCATTACTTAGAATAGCTTCGGCAGCCCATTGGTAATTTGTACTCCATCGAACATACATTCTTTTGATGTCTTCCGCCGCATCACCAAAATTATCCGTCAGAAATTCGTTAAAAAGTTTGTCAGAATCCTGATCGAGATCCCACATTAGTTGGGTACCCAGCCAAAATGCATGACCCATGGGGCCTTTGGCATAAGTGGATTCAAGGTAAACAGACTGAATATTGTTATTTCTCCAAAACTTTAATCGTTCCTCGAGATTAGTGATATTGAACTGGGGCAGGCACTGGCTCCACTGTGTAATATTCCAATAGTCGTAAATACCCATAGGCTGCCCGTTCATTTTCTTTGCCCAGCGAGCAATATAGGCGTCTGGCTTATCAACTTCCTGGAATGCATATGGAATAATAACAGGGTAAACGCTGCGATGCAAAGGAAAGGATGGAGTGTCGGCATAATTATTATAGGCATAAAGCGCCACAATAGTATTCCTGTCATCATCCCTTAGCCGGGATGCCACCTGGTTGGCCATCCAATAATATTTATCTGACCAGGTCTTAACTCCCGGAATTCGCTGCGGAATACAATCATCCGCTGCCGCACTTCCATCTGCGGGATCAACGCCAATTACAGGAAATGGGTCAGTTGGCTTCACCTGCGCAATAGCCCAGTCGGCGAAAAGTTTTACGATGGCCGGATTGTCATAATTAAGCCTTCCATTTCTGGATATCTTTCTATTGCAATAGTATTCCGGATGCTTGTCGAGTACAGCTTTGTTAGCATTATAAAACGCTATGCCCTGGTGGCCTTTCGCCGCATGGTCAACGTTAACCCTGTTTCGTCTGTTCCATTCGCGAAACCCCTGCATAAACTCATTCTTCTCATCCAAACCTGGAATGGCGCTGGCGCCGCCAGATCCAGCGTATTGCCGATCTCTGAAACTCGGGTTATATACTTTGTTGATGGATGGAACCTTCTTGATATCGCCAAGCCTGGTCCACAAGTCTCCGGGCATATACCATCGAAAACCAAGCTCGTGCATGAAACTGTAGATACCGTTAATAAAGGAATTCATCCCTGTACCAGCAATCTGCACATCATCGAGACGATTTACCTTCAGATGAAAACTTTGCCCATTACTCTTGATAGTTTTCTTTTGTGAATCTTCGATGCTGACATCATCAACAGAAACGAGTCGGATTCCAGACTGTGGCGGACGGTCCGTTTCAATCACCTGGTAGCTGCCTGCACCGGCTTTCTGCAGCCAATAGGCCATATCCCTGACGGATTCCATCACCAGCTTATCCGACTTTGTGGGCACATAAATCGGCTTTTGCGCCTGGAGCTTCGCCGGACCCACACAGGCCCAGCCCGAAAGCTGTAGCAACAAAAGAACTTGGAAATAAATTTTACTTGTTCGCATGGAATCTCTTTTAATGAGGCGCCAGTCTAAAACATCTTTTGCAAAGAAAGCCTTGATCTTTCAATTACAATTTCCGCCTGCGATTCAAGGAGTTCAGATACAATTCCTCCAAATGGGCGAGATAATCCTTCATTCTAAACTTTCGATTAACATAGTCTTGCAGCACTGGAAATTTTTCCATAACACTATCCTTATTCCTCATAGTTTGGGAAACAACCTCTCTAATATTGGCTACATCCAATGGATCAAAATAGATGGCATTGCCTCCGGTAATTTCAAGGAAAGAAGGAATATTAGATAATAGCACAGGTAAACCAACAGCAATTGCTTCGACTGGCGCAATGCCAAATCCTTCAAATTCCGATGCCAAAATGAAAGCATCGTATTCCTTAAGCAGCGTACTAATTTTGCCAGTGGCGCCCATCAACCGGATCTGATTTGGAGCACGCTCATTGATTAATTTCTCCAGACCCTTTCGATCGGGCCCCTCACCGTAAATATCCAGGCTAAGTTCAGGAATTGCTGACACTGCCTCAATCAACCTGGCATAGTTCTTAACCGGCTTTAAATTCCCCACACTTACAAATCGACGAAAATCACGAGGGCCAGATTCAACCTGCTTTTTATTTTGAATACTGAAAAATTCATCGCTTATGAAATTATGCAGTACATGTGATTCACCCTTTATTCTGGCAATACTTAAATAGTCCTGACGTGCAGCCTCTGAAACAAAAATCATCGTATCGCGCGACTTTGAAAGATACCTCTCAAGCGCATACAAAACCGGACTCTGTTGCTTGAGAGCCGAAGAGTAGAAACTATGTACAGAAAATAAAACCGGTAATTTTCTTCCTATACCTGAGAGACGGACCACAGCAGAAGAGTACGGCAAACTAACATGAACTATATCGGGCTTAATGCTGGCAACAGTCCTCGAAAACTTCAAGGCTGCCAGTCCAACTCCCAGGATAGAATTGCAATCCAATGAAGTAATGCTTGCAAAATTAAGCTTATCGTCTTCAAACTGAATTATCCGCTGCAGTACGACCAAATGATGTTCATGAGCCGGCAATGATGATGCGACCCCTAACAAAATTGTTTCCGCTCCACCTGCTTTTAAAGAATCTATTACATGTAATATCCTCATGAGATAAACGGCACTATGATCAAATTGACATGTGTTATTCGGAAAGACAAATACTTAGTGAATCCTCAACCCCACGCTTCAGGGCCAAAACATCAACTGCTCCTTCTAAATACTCCCGTGCAAATACCTCCAGCTTCTTATTGACCAAAAAGGGATGAACGGAACATAAGTGATTCAAAGATAAAATCAACGCATGCATTCTTCCTGATATCACGACTTTGCAATCATCCAGGAACTTATCTAAATCAGCCAATGAGGAGATATCTGCTACAACCACATTCGCATACCCCTTGCTTTGGAGGTAACCCTGGAATCTGACAGTTTCAGCGTGATCTCCTTTAGTGGTAGCAAATAGTTTTACATCCAATCCTTCCTGAAAATAAGGAATTACCAAATCTTCCCAGGTTTTATAATAAGCCTCGTACGCAACATCTCTCGACTCAAACTTCGTCTTGTATTCCGCATAATTGTATATTCCCAGACCAATAAACTTTCTACCACTGCTAATCTTACTCTTCCCTGCAAGATAGAATGCCAGGTCAGGATAAACCTCGGAAACTATATTAAAGTTTGACTTTAAACTTTGAGCAGAAAAATTGTCTCTTACTAATATCTTATCGCACTTTTTCAATGCTCGTCGATAGAAATACTTCTCCAACTTATGAAACTCACCTGCAACTCCAACTCCCAGAATACAAAGTCTGGCTTTGGAATATTTTTTAGCTAAGGAGGTCCACAAGAATATGGCAAGTGCGAATATATTGAACGGACGTTGAGGTGCTGAATTGATTAATTGGCCCCCACCAATAATAATAACGTTGTATTGCTCCCTTTGAACTATATCCGCTATATGCTTTCGATTCCTGAAATACCATCTAAATAAGTTTAGATAGGTATTGAACTTTACCAAAAGAGGAAATCGTTTCAGCCTGGCAAACCTGCTTTTCCCAGAACTATCAGACTCAATAGCCTCTGAAACCGACTGAAGCTTTGGGTTAGAATAGAATCCAAAACGCACATCATATCCTCGTTCTCCCAAAGCTTCCTCCAACGCAACCCTTATAGCCTGATCTCCCAGATTATTGCTCAATCCCTCATTTACAATTAGAACCTTTTTCACTCTTTAATTTTCAAAACTTTTTTGATGAAAGGAAACCCATTATCAGTTCCTTGAAGTCACGTAATGGTTCAATTTTTATGGCTGCGGCTGTAAGCAAATATGCGCTTCCAAATATTACCAGATTAACAGTTAAAAGACCCCAATCAGAAAGCTGAGTGAGGCTAAAAAAATAGTCAATAGACCATGTCAATAAGAAAACACAAAATCCCAGAATGAATAATGGAAGAATATCCCTCAACTGTTTCATGGCACCATATCCTAACAGCTTACCACTGTAGAATGTATTCATATAATAAATGAAAACTCCATAGAGCACCTTGAACCATAGTAACGCAACAATTCCCAATTGGATCGCGGCAATAACTCCGACAATACCAACAAACTTCTTAATGAGTTCAATACGCAGCAAAAGATCTGCCCTGCCCTTAACTTTAAGTATATTCAGGTTATAAACCTGCAGCGGATGCAACAAGGCATAAATACATAAGATTTCGAAATAGGGTACCGCGCCCAACCATTGTTCATTAAACAGAATGCTGAAAATGGCTTCTGCATTCAATATCAGAAATAACATTAGCGGGCAACTCCAAAATACCGCTTGTTGAATGACCTTTTTGTACACATTTTGAAGCCTCTCACTCTCATTTTGTATACTCGCAAAAGTTGGATACGTAACCTTATCCAAAGCTGTACTCAAAATATCCACGGGAAGAAGGCTTAGCGTATTCGCCTGATGAAACAGTCCTACAGTTGAGGTATTAAAATTCTTGCCAATCACAAAATTGTACGCATTAGAATATATGGCATTTATTATACCAACTGCTGTTATTCTTGATCCAAAACTAAAATGCTTTCGAAAGATGTCAGCATTAAAACTGTAATGCAATTTTATCTTCACAAAAAGCCAGCAAAGCAGCATAAACACCAGGGTTCGGGATACATTGAGCCAAACCAGGCTCCACACCCCCCATCCGCTGACAGCTAACAAAATACCAATAGAAGAGCTGACTAAACTGGCGGGCATTTGTAGCATGAACTGCCGGCGGAAATTCATCTCCTTTGTTAGCCTTGCGACAAAAACAGCCGAGAGCGCCTGCATCAGGCAACTCAGGCCCAAAACTCTTACAATAACAGTTAATTGCTCATCATTGAAATAAAGAGCAATATATGGAGCAATGAAAAACAAACTGACATATATAAAGCTCCCTGCAACAACATTAATGATAAATACACAGGAGTAATCCCGCTCTTCTAAATTGCTGCTCCTGATTAAAGACGAGCTCATCCCACTGTCTGAAAGCACATTGCCAATAGCAATAAAAATTTGAACGATCGCAATAGTGCCGAATATAGCGGGGCTAAGATACCATGATAATATAATTAAGGTAATGAAGTTTAAGACATATACACTTGACAGTTGCCCAATTGACCAAACAAACCCCGAAAATGTTCTTTGCGATAGCTTCATTTTGAGAAAAAGGCGAGAATAGTGCGATTAGTTATGGATTGGAAGTGAATCAAAGATTCCCAACGCGTAGAAGATAAGAACCATAGCCGCTTTTGCTCAGTGATTCCGCCATCTTCAGCAATTGTTCTTTCCCAATAAATCCATTGCGATAAGCCACTTCCTCTATACAACCGATCTTGGTGCCCTGCCTTTTTTCAATCACGCGAACGAATTCGCTGGCATCGCTGAGGGAATCGAAAGTGCCGGTATCGAGCCAGGCGGTACCCCGGTCGAGTACGGACACTTTCAGTGTGCCGCGGCGCAGATATTCCTTGTTTACGTCTGTGATCTCGTATTCGCCACGCGGCGAGGGTTTCAGGTTCTTCGCAATTTCCAGTACTTCGTTATCATAAAAATACAATCCGGGAACTGCATAATTGCTTTTGGGCTGCGCAGGCTTTTCTTCAATACTGATTGCCTTCATATCCTCATCAAACTCAACCACTCCATAGCGTTCCGGATCTGAAACCTGGTAAGCGAACACATAACCTCCATCCACAGTGGCGAGGTTCTTTAACTGACTTCCCAGGCCAACACCGTAAAAGATATTGTCGCCCAAAACAAGGGCTACTTTATCGGCGCCTACAAAATCAGCGCCGATTACAAATGCCTGTGCCAGGCCATTGGGCACTTCCTGTATGGCGTATTCAAAGCGGCAACCCAACTGGCTCCCATCGCCCAGCAGGCGACGGAAGGAAGGATTGTCTTCCGGAGTGGTTATGATCAGTACTTCGCGGATTCCGGCCATCATCAATGTCGAAAGCGGATAATAAATCATCGGCTTATCGTAGATGGGCATCAGTTGCTTTGATATTGCCTTTGTAATGGGGTAAAGGCGGGTGCCCGAACCGCCGGCAAGAATAATTCCTTTCATGGTTGGTTAGCTGGTTTGGAAGAGTAGGTTTATTGTCGAAAACGGATTACTAATTTTTGTATTGCTTAGGCGCATAAATTTTACCGCAACGAACGCAAAGAATTCCCCGCCAGGGCGGGGCGACGATCTTATCAAAGAACATGATCGATGATAAAGTTCAGCAATCTATTTCTGTAGAGTTCTCGTCGCGATCTTTGCGAATTCTTTGCGTTCGTTGCGGTTAAATCATCCAGCACTTTCAGGCTAACGTGCACAAAAAAAGTCGCACTGCTTCGAGAAAGGCTGTATGAAATCCAGTTATTCAATGATATTAGGCTACTATTTACTTACCAATGATCCGCGACTTTGCACAATAGCATAGCTTTCCTTCAATTGTAGAAATCGCTTTTCAAAGAAATTATATGACAACCATGCTATAAGAATAGTAAAAGCAACCACTAATGAAAACAAATAAGCATACTTCAATGTAGCATTTTCATTCTTTAAAGTATTGGATAACCACTTAGTTACGAAAAAAATAACTATAGGATGATAAACATAGACCCCATAAGAAATTTTGCCCAGGAAGTCAAAGAGTTGGTTGTCTAAATTCAGAAGTCTTCTTCTATCTGCCGAAACATTAATAATGAGTATCACGCTTATACTGGCAACAAATTCAGCGCTTATCAAAGATGGAATAGGCCAAACCTCGATGGCCAACAAAAGAACCGTTATCCAGGCTCCAAACTCCACAAGTCTATTTCTTACAATTTTGAGAAACCATTCTTTTTTGTTGTAAGTCCAAACAGCTGCAAGTCCTCCTATCGCCATACAATCAAATCGGCTGACTTCAATGGCAGAATATGGCCAAATGATATTTGTTTTTTTAAGATAAAGCCACATAGCCAATTTTAGTAACAGGAATATTGCAATAAAAATCAGGAGGAACCTTTCTAAATTCTTAGCCTTTCTCACAATCCATGGCCAGAATAAATAAAACTGTTCTTCAACACCTAGTGACCAATAGTGCCCTATCAGGTCCATTTGCATACCTGCGATTAAAGGAATATTCGCACAAAGAAATATGTAAAAGGGCAGCATTTGGTACGATTGATCAGGCATAAATTGCCACAGAACAAGAATGGAAACCGCCAGGTAGAAGTAATACAAGGGCCAAATGCGAAGGATCCGTCGAATGTAGAATGATCGAATCTGAATAGTGCCTGTCTTTGCCTTTTCTAACAATAACAAATAGGTAATTAGAAACCCGCTTATTGCAAAGAAAAGAGTCACTCCATGACCTGCCAGCAATAACCCCCGCTCCGGAGCAGGCAATCCAACCAAAGGTGCTGCATTAAGAGAATGCGAAATCACCACTGCAAATGCTGCAATTGCACGTAATCCATTAAGTCCTCTGAGGTGGAATATATTTCCGCTCATTAATAACCCTATTGATATTGATTCATATAATAGTTCTGATACTCTCCGCTGGTTACATGCTTCAGCCATTCCTGATTTTCAAGATACCAGTCAATGGTGAGTTGAAGTCCCTCCTCAAAGGTGACACTGGGCTTCCATCCCAATTCCTTATTGATCTTGCTTGCATCTATCGCATAGCGTCGGTCGTGGCCGGGACGGTCCTTGATATAAGTAATTAGCTGGTTGCTGGTGCCCGGCGCATTGCCCAGTTTCTTATCCATAAGCTGGCAAAGCAATTTCACCAGGTCAATATTCTTCCATTCATTGAAACCACCAATATTATAAGTGCTGTGTGTAGCGCCCTTGTGAAATACCAGGTCTATAGCCGCGGCATGATCTTTCACATAGAGCCAGTCGCGGGTATAAAGCCCATCGCCATAAACCGGCAGGGGCTTTTTCTCCATGATATTATTGATAAAAAGCGGAATCAGCTTTTCGGGAAAATGATTGGGCCCGTAATTGTTGCTGCAATTGCTGATTACCGTCGGAAGTCCGTAAGTATCGCCATAAGCACGTACAAAGTGGTCGCTGCTGGCTTTGCTGGCGCTATAAGGCGAATGCGGATCGTATTTGGTTTCTTCGGTAAAGAAGCCGGTTTCGCCCAGCGCTCCGTACACTTCGTCTGTGGATACATGATAGAAACGCTTGCCTTCGAAATTTCCCTTCCACTGTTCCTTTGCCGCATTCAGCAGGTTAACGGTACCAATTACATTGGTGTACACAAAGTCGAGGGGCGAAAGTATTGAACGATCCACATGCGACTCTGCCGCAAGATGAATAACGCCATCGGGTTGGTAATGCGCAAACAATTTCTGCAATCCATCCACATCGAGGATATTCACTTTTTCAAAAACATAATTGGAGCGGCTCTCAATATCGCGCAGGTTCTCCAGGTTACCGGCATAAGTAAGCGCATCCACATTCACGATCCGGTAATCAGGATACTTTGTTACAAATAGCCGCACTACATGCGAACCAATAAAGCCGGCACCGCCGGTGATGAGAAGAGTATGATTCATAGTTAAGATTTGATAAGCTTATTTGCAGATTTGAGAATAGGCGAATTTGCAGATTTGAGAATTTGGGGATTTGGGGATCTATTGAGTTCCTGCATTGGAAGTCTGCTGCAAATCAGGTGATTCCCAAATCACCAAATTCCCAAATCACCGAATTCCCAAATTATCCCCTAAATGTTTTTTCCAGTCCTTCCTCCACCGACACCAGCGGTTCATAGCCCAGCAGGTTTCTTGCTTTGTCGATATTGGCCAGGCTGTGTTTTACGTCGCCCACGCGTTCGGGACCGAAGATGGGTTGCATGCTGGAGCCGGCATGCGCTTTCAGCATGTTGTATAATTCCAGCAAAGATGTCTGATGGCCGCAGGCGATATTGTACACCTGATTTACCGCTTCAGGATTCTCGGTGAACAGCGCAAGTATGTTGGCGCTAACGGCATTGTCCACAAAGGTAAAGTCGCGGCTATGCGAGCCATCGCCATTGATGGTGGGCGGCTTATTTTCCTTCAGCGCCTGCACAAAAAGAGGGATTACCGCCGCATAGGGCCCCTTCGGGTTTTGTCGGGGACCAAAGATGTTGAAATAGCGAAGTCCGATCAGCTCCAGTTTGTAAAGTCGCGCGTAGACCTGCGCGTACAGTTCATTCACATACTTCGTAACCGCGTAGGGCGAAAGTGGCTTGCCGATTACATCTTCCACCTTGGGCAAACCCGGATGATCGCCATAGGTAGATGAGCTGGCTGCATAGATTACACGCTGCACACCTTGCTCTTTGGCGGCCGTGAAAATGTGGAGCGTACCCGTAATGTTTACATTGTTGCTGGTAATGGGATCGTTTACGCTGCGTGGTACCGAGCCCAATGCCGCCTGGTGGCTGATACGATCCACGCCTTCGCAGGCGCGCAGGCAGGTAGCGTAGTCACGTATATCGCCCTCGATATAGCTGAACTTGGGGTGATTCCTGAATCCCTCCAAATTCATGAGTGAACCAGTCGCCAGGTTGTCTAAAACTCTTACTTCGCTCACCTGCTCCAGTGATAATAATTTCTCTGCCAGGTGCGATCCAATAAAACCGGCTCCGCCGGTTACCAATATTTTCATAGTAAATAATTATCCCTCGCGGGAATTGTTTATCTGCGGCGTTTGAAGATGTTGATGGCCGCGAAGGCTCGCTTCCACCAGGATTTTTTCGCCGGCTTTTCTTCTTCGTAATAGGAACTCTTTTCACCATAACCGTAGCCATAGCCATAGCCATAGCGTCCGTAGCCATAGTAGCCATACCCGGGTTTCAATTTCACATCGTTGATTATGACGGATACGCGGGGCAGTTTCTTATCGCGATAAATTTCCTCTACCAGGCCTATTTGCTTTTTATAAGTATGTCCCTGACGGGTGAGGTAGAGTGTGCAATCCGCAAATTTGCCGAGTGTCATGGCATCACTCACCATACCAACCGGTGCGGTATCAATGATTACCACATCAAAATCTCTTTTCAACTGATCAAACATTTCCGCCACTTTGGGATCGAGCAGGAGCTCAGAGGGGTTGGGCGGAATGGGTCCGCAGGGCAGGACAAATAAATTCTCGTAGTCGGGTACCGGAATTATCAAATCCGAGAGGTTGGCATTGCCGGCAAGATAGTTTGAGATGCCTTTATGCTTACCCATTTTTAATCCCGACAAAACTTTGGGTTTACGAATATCGAATTCAAGGATGATGGCCTTTTTACCGGCAAGGGCGAGCACCGCGCCCATATTGGTACTTACGAAAGACTTACCTTCTCCACTGAAAGATGAAGTAACGAGTATCACAAATTTGTTAACGCGAGTGAGTACATAGTCGAGATTGGAACGTATGGTCCGAAACTGTTCAGCCACCATACTTCTGCTCGTACGGTTTACGACCAATGTGTTATCGGTATAAGAGTGGCCTACTTCGCCAATAATGGGTGCGCCGGTAATACGTTCGATATCGTTTCGGGTCTGAATCTTGTCGTTGAGCAATTCAGTTACAAAAAGAATACCGGCGGGAATACCGAGGCCCAGCAGAACCGCTATCAACTGAATCATTCGCTTGTTGGGCTTTACGGGTGTTCGGTTTTCGCCCGCGCGGTCGATGATAGAAGAGTTAGAGGTGGTGGCCGCGCGTTCAATCGCCGCTTCTTCCCTTTTACCTTCCAGTAGTGTAAACAGCGCCAGTTTGGTATTGATCTGCCTTTCAATATCGAGCAGTTCCTTCATCTTGGCCGGAATCGACTTGAGCTGGCTACGCTCATTGCCGGCATTGCTACGGATGCGTGCAATTGCATCCAGATAAGTCATTTTGATATTACGCAGGTTCTCGAGTACGCTTTTTCTTTGCTGCTCAATCATCGACTCAATTTCCTTTACGGCCGGATTACCGGGCGGGATATTCGATTCCAACAGGCTGCGGCGCTGCAATTGAGCAGCATTATATCCGGAAATGAGTTCGTTGAGTACCATATCCTCGAGGCCAAGAGAGGAGGGTACTACTACTTGTGTAAACTGATTCGTTTTTTCGTTCATGTACTCCGTGATATAATCCACCAGCCCCACTTTGATCTCCTCCTGCATAATCAGTTTATCGGCTTCCTCAATTTTGCTTAATGAAGCGCCTGTTTGGCTTTCCGCGTCGATTACATTATTGCGATCGCGGTACGCAAGGTTGATCAATTGGAGACTGTCCAGTTCCGATTTTAACTGATCGAGACGGCTATCGATAAAGTCGATTCGCTGATCAATGGAGTAGTTCTTTTGTTCGATGGTGAGGGAATCATACTGCACCATCAGGGAGTTTATGATATCGGCCGCGAGCCTGGGGTTATTAGCTTCCATGCTTACAGTCAATATACCCGTTCCAGTTCCTTTTGGCTGCACCCGAACCGCACCCGCAAAACTGCGGGCCACACTCTCGGTAGGGCGCCATTGCAGTTTATATTCCTGTCCGGCCGGTGGATTACCCAATTGTTTAAGCGCAAATACGCCAAAGCGATTATTGAGCAGGTCGCCAAACCCGAAAGTCTGCTCACTATTGTTAAGTCGGAAGCGATTGTTTTCTACAAAGCGAATATTCAGGGTAAAGGCTTGCGCGGAATCTTTTATTTCAAAAGCTTCAATGGAGAAAGGCGCCTGTCCATAAATATTCTGATCGCGTACGCGACCTATGGCGGTAATACTAAACTGCAGGTTGAGGCGATTCACTACCCTGGCCATAACGGGCCGGGAGCGGATAACTTCTATCTCGCTTTGGATATTCTGCGTGCGATTACCACCAGACAATAATTGCTCCACCGGATCAACCCGCTGGTTACCCTGCTGGCTCTTGATCTGCATACTGCCCGCTGCGCTGTATACCCTGTCGGTATAGCGCAGGTACATAAAAGCCCCCAGCAGGGCCAGGGCCACTGAGAGTATAAAATAAGGTAAGAACCGTATATATTTAAAAAACAGATCCTTCAGACTAAGTCCTCCGGATTCCTGCTTGTTGCCCACGGCATTGTTGGCTGCAATATCTTCCATCAAGGAAATTTTAGATCGGATTTTTTATTGAAACAGTCGGACTACCACCGCTGTAGCAGTTATGATACTCACGATGAAACCTGCCTGGCGGAAAAAGGTCTCCTGCTCGGTTTTTTTGGCTTTGCGGGGCGTAGGATCCACCAGCACCATATCGTTTTGCATCAGCATGAAATAAGGGGAATGGAAAACGGAGTCGGAGCTCAGATCAAGGAATCCCACTTCGCGCCGGCCATTCGCTTCACGAATCACTTTCACGTTTTTCTTCATACCGAATTCTGTAAGTCCGCCAGCCAGGCCGATGGCCTCAAGTATATTGATACGTTCACCGGGAAATTGTATCACCCCCTGATTAGTAACTTCACCCAGCATGGTGAAGCGGAGGTTGGTGAAACGTACCACCACAGTCGGGTTGAACAGGACCGTATCTTTCTCATTGATCTTATTGCGTATCAATTCAGCCAGTTCCTGGCGGGTGAGGCCTTCCACCTTAAGGGTACCCAGCATGGGATAGTCGATATTGCCGGAAGCATCCACGAGGTAGCCCGCGGTAGTTCCTTCAGCATTGGAAGAAGGCAGGTTATAAGGAGCATCCGATACCTCGCGTTTGGTACTGGCACTAAATACCTGAATGGAGAGCTGGTCATTCTTTTGTATGCGCAACTGTGGAAAATCCAGCGCGGGAAGCCTTGTGGTATCCGAAATGTTTTGCAGGTAATTAGGCATACGCTGCTGTGTTCCGCAGGATGTCAGCAGGTAAAGAGGAAACAGCAGCCAGAGTAGCCGCCCTGGATTTTTCATTCTACTTGATTTCATGAAATGATAAGGCCCGTCCGGTCAGGATTCCGGTCGGGCCGAAGTTAAATTAGTTCTGTCAATATAGGCTACCAACACATAACCCAGGCTATCGATAGCGATCTTGGCGGTTTTGTGTTGCAGTTCCAGGATTTCACCTTCCTGGTCCATCAGCGGGCCTCCGGTTATCTTCACCCGTTGCTGCTGACGAAGCTGGATCGGCTGCACTTCCACATTTTCGTGTTCATTAAGGAAACGCCTGATGGCATTGATCTCCTTCTCCCGGATCACGGCAGGTTTGCCATCCCAATACACAAAATTGACCACCCCTGGCGTCATCCGAACCGAGGTTCGATCCGCGTCTTCCACCTTCACAAATACATAGGACTTGAAAAGGGGTTCCTCCACCAGCTTCATCCGGTCGCTCCATTTCCGCCTCACCTTATTGAGCGGACAATAGCATTCAATGCCTTTGTCGCGCAGCAATTGGGTTACTTTTTTTTCCCATCGGGGACGGCTATATACAGCTAACCATTTGCGGCTCAAGAGGATAGGTTTTTGCAAAGCTTCGCCACCTCAGTCACATGACTATTTTTTTGCATGCGCCGGTCAGAAGCGAATCCTAAAAACGGCAAATAGCGTGAACTATTGCCGTTCGGGTGCAAATATAATCGGCTAAATGGGACTGGCAAAGGATTAAAATGAACGGAAAGTGAACAATTTGTACGTTAAACGTAGGACGTAATACGTTTTACGTTATACGTAGTACGTTTTACGTTGGGTTTAGGGTTTAAGGTTGAAAGTTTAATATTGATTTGAGAAAAAAATCTGGGCTGATCTGCGGGAAACTTCTTGTATTCTGAAACAGTTACAAATGCGGGCAGGTTTCCCGCAGATTTTCGCAGATTTTTCCGCAGATATACGCAGTTGAACTAATTATAGTAATAATTGTCAACTTTTTTCAGATTCAATAAACGTAGAACGTATTACCTAATACGTATTACGTCTCAAAATTCCTTCCTATATTTAAATCCATATTGAATCATTATCAATTATCCTCATCCGGAAAACGAACTAACAACCAATTACTTAAAACGTAGTACGTAATACGTAAAACGTACAACTTCCTTGAACCGCTTCTACTCCCTCGACGTATTCCGCGGGGCCACTGTTTGCCTCATGATCCTGGTAAATAATCCCGGCAGTTGGGGCCATATCTATCCGCCTTTGAAGCATGCTCCCTGGCATGGACTTACCCCAACGGACCTGGTATTTCCATTTTTCCTTTTTGCCGTGGGCAATGCTTTTGCCTTTGTGCTGCCGCGTTTGCGGGAGGGTGGTGATGCGGCTTTCTGGAAAAAGATCATAAAACGAACCCTGCTCATTTTCCTGATTGGCTTGTTTTTGAACTGGTGGCCATTTTCCTATTGGAAGGAAGGCGAGCTGCTTTTTCGCCATTGGGTAAATCCGGATAACCCGGAAAGCGGGGTTCGGATTCTGGGTGTGCTGCAGCGTATCGCACTTTGCTATTTCTTTGCGGCTATTGTTGTGTACTATACCAAACCACGCGGCGCCCTGTTGGTGGCCCTGCTCCTGCTCGCGGGCTATTGGGCCATCTGCTACCTGGGCAATCCGGATGATCCATATAGCCTGGCCGGATGGATTGGCACGGAGGAAGTTGATAAGAAAATACTGGGTACCGCCCACCTTTACAAAGGCGAAGGGGTTCCCTTTGATCCGGAAGGGTTGCTGAGTACAATATCGGCCATTGCGCAGGTAATATTTGGTTACCTGGCGGGTTATTATATCCGTAAAAAGGGAAAGGCGGCAGAAATGGTAAACGGTCTCTTCGTAGCCGGTATAGCCTTTGTGCTGCTCGGATTTGCATGGGATATGGTTTTCCCGATCAATAAAAAGATATGGACCAGCTCCTTCACCGTCTATACTTCCGGTCTTGCCTTGCTGACCCTGGCCACCATGATTTACCTGATTGAGTTTCGCAACTGGAAGGGCGGGTTGGCCCGCTTCTTCGATGTATTTGGTAAGAATGCACTCTTTGTTTTCGCATTGAGCGCCTTTTTACCGAAAGGACTTGGCCTGATTCGATTCGCAGATGGCAGCACCCCCTGGAACTGGATTTACCAGAATGCGTATAAACACATCCTTCCCTCTGATCCGCGTGTGGGCTCGCTCCTGTTCGCGCTTACTGTCATCAGTTTTATGTGGGCGATCTGTTACTGGCTCGACCGAAAGAAAATCTATATCAAGGTTTGATCTTCCGGTTCGGCCGTGCAGTTGGCTATGTCAAGGCCTTGCAGCCCCACGCCACTGATCAGCCAGCCCGTACTACCCTCTTCTTCGCAAAGCGTCACCAGCCACTCGCCGCGAAGCTGAATGTCCTGATCCTGGCGGATGCCGCGTGCGCTGTATTCACCCTTCACCAGGCAATGCGATTTACCGGGCTCCGATTTGGTGACGGTGGATTGCTCCAGTATCAGGTGATCAAATTGCTCCCGGAATTTCTTAATGGCATCGCGATAGGCAGCCGGGGTCTGCAGTTGTTGTTGATTAAGCCATACCGGCCCTTTGCGAAAATGCCAGTCTTCCGGTAATGGGAATACAGCAAAAACTGGCAGAATGCAACTGTTTTGCGCAAAGCTGGCGGCTTCATATTCCCGGTCGGGATGAAACTCATCGTAAATAAAACAGGTGTTGCTGCCGGCAATAGGTCGGCTGGGTACTTTTACGTCGTAGAGCTCTTCGCGGACAAACCAGTATAGCTCCTCCGGCTTCACCCTTGGGCTGCAACAGCCCACATCAATATTGCGGCTTCGAAGGAATCCCAGCATCCGCTTCCAGGCCTGCTCCCTCTTATCTTCGGGAATTTGCGTGAGCGGAGGAAATACCGATCGCAGGTCTAGAAATGTTCCCAGCGGCACATATTCCGTATTGGCGTAATCCTCCTCGAACTGAATAACGTGGCGCAGAAACTGGTTCTGCAGTTGCAGGGTGGAAGGATCATCCGAAGCGCTCACATGCGTAATGGCCCCAAACTCCGCCATCAGCTTCATAGAGAGGAAGGCGTTCTCCGCCCTGATCTGGTCCTCCGGAGGAAGACCTTTGAATTCTTCATACATAAGTTTCCGTTTAAGGAATGAATGTAGGAAGCATGTTGGGGGAAACAAGGGGAAAAAAACGGAAAGTTTGCGGGAAAAAAAACGTACTACGTATTACGTTATACGTTTTACGTAATACGTGAGTGGTAAGTGGTAAGTAGGAATTTGTAAGTAGTAATTGGTGTTTGGGGTTTATTTTGAAGGGAAAAAGTATTAAACTTTAAACCCTAAACTTTAAACCTTAAACAACGTAATACGTACTACGTATTACGTATAACTCAAAACAATCTTCCCTGCTGCCCCGGCCTTCTAAACTGTTTCGTATCGAGGCTCCATTCTTCGGCGTTCAGTCCGTATCTTTTCCCATAGGTTTTGTACTGCCGGGCTATCAGGTCGGCGAAATGGCCTTCGCCACGCATGCGCCTTCCAAACTGGCTGTCGTTCACTTTGCCGCCATGCGACTGTTCTACCAGGTGCCAAACTTTGTCGGCGCGATCGGGAAAGTTTTTGTAGAGCCAATCATGAAACAACAATTTTACCGCTCCGTTGAGCCGGATAAAAGTATAGGCCATAAAGCTGGCGCCATTATCGCGAGCGGCTTTCATGATTTGTTGCATCTCATGATCATTCAAACCCGGAATCATGGGTCCCATCATAATGCCCATGCGAACCCCGGCTTCACTTAGTTCTTTTATCACACGCAACTTTTGTGCAGAGGTAGTGGTGCGTGGTTCCATCACCCTGCGCAGGTCTTCATCCATACTGGTAATGGATACCATGGCGCTAACCAGGTTGCGTTTGCCCATTTCCTGCAGCAGGTCTTTATCTTTCAGGATCCTTGCATTTTTGGTGAGGATGGAAGCGGGCTGTCGGAATTCATAACAAACTTCCAGCAGCTTGCGCGTGAGCCGGTATTTTTGTTCGGCCGGCTGGTAGCAATCGGTATTGCCACTCAGCATGATGGGTTCAGGATTCCATTTTGGATTCATCAGATATCGGCGAAGGAGGGAAGGCGCATTCATCTTCACAATAATCTTTCGCTCAAAATCCAGACCCGCACTATAGCCCCAGTATTCGTGCACATTGCGGGCATAGCAATAAATGCAGCCATGTTCACAACCCGCATAGGGGTTCATGCTGTAGGCCATGCCCACATCGGGACTTTCCACTTTGTTGACAATCGATTTCGCCTGCTGCTCCAGGTACTGCGTGGGCTGGTCGGGTTGCTCCCAATCATCAATAGCCTCAATATGCTCGCGGGTTTTCTCTTCTTTGAGAAAACGGTTATGAGGATTGATCTGAGCACCGCGGCCTTTGAGGTAGGACATGAGAGAGAATTTGTTGAATCGTTGATTTGTTTAATCGTTTAATCGTTGAATTGTTGATTTGTTGAATTGTTTAATCGTTTAATCGTTGATTTGTTGAAGGTTTAAAGTTGACGGTTTGAGGTTTGAATCTCTTTGAAAAAAATCGCAGCTTTTTCTTCTACATTAAATCAGCGTTAATCTGCGTTGTAATCTGCGAAAATCTGCGGGAAACCTCTGGAACCCTAAAGCTGTTGAAAGTGCAAGAAGCTTTCCCGCAGATTTCCGCAGGTCCTGACTGTTTAAACTCTAAACAAATCAACGATTAAACAAATCAACGATTCAACAATTCAACAATTCAACCAAAAAGTACTCCCTGCCTTGTCGCCACCGGCATGTTTTCAAATTGAAAACTTTCTACTATCTGGTATTGAAATTCGCCGACGGGCCTGCGAAGCAGTACCATATGATCGGCGATGAACCGGGCGCTGAAATGGCGTTGGCTATACTCTTGCCAGGCTTTTTCATATTGCCAGGGTTTTAATCGGGCGGCGAGGGTGAGGTGCGGTTCCAGCACAAAATGTGGTTTGTGGTCTTCATTCAATTTCAACAATCGCTGTGATTGCTGGCGGATATCCTTCACCAGTTCCTGCACCGGCAGGCGGCTGGCTACATTGATCAGGATACTGTGGGTGGGAAAACTGCCAAAGCCCTGCAATTCTACCTTAAAGGGAGTGGCGCCCATGGCAAGGGTTTTCAAGCGGGTACGGATCTTTTCCTCCATGAGTTCATATTGGGTAAAACTGCAAAGCAGAATACTACATCTTCCTTTCGATTGGGTTTCCATACCGTAGCTGGCATTAAACTCCTGCCGCAGGTCGCTGATGCGATTGCGCAATGCTTCATGAGGTACCAGCACCAATTGGTATTCATAAATACGGTAACCCGGCATATTGATGCCCATGGCGGATACGGCGGGATGGGATAGGATTTGCATAGTTAACCAGAATTGTTAGCATAAATTTACTAAATATTTTAGTATCTCCAAATTTATTTTTTATTTTGCGTAGGCAGGGAGGGTTGAGGGTTTAAGGTTTAGAGTTTAAAGTTGATAGTTATAGTTAGAACTAATTAAAGAAAATATCTGCGCTCATCTGCGTCAAAATCTGCGAAAATCTGCGGGAAACCTCTGGTACTCTAAAGCTGTTGAAAGTGCAAGAAGCTTTCCCGCAGATTTTCGCAGATTTTGACGCAGATATACGCAGATGAATTGATTATAGTAATAATGGTCAACTTTTTTTGGACATGACAGAGATGTAAATGGTGAGCAAATAGCAAATACTCAAATTTCCAAATACTCAAATTCCCAAATCATGCAAATCCAACCTTAAACCCTAAACAGTTCAACGATTCAACAATTCAACGATTCAACCATGGAACACACCGATTTTTCTTCATCCGCTTATCGCGGCAGCAAACAGTTTACGCAACACGAAGTGGCCTCCGCCAATGCTACCGGCTTTGGCGCCGCGGCTGATGATTATATGGAACGGGGGATCGACCTCAATGAGCAATTGATCCGCAACAAACCCGCCACCTTTTTTTTCCGTATGAAGGGCGATGCCATGCGCGACGCCGGAATATTCGATAATGATATCCTGGTAGTAGATCGCTCGCTGCGCATGGCTGAAGGGCGGGTGGTGGTAGCCATACTCAATGGTGAATTGCTGGTCCGCCGTTTTCACAAAAATTTCTCCTCCGCCTTCCTCATTCCCGAGAACAACCGCTACAAACCCATCAACCTGGCGGAATTCACCGATTTCGCCGTATGGGGAGTGGTTACCTATGTAATTCACCAGATGGTTTAGGAATGAAAGCGATTGTAGATTGCAACAATTTCTATTGTTCCTGCGAGCGGCTCTTCCGACCCGAGCTGGCCGATAAGCCTGTTGTTGTACTCAGCAATAATGATGGCTGCATTATTTCCCGCAGCGATGAAGCCAAAAAACTGGGCGTGGAAATGGGCATACCTTATTTCATGGCCAGGAAACTGATTGAGCAGCATGGCATTCATGTTTTTTCATCGAACTACAACCTCTACGGTGACTTGAGCTGGCGCGTGATGGAAACCCTGCGGCAAATGCTGGGCAGCAATCGTGTAGAAGTGTACTCGGTGGACGAAGCCTTTCTGGACCTGCAGGGTTTAACGGAAAAAAACGGGCATCAGCTGGCCATGGAAATACGCAGCAGGGTTTGGGAATGGACAGGGATACAGGTTTCGGTGGGCATTGCACCCAGCAAGGTATTGAGCAAGCTGGCGAACAGGCTGGCTAAAAAGGATAAGGTCAACACCGGTTGTGTGTACATATTGGAGGAGGCCGCCGCCATTGAGAAGGCCCTGCAGCTCACCGATGTAGCGGACCTCTGGGGCATTGGTCGCCGTTATGCAAAAAAGTTGAAGGAAGACTGGGGCATATATGATGCCTGGCAACTTAGCCATGTGTCGGAGGAATTTGCCCGGCAACAACTGGGTGGCGTTGTGGGCGTACGTCTATGGCGCGAATTGCGGGGCGAAAGCTGCCGCGAAATGGAGGAGGAACTGGTGCAGAAAAAAATGATCGCCACCACTCGCATGTTTGGCCGGGCGGTCAACGATCGCGAATCAATCCGGGAAGCCGTTGCCACCTACACTTCCCGCGCGGCTGAAAAGTTGCGGCGACAACATGGTGCCGCCCGGCTGGTGGAAGTATTTGTGGTGACCCGCGAGCAAAGCCACGATGCCGGTTTCCGGCATGGGGCCACGCTGCGGGAGGCCATCACCCTGCCCCGGGCTACCTCCAACACACATGAACTGATCAAACCCGCCATTGAGCTGGTGGACAAACTCTACCAAAAGGATCAATGGTACAAAAAAGCCGGCGTAATGCTGGGCAATATTGTTCCCGACAATTCCATACAGGGAAATCTTTTTGGTGAAGATATAAGAGCTGAAAACCGCCAGCTCATGGAAGTGGTCGACAATATCAACTTCAGCCAGCGCGACGATATCCTCAAATTCGCCCGTAGCGGCACCACGCGCAACTGGAAAATGCGGCAGGAATCGCGCAGCCCGCGCTATACAACGAGGTGGGAGGAGATGGCGAGGGCAAGGTGAGGCGTGAGGGGTGAATCGTGAGGCGTGAGGCGTGAGGCGTGAGGCGTGGAAATATTCGGTAGCTTGAATTGGAAAATTTGAGAATTTGAGGATTTGGGAATTTGAGAATTTGTTTACCTTTCTAGAGACAAACTATCAATCAAATCCCCAAATCCCCAAATTCTCAAATTCCCCAAATTCCCCATGCGCCTCTCCCTCCTCCTCTCTCTTTTCCTTTTTTCCTGTAAAAACGATTCAGTTGATGTTGATAGGGGCATCATTGATGTGCATGCGCATGCCGCAGCAGATACGGCCGCACAATTCAGTGAATGGAGAAAATATGGCGTGGAAGAAGTCTGGTTCAGCAGTTCCTGGGATATGGTACAATTATACCAAAGCCACTCACCCGTTACTATTCGCGCGGGATTGATGATCCCCTGCCCCAGAGGAAAAGTGCCTTATAGCGGGCAAACTTGCTATACGGACAGTATCGCTTTCCCCGACAGCAATTGGGTGAGGCATTTGATCGAGAAGAGAAGAATCCAGTTTTTGGGTGAATTGCTTACACAGTACGCGGGTATGCGCCCCGATGATTCCAGGATGGATCCCTATTATCGGCTGGCAGTGGAATATGATCTGCCGGTAGGCATCCATACCGGATTAGCCGGCCCCGACCATGGCTGTCCGGACTTTGACAGTGCCATGGGCAATCCCGCGTTGATAGAACCTGTATTGAAAAAATTCCCCGACCTGAAGCTATGGCTCATGCATGCCGGCGGCCCCTATCATGCAGAAACGATCACGCTTATGAAAAAATACCCGAATGTTTTTGCCGACATATCAGTTCTTTGCAACCCAGATATTGTTCCTACCGAAATATTCCAGGCCCAACTTCAAAATTTTATCCGCGAAGGCCTCGAAGACCGGCTCATGTTTGGATCCGATAACGGGAACTATGATCGAATCATAAAAAACTTCCCCGACAACTCGATTGTAAGCGAAGGTGTAAAGAGGAAGTTGTTTGCAGAGAATGTGAGGCGGATAGAATTGTAAGTATTAAGCTATAGGATATCTGCGAAAATCCGCGGGAAAACACTCCTGAAATCTGAAGCCTATCAAAGTGCAGAAATATTTCCCGCAGATTTTCGCAGATTTTATTCGCAGATGAACGCAGATTTATGATTTAAGGAATAGTGTCGATTTTTTTATGGGGGATATAAATCCACTTAATGAATAAATAATTAACCTACTTACAACTTATAACTTAAAACTTATAACTCTCTCTCACTGCACCACAAACTCTTCCGTCGCCTGCACAATTTTTCCGCTGCTGCTCACTCCCTGTACCACTACTTTGAATTTTCCTTTCTGGTCGCCGGTATAGAATTGCAGGGTCGTTTTTTCTTCCGCGGCCTGTTGATGCGAAGGCATCCAGAAAAGGGTGGTTCTGAAATCGGGCAGGCGCGGGTTATTGACCTGACTATAGTCGGGCGAATAGAATTCGCGTTGCAACTGCAGCCCTTCATAGTCGACCAGGATGATGGAAGGATCCAGATCGAAGGCATCGAAGCGGCCATTGTAGGTTTCAAAACTGGCGATTCCACCCACATTCGCGGAACCGAGCACATAGCGCCGGGTAACCACATCCAGTTTTTTCACTTTCAGCGGATCATAGCTGAATATTTTATTATGATCCGTGAGTGGAATGCCATCAATCAGTACCATCACATTTTCGTCGTAGCCTCTCTTATATAGTTCATCGAGGATGCTCAGGTAGTATTTACCGCCGCGAATGGCCACGCTGATGGGCGCTACAAATTCACGCATCACTTCTTCCATAGTTGTAAAGCGCTTATAGTCGTCCATGCGGTAGCTATACTCCGCTTTGCCATAAAAAGGAAGTGTGTCGTATTGTGCTGGCGCGCTAAACCTCCGAAGGCTATCGGCCCTGAAAATATTAAGCGCCTGCATTCCCACACTTCGTTGCTGCAATGCCGATGCCCAGGCCTGCTGTAAATCGGGCATGCTATAATTCTCCTGAAGTTTTTCTTCGCTGAAAGGATTCAAAATATCTACGCGGAAATAAGCCGCGGAATCCGACGCCGCTTTCACCACTATTTCGCCCGGTCCATAGTATTTGTCGGCCTCGAAATATACATAACCCTGCCGGTCGCTGCGCGCCGATTCCAGATCGAAGGGAAAGGCGGGTGCCGACAGGTAGCACAGCTCTCCCGGTACGGGGCTGCCATCCGCTTTTCGTACCACACGACCTATCAGGATATGACCTTTTAACTCCGGCGTAAACCGCATGGAAGTTTTGGCCCGGTCTTTCGAACCGGCAAAGCTGCGCCATCCCTGGGTCAGCATAAGATTGTCGGCAGCAACAATGGCATCCTTATCATCGCTGAAATAATATTCAGGCGCCAGCACTTCTCCCTGAAGATAAGGCAGTAGCCAGCGGTGGCTGGGCATGGCCGCGCTGTAAGGATCATCCCAGGGTGCGGACTGATACACCGCTACAGAATAATGGATGCTGTCGGCACCCAGAGCGTCGGAAGAAGGCGTTTCAATGGATAATTTCACCGGCTGCCTCAAGGCATAGCTACCCCGGTCGGTAGCTGTAGTTACCGGTAGCACCGATTGCGGTTTCACAAATACCAGGCGTTCACAAACCGGTTGCTTTTGCTGATTAAAGAGCGTGATAATATTCACCCCTTCCTGTAGCTTCGATTTCTCAATCGTCAATTTCGTTTCCGCATTATTCGCCGCCGAAATTTGTTGGGCTGAAAGCAGATTTTGATTGGCGTGTGTAAGGAGGTGCATGGTTTCAGCCGACTGGTCTAAGCCCTTGAGCCGGATAGACACTTCCATGTTATTGCCTGCTTCTCTTACCTGCAAAGCATAACCGCGGTTGCTGGCCTGTGGCAGTGCCTGAACAATTGTTTTGTCACCCAACTGAATATGCGCGGTATAGGTTTCGGTGCCGGCAGCAGCTAATTCCACCCGACCCATACCCATTTTATGCGTAGCTATGGTACCAATTGTATCTCCATTGGCACCCGTAAGAATTCCACTGGCCTCAACCGGCAGGCCCTTTTCATTGGTGATACGAAAGCCGAGAACGGATGTTCCCAACGACAGGAACTGTCCTCCCTCCGGGTAAAAATGTATTTGCGGCAACTGCGAAGCCGCGGCATTCGCGGGCAAACCTGCCACCGTATTTAATATGGTAACGGGCGTTTCAAAGTATTCTCCGGATCCTGTATTGCGCATCCAGCGCGTGTACGCGCGCAGAACATAACGATCCGTGGCAATGGAGGAGGGAATGTAAAAAGAACCCGAACCACCTCCCTTACCCAGGCTGATCTTGGCCTGCACAACAGCCTTTGACTGACGGTCGAGCAATTCCACATAAGCTACTCTGCTCATATCAATGGGTTGCCAGGTTCCAGCTTCCATGTAATAAAGCCTGAACCAAAGCAACTCACCTGCCAGGTAACTGTTCCGGTCGGTATGCACATATATTTTTTCACCTGAACCTGGCGACTGGTTGACCATCCTTGCAGCATCAGTGCCCTGCGCACAAACAGGCTGAACGGTACCAGCCCCCATCAATAAGAAAGCAAAAGCAATAAATTTTCGGCGATGTTGTGTAAACATGAACTTTATTGTTGAATCGTTGAATCGTTGAATTGTTGAATCGTTGATGGTTTAAAGTTTAAGGTTGAATGTGAGAACTGAAGTAGGTATGTTTGGCCTACTACATAATACTCCGCACCCCCTACTTCCTACTCCCTACTTTCTACTCCCTAAAAAATATTGCCTGCTTCTACAGTTATCATCTATCTGCGTTCATTTGCGGACCAAATCTGCGTAAATCTGCGGGAAACGCTCCAGCGCTTTACACCTGCTCAAAGTTCGGGATAGATTTCCCGCAGATTTTCGCAGATAACGACGCAGATCGGCGCAGATTTTCATTTCAACCCCTTCACCAACCTTAAACTTTAAACCCTAAACCTTAAACCCCTACTCCCTACTTACTACTTACTACTTACCAAAACGCCGGCCTATTCAAATCCCCTCCCCTATTCCGGCAGTCTACACAGAAAGGAAAGGCTATCACATAAGAAGACGGTCGCATCAGCGTCGGATTCATTATCGCTTGAAACACCATCCAACCCCCTCCGTGCAATCTCTCTATAACATCACGAGGTTGTATGGTATCCGGCGGGCAGTATTGCTGATAGCGCCAGGGCGCTACTTCTGCATTACTGATAAATTTCCGTCGCTCCTGCACCGAACTGGCCGTCACAAATCCAATCACCGGATCCTCCGGTTTATTGACACAGCGGATATTGCCGCGGATATCGGTCGGTTGCGGATCGAATATGGTTCCAATCTGCTCCGTATTCTGACGCATCAAGGCCAAATACTGGTATGCTTCCTCCGCAATGGCATATTGCCGCAACAACATGCTGTACCGTACCGACAGTTTTTCATCGTGACGGTTGAAGTAAGCCACTGGCGCTTCCAGCAGGCTGTCTTCTTCCAATCGCGAGGTTGTCGCCAGGATAATATTCACAGAACTATCATATTTCCAGCACTGATATACCTGCTCCTCCGGTAAACGTCGAGGTCTAATGTAGTAGTCCTCATATATCTGGTCCGCGAAATAATAAGAATGAATCTCATAGGTTTCGCCATAGTCCCACAAATAATATCGCGCTTCTCCTGCCGGATCAAAACTGTTTACATAAACCGTGAGGCCGTCCTCATCAAGTTCCCACCCAATGCTGTCTATAGGTGGCGACAGTTTGGGTTTTACATAATCGCTTTCAAACTCATCTCCATTGGTAGTGCGAATTCTTACACGATATTCCTCGTTCATTCGCAACTCAAGGTTAGGATGCACATATTCTCCCTCCGCCTGCCTGTTCAATATTTTTACGTCACCCTGGCGATTTTCCACCAACACCTGCGCTCCATCTTCCCAACGCAATCGGGCCGTATCGTCCAGCATAAAGGTCCTCGAAAGCCGGATACGCGTGGGCCGGTCACCCAGCAGCAACAATCCTTCCACCACCAGATAGGACTTTTCTTCGGACTGTATCGACGGCCTATAAGGGTCCCTGCATGCACCCAGCGCAAGAGCCAAGCTGCCGGCAATCATTACGGGTAGTTTCATAGATGAAGTTTTTAATGGTTAAACCAACATCTCCAACCTTAAACTTTAAACCCTAAACCTTAAACCCCTACTTACTACTTTCAACTCCTCACTCACGACTCACGCCTCACGCCTCACGCGTTCTCCTCACCAATAACTCGGCCTTTGCACTGATCCGCCCCTGGTGGTACAATCCGTGCAACCCGCATAAGAACTCATATACTTGGTGATCACGCCATTTTCTTCCACGGCCTCATAAGGGATAAACCCGCCACCTTCAAAATAATACACTACGCTATCGGTGGTCACTTCCTGCACCGGGCAATTTTCAACAAAAACCCAATCTGTAACTTCGGTAGAGTTGATAAAAATCCTTTTTTCAGTTACGGTACTGGCTGTTACATGTCCGATTACAGGCTCAGCGGGGTCGGTAATGCAGATAAAATTGCCCCGGATCTCTGAAGGCTGCGGATCAAAAATGGTTCCGATGCTTTCGGTATTCTTTTTCATCAGGTCGTAAAACTCATACGCGTTCTTGTCCAGCGCATACTGGCGTACCAGGATGCTGTAGCGCCAATCGAGCTTTTCGTTGCCCGTTGGAATTTGAAGTAGCGGCGCTTCGGCTATCCGATCGCTTTGCAGTTTAGCGGAGGAAGCGATCAGGATATTGGATGAATTATTATACTTCCAACAAATATACCTTTCTTCATCGGGCATATTCCTTTCCCGTACGCGACCATTTTCGAAAACGTACTGCGAGTAATAATAAGTGCGTATCTCCCAGGTTTCCTCATAGTCCCAGCGATAATAGGTGGTGTTGTTGGCATCATCATGTGCATTGGCATAAACCGTAACGCCCTCCGCTTCCTGCTTCCAGCTAATGCTATCGATTGCCGGGGTAACCTTAGCTTCTGAATAACTGGAAAGGTATTCCTTGCCATCGCTGGTGCGGATGCGTACCCGGTATTTTTGACCGCTCTGCATCGACAGGCCGCTTCGGTAAAAACCGCCACCGGTTGCAAACAGGGTTTGCGGACTGCCGGATTCGGATTCCACGGTTACCTGTGCACCTTCTTCGGGTACGATAGTGTTGTAATTATCGATCTTGGTGCTACGCGAAAGACGGATGCTGGTGGTGCCTCCACTGGCATTCAGCACACCTTCCACCACAAGGATACGGTTGTCGGAATCAACAAGCGGTGGAAAATAAGGATCCTTGCAGGCTTGCAGGCCGGTTGCACAAAGGAGTACGATTATGATTCGTTGAAGGTTCATATTTAAAAACGGATATTATAATTGATAAAGGGAATAACAGATCCGAAGATGGAAAGCTTATAGCCATTAATGAGCCCGCCTTCGGAAACAAAATACACGGAATAAGGATTGCGACGACCCAGCAGGTTGTACAAGCCGATGGTCCAGGAACCATGGGTCTTTTGGTTCACCTTGTGGTTGCCATCGATATTGATGCTGAAATCGGTGCGGAAATAATCCGGAATTCGGTATGCATTGCGATCTGAATACAATACCCTTTGTGAGCCCGCGTAGTAATAGCGTCCGATAGGCAGTGTAATAGGACGACCTGTGCTGTAAGTTGAGTTAAGCGAAATGCTGAAGCGGTGCGTAAGCCGGAAATTACCGGTCAGCGTAATATCGTGTGGTTTATCATAATTGGCCGGGTACCAGTCGCCATTATTTACCAGCACGCCCAGGTCCGGATCATCGGAGCGAAGCAGGATGCGCGAGTAAGTATAGCTGATCCAGCCATTCAGCTTGCCGCCGGGCTTCTTCACCAGGAATTCCACACCGTAGGCTTTTCCACGTGTGTTGATCACATCTGTTTCAATTTCGGGATTCAACAGCAGCGTGGCGCCAGGTTTGTAATCGAGATAATCGCGGATGCGCTTATAGTAAACTTCCACGGAAGTTTCAATGGTATTTGACTTCAGGTTCTTGTAAAAGCCCAGTGAAACCTGATCGCCTTTTTGCGGACGGATATTTGGATCACTCAGCTTCCAGATATCCGTGGGCGCAATAGCCGTGGTATTGCTGAGCATGTGAATATACTGGCGTTGCGAATTATACCCTGCTTTGATGGAGAAGGAGGGCGACACAGAATAACGCACCGAAAGGCGGAATTCAGGTCCACCATAAGTATTGATGATCTTGCCTTTTCCAAAAGTTTTGGTATCAATTCGATTGTCATCATTTACCGGCTGTCCGTCGGCATAATAATTAACGGAATTAGGCCCCAGGTAATTGAATACGGAATAGCGAATGCCCGTGTTAATGGAAAGATTATTGCTGGGATTAAAGCGATGTGTGAAATACAGCGCGGACTCCTGCGCCTGTTCGTCTTCCACTATATCGGGTGCTACCAGCGATTGCGATCCTTTCGGTTCAAATGAGCCCGGCTTCAGTTTGTAGCGCATGGTGCTGGCTCCAAAATCGAAACCATGTTGCTGGTTACGATAATACACAAAGTTGGCACGTGCATACATCTGCTGAATGGAAAACTTCATCGTAAAAGCGTTCACCGGGTTCTCATCGCTCTGCACTTTATACTGATACTGATCATAGCCACCGATAAATTCCGCAGTAAGCCTTCGGGTGATATTGCGTTTCCATTTTACTGAGAAATTAGCATTGCTGTATCCATAAAGCGTATCACTGTTGAGTGAAAACTGGTCATTGCTGAAGTAACCGGAGAAATAGAGATTGTTGCTGCTATCGATCTGGTGGCTGATGCCGAGGTTTACATCCTGGAAATTGGCGCTGCTGTTCTTATACTCATCTGGCAGCAGGTTCATGAGCCAGTTGGCATAAGTAGTACGACCACCGAATATAAAGGAAGTGCGGTCTTTAGACAGTGGCCCTTCCAGGTGAACCCGGCTGGTTACAAGACCAAGCCCCGCCGAGCCGGTAATTTTTTTCTTATTGCCTTCGCGGCTGTTAATATCCAATACAGAAGCCAGTCTTCCGCCAAACTTTGCGGGGATGCTGCTCTTGTACAATTCTATCTCATTTACCACTTCGGGATTGAAGGCGGAGAAGATGCCGAAGAAATGCGAGGGGTTATAGATAGTTGACTCGTTGAAGAGAATCAGGTTCTGATCGGCAGAGCCACCCCGCACATTGAAGCCAGTGCTGGCCTCTCCCACCGTTTTTACACCCGGCAGGCTGGTGATGACGCGCAAAACATCGGCTTCGCCAAATACCGAAGGCACTTTGCGGATGGTTTCTATATTCAGCCGCGAAACACCCATGTTCACATTGGTGATATTGGAAGTTTTGCGGGAGGAAACAATCACTTCTTTGAGCGTGGTGATGGTTTCGGCAAGGTCTACTTCCAGTTTACCATCACTGTACACTAATAGCTGCAGTTTTGTATCCCGCATGCCTGAGCCCAGAATATTCAGGGTTTGATTGCCTACCGGAACTGCCAGCGAGAAATGGCCATATCCATCTGTTGTGGTATAGAGTCGGCTATCCACAAACACTGAAGCATTCACCACCGGCTCGCCTGAACGTGCATTGCGGATGGTACCGGTAAGGATAGCCGTTCCCTTGGCGGCATTCGACTTTGTGCCTATTTCATACAATTTGTTTTCGGATGTAGCCGGCCTTGCTTTTCGTTCAGCCAGGTCAAAGTCCTGAACGCTGTCGATGGCCAATCCCTGCTGCGGACTATCCGGTTTGCTGAAAAAGTTGTTGGGCAGGTTGGTAACGATTTTGAGTCCCCGGGTGATATATACACGGCCTTCGTCGTCCACACTTGCTTGCAATCCTGTTTCGCGCAGGGCTTTTTCGAGAAATTTTGAAAGTGGTTCGTTCTGAGCGGTTATCGTGATCCGGGAGGAACCCAGCCTTGCCGTATCATAATAAAAATAAACCGGCGCCATGGATTCGATGCGTTGAAAAAATTCAACCAGGGGCAGGTTTTCAAATTGACCGGTGATCCGGGGCTCCTGCCTCTCCTGGGCTTGAGCCATACCCTGGCAAAGAATCAGGGAACTGAAGCAGGCTATCAGAATATATCGCATGTGGGAATTAGAGTTGATTGTAGGTTTCAGCAATGATCTTTATGATGGCTTCGGGATTGTGCTTATACTTTACGCCCGCTTCCCGGATTCGCGGTTGAATCTGGTTTCTTTGGTCGCGAACCAGCTCCATGAGCTGTTTTTGTTTGGTGAATTGTTTCACTTTATCCCCAATTTGAGCATAATAGCGGAACTTATTGACGAAATTCCGGTCAACAGCCTGGTCGATAATTTTTTCATCCAACATCACTGATCGGCGGGCAAAGATGGTAAGCTTTCCTTTGTGCAGCACTTCATATATACCGGGACTCATATCGCCACGGGGCTCCATGAAGTGTACAAACTCCCTGCCCATGATCCTGAAAGCCTGGAGTCGGTTGTTGTATAAAACAAAGGGGATTCCGCTGGGATGACGAATCAGCACTTCATCTCTATAAATATCGTAGAGCAATTCCAGGTTATGGTACCATATGCCCTCGTATTGTGCGGAACCGGATGCCCAGTCGGTAAAAGGGAAATAGGCACTTCCGCCGATGCCCGGATATCCGCCGAGTATTTGGCGGCCACGGTAAATGGCCAGGTTTTCGCCCCGCTCAGCCTGGTAAATGGACCAAAGGCTATCGCTTAGCCGGCTGCTCCTGTCGGGTTGCAGCTGGTTGTCCTGAGCTTGCAGCAGGGTGGTCAATAATAGCGCCCATAGCGCCATGGAAATTTTTCTCATGCAGTGGTTTGCTCTCTGTTTTGATGATTGGTCATTTAAGCTGACCGCCCCGCCCGCCTTAGCGTTGCAGGGCAATATAATAATCTATTTATTTCACCCGGGCTCGTTCATATAGCCATTTTCCCGTTCGCCATATTCGCTGATCAATTCGGCTACCAAAGCGGTCCATCCGGTTTGGTGGCTCGCGCCCAGGCCACGCCCGCTATCGCCATGGAAATATTCATAGAAATTGACGAGGTGCGTATTGCCGGGTTGTTCATAAAACCAACTATAATCCCCATATAATCTTCTGCGGCCGGAGCCATCTTTCTGAAAAAGGCTGATCACACGCCGGGTCAGTTCCTTGGTTACCTGCTTCAGGTTCATGTAGTTTCCTGAGCCACTGGGGTATTCCACTTTCAGGTCATCGCCATAGAAATCGCCGAATTTGCGTAGCGACTGAATAATCAGAAAATTGATCGGCATCCAAACAGGCCCGCGCCAGTTGGAGTTGCCCCCAAACATATCGGAAGTGGAATCTCCCGGATCGTAGCGGATACTGTACATATTACCTTCCACCATCACGGAATAAGGATGCTTGTCGTGATATTTTGAAAGCGCTCGAATACCCCCTTCGGAAAGAAAACCTTCTTCGTCGAGCAGTTTCTGCAAAATTTCCGCCAGCCTTTCCTTAGGTACCAGTGATACCAGAATATCCTCTTCATTGATCTTCTCTTCGTTGGGCCAAAATCGGTTATTTTTTTTCCGATAGTTTTCAAACCAGGTGATACGCTTCTTAAAATCCGTCAGGGTATTGAGCGCATGTTTGCTGATGGTAGATACGGCATAGAGCGGCGTAATACCCACCACCGACTGTATCCGCAAGGGAATGGGATCCGAACCGGTAATACAAAGTACATCGTAGAAAAAGCGGTCTTCCTCATTCCACAAACCATGCTCGTTGAGCGATTCGGCAATCAGTACAAAATGTTCAAAAAACTTGGTGGCCGTATCCTCAAAACTGCGGTCGTGCAGCGCGATTTCAATGGCCATTTCCATCATATCCAGGGCATAAGCGCCCATCCAACTGGTGCCATCGGCCTGTTCCAGTTGTATTTCTCCGGGGAAATGATAGCTCCTGTTGAATACACCAATATTGTCCAGACCCAGGAATCCACCTTCAAAGATATTGTTGCCGTTAACATCCTTCCGGTTGATCCACCAGGTGAAGTTGATCAATAATTTCTGGAAGGCCCTTTTCAAAAAGTTTATATCTCCCTTCCCGGTTCGCTTTTTTTCAATCTGGTACACCTGCATGGTAGCCCAGGCATGCACGGGTGGGTTCACGTCGCTGAAATTCCATTCATAGGCGGGCAATTGTCCATCGGGTTTCATATACCATTCGCGCATCACCAGCAGCAACTGGTGCTTGGCGAAAGTGGGATCCACCACGGCCATGGATATGCACTGGAAAGCCAGGTCCCAGGCGGCATACCAGGGGTATTCCCATTTATCAGGCATCATGATGATGTCCTGGTTCTTAAGATGGGTCCAGTCGTTGTTGCGACCCATTTTTTTCGAATTGGTGACCGGCGTGATGCCATCGCTGGTTTGCAGCCACTGTTCCACATCGAAATGGTAATATTGCTTGCTCCACAAAACCCCAGCCAGGGCCTGCCGCTGTATCTGCGCCATTTCCTCGCTCATGTCGCGGGGAAGGATATCGGCATAAAATTCATCCGCCTCCTTTTTACGCAGGTCGAATGTGGCCATGAAATTATTGTCGAATGGCTGATCAACCCATTGGTGGTTGAGCCGGCAATAGAAGGAGCGCGTTTCCCCCGCAGCCAGTTTCATCTGGTAAAGGGGTGCGAACTTGGTGCCTTTCCGCTTGCGCGACAGTTCGGCCATGTTTTTCCCATCAATCACGGCATGGTGAAAAGCGTCCTTTACAAATATGCTTTTATTGGGAATACCCGATACCAGTTCGGTATTGGTTTCATTCTCGGTAAAAAGGGATCGGTCAGCCGGTTGAAAATAAAAGAAATACTCCCCCAGCCGCTCATGCTCGGCACGCACGGTGGTTTTGTTGATATAGGCGATGGAGGGTTTTTCCTTAAAGCTCCCCTGCACCCAGCGATTGTAGAACCAAAGTGTGGGCAGCAGGCTCAGTTCCGCCGTTTCCGAATAGCGATTGGTAACATTTATCCGGATGCCCATATCCTGATCCGATAGCTTGGCGTAGGTGACATGCACATCAAAATAGCGGTTATCGTCGAATACACCGGTATCCAAAATCTCATACTCGGGCTCCTGCATAGAACGCTTATGGTTCTCTTCCCTCAATTGCTGATAGGGAAAAGCCTGTTGCGGATACTTATACAGGTACTCCATATAGTAGTGTGTCGGCAGGTTGTCGAGGTGATAGTAAAGTTCTTTGACGTCTTCACCGTGATTTCCCTGCGGATTGCTCAACCCAAATAATCTTTCCTTTAGAATCGGGTCTTTGCCATTCCATAAAGCGATTCCAAAGCAGAGGTTGCCAAAATAGTCGGAAATGCCGGCGAGGCCATCTTCGCCCCACAAATAAGCTCGGGCATGGGCATGATCAAAGGGGAAATAGTGCCAGGCATCGCCATGTTCACTATAATCTTCGCGTACAGTGCCCCATTGTCTTTCGCTCAGGTAAGGTCCCCACTGAGCAAGGGGTATATCTTTTTTGGCGTTATCGGCCAGGCGTTGGTGTTCGGCTGTCATCATATATTCACAACTTTCAATACAATCCTTCAAATTTACAGGTTCTGGAGCTCAAAAACGTACTACGTATTACGTAATACGTAGTACGTTATGGGGGTTAAGGTTTAGGGTTGAAAGTTTAAGGGGTTTTTTGAGGCAGTTTGCATGCGGGCTTGAATAGGAAGACTCACATGTCCTGTAAGCTGAAATCTTAATGCAGGGACCATGTATTTAAACCTTAAACTCTAAACCCAGTTACGTAGTACGTAGTACGTAATACGTAATACGTAATACGTACTACGTATTACTTAATACTTCTCTAAAAGGCTGGCCAAAATCTTCCTGTCTTTCTGGCTCAACACCGCTGAGCTGTCGGTTGGATTGTAATGAAGTTTGAACGAACGTATGGCAGCGGGCAGATTGGTCGTATTGTATCCAATTACACGTAAGGCCAGCTTTTCGTTGAAGCCTGCTGGTATTTGTTGTTTACTGGTATCGTACCAAATGCCAAAGCCCGCTTCGGCGAGGCGTTGCCAGGGGAAATGTCGGTTGGGGTCAACCTTGCGGCCCGGGGCTACATCGGCATGACCCACAAAATTGGCGGTTGGAATACGATATGTTTTTTTGAGCCTTTCCAGCAACTGCAAGAGACTTTGAATCTGCAGCTCGGTAAATGGCTCATAGCCGTTGTTGTCGATTTCGATACCGATGCTGCTGCTGTTGATATCGGTAAAACCACCCCATTGGCTTACACCGGCATGATGAGCCCTGAGTTGATCGTTGAGCATATGATACACTTCCCCTTCGCGGCAGATGACATAATGCGCGCTCACCTGGGTACGAGGCAGGGTGAATGTGCGCAAGGTTTGGTCGCAGGAACCCTGTGCGGTATGATGAATCACCACAATATTCGGCCGACGAAGGCTGAAATTGGTGGTGCCCACCCAGGCATCAGCATAAGACAAACCGGCACTATCGCGCAAGGGATATTCACGCAAGAGCCGGCTAAGTTCTTTCGCCTGTTTTTTGTATTGCTTATTTGTGCTGCGGTAAGCCGATGGCCTGCAGGCCAGGGACAAAAACAAGAGCGTGCAAATCACGAAGCCTGAGTGCTTTTGAGATATCATAATCAGGGATTTTGCCGGTCGCGACTCCAGTTCTTCCAGATCGCTTCCTGGTTTTCATCGATTGTTGTCAAACGCAGCAATTGCCAGTTTTCTCTATCAAGCCGAAGCCCGGCATAAGCAAGTATGGTGTCATAATCAAGTTCCCTGGTTGTATAGATGTACTCGAAAAAATCAGCCAACGACCGGCCGGCGGCCGATTCGCAGGCCTGGCGGAATTCTGCATCGGTAAAACCGCGCCCTTTCTCTTTATAATAGCGATAGTACAGGGTACGCATTACATCGTCGAGCGACCGTTGATTTTTACTATGCTGCCGGATAGTAAAATCAAGCAATAAACCTACTACCGGCCCTTTATCATAATAAGAAATCGTCTTTTTGGCTCCTTCACCGGTACGGCCAAATGGGCCATCGGACCAGGTATCGTAGCTGGCCTGCACCAGCGATTGAAAATGTTTGCCTTCCCTGGCTTCATGCGCTTTAATATTGCCGGCAAGGCTCTGCAGCAATTCCTCTTCGCTGCTGATGCCCGCTCTTCGCAGTATCAGGTATTCATAATAAACAGTCAACCCTTCGGCAATCCAAAGCTGAGTGGTACGGTTGCCGCGATCATAATCGAAAGGTCCCAGTTCCAGCGGTCGAATGCGCTTGGCATTGTAGTGATGAAAATATTCATGGGCGATGAAATTGAGCATGCGAAGACGTCCTTCGCGATTTTCGAGTCCGCGCCCATCAAAACTGATGGTCGTTGAATTGAGGTGCTCAATTCCTCCCTGGCCGGGACCGATACCGATAAATGTATAATGATCAAAAGGAATTTCGCCAATCAGGTCGGATGCGGCGGTGGTAATTTTTTTAAAGTCGGCCATAAACGATTGACGATCGAAACTTCCCAGGCGATGCCCTATAAAATGATGCGGCACTCCGTAAACATCAAATGAAGGCAGCGATTCGAGTTTACCCACCAGTAAGGGGCTGTCGTACAAAACATCGAAGTTGGTCGCGATAAACTCCCGGGATCTGCCAGCCATTGGCTCCAATCCGGTAGCGATCTTATCCCAATCTTTGAAGGGTATGATCTTTACAATTACCGGCCGGCTCAACTGGCTATCCAGGTATAAACAAACCGAACCTGGAACAATATATCCCCTGGCGGAATCCAGATAAGATGTGGCTACAAAGGCACGGGTGGTTTGAACCTGATAACTTACTTGAAGGGTTCCCGGCCTGGTCAATTTGAGTTGCCAGGTATTCGCATCGGTCTTTTCGCTATGAATGGTATTTCCTTCGGCATCTTTTACCTCCAGGTTCAGCAGGTTGGCCGCGAAATCCATTCGCTGATAGTACCCTGGCGTCCATACCGGCATTTTGAGTGTGAGGATTCCGGCGGTTTGCCGCGGAATATCCATCAACACCTGTATGCGTTTCTGGGCGGTGTTTTCCAGGGAAATGGTAAACTTTACCGCATCAGCCGACCACTGTGCACAAAGTTCCAGGGCCGTAAAGCTGATGAATAAAGCGATGGTAAGGAGCCTTCTCATGGTGAAATGTTGAGGGTTTAAAGTTTAAGGTTTAAAGTTAGATACGCGGGTTAATGGTCAAGCTCGCAAATCAAGGATCAGCATTCACATTAAACTCTAAACCCTAAACCTTAAACAAAAAAACGTATAACGTAAAACGTAATACGTATTACGTCAATAAAGCACTTCCTCATACCTCGCCAGCTTCCCCTCTCTCGTCATTCCTTCAATAATGATCCGGAAAGCTTCCGTTACGTCATTGTTATAAAATGAAAACTGAAATTTGCTCTTACCGGGTGCTGTCATGATTAGCGGGTTCCAGTAAAGTGTGGTACGCAGGTCTTTCTTTTCGTTTTCCGCTTTAAAGGTGCTGTAGTTGGGCGAATAGAACTGGCGGATTTCGGTATAACCTGTTACCAGGGAACTCGCCAGCCCTTCACCGGGTTCCGATTTGGTATCACCACCACGGCGTGTGTATATAGCTATAGCGCCATTGCCTCCATTGAATCCTCCCATAAAGGGTGGACGGAATACCTTGATATAAGCAACATCCGTAACCGCCACGGAAGAAATCATTTCCGGATCGGTGGGTATTTCGTTCAGGTAAAGCTGTGGTGAACCGCCCCTCCATTGCAGTGAGGGGTTGGAAGTGGTAGCACCCGTTACCTGCAGGCCGGCCACTTTACCCTGCAGGTAGGTGAAGATATTGAGTTGCGATTGTGCCAACGGATCATTGATCAGGTCGAACTGATAACCATCTCCTCCGGAAAACAAACCGGAAGTATAGCGCTCATCCATTTCTTCCACCGGCGATTTGGTTTTGGCTTTCACGATAACGGCTTCCAGCGTTTTGCCTTCAAACTGCCGGAGTATTTCGGCTTCCTCTGCCGATAGCTGCGCATGCCTGGCAAATCCCAACGTATCAGCCGCCCAGTTGCTATGGCGACCGCTTGCCTTCACATTGCTGCCAAGTGGTGAGAGTTTATTTTCAAGATAGCGAACGGAAGCGCCCCCCAGCTTTTTTCCTTTGGGAAACTGGTGGTAGATGGTGGTAGAATCGAACAGCAGCATGGAGGGGTCATTGAAAGTTCCATCTGCTTCAAGCGGTACCAGCACAATGCCCCCTTCCTTGGTTTTCTGCTTTACGACCAGGATGATTTCACCGGCATTTTTCAATTCAGTAGAAGTGGCCCCGTATACCCTGCCTGATAAAGTGAAGTAATTACTGTCTCTTGGATATTTAATCTCCGGCATCTTACCCTGTACAATCGCATCCCAGTTAATACGACGCCAGCCATGCGTTAGCATCACCAGGTCGAGATGTCGTGCCGTGCTATCATGATCATTGGAAAAATAATAACCGGGATTGTACACTTCGCCCCGCAGGTCGCCTGTGAGAAGGAGTCGGCTGATGATATGGCTGGAGCTGTCGGTTTCAATACCCGCGTCGGTGATGGCGATAGAAAGGTTGGCCGCCAGGCTGTCGGGAATCGTTACTTCAATATCGTTGCGCGCCCGCTTGTTCAGGCCCCAATGCTTTACCTCAACTGCCGGCTTGAAAATACTCTCAGGGTTATTGATGAAGGTAATCCGCTCCGCCAGTGGTTTCCAGTTTTCATCAAAAGCGGTAATGGTCAGTATTCCTGATGGCAATGTGGCTGTTGGTATCACACCCTTTACTTCTTCCTTCCGGCTGTCGCGCGAAAACTGAAAAATCTGCGTACCTCCCATGGTGCCTACCATGTGAATGATTCCGGGATCAAAGTTGTTGTCGCGTGCAACATTAACCTGAAAATAGCGGCGGTCGCGCACCGATGATACCTGCAGGCCTAAACCATTCGGCTTCACGGCAGGCAGGGCCGACTCGTGCTCCTTGCCTTTGGGGTCGTTCCATTTCAACCGGAAACTCTCTCCATCTTTGGGGGTCAGGAAAAAAATACCCATGCCGTCGTGAATAGGCTTTACACTATCCACCAGCTTGCCCAACTGGTTCAGCAAAGTGCCCCGGAATGTTATGGGCCGGCCCCACTGATCATGGGCCTTAAAAGCCACTTTGTTCACGATGCCTTTGATCAGGTCGCCACCTTCGGGAAAAAAACTGATAGTATAACTTTCTTGTGGAGCAGCGGCTCGTCCGGAAGGTTTCTGCAATATCCGGATGTCTTTATTATACAGATAGCTGCTGTCAAAATTCAACATCCAGCGGGTATAACCACGGGCATGTATATATTGTCCGCGAAAGCTGTCGGGAACAGCAAATTGCCCATTGGTCGTTCCTTCAAATACAGGGCTCACATTGCGACCTATAAGATTCCCCTTCTCGTCGGTCCAGTCTACATAAAATGTTTTGCTGGCTTCAGCCGGAAAGGGGCCTTCCATCAGGTAAACCTTGTACCAGATGGTTTCGCCGGGGGTGTAGGCAGCCTTATCGAAATGAATATGCGCCCGCTCCTGTGCAAATTCCGTAGCATAGCGGGCCAGATTGGTTTCAATATCCTGGGCACTCAGTTGAGAAGAAATCAGCAATGAAAAAATCAAGGTCCGGCAAAATCGATTCATCTTCCGTATAGGTTTTCGAGTAGTGAATGGAAGGTAAATTTAAGGAATAATAGGACGTGAATCGTGAGGCGTGAGGCGTGAAGGGAGTTTTTTGGGTTTAAGGTTTAGGGTTTAGAGTTTAAGGTTTCAAAGTCATATTAAATTCAAAACATTCAACCTTAAACCTTAAACTTTAAACCAAAAAAACTCACGATTCACGCCTCACGACTCACGCTCCTCACACATTCCTCCTGTACTGCCCGCCCACCTCATACAATGCGTGGGTAATTTGTCCCAGGCTGCAATACTTCACCGTATCCATCAGGGTGGCGAAGATATTGCCGTTGGCAATGGCGGTTTGGCGGAGATTTTCCAGGGCTTCTTTTGCTTTTTGCGCATGGCGCTGCTGGAAGTTGCGGAGATTGCTGATTTGTTGTTCCTTTTCTTCGGTGGTGCTGCGGATGACTTCCCCGGGAATTACGGTGGGACTGCCCTTACTATTCAGGAAAGTATTGACGCCAACAATGGGTAATTCACCCGTATGCTTCAGATGCTCGTAATGCAGGCTTTCTTCCTGAATCTTGTTGCGCTGATACATTCTTTCCATGGCGCCTAATACCCCACCCCGCTCGGTGATGCGGTCAAACTCCTGCATCACCGCTTCTTCCACCAGGTTGGTCAGTTCCTCTATGGCGAAACTACCCTGTATAAAGTTTTCCGATTTGGCGGTGCCCAGTTCACGGTTAATGATCAATTGAATGGCCATGGCCCTGCGCACACTTTCTTCCGTGGGTGTGGTGATCGCTTCGTCGTAAGCGTTGGTGTGAAGCGAATTGCAGTTGTCGTAAATAGCATAGAGCGCCTGCAGGGTGGTTCGGATATCGTTGAAGTCGATCTCCTGCGCGTGCAGGCTGCGGCCCGATGTCTGGATATGGTATTTCAGCATCTGGCTCCGCTTATTGGCCTTGTATTTAAACTTCATGGCTTTTGCCCAAATGCGCCGGGCCACGCGGCCAATCACGCTGTATTCGGGGTCCATCCCATTGCTGAAGAAGAAAGAAAGGTTGGGTGCGAAATCATCGATATTCATTCCCCTGCTCAGGTAATACTCCACGTAGGTGAAGCCATTGGCCAGGGTAAATGCCAGTTGTGTAATGGGATTGGCACCGGCTTCGGCGATATGGTAACCGCTAATGCTGACACTATAGAAATTGCGCACTTTTTCCTGGATAAAATATTCCTGCACATCACCCATCAGCTTCAGGGCAAATTCGGTGCTGAAGATGCAGGTATTCTGTGCCTGGTCTTCCTTCAATATATCGGCCTGAACGGTTCCCCTTACACTTTGCAAAGCGGCAGTTCTGCATTCAGCATAGATCTCTGCTGGCAGCACTTCATCGCCACTCATGCCCAGCAATTTCAGGCCCAGGCCATCATTTCCCTCCGGCAATTGGCCTGGCTGCAAAGGGTTGAAGTAAGCCGGCGCCGACTGATCGCCAAATTTTTCCTTTCGCTTTTGCTCCACTTCCTGCCAAAGACCAAGTTCCGTAATCTTCTTTTCACATTCCTGGTCAATTGCCGCATTCATGAAAAAGGCGAGCAGGATGGGCGCGGGGCCATTGATGGTCATGGATACAGAAGTACGCGGATTGCATAGGTCGAATCCACTATAGAGTTTTTTGGCATCATCCACCGTGGCGATGCTTACGCCACTGTTGCCAATTTTACCATAAATATCCGGGCGATGATCCGGGTCCTCGCCATAGAGCGTTACGCTATCGAATGCTGTACTCAGCCGCTTGGCGGGCTGACCCATGCTCACATAATGAAAGCGCTTATTGGTGCGCTCGGGGGCGCCTTCACCGGCAAACATGCGGGTGGGGTCTTCGCCCTCGCGTTTCAGGGGAAATACACCGGCGGTAAAAGGAAAATGACCGGGCACATTTTCCTGCGACTGCCAGCGAAGAATATCGCCCCAGTCCTTATAATTAGGTAACAATACTTTCGGTATGCGGGTGCCACTCAGGCTTTTTGAATACATGGGCTGGCTGATCAGCTTATCGCGCACCGTATATTCATAAGCATCTTTCTGGTATTCCTTTTGTTTTTCGGGCCAGTGCTGAACCAACTTGCGGCTCACGGGATTCATCAGCTCCCATTGTTCATCCATCAGTCGCTGCAGGCTTTCAGCCGCGGCGGCATCCTTGTCGCGAACAGCATCAATAGCTCCCTGCAGGCGATAGATGCGGCTGGCAATCTCTGCCTGCTCCTGCACCATCGCGTCATAGTTGCGTATCTCCTCACATATCTCGCTCAGGTAACGCACCCGGGCAGGCGGGATAACGGCTCGTGAAATTTTGGCCGTTTCTGAGAATAAAAAAGCGCCAAAAGCCACACTGGTCTTTTCTTCAATTTTCCGGAATAGCAGGTCGCAAAGTTGGTTCACCCCTTCATCGTTAAACTTGCTGGCCACAGTGCCTACCACGGGCAACTCCTCTTCTTTGGCCGACCAGAGTCCATGATTGCGCTTATATTGTTTACGAATGTCGGCCAAAGCATCCAGGGCGCCCGCTTTGTCGAATTTGTTGAGGCAAATTACATCTGCATAATCGAGCATGTTGATCTTTTCGAGTTGCGAAGCCGCGCCATATTCGGGCGTCATCACATACATGCTCACGTCGCAAAACTCTACGATAGAAGCATCGCTTTGTCCAACCCCGGCTGATTCCAGTATTACCAGGTCGTAGCCTTCGGCCTTACAGATATCTATCGCATCCTTCACATGGCCGCTCAGGGCCGTATTATCATCGCGCGTGGCCAGGCTGCGCATATAAGCGCGGGGGTGCGATATGGCATTCATGCGGATCCGGTCGCCCAGGAGGGCGCCTCCGGTTTTCTTGCGGGAAGGATCCACGGAAATTACCGCGATGGTTTTATCCTCAAACTGCCGGAGATAGCGACGAACGATTTCATCGGTCACCGATGATTTACCAGCGCCACCGGTTCCGGTAATACCCAATACGGGGATGGTCTTCGCAGGCGTCGTTGGTGACACCTTCAGGCCATTTTCGGCATTGGTGATTTGCCGGGCAATTCGGCGAACATCGTGCACCTCCCCGAGTTGCAGAGGTTTATCGTAACCACCGTCGCCATTCAGGGAAATATCGCAATGGCGGATCAGGTCTTCTATCATCCCTTCCAAACCCATCTGGCGCCCATCGTCAGGTGAGTAGATGCGGGTGATGCCATAGCGGTGAAGTTCTTCAATTTCTTCGGGTAAGATGGTGCCGCCGCCGCCGCCGAATATTTTGATATGACCACAGCCGTTTTCCTCCAGCAGGTCTTTCATGTATTTGAAAAACTCAATATGTCCGCCCTGGTAGCTGGTGATGGCGATTCCCTGTGCATCTTCCTCAATGGCGGCTTCCACAATCTCCTTCACGGAGCGGTTATGGCCCAGGTGAATGATCTCCGCCCCCTTGCTTTGCATGATCCGGCGCATGATATTGATCGCCGCGTCGTGTCCATCAAAAAGCGAGGCCGCCGTTACTATTCGAACCTTATGCTGGGGAGTATATACCATACAGACTTGTTGCTATTGAAGGGCAAAAATAATGAATTCGGGCCGATGCAAACGCCCGTTAGGAAATGCTTGTCCTGCCTTTCTCTATTCCGGTGAAAAAACAGGGCTACTTCGTGTTTTTTCCCATTCATACAGACTGGTTAAGGAATAGTTTTGTCTGAAAGGAAATGCCGGTATCGCCAAAAAAACAGAATCAATGGAAAACAGAATGGATACTCTGGAAAAGGGTTTGTCAGAGCTCAATGCAAAATTCAAAGAATTGGGACAGGCCATATCGAGTGGCTTCGTAAAAATAGACCACAATTTTGAGTATGTGGTGAAAGAAATGACCAGCCTTCAGCGTGAGATAGAGCGCCTGAAAAGAAAAGTGGACCTTTTGGAAGAGGATACCCATGAAGGGTTTGAAGGAACTAACCCAAAACTTGAGGAGACAATAGGAAAGATCATAATTTACAAGAACGCAAAAATCAAACATCTATGACATAGAAATTATTGATTTTCGTGTTAGCGGTTTGTGAACATATCACCAGCAAAAGTTTTAGCTTATTACTTAAATTCGCCCAAATTATTTAGTATATGAAAACTCACCATAAAATAGTAACTGGCGATAGTCGGGTCATGTCCGAACTTCCCGACAATTCAGTCCATTTAGCTATTACTTCTCCACCCTATTGGCAACTCAAAGACTATGGAACAGATAGTCAAATAGGCTTTCACGATAGTTACGAAAGCTATATTAACAACTTGAATCTTGTCTGGAAAGAGTGCTATCGTGTCCTGCACAATGGTTGTAGGCTTTGTGTAAATATCGGCGACCAATTTGCCAGGGCAGTTTATTACGGGCGTTATAAGGTCATACCGATTCGCGAAGAAATAATCAAGTTTTGTGAAAATATAGGCTTTGATTATATGGGAGCAATCATTTGGCAAAAAGTTACAACTTCCAATACTACGGGAGGTGGTGTTCAAATGGGTTCATATCCATTTCCAAGAAACGGGATTCTCAAACTTGATTACGAGTTTATACTGGTTTTTAAAAAACTTGGCGAAGCCCCCAAACCCACTAAAGAGCAAAAGGAACTCTCCAAAATGACTGCAGAAGAATGGAATACCTACTTTGCGGGACATTGGAATTTCGCAGGAGCGAAGCAAAACAACCACATGGCGATGTTTCCTGAGGAATTACCCAAAAGGTTAATCAAAATGTTCTCGTTTGTTGGCGAGACTGTGCTCGACCCCTTTGCCGGTAGCGGTACCACATCTTTAGCAGCCAAAAATCTAAGTAGGAGTTCAGTGGGATTCGAAATAAATCCAGAATACATTCCGTATATAAAAGAGAAATTAGAAATCCAGCAAACAGATCTCAGCGGGACAACATACGAATTTTTGGAACAGAAAAAGATCAAAGTTAAATTTGAAAATGAAATACAAAAGCTTCCTTATATCTTCAAAGACCCGCACACCCTTGACAAGAAACTGGATGTCAAGAAGCTACAGTTCGGAAGTAAGATTGACAAGGATAGCACAACCAAAAGGGAAGAACTTTTTACAATAAAAGAGGTCATCAGCCCAGAGAAAATTCGCCTGAGTAATAATTTGATTGTGAAGCTAATGGGAATAAAGGAAGATCCGATTATTAACGGTAAGGCAACGGATTTCCTAATTGAAAAAACAAAAGGTAAGAAGGTTTTTTTGAAGTATGACAATATTAAATATGACAACGAAAACAATTTACTTTGTTACCTTTATTTAGAAAACAAAACATTTTTAAATGCCCATTTATTAAAAAATGGCTTAGCCAAAGTTGATACCTCATTAGAATTCAAGTATAAAGAAAAATTTAA
>JBIQMS010000035.1:0-53040 GCA_044463125.1 Terrimonas ferruginea
GGCGCATCAATCTATTGCTTAACAGGGATGGGCTGGTGCGCATCTTCAATAGCCAGGGTGTGCTGGTTTTGCAGCAGCAACATTCAGCCGGCCTGAAAAACATTTCCGTTTCCCAACTCGCCAGGGGTGTTTATCTCCTGCAGGCCGAAGGAAAGAGTTTGCAGCTACTGATTCAGTAGCAGAAACAGAAAAGCCGCGATTACTCGCGGCTTTTCTGTTTCTGAATAATGCGCATGAGCGGTTACCTGAGGCATCGTGTCTCTGCGGGTCACTCAATCGAAATTTTCAAATGCCGGAGCCATCCGATCTTTTTCCTGTGATGTGAGCTTGTACTTATCTGCCAGTCTCCGCCAGTTTTTTACAACCTTTCTTGTTTCTGCAATAAAGTCACCTGCCGCCTTATCTGACAGTCTAAAATATTTTGCTACTTCCATGGCCAGCTCAAAGCGTAGGCTATTGTCGTTTTCTGAAATATTAATTGCCAAACCTGTTCCGAAATAATTTGGGTTGATATCATAGGCAGGAGAAAGGCGCCAACCATTTTGCGTTAGAAGAAAGCCATGGTTACGCAAATGATCATCTGTATTTTTTATGGCAATATAGAATACAATGCGTTTCCATAACTCTTCAAGGTCTGCATCAGGTACTGCACCATGTCGCATAATAAATTCGGCAATATCCAGATAGGATACATTACTGGCACCATCACCCTGTCCGAGCAAGGTCATGGCGGATGCAAAATGAATCCTGGCACCTGCACGTGTTCGATCAAATCTTTTAGACAAATACGAATGATGCTGTTTGTTGAACTGCTTCAACAGTCCCTGAGCCATATTTATCCCCAACTTCTTCCCCAGTTCATTAGCAATCATTTCCCATGCAGCAACATTATAGCTATCGCCAGCACTTGGAAACTTGGCAATCCAAAGTTCTCCCTTTTCATCCAAAACTCCAGCTTTGGGCCTAGCACCACCTAACGAAGCGCCAGGCGCAATAAGCATATTAATCCATTTTTTTGCAACTGCATCACTGAGCATATCTTTTTCCAGAGCCAGGCTTGCTTGCTGCAATTCTCTCAATGAAGTGAAGGGAGGCGCAGCAAGCCCCTTATTGTCATTTTGAAAATTTTCATTCCCTTCTAATTTAAATCGTAACCCGCCCATTCGGTGCAAATCATAAACACCAAGAAGGTAATCCTCTTCAAATAATTTTCTGGGCTTTCGTCCTTCCTCTCTTGCCATTATTGCTTCTCGACGATCCATTAGGGTCTTGCCCCATCGGTCTGGCGACGAGTCCATAAATACACCAAAATTTATTTTCTCTTTCGGTAAATATTGTGGACCCGGATACAACTTTAAATCTGGGTCCAGTGGAAAAGCAAATCCGCCAGCGATCCAGTCTTTGTCATATTCAAATGATATTACATGATGTCCTTTTGTGTGGAGCACCGTTAGCGTGCCCAGCATCGAAGGCCGATGGCCTAATCCCTCCCAATCTGCATAAACATAGACTTCCATGTGTTAACTTCTTTTAGGTGCTCTTTTTTTAACAAGAAGACCTGCATCCTGCAACTTTCTCCCAAATACATCATCTGTTGCTATCTTCAACAAGTCGTCAGCAAGACCCAGAACAAACAGAACCTGACAATAGGAACCCATAGCAACCCGCGAAGACCCTTTTTCAATATTCCACACTGTTGTACGCGTGATGCCTGCGCGCTCAGCTACCTGGTCGGCAGTTAATCTCCTACGCAATCGGGCTAACTTTATGTTTTCTCCCATTTGTTCCAAAATGTTTTGCAATTTGGGCAATAAAGGATAAACGCGTGCATTCATAATGTTTATTATTATGAACAAAAATAACACTTTTGTTCATAATAATAAACATTATATTCTTAGTGTTCCTATCAAATTGAAGCTCAACATGTTCCTCCCATTGATTATCTGAAAGGAACTATGAAGAGTTCGCCTTTTATTGCGGCAAAGTTGCGTACTAATATTCTGCAAGTTTTACGCAATAAACATTGCAGAAATAAATCGTCTCCCAAATGCACGCGAAAAGCCTTGATTCCATTGGCATTGGTTATATTTAGCCTACTCAATTAATTCCTGCTAAATGCAAAAGAAACTGCGCAGCCACGATTGGTTTGGCCGCAAAGACAAAGACGGAATCATCTACCGTAGCTGGATGAAAAACCAGGGCATGCCTACCGATATGTTTGATGGGCGGCCTGTAATTGGCATCTGTAATACCTATAGCGAACTAACGCCCTGCAACGCGCATTTTCGCAGTCATGCCGAAGCGGTGAAGCGCGGCGTGCTGGAAGCCGGTGGTTTCCCGCTCGAGTTTCCCATCATGAGCCTGGGTGAAACCTTGCTGAAACCCACGGCCATGCTGTTTCGTAACCTGGCCAGTATGGACGCGGAAGAATCCATCCGCGGTAATCCCCTCGATGGCGTGGTATTGCTGACGGGTTGCGATAAGACCACTCCTTCCACCGTGATGGGTGCCGCCAGTGTGGGTTTGCCCACAATTGTAGTGCCGGGTGGCCCCATGCTGAATGGGCGCTATCGTGGACAAACCATCGGAAGCGGCACCCATGTGTGGAAATTTGACGAGGATATGAAGACGGGCCGCATGAGCCAGGAAGAATGTGAATACGCTGAGAGTTGCATGAGCCGCAGTATCGGGCATTGCATGACCATGGGCACCGCCAGTACCATGGCCTGTATGGTGGAATCGCTGGGACTCACCCTCAGTGGCGCCGCCGCCATCCCCGCTGCCGACAGTCGCAAAAAAGTGATGGCACAACTCAGTGGCCGCCGTATTGTGGAGATGGTGAAAGAAGACCTGACCATCGATAAAATCCTCACGCGCGAAGCTTTCGAAAACGCCATCATGGTGAATGCGGCCGTGGGTGGCTCTTCCAATTTCATCATCCACCTGATGGCCATTGCCGGACGAATAGGTGTTCCCCTCGATCTGGAAGATTTTGACCGGCTGGGCAGTAAGATTCCCCTCTTGCTGAACCTGATGCCTTCGGGAAAATTTTTGATGGAAGATTTTTACTATGCCGGTGGCCTGCCCGTGATTTTGCACGAGCTGCGGGATCAACTGCATAAAAATATTACTACAGTAACCGGGAAAAATCACCAGGAGAATATTCAGGGAAATGTGGACTGCTACGATAGGGAGGTGATTGCTGCCTACGACAAGCCCCTGATTCCGGAAGCGGGATGCGTGATCGTGAAGGGTAACCTCGCGGAGAACGGCGCCGTTATTAAACCCTCGGCGGCCAGTGCTTCGCTAATGCAGCACAAGGGCAGAGCCGTGGTCTTTGAAAGTATTGAAGACTACCACGCACGTGTAGATGACCCTGATCTTGATATTGATGAAACTTGCGTAATGGTCTTAAAATATGTGGGGCCCGTGGGTTATCCCGGCATGCCGGAGGTAGGCAATATGGCCCTGCCGAAAAAATTACTGGAGAAAGGTGTTCGCGATATGGTGCGCATTTCTGATGGGCGCATGAGTGGTACGGCTTATGGAACGGCAGTACTGCATGTATCACCCGAATCGGCTATTGGTGGTAACCTGGCCCTGGTGCAGAATGGCGATATCATTGAACTGGATGTGCCGGCGCGCAAACTCTGGCTGCATGTGCCGGAAGAAGAGCTGGCCCGCCGAAGAGCATCGTGGCAGCCGCCCGCCCCAGCTTCCAATCGCGGTTATGTGAGCCTTTATATAAAGCACGTGATGGGTGCCGATAAAGGTGCCGACCTCGATTTTTTGCAGGGAAGTTCCGGATCGCAGGTTACAAGAGACAGTCATTGATCACTACACCTAATTAGCATGACCCAAACTCTCACCACAATATTCCTGCTCTGTCTTCTTGGCTGCAATACCAGCACGGAGCAAAAAAGCGAAGCTTACAAAAATTACCCTGAAACGGGAAGTATTGAAAGATGGGAAGCCGGTTTGGATTCTGTGCTGGAGGAAAAGACCCGTATTGAAATCATCGCCACGGGTTTCGACTGGAGCGAAGGGCCATTGTGGCTGGACGATCAGCAAATGCTGCTTTTCTCCGATGTTCCCCGCGACACGGTATTTCAATGGACGGATTCCGGTGGCGTAAAGCCCTATTTGACCCCCTCCGGCTATACGGGCGAAAAGCCTCGTGGTGGCGAAATGGGATCCAATGGCCTATTGCTCGACCCCAACGGACTGCTGGTATTGTGCCAGCATGGCAACCGGCAACTGGCACGAATGGATGCGCCACTCGATAAACCCGCCCCCGTTTATACCAGCCTGGTATCGCACTACCAGGATAAAAAACTGAATAGCCCCAATGATGCCGTGTACAACAAGGAGGGAGATATCTTCTTTACCGATCCACCTTATGGATTGGAAACGCAGAATGATGAAGACCCGGCGAAAGAACTGCCCTGGAATGGGGTGTATAAATGGAAAGCGAATGGCGAACTGATTCTCCTGCTCGATAGCATCAGCCGGCCCAATGGCATTGCCCTATTCCCTAACCAGCAAAAATTGCTGGTAGCCTGCAGCGATCCGCGCAAGCCCAACTGGTACCAGTTTTCCATAGCAGGCGATTCCCTGGTGGATGGACGCATTTTTTATAGTGCCGAAAAAAGGCCCAGGGAGGAAAAAGGTTTGCCCGATGGATTGAAAATAGACAGTCGCGGTATTGTATATGCCAGTGGACCAGGTGGCGTATGGATATTTGATCAGAATGGCAAAGCCCTCGGCCGCATCCGCCTGGAAGAAGCCGTCTCCAATGTAGCGCTTAGCAAAGACGAAAAAACCTTATTTGTCACCAACGACATGCACATACTTCGTATCCGCATGCGGAATTAAACCATAAAATTTATGATGAAACTGTACAAAACCAATAAGGGGCCTGTGCTGGAACACAGCGGAGGTTTTCATTTGCTGGGAGGGCTTAGCTGGGATGAGCTCTTGCGGATGGAAGATCCCCTTCAACAACTACCATCCCTGCTTTCGTCGGCGAAGACCCTGCAGAGCCTCGAAGGTCTTGATATTCTGGCACCCATAGGTGATCAGGAACTCTGGGCCTGTGGCGTTACTTATCTGCGGAGCAAACAGGGAAGGCAGGAAGAGTCAAAGGCAGCAGGCGGCGCCGATTTCTATGCCAAAGTGTACGAAGCGGAACGGCCGGAGGTATTCTTCAAAGCCACGGCGAACCGCATTGTGGGTCCGGGGAAACCGGTGCGTATCCGGAAAGACAGCACCTGGGATGTGCCGGAGCCGGAGCTGACCCTCGTTTGTAATTCATCCGGAAAAATTATTGGCTATACCATTGGCAATGATATGAGCAGTCGCAGTATTGAGGGCGAGAATCCGCTCTACCTGCCGCAGGCCAAAACTTATGACGGATGCGCTGCCATCGGCCCCTGCATTCTGTTGGCCAAAGAACCTTTGAGCGACGAAACGGCTATCCAGCTTATTATTGTTCGCGACAACAAAACCGTGTTTGAGGGTGAAACAAATCTGGCTCAGATGAAAAGAAAGCCGGAAGAGCTCGCATCCTGGGTGTACCGGGAATGTAGTTTTCCGAATGGCTGCCTCATCATGACCGGAACCGGTATTGTGCCGGGACAGGATTTCACCCTGCAGAGTGGCGATCAAATTCATATCTTAATCGACGGTATTGGCGAACTGGTGAATCCGGTCGCCTGAATGAAACAATAACCCATGGAATTGCTTGTCATCCTGCTGGCTATCGGTCTGCAACTGTTCATGACTTACAAAAAAGTGAGTCCTTTTCTATCCCTGCTTTTTGTGGCCATACTCTCCGGCTTTCTCCTCGGTATGCCCGCGAAAGAAATTTTGCTTTCCATTCAAAAAGGGGTAGGCTCCACGCTGGGTGGGCTGGCGCTGATCATTTGCCTGGGCGCCATACTGGGTAAGATCCTGGAAGTGGGTGGTGCCGCCGAAAAAATTTCAACCACGCTGATAAAAGCATTTGGCAAAAAGCATATTCAATGGGCCGTTTTGCTCACCGGTTTTTTGATCGGTATCCCGCTGTATTACAATGCCGGCTTTGTGATACTGGTGCCGCTGGTATTCTCTATTGCCAGCCGGGCCAACCTGCCCCTGCTCTATGTGGCCATACCGATGGCCGCTTCGCTATCTACCACCCATTGCTTTTTGCCGCCGCATCCCAGCCCGGTTTTTTTGGTGAATGCCTTTGAGGCCGATATGGGCAAGACCCTGATATACGGTTTACTGATTTCGGTTCCGGTAGTCATATTGGCTGGTCCCGTGTTGGGCAATTATCTGAAAAAGGTGGAAGTGAAGATTTCTTCCTTTTTTCTTTCCAATGTGCAGCGGGAGGATAAGGACCTGCCCGCCCGCTTTCCCAGTTTTTTCCTCGGCCTCCTGCCTGTGTTGCTGATTACCCTGGCGGTATTGGCAGAAAACTTCCTGCCGGATAGCGGATTGCGAACCGCATTGCTCTTCACCGGCGATGCCACTATCGCCCTACTGATCTCCGTAACGGCCGCCATTGCCTATTTTGGCATTGCCAAAGGGAAGGGCATGGCCGAATCCACGAAATGGCTCAACGATGCTGTTGCCGGCATCGCCGTTATATTGCTGATTATTACTGCAGGCGGCGTATTCAAGCAAGTGCTGGAAGATAGTGGCACCGATGATTATATCGCATCGTTTAGTGAAAAATGGCAGATGCCGCCACTGATTTTCGGTTGGGCCGTTACCGCCCTACTCAGGGTAGCGATTGGTTCGGCTACGGTGGCGGGCATAACCGCAGCAGGTGTGGTAAGTCCATTGGTAGCATCCGGGGCCGCTTCGCCCGAGCTAATGGTGCTGGCCGTGGGCACAGGCAGCGTATTCGGCTCCCATGTCAACGATTCCGGATTCTGGATGTTTAAGGAATTTTTCGGATTGACCCTGAAACAGACCTTTCTATCCTGGACGGTAATGGAGACCCTGATCTCTATTCTCGGTCTGGCGGGTGTGCTCCTGTTAAATGTGTTGCTTTAAACAACAACCTCATTTTGGCATACTATCCCCATTCCAGGGCATCAAAAATTTTATCAGCATCTTCTTTGCGGCAAAGCTGTGTGCCGGGATTGAGGGTGGCGGCTGTACCGCAGGCCACGCCATAACCGGCAGCCTGGCGCAGATCGCTGCCTTTGGAGAGTTGCCAGACTAATCCTGCCACCATACTATCGCCTGCCCCCACGGTGCTTTGTCGCTCCACACTGGGAGGCTTTATTCGCACGAGCTGATCTTTGGCCACCAGCAGGGCGCCGTCGGCACCCAGCGATACCAGCATGGCATCAACCGAATAATGAGCTAAAACTTCCCGGGCGGCCTTTTCAATCTCTCCGTCGGCCAACCATTCTTTTCCCGCCAGGGCACAAAGTTCGCCCCGGTTGGGTTTAATCAGGAATGCCCCATTCCGGAGTCCTGCTTTCAACGCGGCGCCGGAGCTATCGAAAATAAAACGGGCTTTCTTTTCCTTCGCAATAGCAGCAATCCGGGCGAAGATGTCGTCGGGAACATTGGCGGGTTTGCTTCCACTGCACACGATATAGTCCGGCGCTTCAATTTTCCGGAGCTGGTCGAGCATTGCCTGCGTTTCCACTGGCAGTATATCGGGACCGGGCATCCCGAACCGATACTGGTGATGACTGGAACTATCGAATACAATCAGGTTCTCGCGGGTATGTCCGCTGATGGGGACAGGAATTGCGTTCACTCCTTCTCTATCCAGCAGATCATTGAAAAATTTTCCCGAATAGCCACCTGCAAAATAGATGGCCTGAGCGGATCCGCCCAGTTTGCTGATGGCGCGTGCCACATTCACCCCTCCCCCACCCGGTTCAAATACTGGTTGTGTGCAACGTAGCTTTTTTTCAGGTTGAAGGGAAGGAATGGTTGTGCTTTTGTCGATAGCGGGATTTAAGGTAATGGTGATGATTCCTGGCATAATATAATCTATTATCGAACGGTTATGCAACAAATGGAAGGTTGAAAATGGACCAGCAAATGCAGCTCAATTAAATTTCGGTCTACTTTCATTAGCTGGCAAATACATGAGTCAAATCAAAGGTCGGCATAATTCTCATCATTGTGGTTGACCCAAGAAGTCGCATAGATTGAGGCAAATGGATACCATGATTAGTGATCGAACGGAAGCCGGCTATCTGCTGGCCACCAAATTGCGAAAGTTTATGGGTGAAGACGGTGTGGTGTTGGCCATTCCACGGGGAGGCGTACCAGTTGCCTATCCTATCGCCCACGACCTGGGATTCCCATTGGAACTGGCCCTGATCAAAAAAATCGGACATCCGCGGAACAAAGAATACGCCATCGGCGCTGCCAGTATGAATGATTATGTACTCAGCAGTACAGAAACTGTGGATCCTGCGTACATCAAGGAAGAGCTTCAGCTTATTCGGGGACGGCTTCGCGAAATGCAGCAAAAGTTTCTGGGTGATCGTGAACCCATCGACCTGAAAGGGAAAACGGTTATTGTTGTCGACGACGGCATCGCCACCGGTTATACGCTCATGGCCAGTGTGCAATTGATACGAAGAAGCCAACCCGCCAGAATCATCGTAGCCGTACCCGTGGCTGCCAAACAAGCTATCGAAAATCTAAAGCCTGCCGTGGACGAAGTGGTGAGCCTGTTGACACCCACACAATTTGGCGCCGTGGGAGCATTCTATCGCGACTTCTCCGAGGTAAGTGATGAAGAAGTAAAGCGCTACCTGAACAAGCTGGAGCGTAAATTCTCGTGACCGGTAAATCCTTATCGGAAAGCATATAAGCCAACAATAGTACAAGCAAATTGTACCCTCCGTATTACTCTAGAAGATCATGGAAAATGCAAATCCAGCCAACGCTAATATTGTTCCTACTATAATTAACAAGTACTTAAAATAACCGCGAAAACCAGTTTTCACTAAATTCCCGAACGGCTGGCCAGCCAGATCGTTAAGTGAATGTTTACTGATATTCATTCTTGCACCCACAACAATCATTACCACTCCGAGAATAATCAATACTGTTGACATAAAAATGCGTTTTGAGTTAGAAAATGGATAATCAATTAGCAACAGAATATGTTGAAATAGCATATTCTTTGCTTTGTGAATTGAAAGTAGTACCATGTTCAACCCAAAACCATTCACATTTATTATTTGTCCAGCATCATTGATTAATTGCAGAATATCTACTGGCTTTATCGGGATTCGCCAAGTTTCAGTAGCTCTAATTTATCGAGCATGGCTTGATTTATGTCGATATGCATGCTTTCATGTTTGTCCTCATAAACGAATTTGATCAGGTGTTCACCTTTGGTCAACGATAGGCGGATGCTGTTGCTCCATCCCCATTCACTCCATTCTTCCTTACCTCTTTGCGGAAATACAAGCGTGCCTGCGGATTGGTTATTGAGATAAACTCCCCGGACGCCGCACTTGTTCTCCGTATTCACTGGGCCATTGCCATTGGCATACCGAATTCGAATAGCATATTGACCGGATTCCGCTATCCGAACCGGAATCTCTATCTCCTGATGAAGCCTGGTACTGGTTTCTACAAAACCACTACCACTATACCCCTTATAGGGCTTTTCGGATGCTGGCATTAGCGACTCCAGTTCTATTGACCAGGATCGGAGTCCCAGTTCCACAGGCTCACTGGCGAAAGAAGCGATTCCATTACTGTCCACCGCAATAATGCTCCACTCACCCGAAAGATTTTCATTCAATGAAAACTGCGTGCTGCGGGTGCTACCCATCCTTATTCCGTTTTTCCATACTTCATAGAAGGAAGCTCCGCCAACAGGTTGCCAGCTTAAACCATTTGCGTTTGCGCTAACTTGTGGAGTTGCCGGTGAAAAAGCCACGGCCTGTTTGTTAATAGCCTGCATTTTGCCTTCATTGTGTTGCAAACGGATATGAATCCGGTGCCTGCCCGAAAGGTTGGCGGGGAAAACAGCTTCAGCCTTTGCCTGGCCGTCGATAGAAAACTCCAGTACCCGGTTTCCATGGCCTTCTACAGTTATATCGAGTATCGCGTTACGGTATCGAACATTTCGCAGGATTCTTTTACCGGAAATAATTTTCGGAACAAAAGGTTTGAATCGGATTTGATCGGTTTCGAACTGCATGCCGAAGAATACCCGATGCACGATACTGATATTGCCACTCAGGCTCCATAGCATATTACTGCTATTGATCTGCGTGCCGGCAAAATCGCCATTCTCAGCCACAAAATTTTCCTTATTGGTCAGAAAAAGAGCGGCGGGACGATAGATAGCCGCAATACTTTCCATAACCGAATTTTCATTACCGGCCTCGGCACCCGCCCATAACCAGAATGCTTGCACAAATGGCCAGATGCCATTATTGTGGTAAGGAGGTATGCCGGGTATCTGGGGATAGATGCAGGTGATCCCAAAATCGGTTTGCGGAATATGTTCCACAATCTGCCTGGCTCTATTGTCGTCGGCAATACCAAAAAGAATACACAATGAAGTCCCCAGCGCTTCCGATCTTGGTGAAGTTAACAGGTAGTTTCTTCCATATAAATACTGCGCATAGTACTGCTTCTCTGGCAACCAGAATTTTTGATTGATCGCATTCTTCAGATTGCCGGCGTTCTTTGAAAACCAATTAGCCGATTGATCGTCGCCCAGCAAAGTGGCCATACGCGCCGCCAGCTTATGCGCCTGGTAATAAACCGCATTGGTTCCCAGGTTGAAGGAAGAAAAAATATCCGCCGGCTGCATCCAGTCGGGATAAGTTTGTTCCCGCCAGTCAAGAAAAGATGATTCGCCTTTCACCAAACCTGTTGCTGAGTCAAATACCACCGGCCAATCCTGGTATAAGGAATGGCGAACCACTTCAAAGGCTTCGCGGAGCCAGGCTTTATCACCGGTTACTTTAAACAGTTCCCAGGCGGCTACCACCCATATCATGCGATCGGTACTCACCGGCCAGGCACCACCGGTACCGGTATCCTGGATAATTTTTTTCTTCCGATCTACTTTTCGCAATAAACTGTACCTGGCCGCCTGTGGCTGCAAATGCGCCATCGCCAGGATGATGCTGTAGCTAACATCGCGTGTCCATACGCCTGCCCATTCCTTGCCTGTGCGCAGCGTGCTATCGGGCTCCAAGGCATTAATCATTTCTTCCAATGCCATATTATAAAGTGCATCGGAAAGCAGCCAGGGCGATTCCACGGAAGGAAAGGCATTCAGGTTTTTGACCAACGTCCAATCCGAAGCCGTTCTTTTCTCCTGCTCCGCTTTGTTCATCTCCAATTCAATTTCAAATATTCCATCCCCGTCCTGATCCTGCAACTGCAATTCAGGGTGATGGACCAGGTTGTCAAAATCCCATATGAGCGGCGCGGAACTTCCTGCTACGTAAACCGCCTTGAAATCATCTTTATATATACGGCTTCCGTTGAAGCAGGTATAAAATCCCCTGGATTCCATTTCTTTCAATACATGACGCATATCCAGTCTTATCCTGAATTTTGTCCCTGGCTGAAGAAATCCCGGCTGGCTGGCATTATCCAGATTGAGCTGCGTTCCAAATTTTATCAAGGGGGTTTCCGAATAATCGGAGGCAGGATTTATAAAGAAATGATGATCCATACCGCTCAGCATTTCATTATCTTTTCCATTGATGCTGAACTTGAAATCCAGCACCGGGGTTTTGAACTGATTGACCGGACTTTTATAGTCTGATTGAATCGATTTGCGCGACTTCGCCCTTGCCCTGAAGGAATCCTGCACCACCCGATCCGTATAAATGCTGTAGCGATCGGTAGTCCAGATGGGCTGCTGCGCTGTCAATTCTTTGGCAAAAAGCAAAAACAATGCTACCCGCACAAGCCGAAAGGCCTGTGCTGTACAGGTATTGTGCTGCATGGCAAAAATTTAATTCAGGTAATGATCATTTCACGATTTCGATGGAAGCCGTTTCAGTACCGGCTGGTACGCGGACATAGCAAATGCCGTTTACAGCATCCCAGCTCCAGCGGTTTTCGCCGGTTACTTCTCCCAACCCTTGTTGAAACTTATCGGGCTTAACCGATTTCAGTCGCTTACCGTTGCTGATAACCCTTCCGGGTTTTTCTTTCAGATAAAGCTGAACAATATAATCACGCTTACCCGGTGCCTGGTATCCCGTTTGCACGGGTTTATGCATCTGCACCAGGTAGCTTTTATCCTGTGTATAACAACTGAATCGGGTACGGCTATAATTATCTTCCAGGTATTTGGTCGTTTCCCCGTCATCTTCATATAACTCAAAGCTGGCGCTATCGCCGTTGTTGGCGGGGTATATATGCAGGCTTAGGGGATAATCCCGGTTCTCATGTATATACTGCATCACCGGCATCATGGGCAGGATGGAACCCTTCTTCACAAAAATGGGCACCTTATCAAGTGTTGCTTTTACCGACAATTGCTGTCCACCCTCAAAATGCTGGCGCGGATTATGGAAGTCGATCCATTCACCCTCGGGCAAATAGAGTCTTCGGGTTTGAGCGCCTTTTTTCAGGACAGGAGCTACCAGCATTTCCTTGCCAAACATAAACTGGTCGTTGATAAAATGAGCTTCGGGATCATCGGGAAATTCGAGCAACAGCGCACGCATCAAAGGCCAGCCATAATCATGCGCTTCTCGGGCATAAGTGTAGATATATGGGAATAAACGATACTTTAATTCAATAGCTGCGCGGCTGTTCTTCTCCGCTTCTTCGCCAAACATCCAGGGCTCAACGGCATTGTCCCCTTCATGATGGGCGCGGCTTAGCGGATTGAAAACGCCAAACTGCATCCAGCGCGTATAGAGTTCGGCCATGGCCGCGTGGTCTTTTATGTCGCCACAATAACCTGAAATATCAGTGGCCCAAAAGGGAATACCTCCCATGCCGGCGGAAAGCCCCATCGTTACCTGGTTGGCCAGCCTACTCCAACCATCCAGCACATCTTCCCCACTGCCACTATCACCCGACCAGCCAAATGTGTAGCGCTGCAAGCCCGCATAAGCCGCACGAGTCATTTGGAAAACCCGCTTGCCGGGATTGTGTTTTTCAAACTGCTCCTTCACTACTTTGTCCCAGGTGAGCCCATACACATTATGAATTTCCTCGTGCATGCCTGCGTGGTGCTGCATATAGAGTCGCTCGGTCGCTTCCACATTGCTCCAGGCAGGCTCACCCATATCGGTCCAAAAACCACGCACGCCGTCGGCAACAGGCTTTTGCTGATAGCGGCCCCACCAGTCGGCCACTGCGGGAAGGGTAAAGTCGACCACTCCGCAATTGCCACCCCAGGGCCAGGGCATATCATAGGACTTGCCTGTACGTATGTCTTTGGCAAAATAGCCGAGCGAATCGGCTTCGCGCCACTGCTTCGTTGTTGCCTGCGATATTACCGGGTCCTGCGATACAATCATCTTGAATCCCAGAGAATCGAGATAGCGCAACATGCCAACAGGATTGCTGTAACGCTCCTTGCGCCATTCAAAATTTTGCAAACCCTCCGTCCAGCCAATATCCTGGTAAATAATATCGCAGGGTATCTGCCGGCGGCGAAATTCGGCCGCCACCTCGCGGGCCTGCTTTTCAAAAGTGTACATGCCTCTCGACTGGGAGAAACCCAGGGCCCACTCGGGTGGCATGATGGGCTTACCCGTCAAACCGATATACTGGCTGATGATCTCCTTGTAATCATTACCATGAATAAAATAATAGATCATCTCCCCTCCCGGCGCCTCAAAACTGTAATATTCATCGCTGCTGGTGCCAAAGCGGAAGACTGTTTTATAGGTGTTGTCGAAAAAAATACCATAGCGGTAATTGCTCATGAAAAAGGGAATACTCTTGTACAGCGGGTCTTCGGTAGTGCTGTAGCAGGGCTTATCGCTGTTCCACATACTGTATATTCTGCCACGTCGGTTGAGCGGCCCGGCCTTTTCGCCCAGGCCAAAGAAAACTTCATCATTCCGCAGCAGCTTTTGGCTCATCCTCTTTTTTTCTTCCGACAACCATCCGCGTTGCGGATAATCGCCCAGGAGCAGGCGCTGGTATTTGTCATAGATCTGTACCCGAAGTGGCGACTTGTCAACCCGAACACGCAAACGGTTGGTGAAAATTTCGTAAGACTCTGGTCTCTCCTCCACTTTTATTTCTTCCATGGATTCCAGTTCCTCGTTCACCACGGCAAAAGAGGGATTTCTGCTTTTCAATAGACCATCGGGATCATACCAGAATTTTATCACGGTGGGCGAAGAGAGCTGCAATTGCAGTTTGGCGCCGCCTGCACAGGAAAAAATTACAGAACGCCCCTGCACCTGGTACGACTCGCAATTACCCGGCGCCACCCATTGGGCCTTACCAGCCGATGCAAGCGCGAGGACAGAAATAAAGAGAATCAGCTTTTTCATCATAATAAAAAATCAGAACCTTAACCAATTGATCAGTTATACTCAACCACCAGCATATCCCAATAATGAAGGGAAGGCAGGTTGAATGAAATATTTGCTCCCGACTGGGTAAAACTCAATTCCTGTGCTACCCCATTGTTTACATCGGGCGAAGCCAGCCAGATCTTTTTCACCGATTCAGCGCTGGTTAGCGTGCAGGCTATGTCCTCCATCTTCGCAGGCTTGTTTTGCGTACCATTGGTATCCCGCCAGTCGAGACTATTGGCCTGGCTGAAATTGAAAAGGTGCAGCACCTGGCGTTTGCCCTGCCGCTTACCCTGCACGGCCACTTTGCCGGTACTGGCCGGCCAGACCTCAAAGTCTGCTTTTGCATTGTTGCAAACAAGTGCAGGTTGATTGAAATCGCCACCATCGCGCAGGAGGTTTTCATAAGCCACTAAAAAATCATAATAGCGCAGCAATGATTTTCTCAGCTCATCGGTCATCTGCAAATTCTTATTCGGAAAATACTCTTTTCCCAGCATATGCTCTCCGAGTTCAAGATGCGCTCCACCGAATGCAAAAATCACCGCATCGGTCAGCAATACCGCCGGTGTATTGAAATAACCGGGCTGATCGGCTTTGGCATAGTTCATATATGCCGCCAGTACGGTCGACTTGCTATTGCCGCTATAGAAATAATTGTTGCGGATAATATTGGCTAGATCATCGAACTGCTCATTGGGCCCCCATACTTCGGTATAGAGAAAATCAACGGGTGAGCTGGCAATGCTTCCCTGCTGTGCGTACTGATTCACCGCATTCATCACCAGGCTTTTTTCTGGCGCCGCGGCTTTCATCGCTTCCAGAAATGGCTTAAAGGTAGCGGCCTGGTTAATTGCATTACCATTGAATTCATAAAGGCTGCCCCGGTCGCCCAGCGCATCCACATGGAATCCATCAAAATCGAGCGTGGCATATACATCGTTGTTTTTGGCGGCAATGTATTGCTGCCAACCTGTATTGCCGGCATCCAGCACATAAATATCACTTTTGAAGAAAGGTTTTGGCAAAACATGCTTGTCTTTGCTGCCGCGTCCCGCATCTTTAAAGGCATACCATTCTTCCTGCACGCCATCGGATGCCGCATCGCTGAGTGCACCAAAGGCGAGATTATAAAACATGGAGCGCATATTTTTTTCATGCCCCGCACGAATATAGTCCTTCAGGGTTTGCAGGTACACATCCTTGTTGGCAATATCCTTCCAGTTGCTTTGCGGAGCGGCCGCCGTGCCACCCAGGGGCCAGTGATGCTTGTATTGCCAATCGTAATACTGCAGGCCATTGATATGATGTCGGGCAAGACTGTTGATATTCTTTTCGATTTCTTCCTGTCCAATCTGACCAAAACTGCTCAGAAATCCATACCGTGGAAAACGAGCCCAGTTGGATGACACATCCACGCCAATACTCGCATGCACTTTTTCTTTTCCTTCCACGGTTTCATAAATATCAACCAGGTAACCTTTGAAGTCCGCTGCAGGGGCAGTCCAGGTCCAACTGGTTCCCGTAAGTGGCACTTCCGACAGAGCCTGATCGAGGTGACGATATCGGATCTTGATATCACCACTCAGATTTCTGTTCAGGGAAAACTGCACGGTTTCCCCGGGATCGTACATGGCTTTATCGGTATAAATGGTCGTTTCAAAAGCATTACCATAAGTAATGGGATCGTTCTTGGGCACCTGCTTTTTGCAACTCATAAGAAGCTGCGAAAGGCCAATCAGGATCAAACTGCAATACAATATAGTTTTCCGGATACTCATAATGAGTTTTAAGTTGTAAGTTTTAAGTTGTAAGTATTAGGTTGGTTTCATTTTATTTACCATGTCATCAAAAGACTCCACCATTTTGCGACATTCTCTTATCTGCGCTTATCTGCGCGAAAATCTGCGAAAACCTGCGGTAAAGGTTTTGGCGCTTTGAAAGGCTTGGCAATGCCGCAGTCTTTTCCCGCAGATTTTCGCAGATTACAACGCAGATTGACGCTGATTTTTTTTATTCATAATTTATTTAAACTTTAAACCTTAAACTTTAAACTCTACTGAGGTACAATAGAAATCGTTTCATACAATTGATTAATTGTAACCTTATAATTCCCAGCCTGCGTAATGCGCCATTTAAAATCGGGGCTGCCGGATTTTATGAATTTCATTTGTGTACTACCCGGACCCGAACCGTTGATCACTGGCATAAAATAATCACATCCCCAGTCGCCAGTAGCCAGTGGAAACTTAAATTCACCCGCACTAAGTGGACCGGTATAGCTGAACTCGTAAGGATTGCCGGGTGTGGGAGTTAAAGGATGCGGACTATTGATATTCCAACCCACCGGCGACGCATCGCCCACCATCCATATTTCGGTATAGGGTGTGAAAGGTTGGATATCTATCTTCATGTTCTGCAGATCAAGTTTGATCTTGTAGGGACCGGGATTGTCGATTTTCCATTTCAGATCCGGATTGCCATTGGGAACCAACTGCACACCTGTTTCCGTAATCGCCGGATGATTGCTCAGGGGCATATAATAGTCGGCACCAAAATCGCCCGTAGCAACGGGAATCTTAAACTCACCCGCGCTCAATATTTCATTATAGGTGAAAACAAATAGATTGGAAGAATCCACGCGCATTTCCGAAGGGTTGTCGATATTCCAACCCGTAGGTACCGCATCACCCAACATCCACAATCTTGTATAAGGTGGCGTGTTGGCGGCCGTAACGGATATAGTAAGATTGAGCAGGTCAACCACCACATTGTACATACCCTGCGAGCTGTTGACAAACTTATCATCAGGCTCACTATCGGCGCTGCGATAAACCAACCGGGTATCGCTGCTACCTTTATTATAAGAAGGCAGGAAGGAACCGAGCGTGGTGATAAACTTAAACTCGCCGGCTCTCAACTGGCCCGTATAGGTAAATATTCCGGGATCGCTGAGGCTGAGATTCAAAGGCTCCGCATTGTTGGCATCCCAGCCATTGGGGGCCGCATCGCCAATGAGGTATAATGTAGTAGTAACGGCGCGATAGGTTTTCACTTTCCAGGCCAGCAATTCCGATTCGTCGGTAAGATCCGGATGATTGGCCACTTCAATCTTCACTTTCGATTCCAGGTTTACTTCATCACCCGGATTAACGGCCCACTGCGCGATAATTAATTCATTCAAATCTCTCACGGTATATTTTTTGGAGAAACTGGCTTTGCCCATATCCAGTTCCACCGCTTGCGCGAAATTGTTGCCCTGCTTATCGATCAACAGGGTATAGGAAATGGCGGCGTCCGTGCCCTGGTTACTGCCACTGGTCCAGCTAAGTGTTACCGCATCGGCATTACGATTCTTTTCCTCCAGCACCAGTTCGGCTTTATCGATGGAAAGCGCGAGGGGATTATTTCCCTTATCCAGCTCCATCTCATAATTTTTCTTACAGGCGGTCAACAGCATGGCAACTAGCGTTACCAGCAGGAGCCCATTCGATGAAAATAGTTTATTGCGCATAATTTCTTTTTTGGTTTGGATAGATAGCATCAATAACCGGGGTTTTGCGTGAGGTTGGGATTGGCTTCAATTTCCCTTTGCGGAATAGGGAGCAGCAAGTGCTTGCTGGTAGCATTGGTTTTGCCAATGCTGTGCAGAAAATCAAGCGCATACTGGCCATTGCTGAGGCGAATCAGGTCGAACCAGCGATGTCCTTCAAAAGCCAGTTCAATTCTCCGCTCTTGTATAATGGTTTCCCTTAATGCCGCCTGCGACAACCCACTGATATCCGAAAGCCCTGCCCTTCTGCGTACCCGGTTGAGTGGTCCGCCCTGGTTGATTGAAGTAGAAGCGGCCTGCGCTTCGGCTGTGCGGCCCAGTTCATTGAGCGCTTCGGCCTGCATCAATAGTACATCTGCATAACGCAATACCGGGAAATTGGCGGGATTGGTATCATAATCAGGCGAAATGGCTTTGGAAACCAAAAATTTCCGCAGATTATATCCTGTTCCGGAATAAGAGGGCAGATAAGCTTTGCCGTCAAAGTCGGGACCACCGGCATAAAGAATGGTTTGATCTTTCCGGTTATCGCCTGCCTCATATGCATTCACCATTTCTTCGGTAGGCTGGTTCCAACCATAACCGCCGCCCACAAAATCGCTATTGCGTGGCCCGGTAAAAGTGCTGACCCAGGATGCCTGGTTCTCATTATCCCAAAAACTATAGCTGGTTTTACCCAGGTACTGCACTTCAAATAAAGACTCTGGGGAGTTCTTTGTAAGCGGATTGAAATTATCGCCATAGTTGGCATTGAGCGAATAGCCCAGGCTATTTACGACTTCGCAATACTGTAATGTCTTTTCATAATCGCCCAGCGTCAGATAAACTTTGGCCAGCATACCTGCCGCAGCACCCTTGCTGGCACGGCCTATATCGGTGCCGGAATAGCTGCTGCGCGGAGGCAATAGATCGATAGCCTGTGTGAGGTCATCAATAATCAGCTCATATACTTCCTCTTTGGAATTGCGCGCGGGCCTCAGATTATCCGAGGGTGTTTGCGGTACGGTAATCAGGGGCACATCGCCAAACAACCTCACCAGTATAAAATAATAGGTTGCTCTTAAGAACATCGCCTCTCCCAGTATCCGGTTCTTGAGTGATTCGTCAATACTCATAGCCGGAACATTTTGCAGCACAAGGTTAGCCCGCAGAATACCCGGCGCGGGACCACGCCAGATGTCGAGTGCGGCGGCATTGTCGGTAGCGGTTACAAAATTGGCGATATCCTGCGTTTCAATGCCATCGGTACCCCCACCGGCACCTACAACAGAATTACCGGCCCAGATATCGGTGGTCCACATACGCAGGTTATACAGCTTGGGCCATTGCAGGGGCTGGTAAGCTCCATTGATGGCGGAGATGGCATCCGATTCGGTTTGCCAGAAATTGGAAGTGTTCACCGAATCGAGCGGCGCCTTATCGAGGAACTTGCTGCAACCTGTAGCAAGCAGCAGTACCAAAAAGATGGCGGTGTATTTTTTTATGGCTGTCATTGCAAATTCGTTTTTCAATTAGAAACTAATATTGATTCCGGCGCTGATGGTGCGCGTTACGGGATAAACATTCAGATCAATGCCATTGGCCGGCACTTCCGGATCAAAGCCGGTGTACTTGGTAAACGTGAGCAGGTTTTGCGCCGAAAGATAAAGCCGTGCCGACTGCATCTTCATCCGCGAAGCAAGATTACCCGGCAATGTGTAACCCAGCGTAATGTTTTTAATGCGCAGGTAGGACCCATCCTCCACAAAGCGATCCGATACGCGTGTATTCTTGTTGGGGTCGTTGAACACAGCCCTTGGCATGCTATTGCTGGTATTGGGACCCGTCCAGCGATCGAGCACCGCCGTGGTTTGGTTCACCGCCACCGCCATGCCTTCCTGGTAAATGCGGTTGGCATTATAGATATCGTTGCCGGCAATGCCTTGCAGAAAGATAGAAAGATCAAATCCCCTCCAGGCAAAACTATTGTTCATCGCAAAAATGAATCGCGGATTGGGGTTACCCAGGAATGTGCGGTCATCATCATCAATCTTACCATCATTATTCAAATCGCGGAAACGGATATCGCCGGGTGAAGTGCGGTTGTTGGGATCAGAACCCGGCACCTGCACGGCATAATCATCCACCTCCTTCTGCGACTGGAAGATTCCATTGGTAACAAAACCATAGAAGGTATTGATGGGGTATCCGCCAGGATGCTGAATGGAAAGGTTCTGATTCAACCCGATACTACCTGTATAGAGTGGAATGGTATCGTTCAGCTTAAGAATACGATTCTGGTTGTACGACACATTGAAGCTGGTATTCCAGGTAAATGCCCCGCGGATATTTTCGGTGTTAATTGCCAGCTCAATACCCCTGTTCTGCACTTTACCGAGGTTGATGCTGGGAACAACAATATCGGAATAGCCCGTTGAAATGGGTACCGACATGGGTACCAGCATATCGTTGGTATTTTTGATATAAGCATCCAGGGTCACCTGCATGCGGTTGCCAAAGAGGCTGGCATCCACACCCAGGTTGGCCTGCTCCACTTTTTCCCATCGGATGCCGGGGTTGGGAATCATCAGCGGCACAATGGCCGTAGCGGCATTGCCATTAAAATTGTACTGCACGGTTTGCAGCACGGAAGCGAAAGAGTAGTTACCAATATTCTGATTCCCCGTGATGCCATAACCGGCGCGCAATTTCAAGTCGCTGATGAAATGCGAAGGTTTGAAGAACTCTTCTTCGGAAATGCGCCAGGCAACGGAAGCGGAAGGAAAAGTTCCATAGCGGTTATCCTTACCAAACCGTGATGAACCATCGCGACGCAAAGTGGCCGTGAGCAGGTAGCGATTCTTATAGGAATAATTCGCCCTCGCCATAAAGGAAAGCAGGGCCCATTCGTTGGCCGTACCACCCACGGTAGGCAGTAGGGTACCATTATTGAGTTGCTGGGTGGCGTCGCTGGCAAACTGCTGAATGGAACCATTCATGCCATCGTAGCGGTTGGCCTGCGCGCTGCTACCGGCCATCAGCGTGAGGTTATGATCGGTCCAACGTTTTTCGTAGGTAAAATAATTATCCCATAGCCAGGTGAGCGCTTTGTTGTACGATTGAGCGAGATAGGAATTGGGCTGTGGTATGGGTGCCCAATTGTATTTGGGTGCCCAGTTGCGGCTATCCCAGAATGATGCTTGTATACCCGCAGTGGATTTAAACTTCAAACCACGCAGCAGCGTGAGTTCACCATATATATTACCCAGGATATTATATCCTTTGGTGGTATTCTTATTGAGCGTGGCTTTACCAATAGGATTGGCCACATCGCCTACCCAGGAAGGCTGACCAATAGGTCCGGCATAACTGCCATCAGCATTGTAGATCGGCTGCGTGGGCAGGGCCGACATGGCATTGCGGATATCGTAAGATCCACTAGACTTGATATCGTGTGTGAGCGTGAGATTATTCCCAAATTTTAACCAGTCGAACACCCGCGACTCCATATTGAACTGAACCGTATAGCGGCGATAACCGGTATTGATCACGATACCCTGCTGGTCGAACACATTGCCCGACACATAATAATTGCTTTTACCATTTCCTCCGGAATACGAAAGCGTATAGCTCTGCATGGGTGCGGTACGAAACATGGCATCGAGCCAGTTGGTGCCATTGCCCAGCGTGTTGGGATCTGCGAAGGCGGGATTTTGTGCCTGGCCATTGTTTGCCATCATCTCGTTGTGCAGCGAAGCAAACTGGCGGGCCGTCAACATATCCACCATATCTGTTGCACGCTGCGTGCCCACAAAGGATTTGAATTGCAGAGAATTTTTTCCATTCACACCCCGTTTGGTAGTTACCAGTACCACGCCATTAGCGCCACGAGAACCGTAGATGGCCGCGGCCGATGCATCTTTCAATACTTCAATGCGATCAATATCATCGGGGTTAATATTATTTAAAGGAATATCCACCGGTACTCCATCCACCACCAATAGCGGATCGCTGTTGTTGATGGTGCCCGTGCCCCTTACCCTTATGGTAACATTGCTACCGGGAGCGCCCGATGATACTATCTGCACACCCGCCGCGCGGCCTTGCAGGGCTTCGCCCACATTGGGAACGGGCAGGGATTCCATTTCCTTTCCACGCACGGAGCTGACGGAGCCCGTGAGATCGCGACGGCGCTGGGTACCATAACCCACTACCACTACATCTTCCAGGGCCGTGGCCACCGGCTGCAGGCTGATATTGACAGTACCCGATGCCGGAACTATTCGGAATTGGTTGTCGTATCCAACAAAAGAAAAGTCCAGCGTATCGCCCAGGCGCGCATTCAAACGGAAATTTCCGTTTTCATCGGTACTGATGCCCGACTGGCTTCCGCGTACCTGCACCGATACACCGGCCAGGGGCTTATCACCTTCCGTGGAAAGCACGCGCCCGGAAACCGGAATTTCCTGGGCATTTACAAGAAATGATAATGGAAAAAGGAGGATAAATAACCAGAGCCTTCTGATTAATCCGGAATTACATAGATGCATACAGCAATCGTTTGGTAAAAAAGTAAAACAGTTAGCAGTGCAACAAGTCAGGTTGACTGATCGGTTACGAAAAAAAGACATAATACTTACAGTGCAGTATCCTGGCGTACCAATTTGTTTTCAAATTGTGCCAATCTTTGGCAGAGCTTGATCACTCTGTGGATGAACCGTTAACTTTGGAAGGAGCCTGTCATGGCCGAAGATAAGCGTATTAGCTGCCTGCCAGATGAATAGAAAGTTTTATATATTCATTTTTTTCCTGATGATAGCGACGGATATCATCAGTCAGGAATATTATTTCCGCAATTACCAGGTGCAGAACGGGCTTTCCAGTAATACGATCACCAGCATATTGCAGGATAAGAAGGGATTTATCTGGTTGGGTACCCGCAATGGTTTGAATCGTTTTGATGGTAATCATTTCCGGATCTTTCGCAATGATCCCAATGATGCGCAGAGCCTGGGCAGTAATTCCATACTCAGTATTTGTGAAGATGGCCAGGAAAGAATCTGGATAGGAACTTACAAAGGGATTTATATATACGATCCGGTGAAAGAAAGTTTTTCGCCCTTTCAGCAATTGCCCGCCGGCGAAACCCGCTATCTGCAACGCGATGAAAACGGGCAGATATGGATCGTGAACAATTTCACCCTCTCTTTATACCATGAGAAAACAGCAGAACTGGAAACCTTCGCGGAAGACAGTGGCAGGGTAATAGCGCTGACCGCCAATGCCGGCGCCGGCGCCTGGTATGCTACAGACTATGGCCATATCAAACAATATCTTCCGCGAGAAAAGCAATTCCAAAGTTTTGATCTGTTGCCCATTTCGCAAAGACCACTCAGCACCATCCAGGATATTTATCCGGTAAGCGATAGCACCTTGTTGCTGGGCACCATGAACCAGGCCCTGCTGTATAACAAAAAACAGAACACACTCACCGATATACTACCCCATGCCGGTAATGTACAGGTGCATAAAATCATTCGACAAAAAGCAAATGAATACTGGATAGGAACGGAGGATGGTATCTATATCGTCAACCCACAAACCGGCGCTTTTACCTTATTGCAAAAAGAATACAGCAATCCCTATTCCCTAACCGATAATGTAATCTATTCTTTCTGCAAAGACCAGGAAGGCGGCACCTGGATCGGCAGCTTTTTTGGCGGAGTCAATTATTACGCTTCTGCCATGAACCGCTTTCAGAAATATTTTCCTTATAAAGGCAAGAACAGCATAAGCGGCAACCTGGTACACGAAATTTGCGCAGATCAGTTCGGCCACTTATGGATAGGCACCGAAGATGCCGGCCTCAACCGGCTGGACCTTGAAACAGGGCAGATCCGGCAGTTTCCCGCCGATGGAAAACCAGGATCCGTATCCTATCAAAATCTGCACGGCCTGGTAGCCGATGGTGAATTTCTTTGGGTTGGAACTTATGAGCATGGATTGGACCGACTTCATATCCGCAGTGGTAAAGTGCTGAAGAACTACACAACCCGCAACAGTGGGCTGGGTGGAAATTTTGTGGTGAGCATGTATAAAACCCGGGCGGGCGAAGTGCTGGCGGGCACCTGGAACGGTTTATTCCGCTACAACAGGGCAAAAGATGATTTTGTGCGCGACAGCTTTTTTACCATGCAGATACAAACCATGCACGAGGATGATGATGGTACGCTTTGGATCGGAAGCTATGGCAATGGCATTTATTATGCTAATGCGCGATCGGGACAAAAGGGGAAATATAACTATGTTGCTAACGACAGCAACTCGCTGGTGAGTAATTATGTAAATAATATTTATGAAGACGGAACAGGATTACTATGGGTCAGTACCGAGGCAGGCCTTTGCCGGCTAAACCGAAAAACGGGAAAGTTTAAGCGCTACACAGAAAATGGTTTGACCGATAAGCAGGTGTTTCGCGTGTTGCAGGACCAACAGGGTCTGTTATGGATCTCCACCTCCAAAGGCCTTATTAACCTGGATCCGCAATCGGGCCATACGCGCACATACACCACGGTAAATGGATTGCTAAGTGAACAGTTCAATTATAACTCGGGCTATAAGGCTCCCGATGGCTCATTGTTTTTCGGAACCGTGAAGGGCATGATCCGCTTTAATCCGGCAAATTTTCAAAAGGAGCAATTTGTGCCTCCGGTGTATATCACCAGTTTGCAGGTCAACAACCGTGAGATGGCAGCAGGCAAGCAGGGTTCACCGCTCGAGCAATCCATTCTGCATACCCAAAAACTGGAACTGCCCCATGATCGGTCATCACTCAGTTTCGAAATTGCCGCCCTGAGTTATGTAACGCCGGAAGCCAACGAGTATGCCTACCTGATGGAAGGGCTGGACCGTGAGTGGACTTATCTGAAGAATAATCGCCGGATATTCTATACAAAATTGCCACCCGGCAATTACCGGTTCCGCGTAAAGGGCAGCGATGGCAACGGACAATGGAATGAATCCGAAACGGTCTTACAGATTCGGGTGATGCCACCCTGGTGGGCCAGTACCTGGGCTTATCTATTGTATGCCCTGATCCTCGCGGCCATTGTATGGGTTATATTCCGTTACTACCATATCGCCCTAAAGGAAAAGAATCAGCGGCAGATCAAGACCCTTGAGATGGAAAAGGAGCGCGAGATTTACAACGCGAAGATTGAATTCTTTACCAATATAGCGCATGAGATACGAACTCCGCTTACGCTGATTAAATTGCCATTGGATAAATTGCTGCAAAAAGAAAAAGATAATTCCGTCATAGCCGAAAGCCTGACCATGATGAAAAAAAATACCAACCGACTGATTGATCTCACCGATCAATTGCTGGATTTTAGAAAGGCGGAAGCCAATAATTTCAGTTTGAGTTTTGTGCGCACGGATATTTCCGATTTGCTGAAGGAATTATTTGCCGCATTTAAGCCAGCGGCGGAGCAGAAAAAACTGAGCCTGCGTCTCGAGCTGCCCCGCATGCCGCTGCATGCATATGTGGATGCGGAAGCATTTCGGAAAATTCTCAGCAACCTGATCAATAATGCCATCAAGTATGCCGATGGCCAGGTGATGATTCGGCTGCTACCCTTCAATAGTGAAGACCGGGTTTTTCAGATTGAACTGCGCAATGATGGATTCATTATTCCAGAAGATCAGCGTGAAAAAATTTTCGAACCCTTCTACCGGCTGAAAGAAACCGCCCGCCAGGCCGGAACCGGCATCGGGCTACCGCTTGCCCGCAGCCTTGCCGAGCTGCACAAAGGTGTACTGGAACTGAAAAGCAGCCAGGACAACATGAATGTGTTTCAGCTCTCCCTGCCCATTCACCAGGAAAATGAAATTGACCTGCAGGAGTATGAGTCATTTGAAACCGGCAATACCGAAGAAATGACGACCCAAACCGTACCTGATGCCGGCAAACTTTCGCTGCTGTTGGTGGAAGACAATAAGGAGATTGCCCAGTTCATTCAGCGCGAGCTGATGGAACGCTATAATATATACCGGGCGCATAATGGCGAAGAGGGGCTGCAGGTACTTTCCGATGAAACCATCGATATTGTTGTAAGCGACATTATGATGCCAGTGATGGATGGCATTGAGTTTTGCCGCCGCGTAAAGAACGATATTCAATACAGCCATATCCCTATCATCCTGCTCACGGCCCGCAATACGCTCAACGCGAAAATTGAAGGGCTGGAAGTGGGAGCCGATGCCTATATAGAAAAGCCTTTTTCCTTTGAGCATCTGCAGGCCCAGATCAATAACCTGGCCGCTAACCGGAAGCTGATGCGGGAGTATTTCACCAAATCGCCCCTGGCCCATATCCGCGGTATGGCGAGTAGCAAGGCCGACAAAGGTTTCCTCGAAGAGCTGGATCGCGTGATCCAGGAACATATTACCGATACCGACCTGGATGTGGACCGGCTTTCGCGGATGATGAACATGAGCCGCACCAGTTTTTATCGCAAAATCAAGGGGCTCTCCGACCTTACGCCCAATGAGCTGATCAATATTTCACGACTGAAAAAAGCCGCTGAGCTTTTGGCCAGCGGCGAATACAAGATCAGCGAAGTGGCGGCTATGGTAGGCTATAGCGTCAACAGCAATTTTTCCCGCGACTTTCATAAGCAATTTGGCGAATCGCCATCGGGGTATTTGGCGAATTTGAAAGTAAATGACTGATAGCGCCAACAACAACTACTTAAGTCTGTATCAATTGCGCTTCTGGAAAATTATTACCTATATTTAATGCATGATCAAAGGCATTATAGCTGGCATTTTTCTTTTGATTGGTGCAATTGCCGCGGCCAGGCGATATTGGTACGAGCAAAATACCATCCCCACGGTATAGTGGAGAGCAGACAAAGAGGGTATGTTTAGCCTGAATAAACGATCATTCATCTAAACAAACCACCCTTATGTCTTCCGTTAAGAAATGGATGAGTTGGGAAGGCGGTATCGACCTGGTAGCCCTTACCCAGCCCGGCCTGCAAATGCCCAATGTAATTGTTCACCTCGCCCGTATGGTGCATACCCCTGTGGGTAGCGCTCCTTCCGGCATGATACTCTGGCAACCCGATCCCGCGGCGGCGCCGGCGGTGATGGGTTTTGTGAGCACCGACCTGGAAGTGGGTCGCTATTTTGGTCCGAATATATTTGCCGGCACTCCCTTTGAGCAGGCGCCCGTACTCAGTGGCTTTGTGCAAATTGATATTGCGGGCGACAAGGCCTACAGCAAATGCACCGTAGGTGGCCATGTGTTTGAAGTGGAGATGAGCGATTTCAGCGACCCCTACCTCATCAACCGGGAACCCGCCGCCATGCCTCCCTTCCAGCAGCAGGGTGTGGAGATCCATGCGCGGAAAGTTTCGCTGAAGGTTGATGGACAGGCTGTGGAACTGATCGTACCTCCCGTGGGAATTACCGGCGGTCCGGCCTCGGTAGTAGCGCCAAATGGAGTGTACGCCCGATAAAAATTTCTCCCTTCCACCCATCCCGATCAAAAATCGGGATGCTTTGTGCAGGTAAGTCATCTTACCTGCATTTTTTTTTGCTCAAAAAAAGAAGTTAATAATGTTTAAACAATGAAATAAATTTGTGGACCAAACCACTTTGATCAATCCACAGAAAACAGCGCTAATGAATACCAAAGCCTATGCGGCCCTGGATGCCGTTACACCACTTGTTCCATTTAGTTTCGATCGTCGTCAGTTGCGTGAGGATGATGTACAGGTTCAGATTCTCTATTGCGGCGTTTGCCATAGCGATCTGCACCAGGTGCGCAATGAATGGAATAACTCCATATATCCCATGGTACCCGGCCATGAAATTGTGGGCCGCGTGATTGCCACTGGCCCCGCCGTAAGCCGCTTCAAAAAAGGCGACCTCGTAGGTGTGGGCGTGATAGTGGATAGTTGCTCCCATTGCAAGAACTGCGAGGCCGGCTATGAACAATATTGCCTCGAAGGCCCCACTGGTACTTATAATGCCATGGAACGCGATGGAGTTACGATCGCGCAGGGTGGCTATTCATCGCAGATTGTGACAAAGGAAAAATTCGTGTTGCGTGTGTCGGAACAACTGGACGCTAAAGCTGTGGCTCCCCTGCTTTGCGCGGGCATTACCACCTGGTCGCCTCTACGCTATGCGAATGTAGGACAGGGCATGAAAGTGGGAATCATCGGTTTGGGAGGGTTGGGACACCTCGCAGTAAAGTTTGCCGTTTCTTTTGGCGCTGATGTTACGGTGATCAGCACTTCGCCTTCGAAAGAGGCCGACGCGCGCAAGTTGGGTGCTTCGGGTTTCCTGGTGAGCAGCGACCGCGAACAAATGAAAGCCGCGGCGGATAGTTTCGATGTTTTGCTCGATTGCGTAAGTGCCGACCACGATTATTCCCACTATCTCGATCTGCTGGGCCTGCATAGCAAATTGATGGTGGTTGGGCTGCCTGCAAAAGATCCTGAAGTGTCGCCCTTCTCCCTCATCACCAACCGTCGAAGCATCACCGGCTCCATGATAGGCAGCATGCAGGAAACCCAGGAAATGCTCGACTACTGTGCCGAAAACAATATTGTTGCGGATGTGGAAATGATCGCGATACAACAAATCAATGAAGCCTACGAGCGCATGCTGAAGAATGATGTGAAGTACAGGTTTGTGATTGATATGGAAAGCCTTTGAGAGAGAATTTGGGGATTTGGGGAAGGCTTTGGGGTTTAAGGTTTAGAGGTTTAGAGTTTAAGGTTTAAGCCGTGGCGGGGCTACTCACGATTCACGATTCACGATTCACGACTCACGATTCATGATTCACGTCTCACGATTCACGATCCTCGCACATAGGGTCGCCCTCACGGACGACCCTAACGTATGCCGCCCCTCCGGGGTCGCCCACCGGACGACCCTAACGTACGCCGCCCCTGCGGGGCTACTCACGATTCACGATTCACGTCTCACGATTCCCATATTCCCTACCCAACGTAATACGTATAACGTAAAACGTATAACATAATACGTCCTGTCGCATTTCCCCTCATAAATGGCAGGATTACCCTACCCCCACGCCCCCTCCAGGCCGTACATTTGGATGGTCAAAAAAATGCTACTTAACCATTCAATTGTTTGGGATATGAAAAAGACAACTTACCAGATCGAGATCGCCGCTTCGGCCGCGAAAGTGAGCGAAACCATGATCGACAAATCGAGCTATGAAAAATGGACTTCCGCCTTCAACCCCAGTTCTACCTTCGAAGGCAATTGGGAAAAGGGTTCCAAGATTCTTTTTGTAGGCATCGACGAAGAAGGCAAAAAAGGAGGGATGGTAGCGGAGATTGCCGATCATATACCCCACCAATTCATTTCTATCCGCCACAGAGGTTTACTGGAAGGCGAAAAAGAAATTACCGAAGGACCGGCAGTGGAAGGTTGGGCCGGCGCGTTGGAAAATTATTCCTTTAAGGAAGAAAATGGCAAAACCACGGTTGTGGTGGAAGTGGATACCAACGAAAAATATCTCGACTATTTCGATCAAACCTGGCCCAAAGCACTGGCTAAACTCAAAGAAATCTGCGAAAATTGAATGAATACTTCATCCGATCTGCAGGAGTGGAGTCCTGCTCCTGCAGATTCGGGCTGGAAAAGGCCGTTGCTGTTGACAATAACACCTATGCTCGACTATTGGCTCATACCCACTCTGCGCCTCATATTTGAAGCGACCTTCCTGTTCAGCGTCAGGGATTAGGATGCCTTATGCGTTGAGTTTGCTCCACAGCCTGGGCCAGTTCCACCGGGTAATCCGTTTCCAGTATGTCCGCGCCATTTTGAAATATCTTTTGCCAGGCTTCCCAGCGTTCAGTTCTATCCCGCAACTTATCATAAATAGGCGCTGCCGATAGCATACAACTTATGCCGCGCTGATGCAACTGCTGCAGCAGCTTTTCATTTGCCGGTGTAAACTCCGGGCCAATATAGGCGATACAGTTGCGCCAGGGAATACCCGCATCATCATAGGCACGCAGGGCCGAATCGCTGCGTACATGTACCGACATCATCCGTTCCGAATTATCCCGATAATAAAATAATGCCTGATTCGCATTGTGCACGGTAACCATTACAAAGGCATCCGCCTTATTGCGACGGATGATATCCGCCGTCATCTCCATCGGCACATCTTTCTTGTCGAGATTGAGAATGGTTTTTCCTCTTGCCCATTCTATAGCTTCCTGCAAGGTGGGTATCCGGAAATTGGTGAGATTCCCTTCAGCGTCTTTCAATCGAAGCTTTTTCACTTCTTCCCAGGTATAATCTTTCAGGTAGCCGCTGCCATTGGTAGTGCGATCGAGGGTGGCGTCGTGCAGCAATACAATCACGCTGTCTTTGGTGAGGCGGGGATCCACTTCAAAGAAGGCGGGCACATACTCCAGCACATAAGCGAAAGTTTCAATCGCATTTTCGGGATAACCGGGGATATGGCTGCCGCGATGTCCGCTAATGATGCGGGTACTATCGCCCCGGTAGGCGAAAAATGATTGCAGGGCGGCAGCGTCTTTTATGTGGTAGGCATGCTTTTGGGCGGCCAGGTTTTGCACCGCAATGCAGCATATGAATAAGGTAAGAAATCCTGTAATTATTTTTTGAACCATCATGTAAAGTTGCTTCCGGTTGGGAATGATACAATCAGGATGTAGCTATGAACTGTTCGCGCGCTTCTTTCCATTGCTGGTAATAAAGTTGGTATTGCTCCAGGTCTTCAGCCGAAGGAATGGATTTTTCCGGCTCTGCCTGAATGGTAGTAGCTGAAATCTGCAATGCTTCATTGCAAAGCATGGCCGCACCCACCACGGATGCCTGCTCAAATCCCTGCCTAACCCATACTTGTCGCCCAGTAACAGCAGCTATCATCTTTCTTAGTGCCGCGCTTTGCAGGCCACCGCCGCAGGCCCAGATATGCGGAGCACTATGGCCGGAGATGTCGGCTAAAACATTATAGTTGGCAGCTATGGAAAAGGATATGTCCAGCAAAGTGGCCCACACAAAACTGCTGCGCCGGAGCTCATGCGTAACCGGTACGGGAAAAACAAAACCACCACGGGTAACCGGCTTTTTCTCCCCGGCAATCAGCGAGCCCAGTGATGCTACACATTGACGATATTCATTTTCCTGCAATTCCTTTTCTATTACATCATATCCTTCATTGGGATAAAATACTTCCTTTAGTCGCTGATAGTTGAGACCGGTAACGCCGGCATTGGCTTCAAACACAAAGCGGTTCTTTTCAATATCCCGGCTGGTCCAGGTTCTTTCCTCGCTATCTGTAACAAAAGAAGATTCCAGTTTCACCACCGGCGTGGTGGTACCCGACACAATCACCACATCGCCTACAGAGGGCCGCGTGCTTTTGATGGCCATCTGCGTATCGCCACCGCCGGTGATTACCAGCATATCATCCGCAATGTCCCAGTCCCTTGCCAAATGGGCTTTAACCGGGCCGGCAATACTGCCCGACTGTGAAAGCGTGGGCAGCAGCCCGGCATCCATATCAAAAATTTTGCAAAGCTCGGCGCTCCAGTTGCCGTCCGCAACATCATACAGCAGGGTTTCCGATGCCTGCGAGTGTTCATACAACGGAATACCACTCAGTTCCCAGGCAGCCCAGTCGCTAATGCTTAGAAAAAAGCTAATTTGCTCCCACTCTTCTTTTCTTTTCTCACGAATACCTACCAGCTTGTAAGCAGAAAACAGGGAGGTTGGAAAACGACCGCTCAATTCATATATACGGCTTTTCGGTCCATAATTATCCTCCCACTCTCTACCGCGATGGTCGATATTAGGTAGACCCATCATGGCTTTCCCTTCTTTATTCACCAACACAATGCCTTCGCGTTGGCTGGTGGTGGTAGCGGCTTTCAGTCGCACTGCGCCTGCCTGGCGGATGGCATCGAGGGTCAGCTCCTTTAACTGCTGCCACAATTCCTCCGGTTTGAAATAGATGGAATCCGGATACAACTCATCGCGATAATAACGAATATCGGCACGCGCCACACCCAAAATCCTGCCTTCGGGATTTATCACTGCTGAACGAACATTACCTGTTCCTATGTCCAGTACCAGGTAAGCATCCTGTTTTGTCATAGCCCTTATTTATCGCTGAATATACGATGATACTATTTCACGGTTGGCCAGTTTCGCCGTTGTGTGTATTCCTTTGCCAAACCACTCGTGCAATACTTCATTCAAAATGCGCACATGATGGTCTTCCACCTCGTGCGTGGCACCCGCAATATGAGGAGTGGGCAATACATTGGGCAGGTCGATGATCTTATAATCGAGTTCGTCCGGCGGTTCATGATCAAATACATCGAGTATGGCGCCACGGATTTTGTTTTGTGATAGCAGTTCATACAGGTCGCCGGCGTTGACTACCGCGGCCCTGGCCGTATTCACAAACAGCGCGTCGGGTCGCATTTTTTGCAGAAGATCCTTGTTGATCATGCCACGGGTTTCGTTATTCACCGGCAGGTGAACCGAAACGATATCGCTGGTTGAAAACAGTTCATCAAGACATTGCTGCTGATAGGCCGGAAAATCCGCCGCATTCACGTAAGGATCATAATAGCTGATCTCGCAGGGATAGTTCTCCACCATCCGCGCGATCAATTGACCGATGGCACCAAAACCTACCATACCAATTTTTTTACCGGCAAGTTCACTGCCCTTAAACTGCAGATAGGAAGTATGCGCGCCATCATCCCATTTTCTTTCCCGCAGCCAGTTGATGCTGGCGATGGTATGGCGGTAAAAGGTAATGACATTGGCGATAAAGATTTCCGCAACTGCCTGTGCGTTGCGTGCAGGTGTGAAAAACACCGGGATACCCAGCCGTGTGGCCGTGGCGACTGATACGTTGGAAGGTGTACCCCGGCATACCCCGATGAATTGCAGGTGCGCATTGGCATTGATCACTTTTTCCGTTACATGGTCGTGTTCTGTAATAAGGGCTTCCGCTTCCGTATCGTACAACAAAGCCAGAAGCTCCTCTTCATTGAAAGCGCGGCCATTGTCTTTCCAGGGGCGATAGACTACTTCGCCTAACACCTGCTGTAAATCAAGCAGGCCTTTATCGTTGTATGGGGCAGTTACTAAAACGCGCATAGTTCTCATTAATAGTTAAAAAATCCACAACCACTCAGGTTGCGAGGGGCTGCGCGGCGGGCGCAGCTATTTTTGTGTCGTCGTTCTTTTGAATGAAGGGCATACGGATCAGGCTGGTGAGTAGGGCGCTGAGGAAATACAATCCTGCCAGTATCCACACCACGCCTTCTGCGCCCATGAGGCCGATAAACAATCCCACAATGGCAGGACCTGCGAATACCGCCAGGCCAGCCCCCAGATTCAGGATGGCCATGGCCGCTCCCTTGTCTTTTTGTACCAGCGAGGGCACCAGTGCCGAAAGGGGCACATATCCGGCAAGGCAGGCACCCCAGGCAATTCCGGCCAGCATTACCAGCGTGTTGCTGCCTGCAGCATATTGTGGCACATAAAACAGCAATAAGGTGGTAAGGCCGCAACCCACGCCGCCAAACCAGATAATTGTTTTTCGCCAGCCAAAGCGATCACCCACAAAACCAAAAATCAGGTTGAAGGCGATATTACTGGTAAAGATGGTGCCCCAGATATAAAGCCACTCCGTGGTGTTATAGCCATGCGCGGCCATATAGGTGGGCAGAAATACCGGAAATGCGAACTGCGCCGTGGTGTTGATAACGCGTACGATACCTCCGAGCCCCACCTGCGGATGTTCGCGAACAATACTCAAGCCCTTCACCAGTTCCTTCCACTTATTTTGCTGCGCCTCCACGTTAATGGTAAACTTCGCCTTATTGAGTACAAGCGCGAACAATGCTCCCAGCAATACCCAGAACACCGCACTCCAAAGCGCAGGAATATGTCCCAGCTCGCGGATTGCCCAGCTTGAATAGAAAGCGCCCAACACATTGAGGCCTCCGGTAAAAACAAACCAGAACCATCCGACTGCACGCCCCAACATGGATGGCGGTGTTGCATACGACACCCATACCAGGAATGAATAGGCGAACAAAGGATAACCAAAACCACGAAGGGCATAGGTTATGAGCAAAGTGGTTTGATCAAGGGTGTCGAGCCCAATGCCAATAAAGCCGGCCGTACCTGCCAGGTAAATCAATAAGCCAATGAGCATGGTTTTTCGGGGCGTAAACGATTCCGCCATCACACCCGAAAACCAGGAAGCTACCGCAATAGTGACCCCGTAAGCGGTAAACAGGCTGGCCGTTTGCTGCACCGTCATACCCCGCTCCATCAGGTAAGGACTCAACCAGCCCTGCTCCATACCATCACCCATCATAAAGAGCAGGATACCCAGGTAGCCTGATAATAAGGAGGAAGGTATTCCTAACCGGCTTGCTATTGTGCCATTTGTTCTCATACAAAAAGGTTTTTTGATGGCTTAGCTTTGCCAAGCCATCAAAAAACTACTGGTCGAATTTGATTGTGTATTCGTTTCGTTCGTCCTTTTTCCAGGCGAATTGCTGCGTGGTTGGTGATGCTCCAAACAACACCGAGTAGGTTTTCACCTTCATCGTTTTCCCATCAGGGAAAAACTCCAGGATACGCAGCCAGCCATCGCCACCATTGCCATCGCGGTGGCCACCGCCCATCGATTGCGCGTCGAAGAGGATCTGGTGCACCGATTTACCAGCTTTGTTTTTATCCATCCGATAGCCTTCGCCTGATATATGACCACTGAGCACCAGTTCATAATTACTCGAGGGCTGTATCAGCTTTTCAAAAATTTGCTTGCCATTATTGGCATTGGGCAATTTGATATGCGGCGATTTCTGAATCTGGTTATTGATATTATAAGGTTCCCAAAACAGCCAGTCCACTTCCTTGGTAGTATGCTTGTCTTTATTACTGAGATAATTATGCGTAATGAATACCAGCCGGTGGTTTTTGTACTGCTCCAGGGCCGCTACTTTTTTCGCCCAGGTGAGTACAGTATCGCGCGGACCATATTCGGCCGTCACGAAAAGATAATCTTTGCCATTCAGCCCTTTCATTTCATAAGCCGCATTCTCCAGGCTGGGATCCCCTTCTTCGTTGCGGGTATTCTGCACCAGGTATTTCTGATTCAGGTAATTGCGGTCAACCGTGAAGAACTCGCTGTAACGCGATTTGCGATGACCCTCCCGATCGATACTGTAATCGTGATTGCCTGTAGCTGCTATATAAGCCACTTTATTATCGAGCCGCTTAAACGCATTGGAGATGGTCTCCCATTGCTTTTGCGTGGTTTGGTTGCCATCGTAATCATTGGTGATCTTCTCATTGTTTTGCACCAGGTCGCCAACTACCACCACCATCTTTATATTAAGGCTATCGATATTTTCCTCGATCCAGGCGGTCATCAGTTCCACGATCGGTTGGTTTCTTCCCCATTTGGCATAGTTCTGCAGGTCGGGTAGCATGATCAGGGTCCAGGAACCTTTCTGATCGAGTTGGGGCTTCTCATATTTTTCCTGCGCCTCCGCGGAATTTCCGTTGAGCAAACAAGCAAGAATGAATAAGAGGACTATTTTTCTCATGACAGATTCTTTATTTGCATCTATATAATCAATACACTTTTTCTTCAACAGACTTACGGAGGTAAGCGCCTTTCTCCAGCAATTCCCGCTGCACTTTTTTCACATCCACATCGGCGGGTTGCACGCCATCGCGAAGGGCAATACGTGCAGCGCGACCGGCCGCTTCACCCATCGCCATACAGGGCGCCATCACGCGGATGGCCGACATGGCTTCGTGCGTGGTGGATATGCTGCGCCCGGCCACCAGCAGGTTTTTGATTTTTTGGGGCACCAGCGAGCGGTAAGGAATATCATAGCAATCGCCACACCATTCCAGGGTGCAACCCCCACCCTGCGGGTGATGGATATCGAGTGGATAACTGGCTACGGCAATGGCATCGTCGAAATGCTGGCAGGCCATAATGTCCTCCTTCGTCATGGTGTAGTGGCCGACAATACGGCGTGTTTCGCGAATGCCCAGGAAGGGAGCGGTACGAAGGAAATAGGCATTCTCAAATCCGGGTACATATTCAATAAGGTAACGTTGAATATCGCGGATCTGGTCACGGCCATCAATTTCTCCAAAACTGAGACTGGCCGGGTCGGTACCGTTTACACCATTGATACGGGTCATATTCACCCATACTTCTCCCTTACGCAAACCGGTGATGAGGATAGTGCGCTCCGTGGCGAGGCGAAGACCCGCATCCTGCGCCTTCTTGATCAGGTTGCGCATACCTACCAGCACAAACTGGTTGTTCTGCCCAAAATATTCCGAAGGAATAAAATCCGTAAGATAAGTGCGGGGTTCTTCCGCGATGCTGAGTCGCAACTTTTCGGTATCCACGCCACCGAGGCAAAACATCAGGGTAGGTGGTTGCACGCCGCCTTCATCATTGCCAAATTCACAGGGCACTCCCGCACGGAAAGCCACATCGGCATCGCCACTACAATCGATGATTGTTTTAGCCAGCAACACTTCACGTCCCGCCTTGCTTTCAATGATCACGCCTTTCAGTTCATCGTTCTCCTTCACTACACCCGCGCAGAAAACATAGAACAGTACTTCCACTCCGGCTTCCACCAGCATTTGCAGACCCACGGTCTTTACGGCTTCTGGCTCCACCAGGGTGAGGCTCATGTGCAGGGGGCAGGGCCGGTGCTCACTGGAAGCTTCCACGGCTTTCAGGCGATCGATAAATTTCTGTGGGAGGCCTTTAATGATCTGGTTTCCTTTCTGCCCCAGAAATCCGAGGATGGGCAGGCCAATGGTCATGTTGCCTCCGACAAAGCTCCTGCTTTCAATCAGCATTACATTCAAACCATCTTCTACCGCAGCAAGTGCCGCCATAATGCCCGAGGGGCCACCACCTACCACCAATACATCCACTTCGCGACGTACGGGTATTTCACGGGCGGGCTCTTGAATCATTCTCTTCAATTGATTGCTCATCTTACTATAGATTAATTTTCTAAAATTTTATTCTTTGCAGGCGGACGTTCCGGCCGGATCATGGTCCACAGGATCATGACCGCTATGGGATGCAGGAAAGCCATGGCGATAAAGATCTTCTCCGCGCCAAGTGTACCTATGAATTGTCCTACGAAATAATTAAACAACACCGCTCCCAGGGCGCCAAATCCTCCGGCAATGCCCAGCACACTGGCTACATTCTTCACCGGAAATGCTTCGGCAACTACCACACTGATGGTGAACAACCAGCTCAGGCAGGCAATGGCCACCACGCTAAATACCAGCAGGGTGAGCCAGGCCGAGTTGAGATAAGGCGTGAGCACGCAAAGTGGAGCGAGGAAAGCCACGGAAGTCAGCATCACTTTTCGTGCCCGCAGAGGTGTATATCCTTTGCGTACCAGTTTGTCGGACCAGGCCGAAGTGCCGATGGCACCCAGGTCGGCAAACAAAAAGGGTATCCATCCAAACATGCCCACCTGCGCGAGGCTAAGTCCGGATTCTTCCTGCAAATAACCCGGCAACCAAAACAAACAGAAATACCAGACCGGATCGCTCACAAAACGAATCAGCAGCACACCCCATAAACTGCGCGTGCGCCAAAGTTGCGACCAGCTAAAGTACTCCGTATCTTTTACTACCGCGGTTTCCGTTGCTTCTTTCAGAATATGTGGGGGAGGATCGCGATAGATCAATCGCCAAAGCACCGCGATTACCAAACCGATGGCGCCCATCACTATGAATGCAGTTTGCCAGCTATAGGTAAGTGCCAGCCAGGCAATAACAGGTGGCGCGAGTATGGCGCCGATGGAACTTCCCGCCACGCAAAGGCTGTTGGCCGTAGCCCGCAACTTCCCCGGAAACCAAACCGTAATTACTTTAAGCTGTGCCGGGAAATTAGTAGGCTCGGCCGCACCAAGCAGGCCGCGGAAAAATCCAAACTGGCCAAATGTGCGCGCGAGCCCTCCACCGATGCAGGCGATAGACCAGGTAATAATTCCCCAGAACATCACCAGCTTCGCGCCCCATTTATCCACCATCCAACCTGTAACCGGATACATCACCGCATAGCAAATGGTGAAGAGGTTTACGATAAAAGCATAGCCTTCATCATTCAACTCAAACTCCGCTTTCAGCGTGGGTTTCAGTACCGACACTATCTGCCGGTCCACATAATTGAAAACAATGGCGAGAAAGATAACGGCGATAATGAACCATCGTCTTTTTTCCGCGGTAAGCCATTTGGGTTTTATGGGTTGGGTCGCAATCATTCAACAAAAAGATAAACCAGCAGAGGTAAAACCGCTGCCGGTTTAAAGGGCATTAATAGCCGGGGTTTTGTACCAGGTTGTCGTTGATAATAATTTCTTTTGAAGGAATGGGCCAAAGGTACTGACGTGTGGCGTCAAAGTTCCTTGCCACCAGTATTTTGATCAAACCTGTTGCATGCATGGGTCCGAAATCAGGCAGTCCGTCCTCATCAATCTCCGTTACACTGGGGAAGAACCACAGACCCTGATCCACTACCTGTGCTTTCAGGTCGTTGGGATCAAGCATTCCATAGATGGGCTTGGTCAATACCTTTTCGGCTATGCGCCAGCGAACGATATCATCGAAGCGGCGGTTCTCCCAGGCCAGCTCAATGCGACGCTCGTTGCGAACAATGGTACGCAGCTCAGCCTGGTCAGTAACCGTTACAGCCGGGTATGCCGCCGTATTGGTATAATCCACCTTATAGGCCCTTGCCCGCACCCGGTTGATGGCATCAAGAACCGACTGATCAATATCGTTCAATTCAATTTTTGCCTCCGCGTACATCAACAATACATCAGCATAGCGCATGATCTTGATGTCAAAATCAGAACGCTTGTCATCTACCCATTCTTCATCCACACCCTTCTTCAGCGCCATACCATTGTAGGAAGCGAATTGATCCACCGTACGGGCGGCGCGGTTATTGATGAGCTGACCGGTATTGTAGTTCATCACTTTGGTAGTATAGGGATTGGGGTCGTACTCGATACCGATGAAAACGGAATTGAAGGCGACAAAGGTTTCTGCGCACCGTGGATCGCGGTTATCAAAAGGATTGCGCGGATCATAGAGGGGCGACTCATCAATGGGCAAACCATCGGTACAGGGAAATGCTGCGAACAATTCCCAGGAAGGAACGGCCACGGCATTGCCTCCATGTGTGCGGGGATAGAAATTGGTAGTAGCCCAAAACTGGTTCAAGGCCAGAGACTGGGGCAGTGCGAAAATGGTTTCAGCTGAATTGCGGGTTTTGGAAAGAAAATAATCACCAAAATCTGGATGCAGCGAATACACACCCAGGTCAATACAACCCTTGGCCGCGTCGCGGGCGATGGCCCAATCACCCATATACAGGGCCGTACGTGCTTTGAAGGCATAAGCGGCGCCCTTGGTTACGCGTTGCAGATCGCTACCGCCATAACTTACGGGCAGGTTGGCGATGGCTATATCAAAATCTTCATATACCTGTTGCTTGATCACATTCTTATCGGTACGCCCCAGCTCAAAAGCATCGTCGATGCTAATATAATCAGTATAGAAGGGCACATCACCATACAGGAAGATCAGGCGGCCATATAAGGCAGCGCGCATAAAACGGGCTTCGCCTTCAAACTGCTTGAGCTTGGGTTCAGAGATGTTGCCAACAGCATTGTCCAAACTGGTAAGAATGGTATTGGCGCGGGTGATCCCTTTATAAGTGCTCAACCACACATCTTCGGCCATATTCCACTCACTGGTAATGGAACCCGCAGAATATGCGTGCACCGCCTGGCGCTGCGTCCAGTTGTCGGTCATACGCTCTGTTTCCAGGTTCAACTCCAGGCTCCAGAGATAAGTTCGGTAAAGATCATTGAGTGAAAGTGAAAGCTCGGTTTCGTCGGAATACCAGTTTTCGCTGGATCCTTCCGAAAGTGGATTCAGATCTAATTTGGTGCAGGAGCCTAACAGGATCCCGGCTGCCAGAAAATAGAATATCTTTTTCATAATCGTAGATTAGAATTTGATGGATACGCCAAAATTGTAAGCGCTGGTGATATAAGTGCTGTAGCTGGCTTCAGGATCCCATCCTTTGGGCAGCTTGTCGATCGAAAACAGGTCGGAGCCCGAAGCAAACAGGCGTACCTGCTGCAGCCTGGCCCGGCGCACCCATTTCTGTGGCAGGGTGTATCCGATCATCAGATTTTTTAAGCGGAAATAAGAACCGTCAATCAACCAGAAATCGGAGTTCACATAGTTGTTGTTTTCCTGGGCTGTATAAGATAGACGGGGATACTTGGCATCCTGATTCTGCTTCTCATCATTATATACGCTCCAGTACTTGCCATCGATAATAGCGGGCGCATTGGTCCAACCACTATGGAAGGGCATTACCATTTGCGAAGTGAGGCGCGACTTCTGGCGGCCCACACCCTGGAATACCAGGGAGAAATCAAATCCTTTGTACTCCATATTCACCTGGCCGCTAAACAACATGCGGGGCAGTGAACCGCCCAGTTGCACGCGATCATAGTCGGGTGTAATTTTTCCATCGGGCACACCATCGGGTCCGCTGATATCGCGGTAGCGTATATCACCGGGCTTCACGCCATTGTAGAGCTTGGGGGAGTTGTTTACTTCGTCCTGGGTTTGATAGATGCCGTCGGAAACATAGCCATACCACTCGTTGAACTCGCTACCCTGGCGGATAATGGTGGCGCCATCGAGAACGATACCGCCGAGGTTACCCATGCGCGTACGCGAATCCGAAAGATTCACCAGCACGGAATATTTGAAATCGCGTGAGCGATCGCGCCATCCGAGTTGCAGGTCCCAACCATTGGTGTACATATTACCGGTATTCTGATCAGGGTTTTCAAAACCCATATAGTCAGGAATCTCCAGTTCCAACAGCATATCGCGCGTTTTCTTCCGATATACATCGGCCGACACGGTAAGGCGATTGTTGAGGAAATTCATATCCACGCCAATATTGCTGGTTTCGGTGATTTCCCAGGTGATGTCGCGGATAGCATAATAAAACTGTGCGGCGGTAATGGCCGATACGGCATTACCACCCTGGTAAAACAGGGTATTGGAATAACCGATTGAAGACTGGTAAGGATAGTTACCAATACGCTCATTACCCAGTTGACCCCATGATCCGCGCAACTTCAGGTGCGAGAAAATGCGATTATTCTGCATGAAGTTTTCTTCCGAAATCACCCAGCCTGCCGAAATGGAGGGGAAGCTACCCCAGCGATAATCGGGATGAAAACGTGAGGAACCATCGTGGCGAATATTGGCCTGAATAAAATATCGATTATCAAAATCATACATCAGGCGACCAAAATAGGATCGGTAAGCCGTTTCGCTGGCCGAGCCTGAGTTGAGCATGAAGTCGAGCGGACCCAGGTCGAGGTATGGGAAATTCGACAGGGTATAATTATTGGCCCTGGCGCCAAGGCCTTCGCTGAAGGAATAATAATCTTCATAACCGGCGAGAGCATTGAAGCGATGCTTATTCCATTTTTTAGTATAGTTGGCCAGCAACTGCTTGGTGAAATTTTTGGAATCATTTCGACCTTCACTCAGGTTGGTAGCCTGGTGCCCGGCCACAAAAGTGGAAAATACGGTGGGGTCATCCGCCGAATAGATGCGGATCTGCTTGGTAAATGCTTTGGATTTGCTCATGGAAAACTGGGGTGAGAACACACCAGTAATGGTGAGGCCGTCCACAGGTTTGAACTCAAGCGCCACGCGACCATAGAATTTATTGCGCCAGTCGTTGTTGAATCCGCCATACTTCATTTCCGCATAGGCATTGGAACCATTCTTGCCATCGGCGATGCGGCCATCGGCCCAGGTAGCGGCATAGATGGGCGCAAAGCGCTGTGCATCCCAGATAGGATTAAGCGTGGGCGCCTCCGACAGGGAATAATTATATGCCATATCCACGTGCGCGGAGAGATGCTTATTAATGGTGAAGCTGTTATTCATCCGCGCAATCACTCGCTCATAACTGCGACGATCGTAAAGGGCATCGATTTTTTCGTAATTGAGCGATGCCATGGTACGCATTTTATCAGAGCCGGAAGAGAAACTGATATAATGGCTGTGGCGGGGCGCGGTATTGTTGAGCAGCAGCCCCATCCAATCGGTATTGGGATACTGGTTGGGATTGGTCCTGCTTCTTTCGATCCAATTCTCCACATCATCCTGTGTAAACAGAGCGTACTCTCCACCAGGGTTGTTACCGGCATCATTCCAGGTCCATTCATTCATCATTTCAAGGTAGCGTTGGGTGCCTACCATATCAGGGAAGGCGGTGGGTTTTTCAAAACCGTAGGTGCCTGTGTACTGGAAGCTTTGCTGACCCTGGCGGGGGCGTTTGGTGGTAATAAGGATAACGCCTGCCGCGGCGCGTGCCCCATAGATGGAAGCCGATGCCGCATCTTTCAATACGGATATGTCGGCAATGTCGTCGGCATTAATATCGTCGATATTACCAACGGGTACTCCATCTACTATATATAAAGGAGTGCTGTTGCCAATGGTGGTAACGCCGCGGATGAGAATTGATGCACTGGCTCCGGGAGCGGTACTGGAGCGGGTAACGATGAGGCCGGGCATGGAACCCTGTAGGGCCTGCGATACCTGGGTCATATTACGGTCGGCCACTTCTTCGCCGCTAACGGTGGAAATAGAACCGGTGAGGTCTTTTTTCTTGGCCACGCCATAACCAATAGCGACTACTTCCTCCAGGCTACGGATTTCACCATCGAGGCGCAGGTCCACACGGCCATCGCTTTCCACGTAGCGTTCTTCTGTTTTGCGACCTACGAAGGTGAAGACCAGTGTACCGGGACCGGGAAGGTTCAGGGCATAAGTGCCTTTTTCATCGGTTTGGGTACTGGCGGCACCTTCCTTATGGCGTACGTTTACGCCGGCGAGCGGTTGGTCATCGTCGCCGGTAACGGTACCCCGGATGGTGATGTTGGAGGAGCCATTTTGCGCGAGAAGGGGCGCAGCTCCCAGGCCGATCAAGAGGGCGAGCAGGCAAAAAAGCCTGGCATAGACCGGCCGCATGGATTCTCTTTCTTTGGCAAAGCGCAGTGTTTTTTCCATAACAGCTTAGTTTTTTAATGCGTACTAATTTTCAACCGGCATCAGTTGGTTAAATTTTCTTTCAAAATGATTAATTCAATACTGCCGAATGCAAAGAAATGATCCGTATTTAAACAAATTATTACCCGTCAGTGAACAAATCATTAGGAAAATGGCCGGAAGAAAAGAGCAATCGTCACCGGATTCTGTATTTTTTTAACGATCTTGTGCGAAGATCGGCCGGTGTTATGAAACCAAATGTAAGTAAATTTAAAATAAATAAACAAAATTAAACTAAAAGAAAGTTTTTGTAAGTTTTTCAGACCCGGTCAAGTTCGGCCAACTTTACCAAAAAGTGAAGATTTCGCAAGGGATTTTAAATATTAATAAATAGTTTCAATTTTGATACAGAATAGAATCGGCATGAAAACCATCACTGAACGGCATCAATTCATTTTGAAGAAGTTGCGCGAGAAAGGGAAGGTAAGCATCCCCCAACTGATCGACGAAATGAAGGTAAGCGGCGTAACCATCCGCAAAGACCTTAAACTGCTGGAAGAGAAGAAATTGCTCTATCGCACGCGAGGGGGCGGATCTATTAATAATCCCTACGCCATTGAAAGGCCTATTAATGAGAAGGAATTCATCAAAGCAGATGAAAAGAAAAAAATTGCCAAAGCGGCCCTGGCCCTGATCGGCCAAAACGATTCCATCATCATCGGCTCCGGCACCACTGTATTTGAACTGGCCCGGCAACTGCATCCCGAAAAAAGAATCGTGGTTATAACGCCCGCCCTGAAGGTTTCGCTGGAACTCTGCAACCGTCCCAATGTGGAAGTGCTGCAACTGGGCGGACTGGTACACCAAAGTTCCTCCTCTGCCGCCGGATCCTTTGCGGAAAAAACCCTCGATGAACTTTCCTGTGGTGTATTATTTCTTGGCGTGGACGGCATCGACCTGGAACACGGACTCAGTATCACCAATATCCAGGAATCGAGCCTCAACCAGAAAATGATCAGCCTGGCGCAAACCGTAGTGGTGCTGGCCGACAGCTCCAAGTTCGACCGACGAGGACTGGGTAAGATTTGCAACCTGGACCAGGTGGATTATATCATCACCGATAATGAAGTGAGTAGGGATACAGTGGCTAAGATTGAAAAGGCGGGAGTGAGAGTGGTTGTTACGTAGTACGTTTTTTTGGGAGTTTAGGGTTGAGGGTTTAATGTTTAAGGTTTAAAGGGTTTCATGGTCACTAATAATTGTATAAACCAATATTCATCGAGTTTTCTATCTGCGGAAATCTGCGGAGAAATCTGCGCAAATCTGCGGGAAACTCTCCTGAACTCTAAGGCTGTTTAAAGTGCTGAATTATTTCCCGCAGATTTTCGCAGAGTTAGTGCGCAGATTGGCGCAGATTTTTTCTTGCATGAGTCTTATTGGTATTAAAGGATACTTATTGGATGTTTGTGCCAACATTTACACGACCTCCCTTCGGGAGGTTTTCTTATTATAATCCCCTTGCTACCTACACAACCTCCCTTCGGGAGGTTACTCTTGATTTCGACCTTGCTACTCATAGTATGTTAGTGCCAACATCCACACAACCTCCCTTCGGGAGGTTAACTTATACTATTTACCTTGCTACCCACACGACCTCCCTTCGGGAGGTTAACTCACAATATTTACCTTGCTATAATTGCAAGCAAGTCCCTTTTACTTTATCAGAAACTTTTTAGTTCTATAATACTCTCGTCGCGTTCTTTGCGAATTCGTAGCGTCCTTTGTGGTAAACTCTTCAGCACTCTAAAAAAATCTTCCACAACCCTTAAACTTTAAACCCTAAACTTTAAACTCCCAACCGCCACGCTGTCCAACAAAATCTCCACCAGCTTTTCCGGTTGGCTGAAGAATGGCGAGTGGCTGGTATTCATTTGATATACTTTCTCGCAGGGCGTTTCAGTATACATTTTTTGCTGAATGAAAGGCGTTACTGCCCGGTCTTCGGTACATTCAATATATACGCGCGGAACAGAGCCGAAATTTTCTTCACTGAGTTGCATTGCTGCAATCCCCGACTCAACAGGCTCATGGCTCAACAAGAGTTTGGCGAGTTCGGTGATATACGGTTCGCAATCGTGATATAATCCTTGCTCATAAATCGCCGCCTGCAATGTATGGGAGCCGGTTTCCGGATGCTGCGTTACATACGGCTTCAGCCAGCCCTCGGTATCGAGCAGGGAATACTCCCTCTGGGTTTTGCCATTGGGAATGAGGTAAGCAGCCAGGTATATCAGCTTCTCAATTTTTGTGGCCCTGTACTCCGCTGCCTGCGAAATCATAATACCATTCTTGCTATGCCCTACCAACACCACTTTGCCTTCCTGCTGATCAATCAGGTTGCAAAGAAAGGCGACTGTGTCCTGCATACGAACCTGCGCAATCGGCGTTTTGTCGCGACCCATACCGGGCAAATCCACCGCGATAGCTTTATGCCCTGCTTTTTCCAACAGTGGCACCACTTTGTGCCAGTTCCAGGCACTGTGCCAGGAACCATGAACCAGGATAAATGTCTTCATCTTTTTTTTCTCCAAAATTGTCCATTCTGAAGAGCTGTATCAACCCGATTCTTGCGGAGTTTAACCCTGATTATTGTTGCCGTAGAAGACAATGCCACTTCATTAGCCTGTTTGCCCGAAATGCGCGGCTTCCCAGCCAATGATGGCGGTTTTGCGGGTAGCACCCCAATGGTATTGTCCAAAAACGCCACTGTTTTGAATTACCCGGTGGCAGGGGATCAGGAAGGCAACGGGGTTTTGGCCTATAGCCGTACCCACCGCACGGGCAGCGCCGGGTCGGTCGATGGCTTTGGCGACATCGGCATAGCAGGCCAGACTACCCGCCGGTATTTTCAACAAAGTTTCCCATACTTTCAATTGAAACTCGGTGCCGCGCAGGTGCAGTTTTACCTCCTCCGGCTGCTGCCAGTTGTGGCGGAAAATGGATAGGGCTTTTTCCTGCATCGAATCCATGCCCAACTGCAGGGTTGCCTGGGGAAATTCGGCACGCAGGTTTTCCAAAGCCTCCTGTTCCGATTCCACAAATGCCATATGGCAAATGCCTTTTGCGGTGGAAGCCACCAGTATTTTGCCAAATGTCGTGGGATTGAAACTGTACCGGATGGAAAGCGCAGCGCCGCCCTGTTTATATTCTCCCGGGGTCATACCCTCAATGCGGATGAAAAGATCATGTAGCCGGCCCGTACCGGATAGGCCGGTTTCAAAAGCCGTATCCAACAGGTTTCGACCAGGCTCCTTCAACAAGCCCTTGGCATAATCCACGGTCAGGAACTGCAGAAATTTTTTGGGACTCACACCTGCCCATTCGGTGAATATGCGCTGAAAATGAAAGGGGCTTACATGCACCTGCCGGGCTACTTCCTCCAGGTCGGGCTGCTCCCGAAAATGCGTACGCAAATAGTCAATCGCCTCGGCAATACGCTCATAGTTGGTTATTTCCTGCGCAGACATAGCTCCCTTTTTATACAAAGCTATCTTATCAGCTCCGCTGTGTCAACCCGTTTCTTGCTAAAGGCTCAGTTCCACATGCCTGATTTTCTCCCGTTTCCAGGTATAGGTGATATGTACTTTACCATCGGCCGACTGAACAACAGCGGGATAGGAAAACTCGCCGGCTTCGGTTTCCAGTTGAAGAATTTCTTCCCATTTCTTTCCATCCGTTGAAATGGCCACGCTCAAAGGACTGCGGGGCCCACCCCATTTTCCTTCGTAGCGCTCTGTTGGGTTATAAACCAATAACTGTCGGCCATCCTGCAGCGTTACCGCATCGGTACCTGAATTGGGATTGGGCACTGAAATGGTATCAGCAGACGACCAGGTCCGCGCATTGTCGTATGACCACAGACTCACCAGCCTGTTTTCCATACTGCGGCAAACCAATTGCAGCGAATCCTTTCCATAAGTCAACAGGCTGGGTTGGATGATATGAAACTGTAAGCCATCGTTGAGTGGCTCCGTTTTCATCCAGGTGCGGCCGGTATCGGCGCTAATTTCAAGATGCACCTGCCAGCGCCCGTCTGTTGGATGCTCGGTGCTGGCGGGTGAAATAAGGCGGCCATCCGCCAGCAGTACCGGCTTATTCTTGATAGGCCCCAGTATGCCCTCAGGCAATCGTACGGGTGCCGACCAGTTCAGGCCATTGTCGTTTGAAACAATATACTCACCCCACCAGCTTACGGGATCCGGACCTACCTTATAAAAAAGCATTAATGGCCCGCCCGGGTATTGAAACAGCACCGGGTTCCAGCAAGGATAGCGAAGCGTATCATTTTGTATACCATTGGCCACACTTACGGGGGCCGACCATGCACCCTCCTGTTGGCGGCTTAACCAGATCTCCACATCCGGATGTTTTTCCTCGGTGCCTCCAAACCAGGCCGCTACCAGTCCGGCTGGCGTTTCCGCAATTGTTGAAGCATGGCAACTGGCAAAGGAAGCCGTATCATAAATAAACTCCACCCTTATTGTCATGCCTGATTCTTTTTTATCAGCCGTATTGCAGGAGAGAAACACAACGAATAAGAATAAGCTGCTGATAGAACGACGCATTGAATAAGTAGGGTGCTTGAACATAAATATCAGGTTAGCAAATGGGGTTTTTGTTGATAGGTTTTCCAAACCAGTTCTCCAAAAAGGGTATTGGCCCATGCAAACCATTTGCGGGTGAACTTCGTGGGATCATCCTTGTGAAAAGATTCATGCATGAAGCCCGTGCCGCCGTGTGTTGACCGCAATAGTTGCAGACATTCCCTGATTTCATCGTCGGACTGGCTGGTAAGCGCCCGCATGGTAATCGACATGGGCCATATCAGATCGATACCCGTGTGGGGGCTTCCAATTCCCTGAGCGGCTTTGCCCGCGAAATAGAAAGGGTTGTGCGATGACAACAACATTCTTCGGGTGTTTTGATATACCTTATCCTGGCTATCTATTGCGCCCAGGTAAGGTAATGATAGCAGGGATGGCACATTGGCATCATCCATCAGATTGAAACTCCCAAAGCCATTTACTTCGTAGGCATATACTTCCCCATAGCGGGGATCCATTACCGTGGCATTGGCGGCAAGCGCCTGCTTCACTTCTGCGGAAAGGGAATCACATTCACTGGTCAATTGATTATCCTTTACAACATCACGCAGGATTATCGCTGCCTGGTTCAGCGCGACAACCGCAAAAAAATTGGAAGGAATCAGGTAAGGATAGATGGTAGCATCATCACTGGGGCGGAAGATGGAGCAGATAAGACCATTCGGCTTCACAGGATAACCATAGCCCTCAATGGGCACACCATCCGTAGCCCAATGTGTTTTTCGCTGAAACTTATAGGGTCCTTTATCTTCTTTGCGCTGTTGCTCCCGAAATGTTTGTAGCGTTAGCCGGATACCTTCTTTCCATTCTTTGCTGAAAGGCCTGGCATCACCGGTGGTTGTCCAGTATCCGTAAGCAAGACGTATGGGATAGCAAAGCGAATCGATCTCCCACTTACGCTCATGCACACCGGGTCGCATTTCGGTATAGTCCGTTTCCTTCCATTCGCTTACGCGGCTACCATCTTTGTAGAATGAATTGGCATAGGGATCCAGCAGAATGCATTGGGTTTGCCGGTTAATGAGGCCTGCTACCAGCTTAAGCAGGGCGGGGTCCTCCTTCATCAAAGGCAGATAGGGCCATACCTGTGCCGTGCTGTCGCGCAGCCACATCGCGTCGATATCGCCGGTGATGACATAAGTATCCGGACGTCCATTCTTTTCTGAATAGTCAACCGTAGTATCGAGCGTATTGGGGAAACAGTTTTCAAACAGCCAACCCATTTCCTCGTTGCCAATACCTTTCTTCACCTGCGCAATCACTTTCTCAATCGCATCACTTCTGAACTTTCGATCGGCCAGTGGAGGCCGCTTTGTTTCAAGCGACCAAAAACGCTGTGCGCTGATTTTTCCCGCACCCAGTAAAACAGCAGCGGAAATAAGACCGCCTGTACGTAAGAAATCTTTTCGGGTAGTCATATCAAATGGTATTCAGTCATTAATCAATGAATGGTGGTTGCACATAAAGGGATGAATAGGGCCGATGACCATGTTCTATGCCCCATTCCGTGGAAGGAGTGGCACCCATGTAAAGCACCAGTTCCCCGCCCTGCATGATATCGCTAAAATGGATATAGGATTTGCCGTAGGGCTTCCCATTCAGCTCCGCTTTCTGCACATAGATATTTTTCGCGCTATTGTTCACCGTTCGCAGCACAAATTGCTTTCCGGCGGGAAGCGAAACTGTTGTTTTCTCCAACACCGGACTTCCGATCACAAAAATTCCGCCGGCCGGATCCACCTGGTAGAGCCCCATGGCAGAAAGTATATACCAGGCCGACATTTGCCCCGCGTCTTCATTGCCACATAGTCCATCAGGAGTATCCTTATACATACTATCCACAATGTACCGAACCTTTTCGGCGGTTTTCCAGGGCGCGCCCGCATAGTTATAAAGGTAGGCGATATGGTGGCTGGGCTCATTGCCATGTGCGTACTGACCAATAAGGCCCGTAATATCGGCCGAAGCATCATGGCCGATATCTCCTTCCACGGTAAACAGGGAGTCCAGTTTCGCTATAAATTTTTCGTCACCACCCAGCAGGTTGATGAGCCCCTCCACATGCTGCGGCACCAGCCAGGTATATTGCCAGGCATTGCCTTCGCAGAAATCATCGCTCATATGGCGGGCCTCAAATGGACTGAAAGGTGTTCGCCATGTTTTTTTCGATACCCGCCCCCGCATGAACAGGCTTTGCCGGTCGAAATACCAATGATAATGTTGCGCCCTTTCGCTGAAGTACTGATGGTCTTCTTTCTTACCCATTTGCCAGGCCATCTTCGCGATGGCCGCGTCGGCAATTGCATATTCCAGCGCCATCGCGGTGGACTCGATCATGCTGTCGGCCGGAATAAAACCCTGTTCCTTTACCCATTTCAGGCCACGCGCATCCTGCATAGCGGTTTGCTTTACGGCCTCCCAGGCAAGGTTGGTATCATATCCGCGAAAGCCCTTCAGGTAGGCATCCGCAATTACCTGGATGCTGCTATTGCCGGGCATGGTATTGGTTTCATTGCCCACCAGGTGCCATACCGGTAAGCGGCCCTGCTGCTGATAGATCGCGAGCAGGGAATTCACAAAATCATTTACCCGATGCGGTTGAACGAGTGTATATAGCGGATTGGCGGCCCGGTAGGTATCCCAAAGGGAGAAAATGGTATGGTTGGTAAACTGATCGCTGTTGTAGTTGGCAGCATCCGCACCTCGATAGTCACCATTCCCATCTCCAAACACCGATGGCGCAATCATGGTATGATAAAGCGCTGTGTAAAAATTGCGTAGCCGGCTGCTGTCGGTACTTTCTGCTTTCAGGCGGTTCAGTTCCTTGTTCCAGGCATCCCTAGCCTGCAAACGTGTTTGCCGGAAATCCCAATACGGAATTTCCTCCTGTATATTGGCGGCAGCATTGGCCATACTCACCGGTGAAATACCCAGTTTAACCAGGAGCATACGGCCGCTTCCGCCAAAGCGCAGTTTGGCACGTAGATTTTTGCCTTCCCATTCCCTGCCTTCCTTCTTCGCGCTATCCTCAAAAATGTCAATACCCTGAATGGGTTCGGAAAAATCAGCCCGGAAATAAATCTTTTGATCTTTGGCCCAACCGGTGGAATAGCGGTAACCTTCTACGCTGCTGTCGCCGACAACACGTAGAAAACTACCCGTCACCTGATCCCAGCCAATCCCTTCTTTCAGATCAATCAGCAGTTGCTTTGGTTCATCTAATGGAAACTGGTATTGATGAAAACCCACACGGGCGCTTGTGGTAAGTTCCGCACGTATGTCATACCGATCCAAATTCACCGCATAATAACCCGGCTCAGCGATTTCCTCCGCATGTGTGAATTTGGAAAGATAGCCCGTGGAATAGTCGCCTGGTTCTCCTTTCCATAACGGTACATCACCCGTAAAAGGCATCAGCAGAATATCACCCAGGTCGCCAATACCCGTACCGCTCAGGTGCGTATGCGAGAATCCGATAATGGTGCTATCGGAATAATGATAACCCGAACACCAGTCCCAACCTTCGGAACGGTTCACAGGTCCCAACTGCACAGCTCCAAAAGGCACATTGGCTCCGAGAAAAACGTGGCCATGAAAACCTGTTCCAATAAAGGGATCTACCCAGCGGGCCAGGTCTTCAACCGAATCTTGCTGTTGACGGCAACCTACCAGCAAAAGGATGGCAAGCGCCGGCAATCGCAATAATTTTCCTAAACCTGTCATTTGCTTATTTCTTTTTAGAGGCCTTATAGCGCATGGTAGCTTCCAGGCGCCTGTCCTGCGAATGGGATCCGATCACAACCCGGTATTCCCCTTCATACAGCTTCCATCTTTTTTCTTTCATATCCCATTTCTGTAAGTCAGCCACAGGTATCCGCAAGGCAACTTCCATTTCAGCTCCTTTCAGGAGGCTCACCCTTTTGAAGGCCTTGAGTTCACGAACCGGCATGCGTTCCACGTCGGGAAACTCCACGTAAGCCTGTATCACCTCATCGCCTGTATACTCGCCTGTGTTTTTTACCACAACACTGAAATCGATATGGTCAGCCTTACCTATATTTTCCTGCGGCTTCTGTTTCCATATGTATTGAAAATCTGTATAACTCAAGCCAAAGCCAAAGGGATACTGCACTTTTCCTTTGAAATAACGATACGTGCGTCCCTGCATGGAATAATCCGCATAATCGGGCAGGTCGCTGAAGTTTTGGTAGAAAGTAATGGGCAATCGGCCGGATGGCGATACATGGCCAAAAATGATATCGGCCAGCGCATTCCCTCCCTGCTCACCCGGATACCAGGCCAGGATGATGGCATCCGCAAAAGGCTCTATCGCGGAAATGTCGACATTGCTGCCGGCTGTTACTACTGCGATTACCGGTTTGTTTTTCTTTCGCAATTCACGCAGCAATGCAATATGCGCTGCCGGCAGATCAAGACTCAGCTTGTCGCCACCATTCGCGGCCAGAAAGGCATCACCTTCTTCCCCTTCGTAAACTGGTGTTAATCCAATGACGGCGATGGTGATATCACTTTCGCCCGCCGCCCAAATTCCGCCAAAGCGCGTGCTATCGTTATAATCACTGCCCTGGTCGTATTGCACCGCAATACCCGGCCCGGCCGCTTTGGTGATGCCTTCTGCAAAACTGACCATATTGCCCGCCATACCATGATAGTTCGCCACCAGGGGATCCATGGCGCCGGCATTAGGACCCAGCACCATGATGCTTACATAATTCTTTTTATTCAGCGGCAGTAATTGATTCTCATTCTTGAGCAATACCATACTTTGCACAGCCGCTTTGCGGGCCAGCGCCACATGCGCTGGCGTATTCACGTCATTCGCGCCAAGTGAACTGAAGGGAACCAAACCCGGCGCATCATAAAATCCGAGTCTGAACTGTGTAGCCAGCAACAAACTGAGTCCGCGGTTGATATCTTCCTCATTTATCAATCCCTTTTTAAGGGCTTCACTCAAATAACGTTGATAATCGCCCGAGCAATCGAGGCTGGTACCTGCTTTCAGCGTAGCAGCTACGGCTTCGGTCTTATTCTCATAAAACTTATGATAGGTAACCATGTCGTCAATAGCACCACAGTCAGT
>JBIQMS010000036.1:0-48582 GCA_044463125.1 Terrimonas ferruginea
TTTGCTTCCAGCAAATAGTCCTTGTTCTCAAAACGAACGAGTGCATCAGCGGGTACAGCCCATTGCTGCGAACTACTGATAAGTATCCTTGCATTCAGAAACATGCCTGGCAACAAACGATCGGGTTGCTGTTCAAAATGGCAATGCACCAGCGCTCCCCGATCCTGATCCACGTTGCGCGACACCAGCAATACTTCACATTCATATTCCCGCTCCGGCTCATCCACGAATGTTACCCACACTTTCTGTTTGGGCTTCACGAGCGCCAGGTCCTTCTCAAAAACCGTGAGCGCGGCATGCATATCATCGGGATTGATCAGTTCAAACAATACATCCGATGGATTCACATACTTTCCGATATTCACATTAATCTTCGACACAAAGCCATTAATGGGCGAACGGATGGGGACGCTTCGCGAAATGGATTCTTCCGATAGCTTCTCTGGATTGAGCCCTATCAGTTTCAGTTTCTCCGCATATCCTTTCAGCAATATTTTCTGCGAGCTATAATCCGACTGCGCCTGTTGCAACACTTTATCCGCATTCACTTCATTCTCGTTCAGAAAGCGCTGCCTTTCCAGGTCTTTCTCCAGGTAGGCCAATCGGGCTTTCGCCATCAGGTAGTCCTGCTGCAACTGTACCAGGGCAGGATCCTCCATCATGGCTATTACTTCCCCACGATTTACATGCATACCCGGCAACAGGTGTGTGGTTTTCAAATAGCCACCCAGTGGAAAACTTACGGAAACAATATTCTGAGGCGGCACGTCAACCATGCCATTCACTTTCAATTGCTGATGTAATTCCCTTTGCCGGATGCTGTCAACAATAATTCCGGCATTCTCCATTTGTTCGGGGGTCAATTTCACTTCGTTCATCAGTTCCTCATGAACGGCTTCAGCCTCGGGCTTCTTGCCTCCACAAGCCGAAAATGAAAGCAATAATAATCCCAGGAGGAAAAACAGGAATGCTTTCATGCCAATAAATAATGCGTATCCGCTATTATTTTTATTTTGAATCAGGTATATCATGGTTCAATTTTTCCATTTAAGAATTCAAATTCAATCAATGCCTGGTTGTATCCATGGATGGCATCCAGGTATCCGAGTTCCCATTGGGTGGCCTGGTTGATAAGCACCGTCCATTCCAGGTAGCCAATTTCTCCCTGGCGATAGGCCAGCTCCGCATTCCGGATGATCCGGCTGGCATTTTCTTTTCCGGAAGTCTCAAACAGGCTGAGCTGCTGTTGTCGTTTACGCAACTCTTCGGCCGACTGGTTCAAGCCAAATTGCAGGGAAGCCCGTGCCGCTTCTGCCTGTAGGGCAGCGGCTTCCTCCCTTTTTTGTCCTGCCCTTACCCTTGCTTTGGTTACTTTGTTGAAAAGAGGCAGCCCCAGCGACACATTTACCATACTGAACCGGCGTGAGCGGGAGAAGTAAGTCTCGCTGATGCCATCCATGGTTTGATAACCAGTGATGGACTGGTTAGCGTAACCCAGCGTTAGCGACGGCAGCAGTTTCGACTTTTCCAATAAGGTTTGCCCCTTCTCCTGGGCCTGCAGGGCTTTCCACCATGCCAGTTGCGGGTGTTGCTCATTAAGGGAACTATCGGCCTGTTCATTCATTGCCGAGCCTTTGCGTGGCTGCACATAATCCGGTTCTATCCAGTCGCTGGTTTGCAGCAGCCATTGTAATTGCTTCTGCAAAATGCGATAATCAGCATTTAGCTCAGATAGTTGCAAACGCCATTGCTGCAATGCCAACGAAGCCGAACTGCTTTCAAGCCGGTTCGCCTCCCCTGCCTGCAAACGTATCTGTGCGGCCTCGTTGAAGCGGGTGTACACTGAATCGAGCCGGAGCAGAATTTTTCGCCGCTCCGATAAATCCACAAGCTGATAAAATACCAAAGCAATTTCCCGCTGCAACTCCAATTGTTTCCAGGCACTCATCTCCCGTTGGGTCTTTAAGCCCAGCCTGCTCGCTTCCCTTTGTCGTTTGTACACCTGCGGCATTTGTATGCCCTGATTCACAAAAAATCGGGTATCGGTACGTGCGCTATTGAGGTTCCCATATTCCATTCCTACTTCAGTAGCGCCAGGAGCAAAAGCGGCTTTGCCCAATTCTTCCCAATACGACTCCTGTCGCCGCTCCGCTTTGAGCTGGATATTGGCCGTATCTGCCTCATTGAACAAGGATGCAAGGCTGCGTGTTTGGGCATTTGAATCCACGGGAATCGATAATGTTGTTAAAAACATTACAACGATAGATCCTGTTGCAGCCTGTCTCCTTCTAATTCTCCGGTCTCTACGGTTTTCCATCCACTGGTAAAGTACCGGCAATAAAATCAGGGTGAGCAGTGTAGCCGTAATTAGTCCGCCAATCACCACGGTTGCCAGCGGACGCTGAACTTCCGCTCCGGGGCCCTTGCTCAAAGCCATGGGCAGAAAGCCGAGTGAAGCAACAGCCGCTGTCATGAGCACCGGTCGTAGGCGAAGAGAAGTTCCTTTCATAATAACCGATTTAACAGGTTCATCCAGGTTTTGCTTGCGCAGTCGATTAAACTCAGTGATCAACACAATACCATTGAGGACGGCTACACCAAAAAGGGCGATAAATCCCACACCGGCCGATATGCTAAAAGGCATATCCCTGATCCAAAGTGCGAAAATGCCGCCGATAGCGGAAAGAGGGATGGCAGAAAAAATAAGCAGGCCATAGCGCATAGAGCCGAACGCGAAATAAAGCAGCAGAAATATCAGCAACAACGCGGCCGGTACGGCTATCATCAGGCGGGCTTCCGCTTCTTTCAGGTTTTCAAACTGACCCCCATAATGGATGGAATAGCCTGGGGGGAATGCCAGTTCCGCTTTCACCTTCGCATCCAGTTCCTTCACCACCGATTCCACATCGCGGCCGCGAACATTGAAGCCCACGATGATGCGTCGTCGCGCGTCTTCGCGTTGTATCTGGTTGGGACCGTCCTTAATTTCCACTCTCGCCACCTGGTACAGCGGCACCTGCAAACCCGATCTTGTCGGAATCAACAACTGGCTCACCTGCTCAGGGTCCCTTCTTTGCTCATCCTGTAAACGTATCACCAGATCATACCGCCGTTCCGTTTCATACACCGTACCGGCCACTTCTCCGGCAAATGCGGCTCGTATGACCTGGTTCACTTCTTCAATCGAAAGCTGGTAGCGGGCCAGTGCATCACGATGATAGTCGACCACAATTTGTGGAAGGCCGGTTACCACTTCAGTATAGAGATCAGTGGCTCCATCTACCGATTGTATTACGCCACCAAGGCGCTGGGCCAGGCTGGCCAGGCTGTCGAGATTTTCCCCAAATATCTTACAGACCACATCCTGCCTTGCGCCACTGATCAGCTCATTAAAACGCATTTGCACCGGAAACTGGAAGCCGCTGCTCATACCGGGTATAACCGATAGCGCATCACTCATCTTATCTGCCAGCTCATCAAAGCTTTCGGCGCTGGTCCATTCTTCTGGCGGTCGAAGGGTAATGATGATGTCCGTCATCTCCAGCGGCATGGGATCGGTGGGAATTTCGCTGGCGCCCACACGGGTAACCACTTTATCAATTTCAGGAAACTGCGCTTCCAGTATGGAAACGGCTTTTTGTGTTGTATTAATAGTCTCAGTGAGCGAACTACCGGTTCGTATGCGGGCGTCCACGGCAAAATCTCCCTCCTGCAATTCCGGAATGAACTCACCACCCAGGCGCGATAGCAGCACAAACGATATTGCCAGCAACAACACCGCCGAAATCACTATCGATTTTGGCCAGGCCAGGGCTTTGCGTAGTGCGGGCTGATAAACGCGCTGCAGAGCAGACATCAATTTATCCGCCAGGCCGGGCTTATGCGCCTTACCGCCACGCAGCAATAGCGCCGACATCATGGGCACATAAGTGAGCGAAAGCAGAAAAGCGCCTATCAATGCGAAGGAAACCGTTTGCGCCATCGGGCGAAACATCTTGCCTTCAATGCCCGTTAAGCTTAATATCGGCAGGTACACGATCAGGATGATTACCTGTCCGAAAACGGCCGCGTTCATCATGCGCGAAGCGGATTGTTCCACTTCTCGGTCCAATTCTTCGGCACTCATTTTCCGGGCAACAGCCGTGGCCATCAGGCTGTGGAGCACCGCTTCCACAATGATGACCGCGCCATCTACGATCAACCCAAAATCAAGGGCTCCCAGGCTCATCAGGTTTCCGCTTACACCAAAGAGGTTCATCCCCATTATCGCAAACAACATCGATAGCGGAATCACGGAAGCCACAATCAGCCCTGCCTTAAGATTGCCCAGAAACAAAACCAGCACCAGGATGACGATTATTGCACCTTCGATCAGGTTTTTCTTCACGGTACCCATCGCCTGATCCACCATCTTCGTGCGGTCATAAAACACGTCGAGCATTACACCTTCCGGCAGGGTTTGCTCTATCGTTTTAATTCGTGCTTTAATATTCTTGACCACTTCGGAAGCATTGGCGCCTTTCAGCATCAACACCACTGCACCGGCCACTTCACCCTTATCGCTATAGGTCATGGCTCCATAACGAATGGCATGACCGATGCGTACTTCGGCCACATCGCGCACATAAACGGGTATGCCCGTTTCGGTATAGCGGACCACAATTTTTTCGATCTCGGAGATATTCTTGGCCAAACCTTCCGTGCGGATGAATAGCGCGCTGGGCCCTTTTTCAATATAAGCACCGCCCGAGTTCTGATTATTTTTCTCCAGGGCAGTGAAGAGGTCGCCGATGGTGATATTCATAGCCTTGAGCCGGGAGGGCACCACGGCCACTTCGTATTGTTTCAGAAAACCACCAAAACTGCTCACATCGGCCACGCCTTCGGTGCCCAGGAGCTGGCGGCGAACGATCCAGTCCTGTATACTTCGGAGTTCAGTAAGATCGTATTTACCTTCATATCCCTTTTTGGGTCGCAACACGTACTGAAAAACCTCGCCAAGGCCGGTGGTGACGGGAGCCAGCTCCGGTCTTCCCGCGGAAGAAGGAATCTGGTCGCGGACCTGGTTCAGTCGTTCCGAAACCTGCTGCCGGGCCCAATAAATATCAGTATTGTCGTCAAAAACAATGGTCACCACCGACAGGCCAAAGCGGGAAATAGATCGCATTTCCTTTCGGCCGGGTATATTGGCATTGGCCTGTTCTATCGGAAAAGTAACCAGCCTTTCCACTTCCGGTGCAGCCAGGCTGGGTGTAATGGTAATAACCTGTACCTGGTTGCTGGTAATGTCGGGAAGTGCATCAATGGGTAATGATCGCAGGTTCAGTACCCCCGCTATCACAAGCGCGAGTACAAATAAACCTACGATTAGCTTATTCCTTACGGAAAAGCGAATAATCGCATGTAACATTCAGAGAAATTTTACCTTAAACAAATAGGATTACTATCGTTTCAGGCAAATCGGGGAGGCTGGAAAAAATCGTAAGGAGGAAGGATGCGTTTGCTGCGCTCACGATAGAGGGCAAACTCTTTATCCTGCATATCAGGTCGAATAATTTCGTAAGAAGTGGAGGGGCACTCACAGGTATAGCTCAATACGGCGATACAACAATCCGTATCCCTGAAAGGTAATTGCTGATCACGATCATAATCCTCATCCACCCCACAGGGCCCACATAATGCTCGCGGAAAAAACCCCAAAGGGTGGTTGACTCGTCTTTATCCTGATGCTCCTGAAAATGTGCGATAAATATGGGAATACGCAGCAGGTTATGCAGCTCCATAAAGCTAAGCATATAAATACCGAGCATGAGTATGCCTGCAAGGCGTTTCATGCAGTAAAGATAGCGGGAAAAGCTGAATTGCTAATTTGAGAATTTGTGGATTTGTGGATTTGTCCGTAGTCCACCTTAAGAACAACCAATGCTCAAATCCCCAAATGCCCAAATCCACAAATTTTCAAATTATTTCCTCCACCATCTTATTCCCGCAAACATCCTTATTCCCTGATTGGGTGCATAGATATAGGAGGGATCGAAACTGAGGCCATAAGGATTGTCCGCCGTGGGTAATACCTGTCCATCGGGACCGTATTCCAGTTCTTTGTCGAAAGGGTCATTGGTACGCGCAATCAGGAAGGGGATATTCCGGGCCGGCGTCCAGTTGAGCAAATTTTTTACGCCTGCAAAAATTTCGAAGTTGGTTTGCATGCGACGGGTGAACTGAATATTCTGAATACTCCAAACCGGTGAGTTGCCCGGTCGGGGATCGAGCGGGGATATAAGCGGTAAGCGCATGGGGCCGTAGCAGTTACCGGTATAATCGATGGTGAGGGCCCAGGCAGGTATGGTATAACTCATTTGCCAGACGGCCGACCATTTTTCCGTGAGTACGGGCCGGGTATGTATGGCCTCATGATTATCGTCATACTCCGTTTTACGAACATTCTGAATGGTGGCTCCCGCCATCAACCGGAAACGGTGACCTGCAGAAAAATTAAGATTGCCGCTGATTCCGGTGCTGCGGCTATGTCCATTCAGGTTCTGATAAATGATTTTATTGGGGTCGCTGTCGTAATCCGGAATAATCTGATTCCGGAAATGGGAATACCAGGCAGAAAGATCCCATTCCAGCGAGTGACCTTCCCAGCGCCAGGTTTGATTATAATTCAGGTTGACGTTATAGCTTTTTTCAGGTCGCAGGGCTTCGCGGATTTCCACGGCCCTTGCGCCTGTGAGCGCTGCATGGTCTTCCGTAAACAGGCTCACCACGCGGAATCCTGTGCCCGCGTTCAGGCGCAATACCCGATCCCTTCCCGCTTTCCATTTCCAGGCAAGGCGGGGAGTGAAAATAGTTCCGTGTACCGGATGATGATCCATTCGTGCACCCAACAATATAGTGTGTTGCTGGGCCGGCCGCCACTCATCCTGCACAAACAAACCGGGAATAAAAGCCTTCTCCGGCCGGTTGCGTTGGCTAAAAGTATCGAGCGTGGCTGTACTGTTATCGTCGTAATAGTTATAGCGCAATGCCGCTCCCAGCAACAGATCATGTTTTACTCCCAGGGGACGGTCCCAAATCAATTGCCCAAAGGCAATCCGCTGATCGCCCATGTAGGGCGTTATACCATACCAGGAGTTCTGTTGGTGGGAGGTTGCCGAAAACGACAATACGATATTTTCCTTAACGGGCAATTGGTATTTTCCGATCAATTCCCAGCGCCGGGTATAAATGCTTTCACCATAAAGGCTGTCGCTGCCCCGAAATTTGGCATTCCAGCGCATGTCCCCACCCCAGCGGTCCTCATAAAAATAGCGGCCAGCAATAGATGCTATGCGGTTTTGGCGGCGCTTAAAATTCCATTTCTGAAAAACGGAAATGCGGTGTTGCAGCGCCACATCCGTAAAGCCATCGCGGTTGCGATCCTCGGTATTCTGAAAACGGAAATAATCAATTCCGGTTAGTATGTCGATTTTCCGGCCGATGGCGGTCTTCCAACCCAGGTCAATGGAATGCTCCCACCAACTGCTGCTCATTGCATTCACCGCAAGGCCCGGCGCCTTATCGGCTTCCTTGGTGATGATATTGATAAGGCCACCAATCGCCTCTGGTCCATAAAGCCCGGAAGCAGGCCCTTTCACGATCTCCACCCGGTCAATCAACTGTGTGGGAATTCCAAAGAGTCCATACACGGAACCCAGACTGCTCACGATGGGCATACCATCAATGGTAACCATAGTGTAAGGTCCTTCCAAACCGTTGATATGAATATCGCCCGTATTGCATACACTGCAGTTGAGTTGCGGGCGCACGCCGTTCACATTACTCAAAGATTCAAAAATGCTGGGAGCGGGATTTTTCTTGAAGAAGCCGGCACTATACACTTCCACCGCCACCGGACTTTCCAGACGGTGCATGGGCCGCAATGTGCCGCTTACCACCACGGCGTCCATTTCCTTTTCTACCGGCACCAACCAAACCAGCATATCCGCGCCCGACTGTTTGGGATAGATGATCCCTGTCTCGTATCCAACGGCAATTACACGTAAAGAATCATCTCCGGACGATACCAGAAACCGACCCTGCGCATCACTCAAGAGAAAACGGCTACTGTCGGCGCCCACAATGCGCGCACCAGCGATAGGCAGACCCGATGCCCTGTCTTTCACCTGGCCCGTAATTTCCTGCGCTTCGCTGGCGCAAGCCCCACTAAAGATTATCAGCAAAATCAACCAGAACGCTCTCATAATTACATTTGCCTAAACTTATATTTAGGCGTGTCTAAAATTAAATTTAGACAAATGTAAAGAATATAGTTTTAAGTTGGAAGTTTTAAGTAATAAGTTTTGGGGAAGCTGAGATTGAAGACTTTAGGCTTAAATCGGTTAGAATTTTTTCGCAGGATAGCTGATTATACTCGAATATTCCGAAACATTTGGGACCACTAATCCGATCGCAGCGCACAACCCGCCCGCTACGCGGGCGGATTAATGGTCTTATTCGCGCTTGGCGGGCATGGAACTAAACTTTCTGCTGGCGGTATCAAATCCCGCTTTCGCGTTTTAACCTTCCAACTTACTACTTACTACTTACAACTTACTACTTACTACTTCCTCACAGCTTATCCAGCTGCTTCCTGTGATGCTCTTTCAAATTCTTGAATTGCGTGGGTGTAAAGCCCGTCACTTTGCGGAACTGGGCGGAGAGGTGGGCTGTGCTGCTATAGCCCAATTTGAGCGCCATTTCGCTCAGGGTCCATTCATTATAGACGAGCCATTCTTTGATGCGCTCTATTTTCTGAAGAATGAAGTATTGTTCGATGGTGGTGTTCTCTGCTTCCGAGAATACGGAGCTAAGCTGGTGATAGTCGCGGTGCAGTGCACGGGAAAGATATACGCTAAGTTTTTCTTTCATTTCATCCAGCTCGCCCTGGCGTATCAATGCCAGGATGAGTTGTTTGATTTGCGCCACGAGTTGCGCCTTGTGGTTATCGATCCACTCAAAACCTTCGGCCGCCAGGGCCTGCCGCACCTGTTCTTCCTGTATATCGGTCAGGGGCAACTCCGTTTCCACCTCGCCGAGGCGGATATCGCGGGCAACAACACCTGCCTCCTGCATAATGCGCTGTACCGTGCGGATGCAGCGGTCGCATACCATATTACGAATGGGAATCTTCATGTGCGGTATTTACGGGGTGAAAAAAACTCCCTCTCATTTCCGGCGGATCGCGTTCAAAAAAGTGCGATCAAGTGTAATCTGCCATGAATGGGTTGCCATACGCTCCATATCGCTGCCCAGCTGAAAGCGATAACCAATATTCAATTTGGTATTGCTGTTAAAAATCAACTGCAGCGCCGGGGCCAAATCTACGTAATATGCTTTACGATCGAGCGATTGCTGGGCCATCATTTCCAGGTAAAGGTTGAGATTGGTTTGCTTATAGCTGGTATATTCCCGGGGCAATACGAGGTATCCCGCTGATAGCGAGTAGTTCATGGCCTGGTAAATGCGCGATGGCTGATACAAAACTTTATCGAATCGCGAATCGTGCATTACCTGGGTATGGCTCACCGTGGCGGATAATGCCAGCTTATGCCAGAGTTGTGTGGCGATTATGCCCAATTGAATACCATCCTTATCGCCCTGCAGGCTCACTTCATCAAAATGAAAGGGACTGCGCGTATAGGCAATATCCGCAAAAGCCGCCATGCGAAAATGCGAGTGCAATTCATCGCGTGAAAGAAAACGATACTTTCCATACAGCCATACCGACTCCCAACGAAAATTATCCGTATGCATATCGGCAAAACTCGCGCCCGCACTCAGCATCCATTTGGCGGATAAACCCAGGCTTACCGAAGGCATGATTCGCTTCATATTCCGGTAATAGGGTTTCTGGCTGGGTATATACATCCCGGTGAGCCGGGCACTTAAGGAACGGGCCGGAATATTGGATGCCGGCTCGGTATAGACATATAATTCCTGAGCGGACAGGTTTCCACAAAAAAGAAGAACCAGTCCTGTAAAAAATAAACGCATGTTATTTGGGTCGTCATTCGTTCAGCAGCCGGCGAATCTCTTCCTCCAGTCGCTTGCCTTCCAGGTCGATGGCTACTACATTTCCTTCCCTGTTGATGAGAAAAGTAGTGGGAATCACGGTTACATTCCAGTCCATAATCGTCTTGCCCATATTCCCTCCCGAATCATTCACCTGTATCCAGGTTATCTTGTCTTTGCGGATGGCTTTCATCCAATCGGCTTTCTCTTCGTCCACTGAAACGCCAAAAATTTCAAATCCCTGCTCACGGTATTTGGGATATAGCTTTGCGAGCTTTTTATTGGAAGCGCGACAGGGCAGGCACCAGCTTGCCCAAAAGTCGAGCAATACCACTTTGCCCTTTAGCGACGCGAGGGTTAAAGAATCTCCCTGCGCATCTGGCAATTTTATTTGCAGCCGCGGATCGGCGATATTGGCAAGCTCCTGCGAATTAATTGTTGTAAACAACAGCATAGCCGGCAGCAGCAACAGAATGACTTTTTTTATTGGTTTCATTTTTCTATTGATCAATTCTTAAATGGTCACGTGAAACACGCGGGCGCCTGACTCCACCCCCTGCGAAGTGCAACACGACTCAGCGCGGCCACTCTGTACACAGGCCATCTTCGATGAAGCGCTCAGCTTCTTAAATTCCTTCGGCGTCACAAAACCCTTATCCGCCAGGGTAAGCGTTTGTTCTCCGTTCAACTTTCCGGAAGGCGCGTTCAGAAAATGATAAACATTGCCGCCAATACGAAGATGCTGATCTTTTTCAACCGCGAGGTTCTCAAAACTACCCGTTATCTCCAGTTTGCCCACTGAAAAGCCGGCATCTTCCACCGCCTGACGAATTCCATCGATGGATACATCTTCACCCTCTTTGAAACTAATTTTAAACGAGGAGGTCTTAATTTCTGAACGAACAGTATCTACAAAAGGAAGTTCGAGCAGTGCTTTGTTGATGGCATTGCTGCAAAGCGCACAGGTGAGTCCCGTGGCCTGCAGGGTTGCTTTGCTATAGTGCTGGGCCTGTACCTGGCCGGCAAGGGCAAGGACACAGATCGCCAGTATGAAATTTTTCATAACAATATTTTTTCAATGATCATTAACTGCCTGCAAATTGCAGGCAGTTAATGATCGAAGTAAATGAATTCGATGAAGGCTTATTTCTTGCAGCAGTCCTTTGCGCAATTTTTGGCATCGTGAGCGGCCATGTCGCCTTCTTTGGCAGCGCAGCAACTGGCAGCCTTGTCAGCCGAAGCATGGTCTCCCTTGGCCTTGCAGCAACCTTTGTCTTTGCAGTCTGCTTCACTCTTGCAGCAGCCTTTTGCCTTGCACTCTTCCATTTTGGTGCACTTGCCATCTTTCATTTCGCAGTTTACCATGCAATGGGCGGCAGCATCTTTACTGGCACTGACACGTTCGTATTTGCAGCAGGCGTGCAGCTTGTTGTAGGCAGCATCAGTGGCTTTTACGTCGCGGGTATCGTATCCTGAAGCGGCCACAGCTTCCTGGATTTTTGCCAGACTGGTAGAAGCAGAAGCAAAAGTTACTGTAAGCTTCTTGCCTTCCACATCCCACTCAGCGCTGGTAGCGCCAGCTTTGGTGGCGGCTTTTTCGATGGTGGATTTACACATACCACAATTACCGGAAACAGGAACAGTCTCGGTTAAGGTAGATTGTGCAGTAGCGGCAAATGAAAAACTAAGAAGTACAATAAGGAATGAATAATATTTAAGCGTTTTCATGATTTTTATTTTGTGGGCTTGCCCATGGGCCAACCGGTTAGTAGAATTAAAATATTTGAATCAGATAGTAAACTGCGGGAGTTTCACCCGGGCTTTTTAATGCTCAGGTGATGACCATCTCCAATTCTCATATCCTGAAAACGCTATTCTGAAGGTAGGTATCTTGTTGGTGCAATGGTGGTGGAGAATGATTCCTTAAATCATCCTGATCAGCCAGTGAGGGAACAAAGTCGAAATAAAAACTGGAAGTTTCTGCTTCAACAAGCGCAGGTGCCTGTAACGACCATGCAGTAATAGACAGAAGTTGGTGATCATCGTCCATCTTGATCACCTTAATTTCATCGCGGCAACAACCGTGCGATGATTCCGCATCCTTACCACAACGCCCACAAACCTCCTGCTTCTCCCCATAAAACTGGGTAGAAGCCAACTGGTTCATGCAGTAATGGAAATTAACCACCACCCCCGTTGAAAGGAGCAGGTAGGCCATCACCCATATAACTGCGAGGGCTTTTTTCATATCAAAGCAAAAATAGTATGCATTAGGGGAAAATCATAATGATTTCCGTCAACCTTAACAAATTGATAGACTATCAGTTAACAAAATTCCAGTAAATCCCAAAGCGCATCAAAAGACCCGGATAGGGGTAGCCGGGTGTCTCAATAATATTATTGGTGAAGCCAAATCCATCGCGGCCGCTCATGGTATTGAGGTTTTCGGCCCGGAAATAGAATTTGAAACTGCGAATACGGAAATGCACATAGCCCGCAATATGGGGCACCTGGTTGCGTGTAGTGGTGCTATCCTGATACTGGAAACTTCCCATCACCGGCGAATATGCATCGCCATTATAGTCCGTATGATAGCGCAGCTCCGCTCCAAATGCCAGGTCAAGATTTTTGAATCCTAACGAACCCTCATAACCTATCCGGTTACGGGTAAAAATCGTGGGAAGATTCATCGGCGCATTACCCAGCACCTGCTGGAAATACACATCGGCATGCCATTTCCAGGATTTACCCAGGCTGATTGTTTTTTGAGCGCCTATCCGAAGCACATTAAATACCGTGCTTTCCTGCGACCACTCATAGAAGTTGCGCAGGTAACTGTAATTGGTGAGCAGATAATAGTTACCGGTTAACTTTAACTTAAGCGCGGGCTGATAAAGCGAAGCGTGCAGATGCACTGTATTTTCTTTTTTAATGTCGAGCGACTGCGAAGGCAGATAAAATGCGCTACGACTATCAAAAACAAAAGCCGGTCTTCTGTTGATATTATCCGCCCCCAGTAAAATATATCCCTTACGCTTGCCAACAAAACGTTGAAGCGTAGCGCTGGCCCGGTAATCACCGGCATTTAGGCCAGCAAAATAAATATCGCCATACACGGCCATATCCCATTTCCCATTTCGGGTCCGGTTGCGGTATTCGGCATGACCGTAAACATTGCTGAAATTGGAAGTTCCCTTTGTATTGCTTAATTGCAGCAATTGCAGGGTGGCTCCTACTTTAAAAAACTGCTGCAGGTTATTGGCATCCGGGAACTGGATGATGGAGAAATCATTCTTTATATCTCGCCACTTGTCCTGCACGATAACCGTATCGTTGGGATCCGGCAGCGTGATCTGATAGTGATCCTGGTAATAAACAGAATCGCCGAGGTAATCTCGAAAATTGAACTTTTGTGAAGTGAGTTGAAAACTGTGTTCGAAACGAAGTCGCGGATAAAAAAGCGGAATGATGGTAGAATCGGTAACGATAGAATCTTTCCGCCCCAGGTCGTACTGTTGCCGTAGCAGCAGGTTAAATTCGCTATAGCGATTCCCGGTGCCCACATCGGTAGAAAAGAAATTGATGCCGAAAACAGGATCACCGCCAATACGGGTTTCTATATTGAAACGGTCACGATAAACCGGGTCTTTCAACACGTCGGATGTATCCAATATGCCGCCATTCTCCCCTATCTGTAATTTATTGCCCAATAGAACCAGGAAAGCATTGTACCGCTTATTCATACTCTGATACCAGATATTGAACAGGTAGTTATTGTGGTTCGACTTCTGGTTCTTAAAAAATCCGGGGCTGTTGATCAGGCGGTATTGAAACGCGAAGTTCCAGTTGGGTTTGATATTCTGCGTATGCATCAGATCAATGATCTGTTCGGCCCGCGACGCTATCTGGTAATTGAGTTCTGAATAGGGCCTTGTGGTATTGTAAAACCTCACCTTTTCCGGGCTCCATTTATAAATATCCAGCGCATGAAACCCCGGGTCCCATCCGGCCTGCAGACGGGGATCAAACAGCAGATTGCGTGCAGCAGTGCCGTTATTGCCCAGGTTGATCCAGGTGGCAGGAAGCGGAAACCTTTTGGTAAAATCGTTGATAGAGGAGTCGAGGGTTTGAAAGCGCGTAGAGTCGAGGTAGCGAAAAACCAGGGTAATGGAATCTTCATTCGCGTCTCTGCGCTTCAGGCTATCGTTGCTGGCGCCACCACTGAAGCGGTTGCCAAACTGCCTTATCCGACCGCCAGCGCCCCGCAGCAATTGCTCCTGCGCCTGCAACTCGCCAATAAGCAGGAAGAAAAAACATAGAAGGAAAATCCGGGTAGCGGAATAGGAAACCCTTTGAAAAGGTCCCGGCCGTTTTTTATGTGCGCTGCAAAACAAATTCATGAGAGGAATCCGGATCATCAACCGGTCAAATAAGGCTGCAAATTAAAGACTGTCCCCTGTAAACAGGATTACAATTTGTTAAATGGATGCCAGTAATTCACGAAACAGGGTAGCCAGCCGGGGTTCGGCCTCTTTGGCGGCGGCCAGCACTTCTTCGTGCGTAATCTTATTTTCTTCTTCCCGGATACCCAGGTCAGTCACCACACTGGCCGCGAAAACCTCCATGCCCATATGTACGGCTGCAATAGTTTCCTGCACGGTACTCATGCCCACCACATCGCCGCCAACCGCGAGTATCAATTTGTATTCGGCACGGGTTTCAAAGGTTGGGCCCGTAACGCCAACATATACCCCTTCTTTCAAATCATATTGATGCTTCTGGCCGATTTCCTTTGCTTTTTCGATCAACTTTTTGCTGTAAGGTTCGCTCATGTCCGGAAAACGTGGGCCCCATTCGGCGATATTCGGACCTACCAACGGGTTGGGCGTAAAAAAACTGATATGGTCGCGGATCAGCATAATATCCCCCACTTCATAATCCACGTTAACCGCACCCGCGGCATTCGACAGGAAAAGGGTTTGCACACCCAGTTGCCGCATCACGCGAATAGGATATACCACCTCCTGTGCGCTGTAGCCTTCATAATAATGAAAGCGACCCGACATGGCCAGAACTTTTTTCCCGGATAGTTCCCCAAAGATCAGCTTGCCACTATGCCCTTCTACGGTGCTTACCGGAAAATGTGGAATATCGGTATAGGCAACTTCCTTTTCAATTTTTATTTCAGAAGCAAAATTGCCAAGTCCGCTACCCAGCACAATTCCCGCGCTGGGTTGATGGGGATATTGTTGCCGGAGGAAGGCGGCCGTTTCATTTATTTTGGTCAGAATTGCAGGCTGCATGCGTTGGATTGGGTTTCCGCAAATATAACAGTTCGAAGAGAGAACCCGCTAATTACCAGCTACCCGATTGAAAGCAAAATCGCTTATCTTCGCCGCAAATTTTTTGAGCATGAATCTTCACGAATACCAGGCCAAGGAAGTTTTAAAGAAATACAATGTTCCCGTGCAGGAAGGATATGCCTGCAACAGCGTGCAGGAGGCGGAAGAAGCCTATCGACAAATCAAGACACAGACCGGTAGCAAGTTTGCCGTAGTAAAAGCACAAATACACGCCGGCGGACGGGGTAAGGGTGCCGTAAAGGAAAATGGAATGAATGGCGTAAAAGTTGCCAAGTCGCTGGAAGATGTGCAGGACATTGCTGGAAAATTGTTGGGTGGAACTCTGGTGACCGTTCAAACAGGGCCTGCCGGCAAAACCGTTAATAAGATACTGGTAGCGCAGGATATGTATTATGACGGGCCCAGCGAGCGCCTGGAGTTCTACCTGTCGATACTACTCGATCGCAGCAAGGGGCAGAACGTGATCATGTACAGTACCGAAGGTGGTATGAACATCGAAGATGTTGCGCACGACACGCCTGAAAAAATATTTAAAGAATGGGTACATCCCTCCGGTGGTCTCCAGCCCTTCCAGGCCAGAAAAATTGCCTTCAATCTGGGCCTGAGCGGAGAAGCATTTAAGAACTGTGTGAAGTTTGTTACCAATCTTTATAACGCCTATGTAGGATCTGATTGTTCCATGCTCGAGATCAATCCACTTTTCAAGGCTGCGGATGACAAGATCATTGCGGTGGATTGTAAGATGAATCTCGACGATAATGCACTGACCCGGCATGCCGATCTGGCTGCGCTTCGCGATGTAACGGAAGAAGATCCTACTGAAGTGGAAGCCGGAAAGCATAACCTGAATTTTGTGAAGCTCGACGGTAATGTGGGTTGTATGGTAAACGGCGCTGGTTTGGCCATGGCTACCATGGATATGATCAAACTGAGCGGTGGTGAGCCAGCTAACTTTCTGGATGTAGGAGGTACGGCCAATGCGCAAACAGTGGAAGCTGGTTTCAAAATCATTCTGCGCGACCCTGCGGTGAAAGCGATCCTCATCAACATCTTTGGTGGTATTGTGCGTTGCGATCGTGTGGCGGCCGGTGTAATTGAAGCCTATAAAAACCTGGGCAATATCAATATTCCCATCATCGTGCGCCTGCAGGGTACCAATGCCGAAGAAGCCAAGAAGCTGATTGATGAAAGCGGATTACAGGTACAGTCGGCCATCTTGCTAAGTGAAGCAGCGGATTTGGTAAAAAAAGCAGTCGCATAATCACAATAGTCAACTCTTTCTCGCGACAAAAAACATAGCCCGCCAATGGCGGGCTATGTTTTTTTCTGGGAACAGATGGGAAAAAAACCGAAAGATTGCGGGGAAAAGACCTTGGAAAATGGTCATGGAGGGGGGTAAATTTGGATATGATGGAAGTGCGGCAAAATATGCAAACCTTGTATGGTATTTACCTTACTGAACCCTGGAAGCCGGGAATGCAACAGGAGCAGGAAACAGCAACACCGGAGCTGGCGGATAAAAAAAGAAGAAAGCGGAGCAAGGTGGAGCCCATGGTTTCTGAATCCGATCCGGCGATCAGGCACCTGATGGTGCAGCAAAAGATAAACTGCAATAACAGATCTGAAACGGCTGTACCTGAAATCCGGCTATCCGGTTTATGGATGAAGAAACTTGGCTTCAAAGCCGGCATGCGCGTAAAAATTACGGCACAGGATCGAAGGCTGCTGATTGAAGTACCCGATCCGGATCCTTAATATAACCGAAATATGAAATACCAGGCGGGTTTTCCAACAGACAGATCTAGTGGCAGTAGGTTTCTGTCAGGTTTAGTTACAGCGGTCATGAGGATTGAGATAATCCGGCAGTATAGCAGGGAAAGACCACCTGCGGAAAACCCGCCCACTGCCGGAACGTGTGAGTTATAAGTTTGAAGTTTTAAGTTATAAGTTTTAAGTTGTGGTAACCTTGTATCATATTACGATGCAATTACCTGCAATTGAAGCCACTTACATACAACTTAAAACTTATAACTTAAAACTCTCAACTTAATGCCCCTCACTCGCCTGGCTCCCACTCCCAGCGGTTACCTTCATTTGGGTAACATATTGTCGTTTGCGATAACCAGCTATTATGCCCGCAAATACAATGCTCCGACGCTGCTACGCATCGACGATATGGATCGTGAGCGGGCCCGGGAAGAATATTTGCAGGACATCTTCGATACACTGGAATACCTGGATATCCCCTGGCAGCAGGGACCTCGAAACCTCGAAGATTTTCAGCAAAACTGGTCGCAATACAAAAGGCTTGAATTATATGAAAAGGCTTTGCAGCTATTAAGGGACACCGGCCAGGTATTCGCCTGTGAATGCAGCCGCTCACTGATTGCGGCCAAAAGCCAGGATGGGCGTTATCCGGGCACCTGCATCAAAAAAAAATTGAGCCTTGACGATCCGAACCTGCAATGGAGATTGCTGACAAGGCCGGCCCGTGTATTGCAAGCGCAAAAACCCGGGGGGCAATCCGTAAAATGTACGCTGCCAGCTTCAGTCAGGAACTTTGTGGTACGACGAAAAGACGGGCTTCCGGCTTATCAACTCGCATCCCTGATTGATGATCTTCATTTTGGGGTAGATATTGTTGTACGCGGCATCGACCTCTGGCCGTCCACCTGGGCCCAGCTCTACCTGGCCGGGGTTTTGGAAAAGCAGGAATTTTTGCAAACCACATTTATTCACCACCCCTTGCTTTTGTTGTCAGACGGAAGAAAACTGAGCAAATCGGCGGGCGATAGTTCCATTCAGTCGCTACGCAAAGAAGGATGGAGCAGGGAGGCGATATATCAGCATATAGCGAAACTCTTCGGCAGCTACCGCAACTGCGAAAACTGGATGGAACTGGGCGCGCTCGCAACGAATCATTTTGCGCCTTAGTTTTGCGCCATGGATTTTATAATCAGACCCATTGCCGCAGCAGATAACCCCACTATAGCCAAAATCATCCGCGACACCCTGGCCGAATTTGGCGCCAACCATCCGGGCACCGTCTATTTCGATGCCAGCACCGACCATCTCTTTGAATTATTTCAACAGAAAGGTGCCGCATACTGGGTGGCAGAAAAAGACAGTGAAATATTAGGCGGTGCCGGCATTTATCCCACAGAAGGACTTCCGGCCGATACCGCGGAGCTGGTAAAAATGTACTTGCTCCCGAAAGCAAGAGGCCTGGGTCTCGGGCGGCATATGATTCAGCAATGCCTGGATTGGGCCAGGGCACAGGGGTATCAGCAAATTTACCTGGAAACCATGCCCGAACTCCGCAAAGCCCTGAAAGTATATGAGAAATTCGGATTCGAATACCTGAAAGCACCCATGGGAAATTCGGGGCACACGGGTTGTAGTTTGTGGATGCTATTAAACGTTGAACGTAATACGTAGTACGTTTTACGTTTGGTTTAATGTTTAGAGTTTAAGGTTTAAAGTTTAGGGGTTAAGGTTTTATCCTTTTTACACTACTCCTTCAAACCTTAAACTCTAAACCTTAAACTCTCAACCAAACGTACTACGTAAAACGTATAACGTATAACGTCCTATCTCCCTCTCAACCTCTCCACCTGCCTCCGGTGCAAATACACCTGGAAACCTATATTCATCGCAAAGCCTCCACTGCCATCCAGCCCATTGTATTTGGTGTGGTCGTAGCCCAGCAAGGCATCGAGCGATACGTGGCTGCTGAGGAAAATGGCGGCGCCGCCGCCCAGGAAGAAATTGGTGCCGTTGTTAGTGGTGGAAACGTTATATACCTTATTTTTAGAGCTCAGAAAACTAAAGCTTCCCTGCAAAATGGGTCTCACATTGGCCTGCGTAAAATAACCTCTAACCCATGGACCTATTCCAAAACTGGTAATTTTACTAGCCCCTTCTTTGTTATAGCTAAGCTTCAGGTTGCCTCCTAATGCCAGATTGTTGACCACAAAAGCCGCCGCGCTGGGGCTAAGCGCAATTACCGTGTTGTTTTTCGACGTATTGAGATTGAATCCGCCACCTACCATCCAATCACCTTTTTCGGTTTGTGCCTGAACAGCCAGGCTCAGAAAGAGAATGGCGCATGCGAGTAGACTATTCTTCATAAACAGTTGTTTTAGTTATTAAAGATAAGGTTCGGATGCTATCCGGCGAGCAGGGGTATTACTTCATACAGGGGACTGAAAAGATAAACCTTGCCGGTATTGACTTCGGTACATTTGAAACGCTTGCGCAGGCGGGCATCTTTCCGGAATATGCGACCATCTTCCGTTTTGAATTGTGAATGGAGCGGGATCTCTTCCACAAGGCGCACCCCGTTTTTCCCCTGATCATAGCGTCGCAACACACGAAGGAGATGGTCTTCGGCACAGGTGCTGGCAGCAGGATTTTGCAGGGATCTCCGCAGTTCCGCTTCAATATCGGCGGGAAAAACCTTGTGCGTGAGAAACTGTGCCAGCAATTGGCCATAGATTTTTTTCCATTCCAAACCATGGGCCTGCACCCGGTTGCCATATTCTTCAAACGTAAGTAAATGTGCCAGCTCGTGTAGCAGGGTAATCAGAAATGCATATTTGTTGAGATTACCATTGACGCTGATGCGATGGTTCATGGCTGCTGTGCGGTGGCGGTAATCGCCGAGGATCGACTTCCGTTCCCTGGCCACCGTAAGGTGCACCTGGTATCGGCGCAGATATTCCAGTACGGCTGGAAATGTGCCCTCCGGCAAATAAGCCTGCAGGGCATCCATCGGTGCTTCACGCTTTGTCATCTTTCGGTTTCTTCAGTAGCTGCATAAGGGCCCTTACCTCTAATGCTGTGTACAACACATACATGCCGAGGCTCGCAATAACGGCCGGTTTATTCACCTTTTCGCGGCTAACCACTACTATATACACAAATGCCAGCAGGGCGATGGCAAAAAACTTGATGATAAAGGAACCGTAAATGGCGCGCAGGAAAACATTGGGATTGCGGGCCTCCAGGCTTTTACGGGTAATGATAAAGGAAAAAACGATGAGCAGCACGAGAAAGGCATTCGCGATCACCAGCACGTCGGTATTAAAACCTTTCTCCTGCAACCAGTTTCTTCCCAGGAGGAAAAACAGGTTGAGCAGAACAAAAAGAATGAGCAGGTGGCGAAGAGGCCTGAGGTTCAGCTTGTGCATATGCGAAAATAGCGAATCAGGACAGAATCGCTTCCTTCTCCGCTTTGCCATTCAGCGCGGCACTTGCGCCCGTATCTGACTGGCTCTCCCCCATATGGCACTGACCATTGAAAACAGCCGATGGCTCTACCTGTAACTTGCCGGCATAGATATTTCCGTTAACGGTACAGTCGCCACGGAGTTGGAGCAGATCCTTGGCATGAATATTTCCACTCACTTTGCCAATAATATCGGCCTGATTTCCCTTAATATCCCCTTCTACTACCCCATTGGCGCCAATAATTACTTTCGATGCGCTTTGGATGTTTCCGATGATGGTACCGTCGATGCGCAGATCACTGTTGCTGCTGATATCACCTTTTACCGTTGTGCCGGCACCAATAAGGGTGGTGCCATTTCCGGCGTTTGATTTTTCAGTTTGCATGTCGGTTTTGTTTTTAAACATAGATATTTGGTTTTGCGAAATCTCCAGTTTTTCTGCCCCTATTCTTCCATCTCATCCGGGGGCAATTGTATCAATGTGGTATCCAGGGCCGCGGCGTCGCCACGTAAAACTTTCCGCACATTATCGATATAAGCTTCCTGGAAAAGCACTTGTTTTTCGAGCGCATCGGCCTTGTATTTCAATTGCCTGTATTCCCTGCCCACTCTCAAATCGTCATATCCCGGAATATAGTACTTCAGGGGTGTAAATACGATCAGTGCCACGGTCAGGCCCACCAATACCACAAAAATTGTGCACAAACCGATATATACGCTCATGCGCGACAATTTAAATGTGACCACTTCCTCGTAGGTATCATCGTTCATCACCACCAGCCTGTACCGATTTCGTAGCCTTTTCAGGGTGGATGATTCATCCAGATTTGCCATGTTATGAATTTGTTGCGGCTAAAGGTAAGAAAATGCAGGTTCCCCAGCCCCGCTATAGAACTCCAAAACGGGGAAAAAAATTGCCCTAATTTTATACTAAAATATTTGAAATACAGTTATTAAGAACTTAGTTTGCGCCGCTTGAACCTATCTCGCAAAAATATCATTCCGGGCACGGTTTTGTTTTTCCTGTGTATGCAGCTCCCGGCACTGGGTTTGGCGCAGTATGGCTTCAGTTTCGAGATCGAAAAGCCCAAGGAATTCGAAAACCGGGTGCTCAAATCCGAAAAGCCGCAAACAAAATTCACGGCACCGCGTCGATTCCTCCAAAATACCGTTACGCATTACAATTATTTCTTTAATGCGAACCGAAAGTTGAACGATGTGCTCACCCGGGCTAAAGCACAGTTCCGTGAGGATTATACCCAACTTCTTCCCTTCTACAATTACAGTCTCGACGTAACGGCCGCCGACAGTGTGGAGCTCGATTCGGTGGCTTTCAAGGCGCAAACGGGCATTGTATTGCACGACCTCCGCAACGACTGGGTCGATAACATGTACCTGCTTTGGGGGGCGTCATACTACCTGCAAAAGCAATTTGATTCGGCCTACCTGATGTTTCAATTCATCAACTATGCCTTTGCCACCAAGGAAGATGATGGCTATTATCTGACGATTGGCAGCGCCCGCGATGGCAATAGCCCCACCAGCATATCGACTAAAGAAAAAAACGGCATGCTGCGACGGGCATTTTCCGAGCCACCCAGCCGCAATGATGCTTTTATCTGGCAAATACGCAATTACCTGGCGCAGGATCAGTTTGCCGAAGCTTCCAGCCTGATACAGGCCCTTCGGCAGGATTCCGTTTTTCCCAGCCGCCTCCGCAATGACCTCGAAGAAGTTCAGGCCTACTATTTCTACAAACAGAAAAATTATGACAGCGCCGCGGTTCACCTGGAGCTGGCCCTGAGCAATGCGGGCAACCTGCAGGAAAGAGCCCGCTGGGAATACCTGCTTGGACAACTCTATGAAAGAACTCAGCTGTTGGACAAGTCCGCTGTCTTTTACGACAAGGCCATCGGTCATAGCACGGATCCCATCCTGGAAGTGTATGCAAGGCTGGCCCTCGTAAGGGTAAACCGCGATGACCAGGAAAACAGCATCGACGAAAACCTGTCCACACTTTTGAAAATGGCCCGGCGCGATAAATATGTGGATTACCGGGATATCATTTATTTCATGGCGGCTCAGATAGAATTGGAGAGAGGAAATTTCAGCGACGCCCTGCCTTTGCTGGAAAAAAGCACCCGTTATACTTCGAATAATCCGCAGCAGCGGAATAAAGCCTTTTTGCAATTGGCGGAACTTTGCTTCTCGCAACGATTGTACAGGCAATCGCTTCAATATTACGATAGCCTGCAGCTCAACGACCGCAATCTTCCCAATCCGGAGAGTATAACCGCACGAAAGTCGGTATTGACACAACTCGTAGCCGATCTGGATGTATTAAGTCGCCAGGATAGCCTGCAAAAGCTGGCTGCGCTTTCCGAAGAAGAGCGAATGGATTATGTGAAAAAGCTCCTGCGGCAAATCAGGCGTCAGCGGGGATTGAAAGAAGAGGCAGGCAGCAGCACGGGCAGGGTCCGCGGTAATGAAGAAGCCGCCAATTCCCTGTTTGCCGACGATCAGAAGGGAGAATGGTATTTTTATAACAGCTCACTCCGGCAAAAGGGTCTTGCGGATTTCAAAAGCCGCTGGGGCAACCGGCCCAATACCGACAACTGGCGGCGGAGCTCGGCACAAAGGGCGGGCAGTGTTGCCAACAATATTGCCGGAGGCAACAACAAAGGAGCTGTTGGCGCTCTGCCTGAGGGAGAAGACATCAGCTTTGAATCGCTTTACGCAAATATCCCGCTCACCGAAGAAAAGCGGAAGCAGAGCGAAGACTCGGTGATGAACGCACTCTTCAACGTTGGAATTTTGTATATCCAGGAATTAGAGGATTGCCAATCAGGCATCGACAGCCTGGTAGCCCTGCAGGCGCGATTCCCTGATTTCCCCAAAATGGACCAGGTACTCTTTAACCTGTATTACTGTTATCAAAAAACCGGGCAGAACACCCGTGCCGCCGCCGTGAAAAAAATCATGGCGGAGGAACACAGCCATAGCAACCTGGCCACCATCGTTACCACAGGCAAGGACCCGCAGGGTAAAAGCCGAAGGGATGAAGCCACCCGCACTTATGAAGGCATTTATGACCTCTTTATTGAAGGGCAGTTTGAAGCAGCCATTCAACAAAAGAAAAGAGCCGACAGCATTTACGGTCGAAATTACTGGACACCTCAGTTACTGTATATCGAGGCCGTTTATTACATCAAACAACAGGAGGATAGTACAGCCCTGAAGGTTCTTGACAATATCATTCAGCAATTCGACGGGCAGCCCCTGGCAGAAAAAGCCACCGTAATGCGTGATGTATTGAGCCGGCGTGCAGAAATTGAAGAGGAATTGCGCAACCTGGTAATTGTGATGCCAGAGGAAGACAGTACACAGGTGGTTCGCACGGAACCGAAGCCGGTACTGCCCGAACCGAAAGCCGTGTTGCCCGATACATTACAGCAAAAGCCGGTTGACTCCACACAAATTGCCAAAGTGGACACGAAACCGGAGCCCAAACTGGAAAAGCCCCAAACGGCCATTACCGACAGCAGCCGCATACGGTCGCTGCGTGATACCGCCACCCAGGGACTAAAACCTGCCGATGCGATTGAAAAACCGGTGCTGCGGTCGGATGCGAATACTTATCTCTATGAAAATACCGTTCCGCATTATGTGGTTGTTGTACTCAACAAGGTGGATGGCATTTTCGTGAATGAGGCGCGGAATGCCTTCTTCCGCTACAACCGCAATACTTATTTCAACAAGCAGATGGACGCGAAGCTTTCGGACCTGGATGCAGAGAACAGGCTGCTGCTGATAAGCCCCTTTGCCACGGCCGACGAAGCGTTGGACTATGTAGACAAGACCCGCCCGCGCACCGCCACCGAAATCCTGCCCTGGCTCAAAGGCGGCAAATACAGTTTCCTGATTATATCAGAGAGAAACCTGCAATTGCTGCAATCGAAGAAGAATCTGGCTGACTACCAGGGCTTTCTTGATCAACAATTGCCCGGCAGATTTCCCTGATTTGCAACCCTTTTTCGATCGCGGGCATCCTGAATAGTATTAAGAAAAAATTTAGGTGCCGAAGCAGTGGACGCGCATTGGTTTTGTTAATTTCGGCCCGGTGATTGCAGCAAATTCCTGTTCCCAGCAACTAATACTATGAAAAAAGCGAAAAAGATTTTCTGGCGACTGTTCCTGATTGGCTTCGCCTCTTTTTTTCTCCTGATCATTCTGGCCAATTTTGGCGTATTTGGCAAGATGCCCTCGTTGAAAGACCTGGAGAATCCCAGTATTCAGCAGGCTTCGGAAGTGTATGCCATCGACGGCACCCTGATGGGTAAATACTATACCGAAAGAGGCAACCGCAGTAATGTGAAGTTCCGCGACATATCGCCCAACGTCATTAACGCACTCATCGCCACGGAGGATGAGCGCTTTCATGACCATTCAGGAATCGATACCCGGTCTACCCTGCGCGCCGTATTCACCATGGGCCGCGATGGTGGCGGCAGCACCATTACCCAGCAGTTGGCAAAAGCCCTGCTTGACCAGGGTAGCAAGAATTTTGCGGAACGTTTGCTGGAGAAGCTGAAAGAATGGATTATCGCCGTGAAGCTGGAACGGAATTTCACCAAAGAAGAAATCATTACCCTATACCTGAACGCGGTTCCCTTCGGTGATAATGTGTACGGTATTCGAAATGCGTCGAGGACTTTTTTTTCCAAAGAACCCGACAGGTTGGAAGTACAGGAAGCCGCGGTGCTGATCGGCATGCTGAAGGGTAACTTTATTTATAACCCTCGCCGCAACCCCAAAGCCGCAATGGAACGCCGCAATGTGGTACTCGGCCAAATGGTAGTGAATAAATATTTGGATGCGACTGCTGCGGAGAAATTGAAAAAAGAACCCATTCAGCTCAACTATAGAAAGTTGGATGAAAACACAGGATATGCTCCTTATTTCCGTGAGATATTAAAAGACGAGGTTCGCACGGCCCTGAAAAATATCGAAAAGCCCGATGGTAGCAAGTATGATATTTATCGCGACGGATTGAAGATTTACACGACCATCAACCCACGCATGCAGGAATACGCGGAAGAAGCGGTAGCCATGCAGTTGCCCATTCTGCAGCGCAACCTCAACCGGATGTCCTATATCCGGAAAGGAACCGTATGGAAGGGCCATGAAGACGTATTGAATAAACAAATGCGTGCGAGTGACCGCTGGCGCAACCTGGCCAATGATGGCCTTAGCGACAAGGAGATCATCGCCACTTTTCATAAGAAAACACCCATGAAGGTTTTTGCCTGGAATGCCCGTCGGGAAATGGATACGGTGATGACGCCTTATGACTCCATCCGCTACCACCGGCAAATGATACAAACTTCCTTTATGGTAATGGATCCTGTAACGGGTGAAGTGCGCGCCTGGGTGGGTGGTATCAATTTCAAGACCTACAAATTTGATCACGCTAATATCAATACCAAGCGACAGGTAGGTTCCACCATCAAGCCTTTATTGTATATGCAGGCCATGGAAGAGCGGGGATTCAGACCCGAGACAGAAGTGGAAGACATTCAACAGGATTTTGGGAATAAGCAACTGGTGCCTGCCACCACCAAATCATGCAGCGGCAAAACCATCACCATGGCTTCGGCGCTTGCCTATTCGAAAAACTGCGCCTCGGCCTATATTATGAAGGAAGTGGGACCCAAGGCATTTGTGGACTTTCTGGGCAAGCTTAATATACCCACTAAAGTGGAACCCTATCCCTCCATCGCTTTGGGTAGTTGTGATCTGTCGTTATTTGAAATGATGTGGGGCTATAGTGTATTCGCCGGAGGTGGATTTACCACCAAACCTTATTTCATCAATCGTATTGAAGACCGCAATGGCAACGTGATCATGCGCTTCGATTATGCCCTGAACCGCAAGGAAGCCATCAGCGAAGCCACCGCCTACAACATGACCCGCATGATGGAAGGCACCGTAACCATTGGTACCGCGGCCGGACTGAAATATCGTTTAGGAGCCGCAGAAATGGCTGGCAAAACCGGTACCACCAACGACAATGCCGATGCCTGGTACATGGGCTTCACCCCACAATTGCTGGCAGGCGCCTGGGTAGGTTGCGATGATCGCTTTATCCGGAATGAGAGCAGTGGCGGTTTTGGCGGCGCGGCGGCGCGACCCATTTGGGAGGCATTTTTCGCGAAAGTGTATGCAGATAAAACCCTCGGCATCGACAAGAATGCCCGCTTTGTAAAACCGGCTAATCTTGATAATGAAATCATTGGGGCCGACTTTATTCCCGAAGAGCTGGAGATTGAACCTACCGCGCAGGGAGAAGACCAGGGTATTGGAACCGCCGATGACTACAATTATATTCCACCTGAATCAACCCCCGTTATCGAAGACGACAAGATGCCCCTGAAGAAAGACAGTTCCAAATCCACCAAAAAGGAAAGCGACACCAAACCCATTGGTGCGCCAGCAGAAGAGCCAAAAAAAAAGAAAGGATTTCTCCGCAAGATATTTGGTAAGAAAGACAAGAATCAATAACCTTTTTTAACTGGTTTACCCCATAAAAGGCCCCGCAGTGCGGGGCCTTTGCATTTCACCCCATTTTTTGGGCGTTTCACGGATATTCCCGCCACACTTGAGGATGAATCCTTAGTTTCGGGTTCTAAACCTATCAAAAATGAAGAGAATTCTGACCATTGCCCTCCTGCTGGGAACCCTTGGCGTGAATGCGCAAACCGTAGAGGAAGTAATTAACGAGTACAGCACCCGTATGGGTGGACTTGAAAAATACAAGTCGATAGAAACCATCAAAATGACGGGTAGCGTAACCGTGCAGGGTATGGAACTCCCCATAACCGTGCAGGTGGTAAACGGCAAAGCCGTACGCACCGATGTGGAAGTGATGGGTAGCTCGGTGATCAGCGCTTACAAGGATGGTAAAGGCTGGAAACAAAACGCCTTCACCGGTGCACCGGATCCTACTGATATGGAAGAAAAGGAATTGGAGGACATTAAACCACAAATCCATGTGACCAACGCGCTGATGGATTACAAGGCCAATGGCGCAACCGTGGAATTGCAGGGTAAAGAAACAGTGGACGGAAAAGAAGTTTTTAAAATAAAATACAACCCTTCATCCGGCAAAAACCCGACAACCTATTATATCAACAGTTCGGATTATTCCATCATTAAAACGGTTACACGAACTGAGCTGATGGGTAGTGAAGTGGACCTGGAAACCTATTTTACCAACCTCCAGGAAGTGGATGGCCGCAAATTCTATATGGGCCGTCTGCAGAAAGCAGATGGTAATGAATTTCAGGATATTCAGTTTAAAACCATTGAGCTGAATGTTCCCATTGATGAAAGCATCTTCAACAAGCCTTAGGCGCTGCCTTAGGTGGCCGTTTGACGGATTAACATAAAAAGGACCCGGATTGAACAAATGTTTGATCCGGGTTTTTATATGTCGGATTCCCTACAGATTTAGTAGAACATTATCAATTCGGCGTATAACGCTGGGGGAGAAATGGTAAATTTGTGGTATTGTTCATTTAACAGCCGCGTTATGGATCCGCAGTTTTTCCAGCAGATATATGATCGCCAAAAAGGCATTGAGCAGGTACCTCCCAATGAACGGATTGCGGCCTGGGCCGAGAATCTCCTACAGCTACTTTACCCGGAGCGTTCGGATTATTTTCCGGCCTCCCCTGCCCTGCTGGCGCGGGATTTTGAAAAGCAGATGGCCGAGCTGGTTTTTCTGTTTGAAGCTACACGGGCCTGTGGCGATTGCGATCATCGGTTGAAAGCACAGGCGTACTTTAATCAACTCTCGGAGATATACAGGATACTTAATACAGATATTGAGTCCATTGTGGCGGGTGACCCTGCCGCTAATAGCGCATTTGAAGTGATTAGAGCCTACCCGGGATTTTATGCCATCGCATTTTACCGGCTGGCGCATGCGCTGCATCAATTGCAGATTCCCTTGCTGCCCCGTATCCTTACCGAACACGCGCATTCACGAACGGGTATCGATATTCATCCCGGAGCTAAAATCGGTGAACACTTCTTTATTGATCACGGCACAGGTATTGTAATTGGCGAAACCACTGAAATCGGTGATCACGTGAAGCTATACCAGGGAGTTACTCTGGGTGCCATGAGTGTTGACAAGAGTATGGCCTACACCAAGCGTCACCCCACGGTGGAGGATCATGTAATTATTTATTCCGGAGCTACCATCCTTGGGGGCGACACCGTTATTGGCCATCATAGTATTGTAGGTGGAAATGTTTGGCTCACGCGCAGCATTCCTCCTTTCAGCACCGTATATCACAAACCCGAAACCGAAGTTGTTGACCAGAACACTCCCGCCTGATATGAACCAGATAATTGATCTTGTAGGAAAGACTCCGCTGGTGGAACTACGGAAATTGAATCCGAATAAGCAGGTAAAAATTTTTGCTAAACTGGAAGGCAATAATCCCGGAGGAAGCGTAAAGGACCGGCCAGCGCTCAACATGATTCGTTCCGCACTGGAAAGAGGCGATATCAAAGCCGGCGACCGTCTGATTGAAGCCACCAGTGGCAATACAGGTATAGCCCTGGCTATGATTGCGCGGTTGTACGATCTGGAGATAGAACTGGTGATGCCGTCAACGTCAACACGCGAGCGCACCCTCACCATGGAAGCCTATGGCGCCAAAGTTACCCTGCTGGAAAATATTGAAACCTGTCGCGATTACGCGGAAGCTAAAGCAGCCAGTGGCAGCCATTTTATTTTGAACCAGTTTGCCAATCCCGATAATTACCTGGCTCATTACAAGACCACGGGCCCGGAGTTGTGGAAGGATACCGAGGGCCAGATAACGCATTTCGTCAGCAGTATGGGAACCACGGGCACCATCATGGGTTGCTCGCGCTACCTGAAAGAAAAAAATGCCGCCATACAAATCGTAGGCTGCCAGCCCACGGAGGAATCTTCCATACCCGGTATCCGCCGATGGCCTAAAGAATACCTGCCCAAAATATTTGAACCCGAAAGAGTAGATCGGATAATTGATGTATCGCAGGAGGAAGCCACGCGCTATGCCCGGCTCCTCGCCCGGGAAGAAGGAATTTTCGCGGGCATGAGCAGCGGCGGAGCCGCATCGGCAGCCATAAGGCTTGCACAGGAACTGGAGAGTGGATTGATCGTATTCATAGCCTGCGATCGGGGGGATAGGTATTTGAGTAGTGATTTGTTTGGTTGATTACGTATTACGTAGTACGTATTACGTAATACGTTGGGTTTAGGGTTTAGAGTTTAAGGTTTAAGGTTGAGAATAATATCATTAAATCTCAAAATCTAAACTTTAAACCCTAAACTCTCCGGAAACGCCGGCATTGTTTCCAACAATATCAGTTCCTTTCCTTCCTTTTTCCATCCCATTGTTTGCTGGCCATTGCTGATAATCAGGTAGGATACCGGCAATGCCATTTGGTAGCGCAATAATTGCTGTAGCGTGTCTTCCGAAAGTGGGATGGCGGGTGCTTTGCATTCCACCATCAGCCAGGGTTGGTGAGCGGGGTCATACACGAGTATATCAAAGCGCTTGAGCATTTCGCCGAGCCTGATCTGCTTTTCCAGGGCGATTAAAGCGCCGGGGTATGCCAGTTGCCGGAGCAAATAGTTCACAAAGTTCTGCCTTACCCATTCCTCCGGTGTGAGCACGAGCCAGCGGCGGCGAAGCTGATCAAAGATCATCCTTCGACCCTCCCTTTCTTCTATGCGAAATTGAGGTTCAGGAAACTGAATCTGGAGCATGCTTCAAAAGTAAATGATTAAATTGCGAATCAGAGAGCGAAGCGTAAGAAAGCAGGCTTTCAGAAAATGCTATGAAATCGAAAGAAGAAATCGTTGAGAACTGGCTCCCCCGCTATACGGGCGAAAAGCTGGAAAATTTTGGCAAATATGTTTTGCTTACCAATTTCAGCAATTATGTAAACCTTTTTGCGGCCTGGCACAATGTTCCTATTGTTGGCATCGGCCGGCCCATGCAATGTGCCACGGCCGAAGATATTACCATCATCAACTTCGGCATGGGCAGCCCGACAGCTGCCACCATCATGGATTTGCTTACGGCCATCGAACCAAGGGCTGTGCTTTTCCTGGGAAAATGTGGCGGGTTGAAAAAGCGCAACAAGATTGGCGACCTGATACTCCCCATCGCCGCCATCAGGGGTGAAGGTACATCCAACGATTATTTCCCGGCTGAAGTTCCCGCCCTGCCTGCCTTCGCCCTGCAAAAAGCCGTTTCCACGACCATTCGCGATTTTGGGGTCGACTATTGGACGGGTGTGGTGTACACCACCAACCGGCGCGTGTGGGAGCATGATGAAGCCTTTAAGGAATATCTGCAACTGGTAAGGGCTTATGCTATTGATATGGAAACGGCTACCATCTTCTCCGTTGGCTTTTACAACAAGATACCCACTGGCGCCTTGCTGCTGGTGAGCGATCAGCCCATGGTACCCGAAGGCGTAAAAACCGAAGAGAGCGATAAATCGGTAACTGCGCAATTTGTGGAAACACATTTGCGCGTGGGCATCGATTCGCTGAAGCAACTCATCAACGACGGACTAACGGTGCGCCACCTGCGATTCTAAAACAACCTGTATGAAATACTTCCTCACACTCGCCGGCATATTTCTGTTGACCGTTTCCGCTGAACGTTGCGGTAGTAAAACCGAAACGGATGGATCCCGCCTGAAAGGGAAACTGGAAATAAAGGCGCTCTGTATGAACTATACTATTAGCCTGATAGAAGGGCAACTGGACCCATCGCTGCTGGAAGCGGAGTGGACCGACGAAAGCACGGGGAAGAAATACCAGAAGGTGTTTGCCCTCGGCAGTCCCTGCAATTTTCCGGACTCCATACAGGAAGGCGATGAATTTTATTTCAGCATCGACAGCACCACTAAACAGGATTGCGCCGTTTGCATGGCTTATTATCCCACACCCGCAAAAAAATTGAAGATTAAGGTATTGCCCGATTGATGGAGCCACTCCTTCGCATAGAAGACCTTTCCCTGGAGTTTGTCAGCGGAAGCGACAGGCACCTCGCGCTTGATAAAATTTCGTTTAGCCTGCATTCCGGAGAAATCCTGGCGCTGGTTGGAGAATCAGGGTCGGGCAAGTCGGTCACCTCTCTATCCATACTACAACTGTTGCCGAAAACAACAAGCTTTTACAAAAGCGGCAGTATTCGTTTTTGCGCGCCTGGCCAATCGGCTGTAGAAATGATTGGTCTGCCATCGAACCAGTTACAGCAAATTCGCGGAGCAGGTATAGGGATGGTATTTCAGGAGCCCATGAGTTCACTCAATCCTGTTATGCGATGTGGTGAGCAGGTGATGGAAGCCATTCAAATACACCGGAAGGTCGCCGCAAAGACGGCACAAGAAGAAGTATTGTATTGGTTCGAAAAAGTGAAACTGCCGGATCCCACCGGTACTTTTCAAAAATATCCGCATCAGTTAAGTGGCGGGCAGAAACAACGCGTGATGATTGCCATGGCCATGTGTTGCCATCCGTCGCTCCTGATATGTGATGAACCCACCACCGCTCTCGACGTTACGGTGCAAAAAACGATCCTGGAACTGCTGAAGGCCCTGCAGGCAGAAACGGGTATGGGCATCATTTTCATTACCCACGATTTGGGCGTTGTGGCCGAAATTGCCGACCGCGCCGTGGTCATGTATCGTGGCCGCATCGTAGAACAGGGAAAAGTAGCCGAACTTTTTCAAAAGCCGGCTCACCCTTACACAAAGGGATTGCTGGCCTGCCGTCCGGCTCTTCACGCACGGGGAAGCCGGCTTCCAACCGTTGCCGATTTCATGGAAGAAAAGATTACTTCTCTTCCTGATCCGGCCATCAACCTGAAAAAAGATCAGCCCATTCCTGAACATTCTGCGGTGTTGATGGAAGTTCGCAATCTCTCCGTGGATTATACCATTGGCCGCAACTGGCTGGGAAAGCCCACTAAAACTTTCAGGGCACTTGATAACTTGCATTTCGATGTGATGTCGGGCGAAACATTAGGCCTGGTGGGTGAAAGCGGATGTGGCAAGACCACCCTGGGGCGAACACTTCTGCGGCTTATTGATGCCAGTACAGGCACTATTACCTATAAGGGTGAAAGCCTCTTATTCAAAAGTAATCGCGATATGCGAACGCTTCGCCGCCATCTGCAAATCATTTTCCAGGACCCCTTTTCATCACTGAATCCCCGGATACCCATTGGTCAGGCTATTGCTGAGCCATTGAAAGTACACGCCATTGAAAAATCTGCCGGCACAAGAAAAGAAAAGGTAATCCACTTACTGGAAAAGGTAGGGCTGAGCCCGGCGCATTATAACCGATACCCCCATGAATTCTCCGGAGGTCAGCGACAGCGCATCGTCATTGCACGCGCACTGGGTCTTCAACCCGAATTCCTGGTTTGCGATGAATCGGTTTCGGCACTCGATGTGAGTGTGCAGGCGCAAGTCCTCAATTTATTAACTGATCTGAAGTCGGAGTTTGGCTTCACCATCTTATTCATATCTCATGACCTTTCCGTAATCCGGTATTTCAGCGATCGCATTATGGTGATGCAAAAAGGTCGCATTGTGGAATCCGGCCCATCGGAAGCTCTGTACAGAGAGCCTAAATCCCCCTATACCCAACAACTGATTGACAGTATCCCCGGCAAAATAATGGCCACGATTTAGTATCAATCCTCTTAGTAATAGCTGTTCCTATAGTTGTCCTCGTAAAATCGCCGACCGCTTTCTTTCGTCATCACGTACAATTTTCGCAACTGCTTTTCAAGCTGTGGCTTCAATGGTTCATCCTCCAACAGGCGTGTTTCAGATATATCGGTCCATTGTGAATTTAGAAGAATGCGGCGACTCGCCAGGTTGCCTGCCTTTCCTTTAAGGCGTGGCCAGAGGTATTGATTCGCATCAGTGGGTACAAGCCCCGCTGTCGCAATCTTCCAGCTATTGGGTTGCTGTGTATTTCCGTATTTGAAAAAGTACACATAGCCCTCGCGACCCTCAGCTTTTGCCGAAAGCCTTCCCACATATACCAGCGTGTCCTTTTCGCTATAGTCTGTGGCCGACTTCAACTCACTTAAAGCCAGCATTTCATGACTGTACCATTTGGAAGGAAACAGGTTCAGTTTGTCGATCCTATGCAACTTTGCATAAAGACGGTAGCGATAGCGATCATCCTTCGCCAATGCCAGCAATATTGAATCGGGTACTTCCATTCCTTTATCCAGCAACAAGGTCGTCATATCAAAACGAACTGCGGCCGGGCCATCCTTCAGCATTTGAGAAACCATATCGGCAACCGCCGGCTTCTCGCTGTGGAATGGAAGCAGGAGCTTCATATAAGAAGGTATTTCTCCGCTGTCGTCATCTTCATTGTCAGAGTAATAGTTGGAATACATTCCTGCACCTTCCTGTTCCTTCAGGGCTTTTGCCATGCTCCGCGTGCGCGCGTCTGCCAGGAGCTTGCGGTAAGCCATCCGGGCCTCGAGCATAAACTTGCTGTAGTACATGCTGTAATCCGTAGCGCTCAGCAAGCTGCTGTCGATCATATCGCTCATCAGCTTCATCAGCGGTTTGCGGTATTCTTCCAGGTTGAGCAGGGGCAACAGGTCGGGCAATATTGTTTTCGACAACTTCAGGGAATCTGAAAGCTCGTCGAAGAAGGAACCATTTTGCCTGGAAGCGAAAAAATCCTCCATCACTCCCATGTTTCTGTACAGTTCCATGAGGCGGCTGAAGTTGGCTCCATAATCGTTGCCCGACTTTTCAATGATGGGTGGTTCATTCATCACAATATCCCGAAACTGCCTGAAGCTCATTTCCGTTTCCTGGCGTAGCAGTGTTTCCAATACTGCATTCTGCAACTCCAGCGTGTCGCCAGCAACATGATACAGGTTTAGCAATTCCTTTGTCGCCTCTTCTGAACGAATCTCCGCCAGCTTGCCGATAAATTCTTTCTTCACGTCCAGATAGTCCTTCTCCTTCCATTCCAGGCTTTGTATAGCAGCCAACCAGTCTTTCAGGTGTGTACTATCCAGATCCAGGTGATCAAGGCCATTGATGGCCCTGCGACGATCCGTGCTGTCGCCACTGTTGAAGTCCTGAAGAAACAAAGCCACTTTATCCTTCTGTTTTACTTGTTGAACCAGGGAATCGAGGGGCCGGAAGCTTTGGAAGAAATCATTCAGAAACTGACTCTTCCTGCTCAATGTGTCCAGTTGCGCAGAAATATTATACGCAAGGCCTTCCTTATACCAGCGCTTATGCCATATCATACGGCTGCTGCCGGTATCGCTCAACTCCCATTCCCGCACCTGGAAACCGCCCGGAGCGGAAAATGAATTAGCACTCCTTACAATCCAGGACGTATCGTAACTCATTCCCGGAATTTGATGCAACTTCTCCTCATCCTCCACCGACTCGTAGGGACTGAGCTTGGCGAATTCCACATAAATCTGCTCACCCGTTGAATCATGTCGTATAATGCGCGAGCGCGTCAATTCATCTTTTGGGTCAAATTTCTTGGCCTGTTCCTTTACCTGTAGCTGAATGATGGGCATTTGGGTAATACCACTATCCAGCTCCGGATAAACGGGGCTGTTGACCGTAAAATAGAGCGAGGTATCTATGCGTGTAACAGAGGGCTGATATTGCCATGGCTCCAGGCTAAAGGACTGAAAGAACCGATCCATCTGCTTAATTTGCCGATCGCCCCGCGCGATCAGCGTATAGTAATTGGGGCCCTGAATGATGAACCGGGCTCGGAGGTATTTACCACTCTTGTCGCGGTAGCTGGCTTCCAGCGCAGGATAAGATTTGTAGAGGATATTCTTACGGGTTACCCGCTTTTCTATGAACTCAGAGGCGGAAAAACTTTCTTCCATCAGTCCCAGGTCAAAACTGTCTTCAGAAGCGAAGTAATGATTCGGCACATCAGTACGCATCACCCGATATTGCGTATTCGATTTGCTGTCCACGGCATCAAAAATCCAGCTTCCATCATTGCCTATAAAAGGTTGATGCGGAAGATTAATGCTAAAGCCGCCAAAGGTTGGGGAATATTGCTGCCAGCCTTGCGTTGCATAGGGCTTTATCTTGATGCTGCCGAAAAAACGATCCGCTTCATCGCCATTCAACACATATTCACCCGTTCCGCTCAATTTGAAAATGATCACCTCAAATGGCGTTACGTATATCTGGTACCGCTGCACATCGCCCCTGCGGGTGCGGTTCGTGATCTTGATCCCCGGGTATCCATTATGCAAGAAAGTTTCCTTGCTGAGGATGCGACCCGGAATATTTTCGTAAAGCAGGCTGTCGATTACCTGTTGCACGCGGCTGGTGTTATGATTCCACAGCCAGGCATTGGTAAGGATTCGCGTCATCATATAGTAGCTGCCATTCGCCATATCGGCATACTGCCGCTGTTCCTCGTTCTGTCCTTCGCCCATCGCAAACAGGGTACCGGGAACATCTACCTGCAGCAGACCATCCTCAGAGTGCCATGTTTTGAACGACACCGGCACCCGCAATTTTTCCACCAGCTTCTTGTGCTCACTATCGCGGGAACCCATTTTCACGGGCCGCAACTGATAACCCCTTGCGCGCAAAATTTCGATCACCCCCCTTTCACCAGGCAGGTGCGCCGCCCCTACCCCCACGAAAAGCGAGAGTCCGCTTCGCAGAATGGAGTCGATACCGTTGGCCTGAATATCGTTTCGTTGATAAAGAAATTTCTCGTCGAAGGCCGCTGATGTGCTATTGTAATGGTTAATGCTGTCGAGCCAGTCGAGATTACCTGTCCGGTACGACTCCTGCAGGCGGTCGCTGGAGAAACCGCTTTCCCGGTCGTAAAAGCGTGGCTTTTTATTCTTATCGTTGGCGGCATCGAGGTAGGCTTCCGCCATCAGGCGCATGCTCTCGTCGTAGTTTTCAACCCCGGCCACTTTTTTGCCCCAGCGTTTGCCGCATTGGTAGATGTACATATCGAGATAAGTATCCTCTTCAAAGTCGCTCGACATATTGCCATAAGATCGATACAGTAAACTGTTGATGGCGGAAGGATTACTTTGAAGGGCTTCCTCTATGCGCTTCTCGTATTCAAAGAATTTCAGGGTTTCTTCGCGCAGGTAGCGCTGCGGCAGGTTGCGGCCACCACTGCCTTCCAGGTTCTCCGCTTCACTCATAGCCCGGTTGTATTTCACCAGGTCTTCCTGCCAGGTTTCGGGATTGGTTTCCAGGGCTACCACATCGGCACCTTTTATGCCCAGATAGAATGAGTCGGCCAGGTGAAAAGCTATCTTACTGCTCACGTGCATGGTTCCAAAGAGGTAGGAAGGCTTCTTCAGGCCATTGCCGGTAATTTCCCATAGCAATCCCTGGTATTTCTTGTTCTTGATACGGGGTTCCTGCGCGGTGGCCATTGCGGGCAAAAGCAGCCCCAACCATAAAATCCATCTCATATTGTCAAATAAAGTGGTTCGTTTGCTAAATCGCCGGTTTTTCAGCACCGGACAACTGGTGGATGACCGGAATGGGAAAATTCCACAGAAATCGTTGGAATCCAGCCCCGATCAGGTTCATAATAACGGTAAAAAAGCGGAAAAATTCTACACTACCTGCGGTTTAAAAAATTGGGCGACCAAATCCCCGAAATTGCCCTAAATTTAGTACCTTTGCACGCTTTAAAAGCAGTCAGCATGACCAGGCCCGGTGCCGTAAGACCGGGGATTGGTGCACACTCCTCAGGTATTAGCTACCCGGTTTGCGTCATGAGACCTTTATAAACAACCGCCTAATACACACATGAAGCTTTCACAATTCCGTTTCGACCTGCCCCTGAATCTTATTGCCCAACATCCTGCCAAACGCCGTGAAGACGCCCGTATGATGGTTATTCATCGCCATACAGGACAAATCGAAAATAAGCATTTTCGGGATATTCTTGACTACTTTGACGACAAGGACGCGTTTGTTGTCAACAACACCAAGGTTTTTCCTGCCCGTATGTATGGACGCAAGGAAAAAACGGGTGCCAAGATTGAAGTATTTCTTCTCCGTGAACTGAATAAGCCCAACCGTCTGTGGGACGTGATTGTGGATCCTGCGCGCAAGATCCGTGTGGGTAACAAGCTCTATTTTGGTGACCAGGAAGACCTGGTGGCAGAAGTGATCGACAATACCACCAGCCGTGGCCGTACCATTCGCTTTTTATGGGAAGGCTCAGAAGAAGGATTTCGTGAACAATTGGAAAAGCTGGGTGAAACGCCCCTGCCCAAATATATCAAGCGCAAACCCGATGAGGAAGATAAGGAGCGCTATCAAACCGTTTACGCCAAGCACGAAGGCGCCGTTGCGGCTCCTACCGCGGGTTTGCATTTTAGCCGTGAACTGATTAAGCGCCTCGAGATCAAAGGCGTGCGTTTTGCAGAAGTAACCCTGCATACCGGCCTCGGCACATTCCGCCCCATTGAAGTAGAAGACCTCAGCAAACATAAAATGGACGCAGAATACTACCGCATTGAAGAAAATGCCTGCAAAATTGTGAACCGTGCCAAAGAATATGGCCATCGCATTTGCTCAGTAGGCACCACTACCATGCGGGCACTCGAATCGAGCTTCACCGCCCAGAAATTACTGAAACCTTCGGAAGGCTGGACGAATATGTTCATCCATCCTCCTTACGACTTCAATATCGCCGACTCGCTGGTGACCAATTTCCATCTGCCCAAAACCAGCCTGCTGATTATGACCTGCGCATTCGCGGGTTATGAGCTCACGATGGAAGCTTACAAGAAAGCGATCAAGGATAAGTACAGGTTCTTTAGTTATGGAGATGCATTGCTGGTGGTTTAGTGAGTAGGAAGTGGGGAGTAGAAAGTAGGAAGTAGTTAATAGATATAATCTGCAAAAATCTGCGTTGTTATCTGCGGAAATCTGCGCGAAACGCTTCAGCGCTTCAAATCGGTTCCAATTTCGGGAGAGATTTCCCGCAGATTTACGCAGATTTGGGTCGCAGATGAACGCAGATAGATGATTACTGTAAAAAGTGTCAACTTATTTTAGGACGTGACAGGGAAGTAGGTGCAGAATTATTATAGGTAATGCTTTCCCCAATTATCTTTATATTGATAGTCTCTTAACCTTAAACTTTAGACTTTAAACTCTCAACGATTCAATGATTCAACGATTCAACAATTCAACAATTCAACAATTCAACAACTCAACATATGGCTGATATTTTTGAACGTTTATTGAAGAATTACGGACCTATCGGACAGCACCGCGAGCGTGCACATGGCTATTTTGCCTTTCCCAAGCTGGAAGGTGAAATCGGCAGCCGCATGAAGTTTCGTGGAAAGGACATGATCGTATGGAGCCTCAACAATTACCTGGGCCTGGCCAACCATCCTGAAGTGCGGGAGGCTGATGCCCGTGCTGCCAGCGAATTTGGCCTGGCATCACCGATGGGTGCCCGCATGATGAGTGGGAATAGCAATTACCACGAGCAACTGGAAGCAGAATTGGCCGCCTTTGAAGGAAAAGAAGACGCCATCCTGGTAAACTTTGGATACCAGGGTATGGTGAGCCTGATTGATGTGCTTTGCAGCCGCCACGATGTAATTGTTTACGACGCCGAAAGTCATGCCTGCATTATCGACGGTCTGCGTTTACATCCCGGCCATCGCTATGTATTCAAGCATAATGATGTGCAGGACTGCGAAAAGCAATTGCAGCGCGCTTCAGCACTGATCGAAAAGCAAAAAGCCGGGGGTATCCTTTTGATCACGGAAGGTGTATTTGGTATGGCCGGCGACCAGGGCAAACTCAAAGAAATTGCCGCGCTGAAAGATAAGTATCAGTTCCGTCTGCTGGTAGATGATGCCCATGGCTTTGGCACACTTGGCAAAACGGGGGCCGGCGCCGGCGAAGAGCAGGGCGTGCAGGATAAGATCGATCTCTATTTCTCCACTTTCGCCAAATCAATGGCTTCTATCGGTGCCTTTATTGCCGGAGACCGCCAGATTATCGACTATATCCGCTACAATATCCGCTCCCAGATCTTCGCGAAAAGTTTGCCGATGCCCCTGGTGATCGGGAACCTGAAGCGGCTGGAGCTGTTGCGTACCCAACCTGCACTGAAAGACAAGCTATGGGAAAATGCGCTCAAACTGCAAAATGGTTTAAAAGAGCGTGGGTTCGATATCGGTAAAACCGACTCAGTAGTAACGCCCGTGTATATGAAAGGTGGTGTGGAAGAAGCCACGGCCATGGTAATGGACCTCCGCGAAAACTATCGCATCTTCTGTTCCATCGTAGTGTACCCCGTTATTCCCAAAGGACATATCATCTACCGCCTCATTCCCACGGCGGCCCATACGGATGAAGATATCAATCAGACCCTTGAAGCCTTCTCCGCCACCAAAAAGAAGCTGGATGCGGGAGAATATAAGGTGGAAGCGATTCCGGATATGGCGGAAGCGAGATGACGTAATACGTATTACGTTTTACGTAGTACGTTTTTGGGGTTTAGGGTTTAGAGTATAAGGTTTAATGCTTTGGGGGCTTGGGGGATCAGTTGGATTAATACTTTTTAATTCTAATCACTTCTAACCAGCCATCAATTAAGACATACATCCCAAAAAAGGCTTATCGAATATGATCGATAAGCCTTTTTTAATTTATTGCTGCTCAAACCTCGTGAAATACAAAATCGTCGAAAACAAATTCCCCTTAAACCCTAAACCTTGAACCCTAAACCCAAAAACGTACTACGTAATACGTACAACGTACTACCCAAAAAAAAAGACCTCCCGAATAAAATCCGGGAGGGCCCTAATCAAAAACCATTAACCATTAAACCTTATCCTATGAAAATTCATGAGCAATATCGGTAATAATGAATTAATTCAAAACTTTTTGCCAAAAATTTTTGGGTCAATTGTCAAAAAAACACGTTTTCTTGATGCATCTCAATGTCACAACGCTGATTTATTTCTAATGTGTTTTGTTTCAGGCTTGCGCAAACGTTTGCTTAAATTTATTGTTGTATCTGCATCAATCACCGGAATTTTACATCGAAAATGGAACAAAAGAAAAAAATAGTGGTGGCCATTACCGGCGCCAGTGGCTCTATTTACGCCAAAACACTTCTCGACAAACTGCAGCAGTTGCCGGAGCAATGGGAAGCGCTTGACATTGTGATGACAGAAAATGCCCGCCAGGTTTGGGAGACCGAGATTGGCGACAAATGTTTCGAGCAATACCCCCTCCGGTATTTTCATACGCAGGATTTCCTGGCACCATTTGCCTCCGGCTCGGGTGGTTACGATACCATGATTGTAATTCCCTGCTCCATGGGCGTGATGGGCCGCATTGCTTCGGGCATCTCCAACGACCTGATCACGCGCGCCGCTGATGTGGCTTTAAAGGAAAGAAGAAAGCTGATACTGGTGGTGCGCGATACGCCCTACAACCTGGTGCATATCCGAAATATGGAAACGGTAACCCTGGCGGGTGGCATCATTTGTCCGGCCACGCCCTCCTTCTATAGTTTACCAAAAACTTTTGAAGAACTGGCCGCTACCGTTACCGACCGTGTGCTTGACCTGGCAGGATTTCACATCAAGACCTATCGCTGGGGTAAATAAATTGGCCGCTTATTTTGTCGCTGCTTGATAGATCACATCGAGTAGCCCATTCTCCTTTGGATCAAGGGTGAGTTCCCAAAACATGATACCATTGAGCCCCTTGCTGATGGCGTATTCCGTTTTGGCGCGGATGGATATCTCATCATCGTAGGTAATGAATAGCTTCTCCTTTTCATTATAAGCATATGGCGCTTTGGCTACCGGATCGCGGAAAAAACGAAATCCTTTTTCTGCCGTTACCTGCTGCGGAAATATGCGATAGGGCACAAAACTTTTGAACTTCCCTTCCTTGTAGAGACCATTGTTGTCGGCAACAACTCCCTCCCAGCTTCTGCCATAAAAGGCGGCACCAATTACCAGTTTGCCCGGTGGAAAGCCGATACTATCGAGCCATTGAATGGCCTGGTGGGCCGACTCCACCTGCTCGTTGGTAGAATACAAAGGCGTATGATGCCCGGTGCGGGTGCTAAAGCCACTCACCAGATCATAACTCATCAGATTAACCCGATCAATTAGTGGAGCCAGCTTGCTCCATTCCACCGCTTCCTCCAGAAACCTGGGAAAGCCACCCGCGGCAAAGCTGATCTCATTCCTGGACCCCAGGGCAGTTCGCAACTCCTGCACCAGGGAAGTGAAATTGGGACGGTCTTCGGTTGACCAGGGATGATCCGGGTGCCCTGGAATGCCAGGATATTCCCAGTCGAGGTCAATACCATCCGTTCCAAAATAATCATTCAATTCCTTAACGGATGCCGCAAACTCTTTCCGGGCTTCCGCAAGGGCAAATACCTCCGAGCAGGGTTTGCATCCGCCCCATCCGCCAAGCGAAAGCATCACTTTTAGTTGAGGATTCTTTTTTTTCAGCCCTACCAATTTCTTTATTGTGGCCGTATCCCGCGCATCATCCACATTGAGGCGATTCCCTTTCAGGTGACAAAAACTGTAGATGATATGCGAAAGCTTGTTCACATCATAACCATCAATGGAGGTTTCATTGCCGGAATAATAGGCAATGATATTCAGCGCAGGTTTTTGCGCGGTAACCTGTTGGAAGCTTACCAATATCGTAAGCAAGGCCAAAACAAATCGATACATAACCTGGTTTTGGCCTAAGGTAAGAAAATGTGATCAGTCTTTCCCATTGAGCTTGCGTATCTTTTCCCGAGCGGCTTTTCCCGAAGGCTTAAGATCCTTCTCCGTCCAACCGCCATCAGAAGATGCTGTCGGCAACAAGACGGAACAGGTTTCATCTTTGTCGGAAACAGACCAGGTGACCCAACTTATTTTTTTGGATTCGGCCCAGTCTATCCAGCGCTGCCATTCTTCATAATCAAGCGGACCATCACCCGTGGCTTCCATACCTGCCGACTCCGATATAAAAATGGGAATGCCCTTGCTCAGGGCATAGTCGGCCCTGTCGCGGAGCGATTGTTTATGCGTGGCCGCATAGTAATGCAGCCCATACATGATATTGCTGAAACCCTTGAGTGGATCGTCGGCAACCACGTGCAGGTCCTGATCCCAGTGCGGCGAGCCCACGATGATGATATTGTCGGGATCAATAGCGCGAATCGCTTTGATGATCTCAACAGAATAAGCTTTTACCTCATCCCAGGATTCATAATCGGGTTCATTAAATATCTCATAAATCACGTGCGGATTTTTTCCGTAGCGCGTAGCCATCTCGGTAAAAAAAGCTTTCGCCTCTTCCAGGTTGATATTATGGCTATGCCAGTCGATGATGACATAGATATTTTCACGGATGGCCGCATCCACCACCGTCGTTATCTTTTCTTTCGACCAGTCGGGTTTTTTCAGGTAGCTGTTTTCACCAGGTTCAATACCCAGAGCGGCGCGAACCACATTGATACCCCAATCCTGATGCAGCCAGCTCACTGCACCTGCTGTATAAAAGCGGGGCCAAAAGCAATGCCAGCCAAAGCTCATTCCTCTTAAAACAATGGGTTCCTCTTTTGCATTGACCAGTTGTGTACCCTTAACGGAGAGCATTCCATTCTCTTTAACGGGCTGAGCAAAGGACGTGAATGCAAGGCCAAAGCCAAGCAACAGGATGATCAGGCAATAGCGCATGGTGCAATCTTTTGTCCAATTTCCGTAAAATGTCGGTAGAAACTTGTATTAGTTAAATATTCATCAGTAATTGCTAAAATCATAGGAGGCATTCCAATATATTTGTTTTATTACATATTTAAGGCTCTTGACTAACTCATCCACCACCAAAACTGCACTTTCCACAGTTTGGGAAAGCTATGGCGGCCATTCGCCTGTTTCCCTCTTTTTTTCGCAGATTGCTCCTATCAGCGAGGAGGCCATTGCATTGATTAATCAAAACACCCATCCTGTGGTGGTACCCCGCGGCAAACTGATCCTGAAAAAAGGTAGTTCAGGTGAGCAGCTTTACTTCATTGTAAAAGGGGTTGCCCGGGGCATGATTGTGGAAGATGGCCGCGAGATTACTACCTGGATCAATGAAGAAAATGAAGTGATCGGCACCATCCGCAACCTGGGCATCCGCCGTCCTTCTGAGGAAATGGTGCAAGCGCTTGAAACCTGCGAGTTGGTAGCCATTCCTTATGAGCTGATTGAAAGATTGTATCGCGAATTTCCTGAAACCAATGTGGTAGGCCGCATCATCCTGGAAGAAAGTTATCGGGATGCTGAAGAAAGAGCCTATATCGCACGTATCCATTCCGCTGAAAAGCGCTACAAGCGACTCATGGAAACCCGCCCCAATCTCTGCAACCGCATTCCACTCAAACATATAGCATCTTACCTGGGAATGACGTTGGAAACCTTGAGCAGGATCCGGAACAAACGAAATTTTTAACGTAGTACGTAATACGTATTACGTATTACGTCAAGTTTGTTTGTGTTACGTCGTGGCCGAAATTAATTTCATGATGAGCTTTTAATCATCATTAAAATAATCAGCCATGAAACACAATCAGCTCTCCGGAATCTTCGCTTTCAGTCTACTGCTCCTGTTGTTGGGTGTAGGCCTTCCTTCCTTTCGTTCCGCCCTTGGTGGCGAAGGATTTGAAGTGTATCTGAATCAGAAACTGATCATGCAAAAGTTTGGTAAGGAACTGGCACAACCAGCCTTGCTGAAACTCGACCCTTCGCAGGATCAACAACTCCGTATCATTTACTACCACTGTGGTAAAAACGGTAAAAACAGGCAGCTTACCCTCCGCGATGGATCGGAGCAGGTACTGAAAGTGTGGAAATACGCCAATAGCAGCCAGGCAGCATCGCCTATGGAGTTGGACCTGGCAGCCGTTACCCACACAGGAAAATCACAAGCGAGTGGAAAATGGAGCTTACATTACAATTCCAGCGAACTGTCGGCGGAGCGACAACTGCTTGTAATTGAAAAGAGTGCAGCCATAGCGCGGCGATAAAGTATACTTTTTCAGGGATCGGTTCGTTATTGGAAGATATCCATCATCCGATTCATGAAAAAGCTAATCCTCATTGCCTTGCTGGCGCCTCTGACCGCCTTTAGCCAGAATTTCCATTTTTCGGCCCGGGCTGGCATCAGTAGCTATAATGGCGACCTGAAAGCACGGGCCGTTTCCCTTTCACAAAGCCGCTTTATGGGATCCCTGGGTGTGCGCTACGACTTAAGCGAACATTTCGCCCTGCGGTCTTACCTGAGCCTTGGAGGCTTAAGGGGCGACGATGCGAAAGGCACGGCTGCCATGCAGCAACGCAACCTCAGTTTCCGTTCCGGAATTTTTGAATGGGAAGCCGGGCTGCACTACAGCATCCTCAACCTGAACTATCACTGGTGGACGCCCTATGTTGCCGCCGGCATCGGTCTTTTCCGGTTCAACCCTACCGCTGTTGATGCCAATGGAAATAAGGTAAAACTACAGCCGCTGGGTACCGAAGGCCAGGGGGTTGTGGCAGGTGTGGAATCTTACAAACTCACCCAATTCAATATACCTCTCTCCGTTGGTGTGGAAAGAATGCTGAATGAAGATATGCGGGTGGGCTTTGAGCTGGGCTATCGCAAAACCTTCACCGATTACCTGGATGATGTGAGTGGGTTTTATGCCGACCAATCTGTATTGCTGGCCTCCAAAGGACCGCAGGCCGTGGAAATGGCCTATCGGGGCGATGAAGTAGGCGCCGGGCCCTATCCAGCCGCCGGTGCTGTAAGGGGCAACAGCCAAAATAAAGATGGCTACTTCTTTATTGGTCTCAGCTTTACCTATCGTTTCTATTTTGATAAATACAAACAAATCGCCGGACTTCCCAGCTCAAGGAAAGGCAAGAAAGTGGGTTGCCCCGCTAATCGCTTTTGATTATTATCGAAACAATTTCCAGTTGGCCAGCACAATACCGGCAAAAACGAGTAGCATACTCACCAGGTGAACCCAGCCGAAATGTTCGCCTAAGAACAAAGCTGCTTCCAGGCTGCTGAATACGGGTATCAGATTACCAAATAGTGCGGTACGGCCCGCACCCAGGTAACGAATGGCCCTGTTCCAACAAATAAAACTGATAACGGAAGTGCCCAGGCCCAGGTACAGAATTACGCTGAACAGCGAAGTATCCCAGGCAACAGGCGGATAATGGATGCGGTCCCAAACCAAAAAGGGGATCAGCATGATGGTGCCCAGTACAAATATAACCACCAGGAAAGCGAGTGGCGGAATGCCCGCAGGTTTCCGCTTTGCAAGTGTATTGTATATCGCGAACGACAATGCCGCCAACAATACCCAGCCATCGCCCCGGTTAAAGGATAGTTCCAGCAACTGGGCGGGATTGCCCCTCGCGAGCAGAAAGAGCACACCCAGCAGGCAGATAAATACGCCCACTACTTTGTAGCGATCCAATTTCTCTTTCAAAAATATCCGGGCCAGGATGATGGCCATTACGGGCGATGAAGTAGTGCCGATAAGGGCAAGGTTGATGGCCGTACTGTAGTGCGCACCAATATAGACCAGGGTATTAAACAAGGTAATACCGGCCAGTGCCGTCCAGAACAAATAGACCAGTGACTTGCGGATCGCAGGCCAGCTTTCGCGGGTTTGTTTCCAACCCAGCGGTATAATGATGATGGTGCCGGTAAGCCAGCGGAAGAAAGCCAGGGTTCCCGGGGGTATCTCTTCGATTACGCCCCTGGCCACCACAAAATTTCCTGACCATACGATCACCGCCAAAAGGGCGAGACCGATACCGATCCATATTTGTCGTTGAGGTGATTCAGCCATCATTGCGGCGCGAAGATAGGAATAGCCAACCTGATACCTTACACCCGGCTAAATGGGATGGAGCGTATGACAGGCATCAGTTGGATCACTAACCTCCATCATGGCCGCAAAAAGCACAGTGACTAATTTTGCGCCATGAATTTTCAACTCAACTATCAAACGCCCCGTGAAGCTTTATCCATTATCCAGCCCGGCAACCGGGTATATGTGCAGGGCAGCGCGCAAACCCCTACCCTGTTCCTGAAAGCCCTGGCCGAAGAAGCCGGTCGGCTAAAAGATGTAGAACTGGTGAGCATTACCGTTTATGGCGATGTGCAGGTGGATAAGCCCCAATACGAAGGCATCTTTCATTTTAATTCCTTATTTGTATCCGCCTCCCTGCGCCAGGCGGTGCGGGAAGGTCGCGCTGACTATGTACCCGTATTCTTAAGCGAGATACCGGAGCTATTCAAACAGAATATTCTTCCTATTGATGTGGCCCTGGTGCAGGTATCTCCGCCCGATAGCCATGGCTATTGTTCCCTGGGTATTTCGGTTGATATTGCCCGCTCAGCGGTGAATACCGCGAAATATGTGGTGGCAATGGTGAACCCACAGGTTCCCCGCACACATGGCGATGGCCTGATTCACAGCAGCCGCTTTCATGCTGCCGTGTATGCCGATGAGCCTTTATATGAAGCCAACTATAGCGAAAAGGTAACAGATATTGAAAGAAAGATTGCCACCCATGTGGCATCCCTGGTGGAAGACCGCAGCACCCTGCAAATGGGTATTGGCTCCATTCCCGATGCGGTGCTGAAGGCCCTGGTGCACCACAAAGACCTGGGCGTGCATACAGAAATGTGTTCCGATGGTATCATCGACCTGGTGGAGAAAGATGTCATCAACAACAAGTATAAGAGAATACACCCCTGCAAAACCGTAACGGCTTTTGCGTTGGGAACGCGCAGGCTCTATGACTATATCGATGATAACCCCGCCTTCAATTTCCTCGATATTGACTATGTAAACGATCCCCACATTATCCGCCGCAACGATAAAATGGTGGCCATCAACAGCGCGATTGAAATTGACCTCACGGGTCAGGTTTGCGCGGATAGTATTGGCACTTATCAGTACTCTGGAGTGGGCGGACAAATGGATTTTATGCGGGGAGCCGCCCTGAGCGAAGGAGGCAAACCCATCATTGCCCTGCCCTCCCGCACGGCAAAGGGAGTGGCGCGGATAGTGCCCTACCTGAAACAGGGAGCCGGTGTGGTTACCACCCGTGCGCACGTTCACTATGTCGTTACTGAATATGGGATAGCCTATTTATATGGAAAAAACCTACGCCAGAGAGCCAAAGCCCTTATCAATATAGCGCACCCAGATGACAGGGAGCAGTTGGAAAGGGAATGCAGGGAGAGGTATGGGAAGATGTGATACGTTGTACGTATTACGTAATACGTAGTACGTAATACGTTTTAAGTTTTAAGTAGTTAACAGGTAGTATCTGCGATAATCTGCGGATAAATCTGCGCTAATCTGCGGGAACTGCTTCAGCGCTTTAATCAGCTTCATAGTTCAGGAGAGTTTTCCCGCAGATAACCGCAGATTGTTACGCAGATGAGCGCAGATAAGTGATTAATGTAGAATGTGTCAACTTTTTTTAGGACGTGACAAAGTTATGGGCTGTTGGTATTCTTACACGATTGATCAGAGCGCAAAGATCGCAACGGAATGTTTAGTAGATTGGAATGCTATGCTCAATTAACTTTAAACCTTAAACTCTAAACCCTAAACAATTCAACAAACCTGCCTGCCGGCAGGCAAGTCAACAAATAAACAAATTATTCCTCTCTCGCTTGCTTCAAAAAATCCTTTAGTCCTTCCACAATCTTATCCGCAATTTCCTGCTGAAAACTTTCCCGCAAAATCAAATCTTCCTCTTCGG
>JBIQMS010000037.1:0-46184 GCA_044463125.1 Terrimonas ferruginea
TGGTGGGTCAACATAAACAGGAATGGTGGGTCAACATGGTCAGGAATCTACAGAAACATCAGCACTAGCAAGAAGAAGCGAAATACTGCAGCGATGCAATAAAGACTATGATGAGGTAGAATTATTCGAAAGCAACACTCCCATGTAATTTTCCGCCACCCTCTCCCCGCCCAGCCCGCCCTGCGGCCTCCCGGCCCAATTCACCTACGAACGTATTCGTTTTTCCGCATTTTTGGGCAAAACGGATCAATCATGAAAAGAGCGTTGATGGGCTTGTTGCTGTGCGCGATAACTATAGCCACCCGGGCACAGGGGAAAATTGAACTGAGCCTTTTAAACGAGCAGGGCCAGGCCCTTCCCCATGCCAGCGTGGAACTGCTGCGGGCCGCGGATAGCTCCCTGCTCAAAACCGCCCTGAGCGATGAAGGGGGCCTGGCCCTCTTTGAAGGCATTGCCCCGGGCCGCTACCTGCTGCGGGCAACGGCGGTGAACCATGCTCCTGCTTATTCGGCGCCTTTTCTGCTGGAAAATACTTCTATCACGGTCCCCACACTACGGCTGCCCGCTCTGGCCCGGGAAATGAATGCGGTAACCGTTACCGCCCGCAAACCCTTTATTCAAAAACTCAGCGACCGGATTGTGGTGAATGTCGACAACAGCATCCTCAGTGCGGGCAGCTCGGCCTTTGAAGTGCTGGAGCGCTCCCCGGGTGTAAACATCGACCCCAACGATGTGATCAGCCTCCGCGGCCGTGCCGGCGTCATCATCATGGTTGATGGCAAACCCACGGCCATGGGCGGACAGGACCTGGTGAACTATCTCCGCAGCCTGCCCTCCTCGGCCATCGAGCGCATCGAGATCATCACTAACCCCTCGGCCAAATACGATGCGGCGGGCAATTCGGGCATCATTGATATCCGCCTCAAAAAAGACCAGCGCTTTGGTACCAATGGCAGCCTTACCGCGGGCTATGGACAGGGCGTGTACCCCAAAGCCAATTCTGGCATCAGCTTTAACCACCGCAATAAAAAGCTCAATGTATTTGGCAGCTACAACTATGCCTATCGCGTGCTGCTCAACCACCTGATACTGGATCGCAACTTTTTTACCGACAATGGTACCTTCAATGGCCAGGACCTGAAAGACAATTATACCAAGATGCACCTGGGCTCGCATACGGCGCGGCTGGGGGCCGACTACTACGCGGGCAAAAACACCATCATCGGTGTTATCCTCAATGGCAATTTCAACCGCTTCCGTCGCCACAACGATAACGAATCGATTGTGATCGACAACCAGAAGCAACCCCTCAGCACTTTTGAAACCGATGCCCGCAACCGCGACCGTGCCGGCAACTGGGTGGGCAACCTGAACCTGAAGCATAGTTTCGACAGCAGCGGCCGCGAGCTCTCTGCCGACCTCGACTATGGCGAATACCGCAACCGCTCCCGCTCGCGTACGGCCACGGCCTATTACCAACTGGATGGCACACCCCTGCAACCCGATTATATACTCGATGGCGACCAGGATGGGAAACTGCAATTATTGACTTTTAAATCGGACTATAGCCAGAAATGGCTGCGCGATGGCCGACTGGAAGCGGGCTTTAAACTGAGCTTTGTTTCCGCCGACAACGACGCGAAATTCTGGGATATGAGCAGCGGCACGCCCGTAAACGATGAAACCAAAACCAACCACTTCATCTACAAGGAAAACAACAATGCGGCCTACCTGAACCTGCAAAAGCGCTTTGGCAAATGGGGCTTGCAGGCGGGGCTGCGCGCCGAACAAACCAATGTGCGCACCCGCCAGGCTTATGGCGATATCCGTTGGGACTCGAGCTACCTGCAGTTCTTCCCCAGCGTGTTTGTAAACTATCACCTGGCCGAAGAAAAGACCCTAGGCTTTTCGGTGAGCCGCCGCATCGACCGGCCGGGCTATAACCAGCTCAACCCCTTCCTCTTCCTGATTGATGTAACCACTTACTCTACGGGTAGGCCCGGCCTGCTGCCCCAGCTTACCTGGAGCTATGAAGCCAGCTATACCGTGAAGGGCTTCAACTTTACGCTCGGCTACAGCCATACCCGCAACGATCAGAATATAGCCATCGCCAGGTTCCGTGATGTTTTTCCCAACATCCCCTCCGAGGATAATGTAACGGTGCAGATACCCATCAACCTGAAATCGTCGGATTATGTGGGGCTTTCGGTATCCACACCCATCCGCATCAACAAATGGTGGAGCCTGCTCAACAATGCGAATTTCTTCTACCAAAAATTCAATGGCAGCCTGGGCATTACGCAGCTCAACCGGGGCCGACCGGCGCTGCAGTTGCAGGTAAACAATACTTTTTCCCTGCAAAAAGGCTGGGCCGCTGAGCTGAATGGCAGCCTTAATACCGGCGGACAATACGGCTTTATGGAGCTGGACCCGCAATGGGCGCTTTCCTTTGGCGTGCAAAAACAGATTCTGAAAAACCGCGGAACCATACGATTCAATATTTCCGACATCTTCTGGACCAACCTGCCCAATGCCGTTATTACCTACGACAACTATGTGGAGAAATGGCATGCTTACCGCGAAACGCGGGTGGCATCGATCAACTTCACCTGGCGCTTTGGCAGCAACAAAGTGCAGCAGGCAAGGCGCCGCAACCTGGGTTCCGATGAAGAAAGAAGGAGGGCAGGTTGATTAGAATGTTCTAATCCGCCGATCATACAGGCGTTGGTTAGTGTTAATTTTTACAAGCCATGCAACTATCTGTTGAAATGGGTTGTTTAATAGTTGAACGAAACCAACGCCTATGGATTTCACAAAAAGGGTTTTTATACCCCTCGCCATAGCAGCCTGCTTTCTATTGAGCGGCTGCAAAAAATTTATACAGTACCATCCCAACGAGATCCGCCTCGAAGAGGAGGACCGCGACCTGAATGCCAAAAACCTCGCGAAGATTCAGCAGTTGCCTGCAGTCGACAGTTTCAAGTTTGTCGTAATTGGCGATACACAACGCTTTTACGACGAGCTAGATGATTTTGTGTCGGCCATCAATCAGCGCGATGATATCAGTTTTGTGCTGATCAATGGCGATATCACCGATTTTGGTATTAATAAAGAATTCAAGTGGATCAGCCGCTCGCTGCGGAAGCTAAAGATGCCCTTTATAGGCATCATCGGCAACCACGATATGCTGGCCAATGGCCGGCAGCTTTACCAGCTCATGTTTGGCCCGGAGAATTTCAGCTTCTCTTTTTCGGGTTATCATTTTGTATGCGTCAATACCAACGCCCTCGAAGACGGATTTGAGGGAACCATTCCCGATTTGAACTGGCTTTCGAATACGCTCGGTGCTTTGCCGGCGGGTGAGGAGGCTTTTGTGTTTTCGCATATCCCACCCATGGATGGGGATTTTGATCCGGCGCTGGTGCAGCCTTATGTGGATGTGTTGCGCGATGCGGGCAATGTGAACTATTCCATCCATGGGCATCAGCATCGCTATTCGCTCACGCAGCCCTATGGTCCCGACCTCAACTTTCTGGTGGTGGCTGATATGAAAAAACGTTTTTATGTAACCGTAACTGTACACAATGGAATCGAGCAGATTGAGCAGGTGCCTTATTAAACTGGGATTGTTGCTCACAGTTCTCCTGAGCATGCAAGCGCTGCGGACACAGTCGAAATTTTTGCAGGCGATAAAACCCGATTACCTGAAACTGCAATGGGCGGGTGGCATTGGCTTCTTCGCCTTTGGTGCGGGCTATGAAAGCAAAAATCAAAAATTTGAAACAGATATCTACTATGGATTTCTGCCCGAGAGCGTGGGTGGCGAAGACCTGCATTCGGCTACGCTGAAGTTTAACTGGTTTCCGTTTAAGCCGATTGACAAGGGCAAGTGGCGCATCAAGCCCTTGTCGGTGGGAGCATTGGTGAACTATAGCTTCGGCAGCCAGTATTATAGTTTTGATCCGCGGAACTATCCCTTTAATTACTACAGCATCCCCACTTCGCTGAATACTGCCCTGCTGTTGGGCGGCCAGGCCAGTTATGCGGTGAGTGCCAAAAAAGAATCGCGCCGGCTGGGATTGTATTACGAGCTGCTCAGCTTCGATAGGGAGATTGTGAGCTATATTGTCAATACAAGAGCCTTGTCGTTGACGGATATCTTGACGTTGGGGATTGGGGTGAAGTTGGCGTTGTGAGGCGTGAGTTGAGTTTAATGTTTAGGGTTTAAGGTTTAAAAAAATCTGCGAAAATCTGCGGGCAAATCTGCGCAAATCTGCGGGAAAGGCTTCGGTACTCTAAACCTGTTCAAAGTTCAGGAGAGATTTCCCGCAGATTTTCGCAGATTTTTTCGCAGATGAGCGCAGATAAATGAATTCAGATGCGTGAAGCATTTGTCTCTCCTCAATTTTGATACCCCAGGTTGATGATCGAAGCCTTCATTTTCACTAGAACTATCGTCGCGCCCGCCGCGGCGGGCGCGACGATAGCACTACAGCATAATCTTCGTTTCAAATTCCCAAACTTGCCTGCCGGCAGGCAGGTTCTCAAATCAACAAATTTCCCTCTCATCCTGCCCTAATCCTAAAGCTCCCTCCTCCATTCTGCTGCATTTCTTCCAGCATCTTGTTCCGCTCCTTGTTGAATTCTTCCTGAGTTACTTTTTTACCCTTTGTTGGTTCCTTGATCGCGCCCTTATCTACTTTATCGCTTATATCGGTGGCTTCATACACCGTGCGTCCGTTATTGGTTTCGAGCGACAGAATCAAACCCGGCAACTGGCCCTGCATTTCGGGACCGGCCGGCACGGGGATCGATAAAGTAAACCAGGCCACGATTTCGGTGGTATCAGTAACTTCCTTTCTTTCCATTTTCCCATTCTCCATCTGCATCATCATGCGCGTACCCACCCGCTGCGAAGTGGCTTTGCGACAGGGCAAGCCCAGTATGGTGCGTGTTTCATCGCTCAGCTTCCAGTTGCCTTTGCGAATACTGTCGCTGATCACAAATTTCTTATCGAAAAACTCCATGCTCTGCACCCGACGGGCCGCAGAAAAATCACAATAAACCTTGTTGTCGCCGCCGCCACCAACGGTACGGAATACAAACTGTCCGCCTCCACCGCCATTCATCGAGTTGCTCGCGTCTTCCTGAATATCTTCCGGCAATTGTTCCCAGATCATCTTATTATCCGCGAAGTTGAGCTCAAACCGATCAGTGCGGGTTTGCTGAATGGGTTGCGTGGGCCCGTCGCCATTGTTGATGCTGAATGACATTTGGCTTTTTCGTACATAGCTCACTTTCCCCTCTTTTTGCTGGGCGCCGGCAAGGAAGGCAAAGCTGATGAGCGTGAGGCAGGTCAATAGATATTTCATGCTGTCCAATTTTTTTTCAAAACTAAAGCAGCCGGCTGCCGGGGCGGGTTAACTCACCTTGCAATTAGGTTAATAAAGGTTAACGTGCATGGTGCGACCCCGGATAACTTGGTACATTTGTTTCCTGAATATGACAAAACTCCGCTGGTTGGCTTTGCTAATGGCGATGGTGATCCTCATCATCGCGGGGTTCCAGGTGTACTGGCTGCGCGATAATTATCAGCGCGCGAACCGGGAGCTGGAAGTGAAGACCGGTCTGCTCTTTCGGGAAACCTATCGCGAAATGCAGGATTCCCTGATCGGCAAGCGGCTGCGTTCGGCGATAGGCGATTCAATTTCCGGCGAATTAAAAGTTGGCACCAATATGCGCCTGGCCACCCAAATGGCCCGGGCCGTGGACCAGATACGGGAAGATATTGTGATCGATACCACAAAGCCAGCGAAAAAAACTACCCGTATCACGGTGGGCGACAAGGATTTTTTGCAGCCGGGCGACAGGGTTCGGTTTATTCCCGGCCCGCTTGATTCCATTCCGCCAGAATCCATTGAATCCATTTCTATATTCAAAGAGAACAGTTCCATCGGGGCCGATACCATGATGGGCTCCAGCAGTGCCGTGGAATTTCGCCTGAAACCAAAAGGTGAAGTGGGAAAGGATAGTATGAAGGCGGGCATTAGCCAATCGAGCATACTTTACTTTACCGATAATGGAAATAAACGCTTTGTCATCCGCATTGATTCGCTGGTAAATGATAGTGTACGCACTGAAGACCTGCATCGCCGCTTTACCGAAGTACTGACCCGGGAAAAAATCGATATACCATTCGAAGTTATTCCCAACGCGAAGCGGGAATTTTTCGGCTTCCGTCGCGCCTCGTTTGGCCGCGCCGAAACGATGCGCGAATCGGGGCCTTACCAGCTAAAGTTGGGCCGGGTATTCCCTTACCTCCTCATGCAGCTACGCCTGCCCATCCTCTTTTCCTTTTTCCTGGTGGGCATCACGCTGTTTTCTTTTATCCTGCTCTATCGTAGTCTTTTACGACAACAGCGCCTGGCCCAGATGAAAACCGACCTCATCAGCAATATCACGCATGAGCTAAAAACGCCGATAGCTACTGTAGGCGTAGCCATCGAAGCGCTCAAGAATTTCAATGCCATACAGGACACCCGCCGCACCAACGAATACCTCGATATTTCGCAACAGGAGTTGCAACGCCTGAGCCTGCTGGTGGATAAAGTACTGAAGCTGTCGATGTTTGAGAAAAAAGAAATTGAATTGCAGAAGCAAAATTTTGATATGGGCCAGTTGACGGAGGAAGTGCTGGCCTCGTTGCGTCTGCAGGTAGAAAAGCTGCAAGCTAAAATCCAGATCAGCAAAGAAGGCCCACTCGAATTTTGGGGCGATCGGCTGCACTGGCAAAGCGTGATCTTTAACCTGCTCGACAATGCCCTGAAGTATAGCCAAAGCCAGCCGGAAATAAGCATTGCTATTACCGGAACGGAAGAGCAGCTAAAGCTGGAAGTAGCCGACAATGGCATTGGCATTCCCGAGGGCTATCAAAATAAAGTATTTGAAAAATTCTTCCGCGTGCCGGCCGGTGATACGCACAACGCGAAGGGCCATGGCCTGGGGCTGAGCTATGTGGCCCAGGTGGTGCGCCAGCATGGAGGCGATATAAAGCTGGAATCCCACGAAGGATCAGGCAGTACCTTTACCATAACGCTGCCGCGGCAGGCAGAAGCCAGTAAGTTATGAGTGCGACTAAAGTTTTTTATGTAGAAGATGAATTGTTTTTGGGCAAGATCGTAAAAGAGAGCCTGGAGACAAGGGGCTTTGAAGTAATGATGGAAAGTGATGGGGCCCGGGCCATGGATTTGTTTAAATCAGCAAAGCCCGATATCTGTGTGCTCGATGTAATGTTGCCCAACAAGGATGGATTTGCCCTTGCCGATGAGATAAGGCAACTGGATGAAGAGATTCCCATCATCTTTCTTACCGCCAAAGTACAAACCGAGGACGTACTGAAGGGTTTTTCGCTCGGCGGCAACGACTATATCCGCAAGCCCTTCAGTATGGAAGAGCTGATTGTGCGGATGCAGCACGCGCTGGGTCGCAAAGCGGCGGGGCCCGGAAAGGGAAACGGAGAGAAAGTGCAGTTGGGAAAGATGCAGTTTAACCTGAACCGGCAAACCCTGAGCAATGGCAATGATGAACGCAAACTTTCTTTCCGTGAAAGTGAATTGCTAAAACTGCTTTATGAGAATAGGGATAAAGTAATTGACCGCAAAGACATACTCAACCTGCTCTGGGGCAATGATTCTTTCTTTAACAGCCGCAACCTGGATGTATATATTACCAAGCTGCGAGGCTATCTCAAAGAAGATCCCAGTCTTGAGATCATTACCATCAAGGGAATTGGTTATCGTTTTATTGCAGAATAAGGAAATCTTCCTACACAGGCCCCCGGAAAATTTTTACCTTTACGAAAAAGCGGATGAAATTTCGAAACCTCGTTTTCCTGTTCATCGTGGCGCTGATACTGGTGGCCTGGTTTACCAAACCTGACTACGACGATTTTATGGCCTACCGCGAGGAGCAGGCATCGGATTTGAACGGCCCGCCCGTAGTGGACTATACTGATGGCTTTCTCTTCAGCCAGGTGAAAGTGACGCATTTTCAACCCCTGGAAAAACCCGCGGCAGATAGTACAGGCCAGACACAAACCCTTGCGGTGCCCACGCAGGTGGAAAAATATATCGGCCTCTTTGGCCGCTTCTGGTCGCTCGATTAATCAGAATAAAATTTATCGGTATTGTCCACAACAACAGCCTATACAGCCGGTCGCATTTTTGATGGCGATACCTGGTACCAGAACCATGCTTTGATGGTGAAGGAGGGAAGGGTGCTGGCTATTGAGCCAGGTACCCTGATCTCGAAGGATGTCGTGGTTAATGATTATCCCGGCGATACGATGCTGGCACCGGCTTTTATAGATTTACAGATCTATGGCGCCATGGGGCAGTTGCTGAGCATGCACCCCAACAGCTATGCGCTGGAATGTCTCTACCAGCATGGCCGTACGGGTGGAACTGCCTGGACTCAGCCTACCGTTTCCACCAACTCTTACCAAGTATTTTACAAAGCCATTGATGCGGTGCGGGCTTACTGGAAGGAGGGCGGCAAGGGCATTATCGGTTTACATATTGAAGGGCCCTGGTTGCACCCCCTGCGCCGCGGCGCCCACCGCGAAGAATGGATTCATGTACCAAAGCTCAGCCAGGTGCGCGACCTGATGGAATATGGAAAGGGGGTTATCAGCATGATGACGATTGCACCAGAGCGGCTGAGCCAGGAAATCATCGACCTGGTATTGAGCTATGGTGTAAAGCTTAGTGCGGGACATAGCAATGCTACTTATGAAGAAGCAAAGCATGCATTCCGGAATGGCGTGTCGGCGGTTACGCATCTGTTTAATGCCATGAGCCCCCTGCAGCACAGGGCTCCGGGCCTTGCCGGCGCGGCTATGGATGATGAGGAAGTGATGGTGAGCATTATTCCCGATGGCTACCATGTTGACTTTGCCGCCATCCGCATAGCGAAGGCAGTGACGGGTGAGCGATTATTTGCGATTACTGATGCTGTTACCGACACCGATAGCGGTCCCTATCCGCATAAGTTGGCGGGTGATAAATACGAAGCGAATGGGATATTGAGTGGTTCCGCCCTGCAAATGAATCAGGCGGCGCGTAACCTGGTGCGTTTTGCCGGAATAGAAACCGGCGAAGCCCTGCGCATGTGTGCACGCTATCCGGCCAAACTAATGGGGCGTAGCGATATCACGGGTGCCCTGCTCCCCAATCATCCGGCCCAATTTGTGGTGCTGGATGCGGAGTTTAATGTGTTGGATATGCCGGGGGAAGAGTGAGTAGAGAGGCGTGAGTCGTGAATCGTGAGTCGTGAGTGTTATGCCCTGATATAATTTGGGCCTAGGAAAAAAATCTGCGCCAATCTGCGTGAAACCTCTCCTGAACTTTGAACAGGTTTAAGGTGCTGAAGCTTTTCCCGCAGATATACGCAGATTTTTTCGCAGATTTTCGCAGATGAATGATTACAGTAGTAAGTGTCCACATTTTTCTGTACGTGACAAAGTAGGATTTATAGGTTGGGAGTCGTGAAAGAAAAAAATCTGCGCCAATCTGCGTAGTAATCTGCGCCAATCTGCGGGAAACCTCTCCTGAACTTTGAACAGGTTAAGGTGCTGAAGCTTTTCCCGCAGATTTACGCAGATAAATGAGTAAAGGAAAAATTGCTGTCGATTTGAAAGTAATAATTGCTGTAAACAACATTACCCTTTTGCCGCTGCTTCGGCCTGCTCGCGCTTCCAATGCTTATCCATCACAAATGTACCGAAGGGTAGCAGCGAAGCGATGAAAGCTTTAAAGTACCAGGCCCAGTCTTTCTTATGTTCCCCTTTCACTTCCCAGGCCAGCACCATGAATGCTACAAACAGCACGCCATGCAGCCCACCTACAATGGTCACCGCCATGGGCAGGTTCGCGAAATATTTCAGCGGCATGGCGATAAAGAGTAATACAAGGAATGAAATACCCTCGGCCATGGCCGTATGGCGAAAGAAACGGAAAGTTTTTACAGATTGCATGCTTGCTTTTGGTCGGCAAAGTTAACAGGCCAGGCGCAAAGAATTCTCATGTGCCCGTCAGTAATTGATCACCTGTTCTTCTATCTGTTCAGGTATTTCGCGCCATTGATAGAGTTGATTACGCAATTGCGGCTCAAATCCCGCTTCGCGAATGGCATCCTGTATGGTTTTATACGTGAAGCGATGGGGCGCACCCGCAGCACTCACCACATTTTCTTCGATCATGATCGATCCAAAATCGTTGGCACCGGCATGCAGGCAAACCTGTGCGGTTTGGCGGCCTACCGTAAGCCAACTGGCCTGTATATTCTTCACATTGGGCAGCATAATGCGGCTGAGTGCGATCATGCGGATGTATTCATCGGCGGTGGTAAGGTTGTGTACACCGCGGATCCTGGCCAGCAGGGTATCCACATCCTGGAAGGTCCAGGGAATAAAGGCCAGGAAGCCATTGGCCTCCTCCGGCTTGCGCCCCTGCACTTCACGGATTTTGGCAAGATGCTCAAAGCGTTCTTCAATGGTTTCCACATGGCCAAACATCATGGTGGCCGATGTGGTGATATCGAGCTTATGCGCTTCATGCATAATATCGAGCCATTCCTGTGCGCCACATTTTCCTTTCGAGATCAGGCGGCGTACCCGATCGATCAGGATCTCAGCGCCCGCACCGGGCAGGCTGTCGAGCCCCGCTTCCTTTAGTGCTTTCAGCACTTCATGATGCGTACTCTTTTCCAGCTTGGTGATATGGGCCACTTCGGGTGGGCCGAGCGCATGCAGACGGATATCAGGAAACTCGGCCTTAATCTGGCGGAAAGTATCTACATAAAACTGCAGGCCCAGTTCCGGATGATGGCCTCCCTGCAATAATAACTGATCACCACCCAGCCGCAGGGTTTCTTCAATCTTGCGGCGATAGGTATCCATATCGGTGATATAGGCTTCGGGATGGCCCGGTATGCGGAAGAAATTGCAGAATTTACAATTGGCGATGCACACATTGGTGGTATTCACATTCCGGTCTATCTGCCAGGTGACTTTACCATGCGGCACCTGTTGTTGGCGCAAACTATCGGCCACCAGCATCAGATCGGTGAGTGGCGCATGATGATAAAGATGCACCCCCTCTTCCACTTTCAGCCACTCAAACCGGGCTGCTTTGTCCAACAACGATAAAGTGTCATTCATGTGTTTCCTGTTTAAGGCCTTCGGCAGGCAAAGTTAAGAAGAACTCTCAAGCGGGCTCAAATGTTGGGGCCGCAGTTGTTTTATGAGCGATGCAACAAATCCCCCTGCCTGCTTGTCTTTTCCTATCCGATTGCTTTCGTAAATTGTAGTATGCCATTAGCCCGGAAATTGTTTATAGGTATTTTCCTGTTTCTGCTGGTACCTGATCTGCAGGCCCAGGAGGAATTTGTGGAACCGCCCAGCCGCCTGCTCACCCGTGTACCCTTCCGTCAACTGACCGGCGGCGTCATCATCCTCCATGCCCGGCTCGATGAATTTCCCGATACCCTGAACTTTATTCTTGATACCGGCAGCAGTGGTATTTCACTCGATTCCACAACAGCTTCGTATTTTGAATTAACACCTGAACCCTCCGAACGTTCAATCCGGGGTATAGCAGGCATCCGGAAAGTGAGTTTCTTATACGATCGCACCCTGCATTTCCCCAACCTGCCGGTTGACAGTCTCGATTTTCATGTGAACGATTATTCCATACTCACGGCCGTGTATGGCCTGCGGGTGGATGGCATCATCGGCTATTCCTTCCTAAGCCGATATATAGTGGAGATCAACTACGATAGCCTCTATATGGATGTGCGCAGTATCGGTATGCTGCGCTATCCCAAGGGTGGATATCTTATTAAACCTGTGATGGGAACCCTGCCGGTGCATCATGCCCGTATCAAAGACGACAAAACACACAACGTGCGCTTTTTGCACGATATCGGCGCCGGGCTTTGCCTGATGCTTTCTTCCGATTTTGTGGAAGACAGTGGCACCATCCATCGTAAAAGAGTATTACTACCCAAGGAAGGTGAAGGAGTGGGAGGCTCCATTGATATGAAGGTGACCATTGTGCGGGAGTTGAAAGTGGGACCCTATCGCTTCCGCAATGTGCCCACTTATATTTTCGATGACGATTATAATGTTACTTCCTATCCCTATCTGGCGGGTATTATCGGCAACGACATCTTCCGTCGATTCAACAGCATCATCAATTATGCCAAGCGGGATATTTACCTGGTACCCAATTCGCATTTCCGGGATCCCTTCGATTATTCCTATGCAGGCGTGGAACTCTATTATGAAAAGGGGAAAACGGTGCTGGGCGATGTGGCCGCGAATTCACCGGCGGAAAAAGCAGGCCTACAGGAAGGGGATGAAGTGGTAGGCATCAATAATAATTTCTCCCAAAACTTCGACCAGTATAAAGCACTCCTGCAATCCACAGTGGGTCGCATCAAAATGATCATTCGCCGCAATGAGGAGTTGATGCAGTTTGAGTTCAAAGTGAAATCCATCATACAGCGGAAAAAGTTAAGCTTTCGCCGATAAAGCCATAGCTCAGGCTTCCTTCGTAAATTTGCCCTTCGGTTCCGCCCGGAAATTAAAGGCAGATAGGTTAAATTATGATACAATTTGAACGTTTTTCACTTTCTAATGGATTGAAGGTCATAGTACACGAGGATAGTTCCACTCCCATGGCCGTGATGAATATTATGTATGATGTAGGTGCCCGCGATGAGGATCCACGACGCACAGGCTTTGCCCACCTCTTTGAGCACCTGATGTTTGGCGGCTCCATCAATATTCCCAGTTATGATGAGCCCCTGCAGATGGCCGGTGGCGAAAACAATGCCTATACCACTAACGACCTTACGAATTATTATATCCAGATTCCGGCCGAAAACCTGGAGACGGCGTTCTGGCTCGAAAGCGATCGCATGCTTTCGCTGGCTTTTGAAGATAAGAGCCTCGAAGTGCAGCGTAAAGTGGTATGTGAGGAATTCAAAGAGCATTATCTCACCAAGCCTTATGGCGATGTTTGGCATCGCATGCGCGAGCTGGCTTACAAGAAGCATCCCTATAGCTGGATGACCATTGGCAAGGAACTTTCGCATATTGAGCAGGCGCAGTTGAAAGATGTGAAGGAATTTTTCTTTAAACATTACCGCCCGGTAAATGCCGTGATGGTGGTGGCCGGTAATGTGAAACTGGAGCAGGTAAAAACGCTCGCCGAAAAATGGTTTGGCGATATTCCCGCGGGGGAAAAATATAAGCGCGCGCTACCCCAGGAGCCGGAACAGAAAGAAGCGAGACGACTGGAGATAAATGCCAAAGTGCCGTTGGATGCATTCTATAAATGCTGGCATATGGCGCCCCGCCTCGATCGGCGCTATTACGTGGCCGACCTGCTAAGCGATATTCTCGGTGGCGGCGCATCATCGCGCCTGCACCAGGCGCTGGTAAAGGAGCAACAGCTTTTCAGCAATATTGAATGCTATCATTTTGGCAGTACCGATGCGGGCCTGCTTTGTATTGAAGGCAAGCTGGTGAAGGGTAAAACTTTGGAAGAAGCCGAGAAAGCCGTGGAAGCCGAGCTGGAAAAAATGCGCAGCGCCTGGGTAAGCCCCGAAGAATTGCAGAAAGTGAAGAATAAGACCGAAAGCATGATGGCTTTCGAAGACATGAGCGTGATGAACCGCGCCAACAGCCTCGCTTACTATGAATTGCTCGGCGATGCGGCCTGGATGAATTTTGAGCTGGACAAATACGCGTCGGTAACTACAGAAGATATCTTACAGGAGGCCCGACGAATTTTCCGCGACGAAAACAGCAATACGATCTATTATCGTGCACAACATTGAGAAGAAAACTATGAATAGGATAGCGACAGCCCTGAACAGAAAACAGGCCCCACCGATAGTGGATGCCGTGAACTACCACCTGAATCTGAAGCCTTACCAGAAAATGCTGCTTCGCAACGGCGTGGAAGTATATGCTGTGGATGCGGGTGCGGAGGATGTAATGAGCCTCGAGTTTGTATTCTTTGCCGGCAATGCCTGGGAGAAACAAAACCTGGTGGCTGCTTCTACCAATTTTTTACTAAAGAATGGCACCAGCAGCCATACCGCTTTTCAAATCAACGAACATTTCGATTATTATGGTTCTTACCTGAACCGTGCCTGCTACAACGAAACTGCCACCCTTACCCTGCATACGCTTACGCGTTACCTGCCCGAGTTGCTGCCCATGCTGCGTGAGTTGCTCACGGATGCGCAGATGCCGCAGGAAGAGCTGGATATTTACCGCCAGAATATGAAACAGCGGCTGAAAGTGAACCTGAAGAAAAGTGATTTTGTAGCCAGCCGTCTGATTGATGTGTACCTGTTTGGAGAAAATCATCCCTATGGCAAATACAGCAAGGCGGAGGATTTTGATGCTCTGCAACGCGAAGCCCTGCAGGCGCATTACCGCGAATATTATCAGCAGGGTGAGCTGATCATTTTTGCGGCAGGCAGGTTGCCCGCCAACCTGGAATCGCTGCTCAACGAGCAGTTTGGTGATTTGCCGATGTCGAAAAAAACAAGGCCCGCGCATGCTTTGCATCCCGCGACGGATAAGAAATACCGCGTTATCAACGATGAAGTGGGGGTGCAGGGTTCTATTCGCATGGCACGTCCCTTTCCCAACCGGCACCATCCCGATTTTACGCCCAGCCAGGTGTTGAATACAGTGTTGGGCGGATTTTTTGGATCAAGGCTCATGTTGAATATCCGGGAAGAGAAGGGTTATACTTATGGTATTCATAGTTATCTTCTCAACCATCTGGAACATTCGGCCTGGATGATCAGCACCGAAGCGGGTCGTGATGTATCGGAAGCCACCATAGAAGAAGTGAAGAAGGAAATGAAACTGCTTCGTGAGGAACCGGTGGAGGAAGATGAACTGCTGCTGGTGAAGAATTATATGATCGGTGGCCTGTTGGGCGAACTGGATGGTCCCTTCCAGATCATCGGCCGCTGGAAGAATATAGTGCTGCATGGTTTGCCGGAAGATTATTTCGATGCATCCGTGAAAAAGATAAAGTCCGTAACTGCGGAGCAATTGCAGCAACTGGCGCAGCAATACCTGGATCCGGAAAGCTTTTATGAATTGGTAGTGGTTTAAAGTAGTAAGTTGTAAGTAGTAAGTTGTAAGTAGGGAGATTGTAGTACGTAATAAATAGTAGGTAGTTGGAATTCTGGATAGAGGTTCCGCCGCTGCCGCAGAAGGCGGATGAGTTCTTTAATTTGTTGTATAATACAAAAGATTATCCCGCCTCCCGAAGGGAGGGCTTATCGATAGCATTTGAGAAAGAAAATTATTTCCTCCCAAAGAGAAGTCGAGTGGATAGCAATGCGACAATCAATCAGTTCTTCCCTCCCGAAGGGAGGGCGTATAGGTAGCAAATGCAAAAGAGATTTATTACCTCCCGATGGGAGGTCGTGTGGATGCCAGCATTTGCAACTGAGTTGGGTAATTTGTTTGAGTTTGATCTAAGGGAGAAGCATTCTGTTCTATCGAGATGGCTCCAATTCGTGAGACTTTCACCACAAAGATCGCCACGAATCCGCCGCGGCGGGTTCGTGGCGATCTTTGTGGTGAATTCCTCGGATCCAGGAACTGTCCGTCAAAAACAGATGCTTCTCCACACTCCATTAAACCTTAAACCCTAAACTTTAAACCCGACGTAAAACGTATAACGTACAACGTAAAACAAAAAACAATGCGCCTCATCATTCGCTTACTCGTCATCGCCGCTATATCCTATATTCTTTCGCAGATACTGCCCGGTATCCATATCCGCAACTACGGATCGGCCATTTGGTTTGCATTGTTGCTCGCCCTGCTCAATGTATTTCTGCGTCCGCTATTAATTATACTCACTTTACCCCTCACCATCTTCACGCTTGGCTTATTCCTGCTGGTGATCAATACCCTGATGGTGATGCTGGCCGGGGAATGGATTGACGGCATCGAGATCGACAGCTTTGGATGGGGATTCCTATTCAGTATACTTCTTACCCTTACTACATCCCTGCTTTTTAGGGAAGAAGAGCGCCAGTACCGCGACCGGCGGGGGAAGTAAAAGCAAGAATCCATCACCGCTCCAATCCAATATCCAACCAATCCCCCATCAAGGTAATCAAGGTAATCATGGCAACAGGTCAATGATGGAATCCAGGTCTTCTTTCAGTTTCTTACCCGGCCTAAACCTTTTGGCCAGCGTGATTTTGAAATCCCCGGTTTTGATCCGGTAATCGTAATCCGAAATTTCTCCACGGGAATTGGCGGTATGGTGCAACCAGGATATGGTGAGCGCCCACCATTCGCTGTTGTAGCCGGCAACAGCGCGTAGCGTGGCATTGGGGCTAAAGCTGATCTTATCAAAAGTTTCTGCTTCTGTTTCTTCCCTTACAAAACTGATATCGCCATTGATGGTGGCGCTGCCGGTTACAAAAAAATGCGATTGCCATACATAAGTATATGCATAGCCCAGCCCGGGACCAAATTCCAAAAAACGCATACGCTTAACTTCCGCCTGCGGATAAAAACTGCTGACAGCTGAAGGCACCAGGGCACTATCGCCCTTTACCCGACCCAAATAGATTTCGGCGCCAGCCAAAAAAGAACCGGCCGATTGCTTTTGCCATTCATTCTGCAAATAAGCGGCGCGATAGGAAAATTCCTTTCCATTAAAGAGACGGTAAACCGATGCGCCTACCAGGTTGGCGCGCAGGTCGGGACGCAGATAATAGAGCCGGTCGTTATTGCCCCCCGCTCCCGCCGAGCGTAAATAATAGCCGCGGTAAAACTGTCCATAGATATCCGTTACCCAATCGCGGGTGTACAAATGTGTCTGAAAATCGAAGGATTTGGTTTTCCCCTTTTCCTCCTTGCCTGGATTTAAGAAGCCAAATCCGGAACCCAGTGTAAGGGATAAGGCCCGGTAGCTGGCGTTGATACCCATGCTGGTAAGGCTGTTGGGGCGGTAGCGCAGGGTTTGGGTTCCCTCGGGGCCTTCAATACCTACCGAAGTATATTTCTTGGAGAGATAAACCCGGGTGGTCAGGTAATCGGTAAAGGTTTCATAGTATTCTGAATCGTCCTGCGTATGGGCGGGCCGCTGTGCCAGGAGCAGGAGCAGCAGAAGCGAGGCGCGCGGCATACGGAAGAGGAGCAAAGGGGTCATCAAATGGTACATGCTATAAAGTAACTAAAAAATAATCCGTTTCGGGGCCGCTAATTCGGTCCGCGTTGGTAGTTCAAAACGAAACAATGAAATTCGCAGTATGGCCTTCGACCGAAAAAATTTAAGCAACGATCAGCTGGTAGCTCTCTACCGCTCGCTTTTGTATCCCCGCATGATAGAGGAAAAAATGCTGATTCTGCTAAGGCAGGGCCGCATTTCCAAATGGTTCAGCGGTATCGGTCAGGAAGCCATCGCGGTGGGATCCACCCTCGCCATGCAGTCTGATGAGTGGATATTTCCCCTTCACCGTAATCTGGGTGTATTTACCAGCCGTCAGATGACGCTATCAAAATTGTTTATGCAGTGGCAGGGCTTGCCCGGAGGCTATAGCAAGGGAAGGGAAAGAAGTTTTCATTTTGGCGCGCGCGAACATTATATCTGTGGCATGATCTCTCACCTGGGTCCGCAACTGGCCCTTGCTGATGGTGTGGCACTCGCGTATAAATTACGGGAAGAAAAAAAATGCGCCCTCGCCTTCACCGGCGAAGGAGGCACCAGCGAAGGCGATTTTCACGAAGCACTCAATGTGGCAGCGGTTTGGGACCTGCCGGTAATCTTCCTCATCGAAAACAACGGCTATGGACTCAGTACTCCCACCAATGAGCAATACCGCTGCATCAGCCTGGTGGATCGCGCCAAAGGATATGGCATGGAAGGTGTGCAAATCGACGGTAATGATATACTTGCTGTGTACGACACCATCAGCGGCGTAAGGGATTATTGCATTAAACACCAGAAACCATATTTGATCGAGTGCATGACCTTCCGTATGCGGGGGCATGAAGAAGCTAGTGGCACTAAATATGTGCCTTCGCATTTATTTGAATTATGGGAGAAAAAAGATCCGGTTAAGAATTTTGAAAAGCATTTGCAGCAATGGCAGGTGTTGGATGCAGCGGCCATGGATCAGATAAAGGAAGAACTGAAGCAACAGATAGAAGCCGAACTGGAGATCGGTTTCAAGGGCGATCCCATTGCGGTGGACACGGCAAAGGAAATAGCCGATGTATATGCGCCCGGCTCCGCGGATGCTGATTGGGAATTGCAGGAAGGAGAGTGGAAGAGAGTGGCGCCACGTATGGAAGCGGATGCCCAAGGGGAGGCTGCTGTTCCCGATCGTCGCTATATTGACGCGATACGTGAAGGACTGGAGCAGTCGATGGAAAAATTTCCTAACCTGGTATTGATGGGGCAGGACATTGCCGAGTACGGCGGGGCCTTCAAAATTACCGAAGGTTTTGTGCAAAAATTCGGAAAGGCTCGCGTGCGCAACACACCCATCTGCGAAAGCGCCATCGTGGGTGCGGCATTGGGTCTGAGCCTGGAAGGCTATAAGTCGGTAGTGGAAATGCAGTTTGCCGATTTTGTGTCGGTGGGCTTCAACCAGATTGTAAACAACCTCGCCAAGATATATTATCGTTGGGGACAACAAGCCGATGTGGTGATACGTATGCCCGCCGGTGCGGGTGTGGGAGCCGGCCCCTTCCATAGCCAGAGCAACGAAGCCTGGTTTGTGCATACACCCGGTTTGAAAGTAGTATATCCCAGCACGGCGCAGGATGCGAAAGGTTTGCTGATGGCGGCTATCAATGATCCCAATCCTGTGCTGTTTTTTGAACACAAAGCACTATACCGAAGCATTTCGGGACCTGTTCCCTCCGGATATTATGAAGTACCGATAGGCCAGGCTCGACTGGTGAGAGAAGGCAGCGATATGGCTATCATCACCTATGGCAGTGGCGTGCACTGGGCTATGGAATATGCTGCGCAGCATCCGGAACTGGACCTGGATATACTCGATCTGCGAACCTTATTGCCACTGGATCATGATGCCATATTTGCTTCAGTAAAAAGAACCGGAAGGGTGCTCATTTTGCATGAGGATACCCTCACGGGTGGGATTGGCGGTGAAATAGCAGCCTGGATCGCCGAGAATTGTTTTCATCTCCTCGACGCGCCGATACAAAGATGCGCATCACTCGACACACCGGTTCCTTTCAATATAGAACTGGAAAAAAACTTTCTGGCTAAAAGCAGGCTGCATGAAGCAGTGACGAAGTTGTTAGAATGGTGAAGTGAGTTTAATGTTTAAAGTTTAGGGTTTAAAGAAGGTTTTGATTGGTGTTGATAAACTTATGGTGCAGGGAGGTTTTACCGCAATCCCGCCTTTGCGGGATTGCGTTAATACTTCCCGGGACGGCAACATCATTAAAATTTGAAGTACTTTTTGCCTCAAGAGATACCTCAAATAAATAATGTAGAAAGAACAAAGAACCAGGCACACATTACCCACGTTAAACTTTAAACCTTAAACCTCGCTAAACCAAATCCACCCAAAAACGTATTACGTATAACGTACAACGTATAACCCCAAATGCGCCTGCTTCTCGCCATAGCTTATATCAGTTTCCTCGCATGCAGCAAGTCGCCAGAACCGGCACCGGTACCCGTGGTGCCCCCACCGGGTCCGTCTACGCCTCCACCATCGAATCCCCCGCCCACATCCAATAGTAAAACCTATCTCGCCCTCGGCGATTCCTATACCATTGGCCAGGGAGTAAGCATTGCAGAACGCTTTCCGGTACAAACCGCAACCTTGCTCCGCGGGAATGGGATCAATATGATTACGCCGCAGATTATTGCCACTACGGGTTGGACAACCATCCGCCTGCAGGAGGCACTGGTCACCCAGGCACCCGTGGGTCCCTTTGATGTGGTGAGCCTGCTCATAGGAGTCAACGATCAGTTTCAGGGCCTCAGCCTTGATGGATATAAAACCCGCTTCCGTGAATTATTACAGGAATCCATACGGCTGGCCGGCAACCGGCCTGAAAGGGTTTTTGTTTTGTCGATACCCGATTACAGCGTAACCCCATTCGCACAGAATTTCGATCGGGAGCGTATCAGCCGCGAGATAGATGCCTTCAACCTGGCCAACAAAGAGATCAGCCTTTCGCGAGGCGTTCACTATCTCGACATAACCCCTTCCACCCGCGAGGCGGCCAGCAATCTCGCTTTGATTGCCAGCGATGGTCTGCATCCTTCCGGTACCGAATATGCCAAATGGGCCAACCGCCTGCTGCCCCTGATGAAAGAAGAATTGGAATAGGTTAATAGGAAATCGCTTATCTTCCTTCTATCGTTCCCCCTCCGAAAGCTATAGCGCGATTAAAGCCTGACTGGTCAGCCCTTAAATAGCATACTATGGCTGATATTGTTTCCAACAACCCTGCACCCGTGTCGCAGGAAGAGCGCATTATTGTGCTCGACTGCCTGCGCGGCATCGCCCTCTGTGGTATTCTCCTCATGAACATTCCGGGTTTCGCTTTTCCCTCACAGGCCAGCTTCGACCCCATGATTTATGATGAAAAGGGTACCATCAATTTCAAAGTATTTTATTTTATTGAATGGATTCCTGAAGGAACGCAAAGAGCCATTTTCTCGATGTTGTTTGGCGCAGGAATGCTCATTTTCCTGGGTCGCCAGGAACAGAAAATGAAAGGAACCCTGGCGGCCGAACTCTTTATGCGACGTCAACTCTGGTTGCTCCTGTTCGGGCTCATCAATGCATTCATTCTGCTCTGGCATTGGGATATTCTCTATGCCTATGCCATCTGTGGAATCCTGGTAATGCCCTTCCGAAGATTAAGCCCGGGCAAACTCCTGATAGCTGCGCTGTTTGCACTGCTTTTTATTTCGCTTCGCGAAACCAAGCATCTTTATGAGGGCAAAGCCATTATCCACAAAGGCGAAGCGGTAGCCCTGATCGATACTACGGTGAATAAATGGAGTAAAACGCAACGGAAGGACTGGGAAAAAATGAATGGATTCAAAGAAGAATCATCCCTGGCCAGCCGCAAGGAAAAGGCCGCGGAACAAACCGAAACCATGCTGGGTAGTTATGGACAGATTTACGAATTGCGCAGCGATATGAGCGTGAAGGGAGAAACCCGCTTCATGTACTATTATGCTGTTTGGGACATCCTCATGTGTATGCTGCTGGGCATGGCATTTTTTAAGCTGGGTATAATGCAGGGAAATGCGCCGGTTAGCTGGTATGCCTGGATGGCTATTCTTGGATGGGGAACCGGGTTACTCATATCCTGGTTGCGCCTGCAGGGTTATCTGCAGGCCGATTACAATGAATATGAAAGAACCAAACTGATTTTGTGGGATGGCTATGAAATTTCGCGGCTTTGCCGCTCCATTGGTTTGCTTGGCACTTTATTGCTCCTGTATCGCGTGCCCTTTTTCCATCGTATTATGCAGGTATTCCGCCCCGTGGGGCAAATGGCTTTCACCAATTACCTGATGCAATCAATTTTGGGCGGATTGATCTTTTATGGCATAGGCCTGGGCTATTTTGGAAAATGGCAGCGTTATGAAATCTACTTTGTGGTGTTTGCCATCTGGGTGTTTCAGATAATTTTCAGCCATATCTGGCTGCGCTATTTCCGCTTTGGCCCACTGGAATGGCTTTGGAGGAGTTTGACCTATTGGAAGAAGCAGCCGTGGAGAGAAGTAGTAAGTGGTAAGTAGTAAGTAGTAAGTTGGGAGTAGGGAAAGTGAGTTTAGAAAATAATCTGCGCTGATCTGCGTCAAACATCTGCGCTAATCTGCGGGAAATAATTGCCGCACATTGAAGTTGTTTGGCATGCGGAAAGATTTTCTGCAGTTTAAATATTCTTATTTTTCATCTTTATTATTACCATACCCGCCAGGACAAAGCAGGCTAACTACCCTAAACCTTAAACTTTAAACCCTCAACCCTAAACTCTCATGCGCTTCCTGATACTCCTCCTCCTCCTTGTTTCCTGTACGCAGAATGGCCATAAGAATCCGGAAGACAATACTGGTTCATCTCCGGGAGATTCGCTTTACAGTAGTGAAGATAGTACTCGCCTCGCCGCTCTGCGGGAGCATATACCCCTGCTAAAGCAGCTCTTTCAGGATTATGCGAAAAAGCATAATATCCCTGGTCTGTCCTTCGCGGTTGTTGTGGGCGACACTATCCTAACAACGGGAAATTTTGGCTATGCCAATATCAGCGCGCAGCAGCCGGTAACCGATTCCACACAGTTTCGCATCGCCAGCATGTCGAAAAGCTTTACGGCCATGGCCGTACTCAAATTGCGGGACGAAGGAAAACTGCAGTTGGATGATCCGGTGGAGAAATACATTCCGCAGATGCGCGATCAGGTTTACCCAACTACCGACGCGCCCTTGATCACCGTCAGGCATTTGCTGACCCATGGCGCCGGCTTTCCGGAAGACAATCCCTGGGGCGACCGCCAGCTGGCCGATACCGACGCAGAGTTTATGGCTTTTCTGAAAGAAGGCATCAGCTTCTCGAACTCGCCTGGCGTACAGTATGAATACAGCAACCTGGGTTTTGCCCTCCTGGGCAAACTGATTACCGAAGTATCGGGAAAGCCCTATCAGCAATACATTCGGGAAGAAATCCTGCAGCCGCTAAGCATGAACATTACCACCTGGGAATATGGCGATGTTGCCGCCGACAAGCTGGCGCATGGCTACCGATGGATCAACCAGGACTGGGAAGAACAGGCCCTGCTGCACGATGCGCCCGACGGAAGCTGGGGAGCGATGGGAAGTATGATTTCTTCCGTGGAAGAGTTTAGCCGCTATATTTCCTTTCATCTCAGCGCCTGGCCCCCTTCTTCCCTGGCCGAAAAGGGACCGGTGCGGCGCAGTTCGGTGCGTGAAATGCAGCATCCCTGGCGATTCAACGGGCTGAACCTCAATTATCGTTACCCGGGTGGAAGGATATGTGCAGTAAGTTCGGCCTATGGCTATGGATTGCGTTGGCTTTATGATTGTGAAGACCGGGCGATGGTATCGCATAGCGGGGGACTCCCCGGCTTTGGCAGCCACTGGATGATACTACCCGACTATGGAATCGGTATAGTCGCTCTCGCCAACCGCACTTATGCACCTATGAGCAGCATCAATATGCAGGCGATAGACACATTGATAAGACTGGCTTCGCTGAAACCAAAAGCCATCCCCATTAGCGCGATATTGAAGCAACGACAGGAACAGTTACTGCGCCTACTTCCTGAATGGAATGGGGCAGAAAGCTCAGACCTGTTTGCAGAAAACTTTTTCGACGACTACAAGATTGACAGTCTTCGCAAACAAACAAAAGAATTGTACGAAAAAGCCGGAACCATTAAGCGGGTGAATGAGATCATCGCGTTGAATAATCTGCGCGGCCATTTTACAATCGAAGGCGAGAATGCCAGTTTGCAAATCTTTTTCACACTATCACCCGAAAAGGAGCCCCTTATTCAGGCTTTTGATATCTGGGAAAAAAGGGAGGAATAAATCCATACCCTAAACAGGTTTCGTAAATCTACGATAAGCAGTCTACCTGTCGCTTTATCATGCCACTATGTGGTATTTACGATAATAAGTGCAGTAAATACTTGCAAAGCCCGAAACAGCGAACTACCTTTACCGGTGGAACGATATAGTGTGTGGGAGGCCTGTGCCCCTATATGGCCAACGAATCCAGTCTTATCAAAAATCCGTCAACCATTTTTTTATTCCAGTAGCCTGTGCAAGCAGTGATCAATCTAATGCGACAGTATTTTTTTGATCGCATCACTCAATCTAACGTGTATGAAAATTCGGCTACCCGGAAACCTTTCTTTCTGCCTAACAACAGTATGCCTGCTGTTCGTATTTCTCACTGCGCAATCGCAGGGCGTTTACCGTATTTGGGGTACCACACGCCAGGGCGGTCAACACAATACCGGTGTCCTCTTTAGCCTCGACAGCAATGCCGCCAACTACTCCGTCAAATTCGATTTTACGCTCAGTAATTCTGGAGCATCACCCTACTATACCCAACTTACCGAGTGGAATGGAAAATATTATGGTGCAACAGTTGCCGGTGGCGACAATAACAATTATGGTGTCATCTTTGAATGGGATCCGCTGAGTAATGCATATTCTCACCTCTATAGCTTTTCGGGTAGTGATTGCTGGTTTATGTATGGCAGCCTTACCGTTTTCAACAACAAGCTATATGGCATGACCAACCGGGGCGGCGACTATGGGCTGGGTGTGATTTTCGAGTTTGATCCACTAACCCATCAGTTTACCAAGCTCTATCATTTCAGTGATGCCAGCGGACATAGTCCGGAAGGAAGCCTTACGGTGAAAGATGGCAAACTTTACGGCCTCACCCGTGCCGGTGGCGCCAATTTTGGCGGAACCCTGTTTGCTTTTGACCCCATTACAGATAACTTTTACCTCAAGTATGAATTTGACTATGCCGAAGGCAAAGGCCCGCATGGTGATTTGCGCCTGTATGATGGCAAGCTCTATGGCATGACGGGCGAAGGCGGTCCGCATGGTTACGGAACTTTGTTTGAGTGGGATACCGATACCGACACTTATAACAACCGATTTGCATTTGATGGAGCCAACGGCAAGTATCCTTATGGCAGCCTCACGGTTTACCAGGGCAAACTTTATGGCCTCACTTCTGAAGGTGGTGCCAATAACGCAGGCGTACTTTTTGAGTTTAACCCTTCGGGATTTGCCTGTATGAAGAAGCTGGATTTTGGCGGATCGCTGGGCATGAACCCTTATGGTTCGCTTGTTGTAGGCGACAATACGCTGGCAGGTAACACCTGGATGGGTGGCGCAGGCAACTACGGTATGCTGTTTGAATACGATCCCGCCAGCGGAACAATTGTGCAAACCCGCGAATTTTCGCAGCAACTGAATGGTACCAACCCGCTTGGCAGCCTGGCCTGGAATGGTTCCAGCTTTTTTGGCCTCACTTCCAGCGGGGGTGCTGCCAACGCCGGAGTCATTTTTGAATGGGAGCCCGGCAGTAATACTTACAGCAAGCGAATAGATTTCAATATAGCCGAGAACGGAGCGCTACCTACCGGCTCCCTGCTGAAATGGAAAGGAAAATTATATGGAACTGCCAGCCGCGGCGGCATGGCCAACCGCGGGGTATTGTTTAGCTATGATGAAATAACCGGTCAATATACCAGGCTGGTTGACTTTGATGGTTCCAACGGCGCCTATCCCACGGGAGACCTTCGCATCATTGGTCAGAAGATTTATGGATGGACGCGCGAAGGTGGCCTGAACGACAAGGGTGCCATTTTCAGCTGGGACCTTTCATCGCAAAGCCTGCAGTTGCATTATTCCTTTGCAGATGCTGATGGAAGTTACCCATCCGCCGGATCGCTGTGGCATAATAATAAATTTTACGGTACCACGGAATACGGTGGCAACGCTGGATATGGCGTGTTGTATGTGTTTGATCCCGCCAACTCAAGCTATGCCGTAAAGCATCACTTCGATGGAGCCGGCGGTGCGAACCCGACCGGCTATCTGGCCATAAGAAGCCAGCAATTGTTTGGCATGACCAGCTATGGTGGGTCCAATGAAACCGGCACCATTTACCAATGGGATCTGAATTCAGAAATATTTACCAGCCGCTATCATTTTGAAGCAAATGGTATGGGGGTTCATCCGCGCGCGGGCCTTACTTTAAGTAGCGATGGCAGCGAGTTTTATGGCATGACCCGCGAAACCAATGGCCAGATCAGTTTTCCCGGTCAGGAAGGCCCGGGTGTACTCTTTGCCTGGAATCCGCAAAGCGGACAATACAGCAAGAAAGTTGATTTTGATGGCTCGAATGGTGGACTGCCCGTCGGTAATCTGCGCCGCAGTGGTGGTCGCTATTATGGCATGACCAACCAGGGCGGTGATGGCGACAGCTATCCCGGCATCAATTATATTGTGGGTGGTAGTGGCGTTATCTTTGAATGGGATGCTGCTAACAACATTATCAGCAAGAAAGTTGACCTCCTGGGTGATAATGGCGCTTATCCCAGCGGAAATGATCTGGCGCTAGCGGAAGTGCCGGTTGCGGAAGGAACGGCGAACAGTTGCCAGGCACTGCCTTCCGTATTGATTGACGCAAACAACAATAATAAATGGGTTCCCATTGTGGACAGTGAAGGGAATGTGCTCGCAGAGATTATGGCAAATGGCAATAACCTTGGCCAGGTGCAGGCCAGCGTTTACGTGCATTCAGGTTCGCAACGCGAAGATAGCAAGCGTCGCATTTACCTCGACCGAAGTATCAGCCTTTTTCCAGCGAATCAGCCAACCACGCCGGTAAGCCTGCGGCTTTATATCCGTTCGCAGGAGTTTGAGACTTTGAAGCAGGCCACTAATAGCCAGGGTCAGCCATCGGGCATTAGCCAGATTGGAGATCTATCAATTTATAAGATGCCGACCGATTGCGGTGAAGCATTTACCGAATTGCAGAACCGTCTTACCAGCACGGCAGCTTCCTGGTCGGCCGATTATGTGCTAACCACGCAGGTTAATTCTTTCTCCACATTCTACTTCGCTCCAACGGCTGCCGAAGCTCCCTTGCCTGTTGAATTCCTGACTTTTACAGCGGAACTTCGCGGCAAAGATGCAGAACTCAACTGGCAAACCGCGCATGAGCGCGATATTCTTCAGTTTGATATAGAAAGAAGTGTAGACGGAACCAATTATTCAGTTGTTGGCAACAGCAACCCGGTAAATCAGGCTGGCACGCACAACTATCGCTATACCGATCCGCGTGTTACCGATTTGGGTGTGAGCAGGCTTTACTATCGAATCCGTGAGCGCGACCTCGATGGCCGCTTCACTTATTCCAAAGAAGCGGTAGTGAATATTCCTTTCGGTGGAGAAAAGATCAGCCTCTACCCCAACCCGGTGCAATCCGATGCGATACTGAAGATTCAACACAACCTGCAGGGAGCGGCTCAATTGCGCATCTATGATGCGCGTGGTGTATTGGTGCGTCAGCAAACCCTGAACCTGCAACCCGGAAGCATCCAGTACACGCTCCGCATGGGTGAGTTGGCTGCGGGAGTTTATCTGCTGGAACTGCAAGCCGGCGAATGGCGCCAGGTACTTAGGGTTCTCAGGCAGTAATCAGTCCATCAACTGACTATTCTCATATTTTGCAGATATAAATGGGCTTAGCTTGCTTCAGCTTAAAACCCAGTTTATGAAAAAGAATATGGGTGGCGCCGACCGTATCGTGCGCATTCTGGTAGCGGCTCTATTTGCCGCGCTTTATTTTGGCGGATATGTTACCGGAACCATCGGCATTGTATTGCTGGCCCTTGGTGCCGTTTTTGTGCTCACCAGCCTGGTCGGCTTTTGCCCCTTGTACACATTGTTTGGAATTAAGACCTGCAAAACACAGGTTTAATAAACTTAACCTTCAGCTTTCTGTTTTCAACTGCCGGATTTTTCGCCGGCAAACCAATCCTCTTTGTCGCGAAACAATACATTGAAGGTGGTGAAGGAGCCATAGATCCGGGTAATGTATTGCTGAAGGTTCACCTTTTCTTCATCACTCAATAGTTTGTGGGCATTGATCTGCTGTTCCAGCACGCGAAGGCGATCGCGGGCCATCACAATCTTGTGGAAGAATACATCGATAGGTACTTCCTTTGGCTTCAATGATGCGTCGGCCGGTTGCAGCAATAGCGTGCCGCCCTTCCATTTATCACCAAGCGGTACCAGTTCGGTAATGCCACCCCAAAGCCGCAGAATCTTCAGCAGCGATTTTTCCACCTCGCTGTGTGTTTCTATTTCCACCGATACATTTTCGGGAATGATTTCATCCAATTGCGAATCATCTTTATCAATTTCTTTCACACCATGATTGATAAAAGAGATAAGGTAAGTAGCAAAACGAAGACCCACAATAACCCCGGGCCCATAAAGGGTATGTTGTAAGCGGGTGCCAATGCCGAGATGAGTATTATTCATGGTTATACGTTTTACGTTATACGTAGGACGTTTTTAGTTTAAAGTTTAGAGTTTAAGGTTTAGGGTTTAAAGTTGGGAGTTTGAGGTAATAATCGACATTAAACGTAATACGTACTACGTATTACGTATTACGTATCTCATTCTTCCAACTTCAACGCATCCGGCGGCAATCCATTCTTAAACCTTTCATAAGCCGCTTTGATATAGTACTGGAAATCGTAGTCCGACAATACCAGCGCCAACTCATAGCTGGGGCGATATACAAACATGAAGGAATCAATTTCCGGTTCGGTGAGGCCTGTGAGGCGGCGCACCACGGCTTTGTTGAAGCGGCGGTCCACAAATTTTTCCTGTTCCTGGTTAATCAATCGCTTTTGAAACGATAGCATGCTTCGATTTCGTCGGAAGCGGAATACATTGATGATTTCGTTGAGATCAAATCCAACAGCGGCACCGTATTGTGTTTGGGGACGCACCACACTGAGACCGGGTTTCTTGTAATTGAAAACCTTCGCATAATCCTCACGGTTTTGAATACTATCTTGTTTGTAATCCCGCGGCCTGATCTTCACTTCTTTCAGTGTGGTGATATTAATATGAAGGGCCACATCAAAACTCAGGGGGTTATTCATATTGGCCACCGGAAATTTCACCGTGGGCTTGTTGAGATAACTAAACCAGATAGAATCGCCAGGCATCAGGTCCAGCTCATACTGCCCATTGCGATTGGTATAAGTGCCTTTTCCCGAACTACTCATCACCGATACCAGTTCAATTACATAGTTGCGGCTACTGTCATATACCGTACCCCGCACTTTCACCCGCTCCTGCGCCCACAATCCCGGGGCGGAGGAAAGCATCAGTATCAGCGAAAAAAAGAGGCGATAAAGTAAATATCGAGGCAAAGGCGGTGGTTTAGGAAGGCAATTAACAAAAGAAAATGCTAATGAATGTTTAACGTTTTACGTATTACGCATTACGTTTTTTGGGGTTTAGGGTTTAAGGTTTAAAGTTTAAGGTTCTGAGTAATAAGTACGCTTATTCTGTATTAAACTTTAAACCCTAAACCTTAAACCCAACGTAATACGTACTACGTAAAACGTACTACGTACTACGTAATACGTTACTCAACTGCCGCATACACCAACACTTTAAACTTATCATGTATTTCCCCATGCGAATGCGGAAACTGGTTGATGAATAGTTGCGCTACTATTTTTTTCTCCGGATCAATCCAGTAAGAGGAACTGAAAAAGCCACCCCATTGATAGGTGCCGGGACTTACCGGGGTTTTACCTTCACTTTTGTTGGTGAATACACCAAAGCCCAGTCCCATAGTAGTTTCTGTCCAACCTTCGGGATTGTATTGTGGGCTGCGCATCATTTTCACCGACATGGGGCTAAGGATGCGCTGGCCATTGTATTCGCCATCGTTGAGTAACATCTGCATAAAAATGCCATAGTCGAGGGCCGTGCTCACCAAACCTGCCCCGCCGGAATACAGGCGACCATTCATATTGGGATAATTCACCTGCGCTTTACCATTCAGTTCAAATTCTCCTTTCAGAGTGATGCTTTCTTTTTTGTCGTTTTCGGTAGCCACGCTTACCAGCCTGCCCTGTTTTTCTTTGGGGAGATAGAAATAGGTGTCCTTCATGCCAAGAGGTTCAAAAATGCGGGTGCGCAGAAAGGCATCGAAACTTTGGCCGCTCACGACTTCCACCAGGTAGCCCAGCAGATCGGTATTCAATCCATAGGTCCATTTTTCACCAGGCTGATGCACCAGGGGTAGTTTGGCCAGCATCTTCATTTGATCGGCCAGTAGCAGATTGGGCACGCCAATACCTGCGTACACGCCATTTTTGTAATAGATGGCATTGGCTTCGGGGCTGCCGATTTGTGCATAGCTGATGCCGGAACTATGCGTCAGCAGGTCGCGGATGGTAATGGCCCTTTTGGCAGGAACGGTCGTATAGGTAGTATCGGCGGCATTGAATTTATCGAGTACCTGCATTTTTGAAAATTCCGGAATATATTTTCCAATGGGGTCATCGAGCAGGAATTTTCCTTCTTCATACAACATCATTACGGCTACGCTGGTGATGGCCTTGCTTTGCGAGGCGATGCGGAAAATGGCGTCTTTGGTCAAAGCTTTGCGCGCGTCGATATCGGCATAGCCAAAGGCTTTATGATAGATCACTTTTCCATCTTTGGCGATGAGCATGCTGGCGCCCGGTATCCATTTCTTGTCCACATATTCCTGCATCAGTTTGTCGATACGCTGCAATCGCTCGGCCGACATGCCCACCGAAGCGGGATTCTTGAATTCAAAAGCCGTTTGTGCACCTGGGGCGAGGGTGCATAGCAGGGCCAGGATGACCAGGAATATTTGGCGCATGATGGGGTTGGTTTAGTGAAGTAGAAAGATACGATTTTGGGGTTTAAAGTTTAGGGTTTAAGGTTTAAGGGGAGGACTTGGGTTTGGGGGTACTGCATACATCAACCTGGCTTAAGTGCAGGCTGCTTTTACCGCAATCCCGCCTTTGCGGGATTGCGGTAAAAACTCCTTGAAATGGAAACAGCTCGAAAGTACGAATTGCTTTTCCCGCAGATTTTTCTTACCCAACGCATTCCTTACGAGTATCTCGGTAATAAAGGAAATGTGATTCGAATGCCGGCATTCACACAACCTCCCTTCAGGAGGTTAATATCCATACTGCAATTACTACCCATACGCCCTCCCTTCGGGAGGGAAGAACAGATCGATTGTCGGAGGGTCATCCAGGTGTACAAGAGAAATTTCCCGAAGATTCGATAAGCATCAATCTCATCGATTAAACTTTAAACTTCTCAACAATTCTTCAATCACTCTCGGATAATGCAAATGTTCCAGCACATGAATTCTTTCCGCCAGCGAATCGGCGTTGTCGTTGGGCAATACGGGGCAGCGGGCCTGGAAGAGGGTGTCGCCATGGTCATAGTGTTCATCCACATTGTGAATAGTGATGCCGCTTTCTTTTTCTCCGGCGGCAATTACGGCTTCGTGCACATGCCGGCCATACATGCCCTTGCCACCATAGGCCGGCAATAAGGCCGGATGAATATTGATGATGCTGCCGCGAAAAGCATGGATCATTTCAGCAGGAATCTTCCAGAGAAAACCAGCGAGAATAATCAGCGCGGGTTTTTCCTGCATCAGCAGCGGTACATAGGCATCGCCCCGGAAAAAACGCTCTCTTTCGATGAGCAGCACCGGTATTCCCTCTTTTTCCGCAATGCCAATAACGCCGACACCCGGTTTATTGCAAACAATTAATGATACCCTCGCAATAGTGCTATGCCGAAAATGATCAATAATACGTGCAGCATTGGAGCCCGCACCAGAAGCGAAGATGATGAGTTGTTTCAATGGAGATTTGAAAGATTTTCTATGAGGGTTGGGAGGTACTTTTCTTTGATCTCCCAAACGATTTCGTAATCAATACCAAAATATTCATGAACGATTCTATTTCGGAAACCCCTTATTCTGTGCCAATCAATCTGCGTATGATTGTCTTTGAATTCCTCTGGTAGTCTATTGGCAGCTTCGCCAATAATTTCGAAGTTCCTTATTACGGCATCAATAGTTCGGTCGTCATTAATGAATTCTGCATAGGTCATGCCGGAGGTATATGCAAGAATTTTATGGCAACTTTCATGCATATCCTCTATGAGCAGCTCTGGTTTCCTCTTAGACATAGATGATTTCCGATTCTATTTCCCTTAAATATTTGGGTTTAATTGCTTTTCGAGAGACCAAATCGACCTGGCGATTCATTTTGTTTTCTAAATAATCGGCAAGATCTATGAATTCAATACCAATAGGCCTCCTGAAATCGACTATGATGTCAATATCACTATCCTCCCGAAAGTCATCACGAACAACAGAGCCAAATAAGCCAATGCTGCTAATATGAAATCGGTCAATCAATTCAGGCTTTAGTTGTAAAAGCACCTTCTTGATGGTTGATAATTCATTCATTCACCAAAGATACCATATTATTATCCTGACCGCTTTCTACCGGATTATCTTCATCCTGCGCCCCATTTTTCGCAGGTAGCTGGTGAAAAAACGGTATTGTCCAAAGAAAACAGAAACCAGTAGTACGGCAAATGGCCAGATCAGAGTCACCAATACTATATATACCACCACCCATAGTACACCCTTCTCCAGCGGCAGCAGGTTCATGATCTGCTTGCCCAGCAGCCCGGTTAGGCTGCCGCCAATGGCAAAAGTGCAGAGAATGAGCAGGAGCTGCATTCCGTTGACTTTCCATTTTTTCTGCAAGCGGGTAAGCATAGGTTATAAGTTATACGTATTACGTTATACGTTTTTAGAGATTAGATGTAGGTTATAGGTTATTAACAGCCAGACGATTCGCGAATTTGGTAATTCGGTGATTCAACGATTCAACAATTCGCAACGCGCCTGCCTGCCGGCGGGCAGGCGCAAAGATAATGACTGAAGGAGTAGAAAGTGGGGAGTAGTAAGTTGGGGGAATGCGAGTTGCCTTAACATTGGGAGGCGATTGTCGCGCCTCCCGAAGGGAGGCCGTATGGGTAGCCATGAAATCAGCAATGGCATTTCCCTCCCGAAGGGAGGGCGTGTGGATGCTGGCCACGGAAAAAGCAACTCTCATCATCAAGCGGTTGGCAGTTCAGGAAGACCTTACCGCGATCCCGCCTGCGGCAGGCAGGTTCTCAAATTCGCTCCCACACGCCTCACGCCTTACGCCTCACGCCTCACGATTCACGCCGCTCCCCCACATTTGTTGAACCTCCACGCCCTGTTGACTGATTCATGACAAACAAAATTCGTGAAGTCATAAAAACCCTTACAAATCCGCTGAAATGCAGGCTGGTAGCGGGTTAAAAAATTTTTCAGAACCTTGGCATTTTGTTAACTCCGTGGCTTATTTTTGCAGCCGGTTAGAGCTATTTATCCACATTCTTTCAGATTAATCGCTGCTATGATTCCTTGTAAACCAAAGGCCACCAAACTGATACTTCTTCCGCTGATTTTTGTTGTAATTGCTGCGTTTCAGGTTTCGGCCCAGGATGGGAAAGCCCTTTTCCAGGCAAATTGCGCAAGCTGTCATAATGTACACAAGAATGGAACCGGCCCCGCCCTCGGTGGTGTAATTAATAAAGAATACTATGGTGGCGATATGACCAAGCTCTATGCCTGGATCGCCAATCCGGGTAAGCTCATCGCTGAAGAGCCCTACTTTGCGGATCTGAAAGCGCAGTATGGTTCCGTGATGACCGCCTTCCCCGCCCTGAAGAAAGAAGAGATTGACGCGATTTTCACTTATGTAGAAAAGGAATATACCGCACCGGTTGTTACGGATAAAGATGGACCTGTTCAGGAAGAACCCTCCAGCAACCGCAATGCCGTCATCTTTGGTATTATCTCCCTGATCCTCGCCATCATCGCCCTGATTCTATTGCAGGTAAACAGCAACCTGAAAAAAATGTCGGACGATGCGGAAGGCATCAGCCGCCCGGAGCCCGTTCCCTTCTACCGCAATAAAATGTATATCGCCATGCTGGCGGTACTCTTCTTTATTGTAGGTGGTTATTTTGTGGCCAAAGGCGCCATTGGCCTGCAGCGTCAAAAAGACTACGAACCCGAGCAACCCATTTTCTACTCGCATAAAGTGCATGCCGGCATCAACCAGATCAACTGTCTCTATTGCCATGGCAATGCCTGGGAAAGCAAGCACGCCGCCATTCCTTCGGTGAACGTGTGTATGAATTGCCACAAAAACATCAACGAATACAATGGTCCCCAGCTTTACGACCGCAATGGCAAGGAAGTAAACGGTACGGGCGAGATCGCGAAACTGTATAAATATGCAGGCTTCGATCCTAACAAGCCCAACGACTGGGATCCTTCCAAAGCACAACCCATTCCCTGGGTAAAAATTCATAACCTGCCCGACCACGTGTACTTCAGCCACGCGCAGCACGTGCGTGCCGGTAATGTACAATGCCAGACCTGCCACGGCGAAATAACCGCTATGGACGAAGTGTACCAGTTCTCAGAACTGAGCATGGGCTGGTGTATCAATTGCCATCGCGAAACGGCGGTCAACTTCAATTACGACAGCACCAAGGGTAATCAGTTTTATAGCATTTACGAGAAATTCCACAACGATATCAAAAACGGTAAAATGGATAGCGTGCGGGTTGAGCATATCGGTGGCCTGGAATGTCAGAAATGCCACTATTAATCCCCGGCTCCACATGCGGAGAGGGAAAAAGCATAGTATCACATTAGTAAACCAAAATAAACTCCATTCGGGGTTTGGGGTATAATTAATATGAGCCAAAATAAGTACTGGCAGGGATTCGGACAGATCAATGATCCGGCGAATTTTCAGAAGAATGCAGAAGATGAGTTTCGTGAAGATTTACCTTTTGAAGGTTTTGACAGTGGAAAGCTGGTGGATGCCAAAGCACCCCGCCGCGACTTTCTGAAATACCTCGGCTTCAGTACAGCCGCCGCTGCCCTTGCTGCCGGCTGTAAAGTGCCCGAGCGTAAGGTAATTCCCTATGCCAACAAACCCGAGAACCTGATTCCCGGTGAAGCCCGTTACTATGCCACTACCTATGTGCAGGATGGTGATGTATTACCCATTGTAGCCAAAGTGCGCGATGGCCGCCCCATCAAAATTGAAGGCAATACCCTTTCTTCCTATACCAAAGGCGGTACATCGGCCCGCGCACAGGCTTCTGTGCTCGATCTCTATGATATGCATCGCCTCACCAACCCCAAGCATCGCAAAGGCGATAAGCTGGAGGAAGTGCCCACTTACGAGCAGCTCGATAAAGAAGTGAACGCGGCGCTGGCAGCCAATACGGGCAAAGTGGTTTTGCTCACCGGCTCTGTTACTTCACCCAGCACAAAACAAATCATCACTGAATTTTTAGCGAAATATCCCGGCAGCACACACGTAGTAGCTGATCCGGTTTCCTACAGCGGTATGCTGCTGGCCAATGAAGCCACAGGCTTCGGTCGCAAGCTGCCCTCTTATCATTTCGACGCGGCCAAAGTAATCGTGAGCCTCGATGCCGATTTCCTCGGCAACTGGATGAACCCCGTGGAGAATGCTGTGGGTTATGGCAAGGGTCGCAAGATCGACGAGAAGAATCCTTCGATGAGCAAGCATTACCAGTTCGAAGGCCACCTGAGCACCACCGGCGCCAATGCCGATGAGCGCTATACGCATCGTCCCTCCGAAACCGGTCATGTAGCGCTCGCACTGCTCGCCGCTATTGATGGCTCTGTATCTGCTCCCGCCATTGCCGATGCCAAACTGAAAAAAGGTATTGAAAAAGCCGCGGCTGATCTAAAAGCAAATACAGGCGCTGCCCTTGTTGTTTCCGGAAGCAACGATAAAAATGTACAGATTGTTGTAAACGCCATCAACAACGCCATTGGCGCTTATGGCACTACCATCAACTGGGCTGTTACCAGCAACTATCGCCAGGGTATTGATAAAGATATGGCCGACCTGCTGACCCAAATGGAAGCCGGCCAGGTAGGCGCCCTGCTGATTGCGGATGCCAACCCCGTGTACAGCTATTTCGATGGCGAACGCTTTGGAAAAGCGCTGGCAAAAGTGAAACTATCCGTTTCCTTTAGCGGACGTATGGATGAAACCACATCGCTCTGCCAGTATTCGGTACCCACGCATCATTATCTGGAAAGCTGGGGTGATGCTGAGCCCAAGTCGGGCTACCTGAGCTTCCAACAGCCTACCATTCATCCCCTGTTTAAAACCCGCCCCTGGCAAACATCCCTGCTGAAATGGAGCGGTAACGATACTACTTACGATAATTATTTCCGCAATTACTGGACAGGTCGCCTCGGTTCTGATGCCGCTTTTGAAAAAGCCCTGCAGGATGGTGTGGTAGAAGCACCCGCCGCCACGGCTGCTGGTTCTTATAGCGGAGGCGCAGTAGCTACAGCCGCCAGCGCCATCAGTGCCGCACCCAAAGTGAGCGGTGCCGAGCTGGTGCTTTATCAAAAAGTTTCCATCGGCGCGGGCGATGGTGCGGCCAACCCCTGGTTGCAGGAACTGCCCGATCCCATCTCCAAAGCATGCTGGGGCAATTATGCCCTCATCAGCATGAAGATGGCGAAGCAGTTGCTGGACCTGAACCTGATTGATGGCTCCGAGAAAGAAAGCAACAACTACGAATACTATCCCCAGAAACCCGTGATCAAAATTGCCATGGGCGGCAAAGAAGTGGAGCTGCCTGTGCTGGTAATTCCGGGTATGAACGAAAATACCATTGCGGTAGCGCTCGGCTATGGCCGTGCCGAATCGCTTGGTAAAACTGCCGCAAATGTGGGCGCGAATGTATTCCCCTTCGCTAAAATGAATGGCGATACCATCCAGTATAGCGCTGCGGTGGAGTTAACCAACATGAAGCGCAAGGAAAAAATCGCGCAGATGCAGATCCACAATTCCTACGAAGGACGTGTGGAAGTGGTGCGCGAAACCACCCTCGCTACCTTTAAGCAACGCCCCAACGAAATACTCGACGCACGCAATCACCTGAAAGAGGCTTATGCCAAGAAGACGGGTGACTACCGCGCGGAAGGAACCCTTTATGGCGTACACGACAACCCCGGTTTGAAATGGGGTATGAATATCGATATGAACGCCTGCTATGGTTGTGGCGCCTGCGTGGTAGCCTGCCATGCAGAGAACAATGTGCCGGTGGTAGGCAAGAACGAAGTATTGCGCTACCACGATATGCACTGGCTGCGTATCGACCGCTACTTTGTGAGCGATGAAAAAAATCCCGATGATCTGAAAGGGGTGGTATTCCAGCCCATGATGTGTCAGCATTGCGACAATGCGCCTTGCGAAAACGTATGTCCCGTAGCCGCTACCAACCATAGCAGCGAGGGCATCAACCAAATGGCTTATAACCGCTGTATCGGTACCCGCTATTGCGCCAACAACTGTCCTTATAAAGTGCGCCGCTTCAACTGGGCCGACTATACCGGCGCTGATAGCTTTAAGAACAACCAGGATCAGCAACTGGTAGGTAAGTTGAACGATGTGGTGTTCCAGATGAATGATGAGCTTACCCGCATGGTACTGAACCCCGATGTTACCGTTCGTTCACGCGGTGTGATGGAAAAATGTAGCTTCTGCGTACAGCGCACACAGGCTGCCAAGCTGCAGGCGAAAAAAGAAAATCGCGTGCTGCGCGATGGCGAAGCCAAAACGGCCTGTCAGCAGGCATGTGCCGGCGATGCCATCATCTTTGGTAACGTGAATGATCCCGAAAGCCAGATCACGAAAGTGCGCGAAGAGAATCCGCAGCGCAGCTTCCTGGTGCTGGAGCAACTGCACGTGTTGCCCAATGTAACCTACCTGGCGAAAGTGCGCAATACCGATGAGATCATTGAAGGAAAAGGACATCATGCGAAGCCCGCGGCGGAGCATGCGGTGGAAGAGGGAGCGCATCATTGAGAGAGAGTGGAAAGTAGGGAGTAGATAGTAGGAAGTGAGGTTGATAGATTTTTGAATTTTTTGTATTAAGCAATAAGTAAGCTAAGCTTTCTTTCCGCTTTCAGTTTTATGAAGCGAAGAAGCTAAAACACAGTTTATGGCATTACTCAGATATGAATCGCAGGCTCGGCCGCCACTGGTAGATGGTACAAAGGATTACCACCAGGTTACGGAAGATATTTGTCGCCCGGTGGAAACCAAACCTTCCAAACTCTGGTGGGTAGGGTTCCTGATTTCGGTGGCATTGCTCATCTTCGGTATTATTTCCGTGGCCATGGAAGTTATCTATGGTACGGGTCAGTGGAACCTGGGCAAAACCATCGGCTGGGGTTGGGATATCACCAACTTCGTATGGTGGGTAGGTATTGGTCACGCGGGAACGCTGATCTCCGCCATCCTCCTGCTGTTTCGCCAGGGCTGGCGTACCGGTGTAAACCGCGCCGCGGAAGCCATGACCATCTTCGCCGTAATGTGCGCGGGCCAGTTCCCGATCTGGCACATGGGACGTGTGTGGGATGCCTTCTTTGTACTGCCTTACCCCAACACCCGCGGTCCGCTTTGGGTAAACTTCAACTCACCGCTGTTGTGGGACGTATTCGCGATCTCTACTTACTTCACCGTATCGCTGCTGTTCTGGTATTCCGGTCTTCTTCCTGATCTGGCTACCCTGCGCGATCGTGCGAAATTGAAATGGCGTAAATTTTTCTATGGTGTAGCTTCTTTTGGCTGGACCGGTTCCACCAAACACTGGCAACGTCATGAAGCGCTTTCGCTGGTGTTGGCAGGTTTGAGTACGCCGCTCGTACTTTCGGTACACACCATCGTATCCTTCGACTTTGCCACATCCGTAGTTCCCGGCTGGCATACCACCATCTTCCCCCCCTACTTTGTGGCGGGTGCCATCTTCTCCGGCTTTGCGATGGTGCAAACCCTGCTGCTGGTAACAAGGAAAGTATTGTCACTCGAAGAATATATCACTATCGAGCATATTGAGGTAATGAACAAGGTAATTGTACTCACCGGTTCTATTGTGGGTATCGCTTACCTGACGGAATTGTTCATGGCCTGGTATTCGGCGGTTCCTTATGAGAACTATGCCTTCTTCGAAAACCGATTGAACCTGGACTCACCTTATGGCTGGAGCTACTGGCTGATGATGGGTTGTAACGTGTTGTCGCCGCAGATATTCTGGTTCCGCAAAATGCGCCGCAATATCCTGCTCACCTTCTTCATGAGTATCCTGGTGAACATCGGTATGTGGTTCGAACGCTTTGTGATCATCGTAACCTCGGTGTACCGCGACTACCTGCCCAGTTCCTGGAGTACTTATTACACACCCACCATCTGGGAGATAGGTTTCTACATGGGAACATTCGGCCTCTTCTTTACCTGCTATTTCCTTTTCGCGAAATACTTCCCCGTTATCGCGATTGCGGAGATCAAGCATATCCTGAAAAAGAATGGCGAAAGCTATAAGAATAATATGGATGAAGTGGAAGGTGAGAAGATAGAGGAATTTGGGGAGAAGCATGGGCATGATCACGGAGCATAGGGAGGTATTACGTAATACGTTTTACGTAGTACGTATTTTGAGAGAGATTGAAATTGATGGATTCATTGAAACGAGTTCAATATTGAAAAAACGTATAACGTAATACGTACTACGTACAACGTTATCAAGATTCAAGTGATATGAGCGTAAAAAAATTCATAGTAGGCAACTTCGACGACGAAGCGGTCCTTTTTCCGGCGGTGAAAAAAGTACGTCGTGCGGGCTACCGTATCCACGATGTATTCACGCCCTTTCCGATTCATGGTTTGGATAAAGCCATGGGCCTGCGCGATACCAGCCTGCATACTGCGGGTTTCATTTATGGTATCACGGGTACGGCCACTGCCGTGGGCTTTATTACCTGGGCGCTCAGTTACGATTGGCCCATCAATTTTGGTGGAAAGCCATTCTTTTCATTGCCGGCATGGATTCCCATCACCTTTGAGCTGACTGTATTGTTTGCGGCCGTAGGTATGGTGCTTACTTTCTGCTGGCTTTGCCAGTTGGCGCCCTTTGTGAAAAAAGACCATTTCAATCCGCGCAGCACCGACGACACTTTTGTGATGGCGCTCGATTGTACCGATAAAACCAACGAACAGGAAGTGATGGCTTTCCTCACCAGCCTGGGAGCCAAAGACGTATCGGTTCAATACCGCGAAACCGGATGGTGGATGGGTCGCTACGACCAGGAAACCGTGAAATATGGCAAGAAAGTAGAAGCAGTACATTAATCGCATTTTATTAAAACAGCAGCATGAAGAAATTTTTCATACTCGCAGCAGTAAGCGGATCCCTGGCAGTGCTCGTAGGTTGCAAGGATAAGAGCAGCCCAGGTCGTGCCTATATGCCCGATATGACCTATAGCAATGCGTACGAAACTTATGCCGATGCGGAAGCGCGCCTGAAAAATTCAGGAGCGGAAACCACACCGGTATATACAGCCATGCCCGTTCCCGGCACTATTGCCCGGGGTGCTATGGGTTCCTATCCCTACCAGAACGATTCGGCAGGATATGCCAATTCGGCTTCGGTAACCAGCCCCATCAATGCAGCGGATGTGGATATGAAAGAAGCGGACCGTATATACCAGGTGAACTGTGGTATTTGCCATGGCGCCAAGCTCGATGGTAATGGTCCTTTGTATAACGATGGAAAAGGTCCCTATAGCGCAGCACCCAAGAACCTGCTGGCGGATGATATGAAGAAACTGGCCGACGGTACCATGTTCCATTCCATTACCTATGGAAAGGGACAAATGGGAAGCTATGCCTCACAGCTCAGCACAAAGGAACGCTGGGAAGTGATCGCCTATATTCGCGCGAAGCAAAATCCTGCTGGTGCTGCCAACGACAGCACAGCAGTAGCCCAGGCGAAATAAAATTTTTGAAGCAATAAAAGAAAGCTGATGTCACTTAAGCTCAATTTCACGGTTCCCAAACGATACAATACCATTTCTCTGGCATTGATGGCCTTTGGTATCCTGTCGATCATTGGCCTCTATGTTACTACCCATGGATCGGCGGCCACGCCCGAGGAAGAAGCGCGTAACGACGCACGCTTCTGGGCCAGTCTACTGCAAAACAGTGTGTACTTTCTGCTGGTGGTGAACGCGTGTATGTTTTTTATCTGTGCCACCACTTTGGCCTGGGGGGGATTTCAAATGGCTTTCCGTCGCGTACCCGAAGCAATCTCCGCTGTTATTCCTGTAATTGGAGTTATCTGCGTCGCTATTTTACTTGCCATCATTTTTGGTAGCAATCATACCATTTACCACTGGACCGATGCCCATCATGTAGCGGAAGATCCCATCCTCGATTTCAAAAAAGGATTTTTGAACAAAGGATTCTTTACCACCGCCACCGTGCTCACCGTGGTACTTTGGTCGGTTTTGGGATGGAAGATGCGTAAGCTGAGCCGTCAGCTCGATGACAACCCCCTGCCCGATTTGGCAAGTAAACGCAAATATTTGTGGAAGAATACCGTATGGGCAGCCGTGTATATTGTGGTATTCGCGCTCACGGTAATGTCGTCTATTCCCTGGCTCTGGCTCATGAGCATCGATGCACACTGGTACAGCACCATGTATAGCTGGTACACATTCGCCAGCACATTCGTGGCGGGCCTGGCTTTGATCGCCCTTTTTGTGATCTACCTGAAAAATTCGGGCTACCTCGAGTTCACCAACTACGAGCACCTGCACGACCTGGGTAAGTTCATGTTTGCTTTCTCCATCTTCTGGACCTATCTCTGGTTCTCCCAGTTCATGCTGATCTGGTATGCGAATATTCCGGAAGAAACCGTTTATTTCAAACCCCGCGCCGAAGGTATCTATAGCGGTATTTTCTGGCTCATGTTTATAATCAATTTCCTTGCCCCGTTGTTAATACTAATGAGTAAGGACTCGAAGCGGAACTATGCCACAATGACCTTCATGTCGCTCCTGATCATTTTTGGACACTGGCTTGATTTCTATCAAATGGTGTTCCCGGCGGTTGCCCCCGATCATGTGCCCATGATTCTGTATGATTTCGGTGTGGCGCTGGGATTTGTAGGGTTGATCATGTTTGTAACCGGTAAAGCACTGGCCAAAGCGCCGCTACTGGCAAAAAATCATCCGCTTACGAAGGAAAGTGTGATACACCACGCGTAGAATTTGTTTATTTGTTGATTCGTTGATTTGTTTAATGGTTGATGAATAATTGGCAGACGAATTAAAACAAACAACGTAAAACGTATAACGTATAACGTAGAACTTAAATCATATGCAAACTTTTTTCATCGTTGCGATTCTGGCTCTCGGCTTCCTGGTTACATTCCAGATTGCCAAGGCAAGTGAGTATGTGGCCATCCTGCGTGGTGAAGAGCGGTCGCGGAAGCAGTCGAACAAGATCAATGCCTTCCTGCTGCTGGCTTTCCTGATTGTGGGATTGTTTGGTGTGTATTATTGCAATGAGCAACTGAAAGGCAAGATCCTGGGTGAGCCTTATTCAGATCATGGGTACTATATCGATCTGATGCTCTACATCACCCTCGCTATTACAGGGGTTGTATTTTTCCTGACACAGATCGCGCTGTTCTGGTTTTCTTACAAATACCAGGAATCGGATAACCGCAAAGCTTATTTCTATCCTCATAACAATAAGCTGGAGTTGATCTGGACGGCTATTCCCGCCATTACCCTCACTATCCTGGTAGGTTTTGGTATCTTCTACTGGTTCCGTATTACCGGCGATGCGCCCAAAGACGCGATGGTAGTGGAAATTACCGGTAGCCAGTTTAAGTGGGAATATCGCTATCCCGGTGATGACGGTATCCTCGGTAAAAAATATTACAAGGAGATCAGCGACGCTAAAAGCAATCCCCTGGGTCAGCTTTGGGATGACCCCGCTAACCACGACGATATCTATGGCACCGGTGAAATGCACCTGGTAGTAGGCAAGCCCGTGAAGCTGGTGATCAATGCCAAGGATGTAATTCATGATGTGGGTCTGCCTCATTTCCGGATGAAGATGGATGCCGTACCTGGCACACCTACCACTATGTGGTTTACGCCTACCAAAACCACCAAGCAGGTGCGTGAAGAAACCGGGGATCCTGAATTTGTATATGAAATTTCCTGCGACCAGATGTGCGGTCGTGGACACTATAGCATGCGTGGTACCATTGTAGTAGAAACTCAGGAAGAGTATGATGCCTGGATGGCGCAACAAGAGCCGCAGTACGTTAGGGCTAATCCCAAGCCTGAACCTGCTCCTGCTACAACAAGCACAGATACCAGCAAAACCATTGCACAAACTGTACCCGCCAAACTGGCTGCTGCAGGAGGAAATCATTAATGGATTGAATGGCGAATGCCGTTCCCTAAAATAGAAGTATTATGAGCGAAGCATTGCACGTACAACCCGGCACAGCGGTAGTACCCGAGGTTCATCACGATGAACACAACGGACATGGTCATCACCACCAGTCCTTCGTATCGAAGTATATCTTCAGTATGGACCATAAAACCATCGGTAAGCAGTTCCTGATTACCGGTATCATATGGGCCATTATTGGAGGTCTGTTTTCGGTACTGTTTCGTTTGCAACTGGGCTTTCCCGGTGAATCGTTCCCCATCCTCGAAACCTTCTTTGGTGAAAGGGCTGCGGGCGGATTGATCAAGCCCGAGTTCTACTATTCACTGGTTACCATGCACGGTACCGTACTGGTATTCTTCGTGTTGACGGCCGGCCTTAGTGGTACATTCGCCAACTTCCTGATTCCCCTGCAGATTGGCGCGCGCGACATGGCTTCGCCCTTCCTCAACATGCTTTCCTACTGGTTCTTCTTCCTTGCCAGTGTGGTAATGCTATCTTCGCTGTTTGTACAAACAGGTCCCGCCAGTGGTGGCTGGACCATGTATCCGCCCCTGAGTGCCCTGGGCCAGGCGGGTGATGGTTCCAAGATTGGTGCCGACCTCTGGTTGATCAGTATGGCGCTCTTTATTGTGAGCTCACTGCTGGGTGGCCTTAACTATATTTCTACCATCCTCAACATGCGTACCAAGGGTATGAGCATGACCCGTATGCCTTTGACCATCTGGGCTCTGTTCTTTACCGCGGTGTTGGGTGTGTTGTCGTTCCCCGTTCTGTTGTCGGGCGCGATACTGTTGCTGTTCGACCGTAACCTGGGTACCAGCTTCTTCCTGAGCGATATCGTGATCAATGGCGAAGTGCTGCCCAACGAAGGTGGTAGCGCCATCCTGTACCAGCACTTGTTCTGGTTCCTGGGTCACCCCGAAGTATATATCATCCTGCTGCCCGCGATGGGAATGGTGTCGGAAATTATGTCGGTCAACAGCCGCAAACCCATCTTCGGTTATATGGCCATGTTGGGCTCGCTGTTTGCCATCGCCATTCTGGCCTTCCTGGTATGGGCGCACCACATGTTTGTAACCGGCCTGAACCCCTTCCTGGGATCAGTATTCGTACTGCTCACCCTGCTGATCGCGGTTCCCTCGGCTATCAAAGTATTCAACTGGCTTACTACCCTGTGGAGAGGCAATATCCGTTTTTCACCGGCCATGCTTTTCGCCATCGGTTTTGTGAGCCTGTTCATTTCCGGTGGTTTGACGGGTATCTTCCTCGGTAACTCCACCATCGATATTCACCTGCACGATACCATGTTTGTGGTGGCCCACTTCCACATTGTAATGGGTGTGGCTTCCATGTTTGGTATGTTTGCCGGTATCTATCACTGGTTCCCCAAAATGTTTGGGCGCTATCTGAACACCACACTGGGCTACCTGCACTTCTGGGTAACCATGGTGGGTTCTTACCTCATCTTCTGGCCCATGCACTACCAGGGTCTGGCAGGTATTCCGCGTCGTTATCTCGATAAGTCGATGTGGCATTCCTTCAACCAGTTTGGCGATCTCGATAAAATGATCACCGTGGTATCAATCGTGGTATTCGCCGTTCAGTTGATGTTTGTATTCAATTTCTTCTACTCCATATTCAAAGGACGTAAGGTTACCAGCACCAACCCCTGGGGTGCTTCCACCCTGGAATGGACTACGCCCATCAATCCCGGTCACGGCAACTGGACGGGCGAGATTCCCGAAGTACATCGCTGGCCTTATGATTATGGTAAGGATGGAAGAGAATATATTCCCCAAACAGAAGCGATTGGGGCGAATGAGAGCAAAGAACATTGAGTGAGCGGGAGAACGTGAGGCGTGAATCGTGAGGCGTGAGTTTGGGGTTTAGAGTTTAGGGTTTAAGGTTTAATCATACACTTCGAACCCAATACTTTCAACCTTAAACCTTCAACCCTAAACCTTAAACCAAACGTAAAACGTAGAACGTATAACGTAACAATCGAAAGCGTGATTCAAAAGCTAAAAGATTATTTGCAGCTGATAAAGCTTTCGTTGAGTATAATGGTGGTGTTCAGCAGTGTGATCAGTTACCTGCTGGCGCCGAAAGTGGTGGAGACGGACTGGAGGATGGTAGGATTGCTCTTTTTAGCAGGATTGTTGGTAACGGGCAGTGCCAATGCCATCAACCAGGTAGTGGAAAAAGGAACCGACGCACAGATGAAGCGCACCAGTTCGCGACCCATAGCTTCGGGACGAATGTCGGAAACCGAAGGCTGGGTATTTGCGGTGCTGGCGGGTTTGATTGGTGTGCTGATGTTGGGCTATTATTTCAACTGGCTCTCAGCAGGCGTGGCCGCCTTTAGCCTTTTTCTCTATGCCTTCATCTACACACCTTTGAAAAAAGTGAGTAGCATGGCGGTGTTGATGGGAGCGGTGCCGGGTGCTTTGCCCTGCTTAATTGGATGGGCCGCCGGTGATGATCAACTATCCCTCGGAGGATGGGTGCTCTTTGGAATACAGTTCTTATGGCAGTTTCCCCATTTTTGGGCAATTGCCTGGATAGCACATACCGACTATTCGCGGGTAGGCTTCAAGCTGCTGCCGGCGGATAAGGGTCCCACAAAGTTTACGGCACTGCAAACGGTGATTTATTCCATGTTGCTGTTGCCGATAACCCTGGTGCCCTATTTCACCGGTATGTGCCAGTATAGCGATATTACGGGCAAAATTAGCCTGGCACTGATTGTAGCAGCCAACCTGTTTATGATCGGCCGTTCGGTGAGCCTGTATAAAAGCATGGAAGTAAAAGCCGCCCGCAAAGTAATGTTCGGCAGTTATTTGTACCTGCCAGTGGTATTATTGGCGTTGCTTTTAAGTAAGGCGTGATGTTGGGTTTAGAGTTTAGGGTTTAAAGTTTAAGGTATGATTCTAAAAACTTTAGCATTTTAAACATTAAACCCTAAACCTTAAACTAAACGTATTACGTTATACGTTTTACGTAATACGTTTGTTGGGAGTTG
>JBIQMS010000038.1:0-45767 GCA_044463125.1 Terrimonas ferruginea
TTATTCAAAACCACACCTCAAATCTGGGTAAGGATAAGCTGCCGGCAGGCAGGTTCGGATATTTGGTTATTTGATTATGGTTATTGAGTTGAAATGATATTTGTGATAATTAGATATGTTTGAAAGAACTTTATTGTCTTACCCCCTACTTTCTACTCCCAACTTTCTACTCCCTATCATCCGCGGGAAAAGACTGCTGCTTTGCCAACCTCTTCAAAGTACTAAAACCATTTCCTGCAGATCTGCGCAGATTTTGAGCGCAGATTTCCGCAGATTATTTCATTGCCTGCATCACAAACTCACGCCTCACCACTCACGACTCACGATTCACGCCTCACGTCTCACGCCTCACGTAAGATTATCATACACCACCTGCAACACCTCCTTACACACTTCAATTTTTTCCGCCGGCACTGTCTTCAAGGCTTCATTCAGGGTGTCGTCCGCAATATGCATGGTTTCTTCTTCCAGTTTCTGCGCCTGTTTGGTAAGATAGATCAGGTTGATGCGCCGGTCATTTTCAGAGGGAACGCGCTTTACCAGGTTTAGCTTTTCGAGATTATCAACAAGCCTTGTAATGCTGGGCTTATCACGGAAAGTGGCATTGCAGAGTTGTTGCTGGCTCTGCCCGTCCTGTTTCCATAAATGGTAGAGCACACTCCATTGTTCGATGGTGAGGTTGAGGCCTGCCGAGTTGAAACGTTTCTGCAGCCGCCTTGCGATGGCGGTGGATGCTTTACCCGTGATAAAGCTGTAAAGTTCCCCTTTCTTAAAATGGTTGTTTGGCATATAGTTGTTTGTGCAACTATCCAAATTTAACCAATTTCCGGGAAATGCCAAATGAAATTTGGGAGGGGATTGGGGGAGATTAGGTGGTGCTGCAGTTGACTATAGTCGCCAATCCTGCTTTTAAGGTCCATTCGGGAATGAAGGATTCTGGCAATTTCAACCTGGTTTGACCTCATAGGTATAATCCCAAATACGGGATAGGTCTTCCAGTGCCTTATTGGTAAGAATAAAACTATCCATTCTTACGTTTGGCAGCTTTCAGGCTGGTAAGGTGCTTTTTGGCATCAAACTTTTTAACTCTACCGCTTTCAATTCCTTCTACTATAGCTTTCTTCAATGAGGAAAGCTTGATATCTTCCTCCTCCAGCAGGCGAAGACCAGCTCGAATAACTTCACTCGCATTTTTATAACGCCCGGTAGATACCTTCGAATACACAATACTCCCGTGCTACCTGGCTAAAGGGCACTGCAAGTATTGCCGATTGGTTATGATGTGTCCTCTGGGCTCGCAATGCTACCCCGGTCGGAAGAGCGGTCCGACGGGCGGTCCGACCGACTCATGGAAGTGGATTATGTACAATGCCATCAATACCAGGTCGGATGGCCGGTCCGACCGACCCTTGCATGTAATAAAAGTTCGAGTTAGTTGCCAACTTATGCAAACAATCTTTTTATTGCATCCTGATAAAAAACGTATGCGACACTTACTCTTTTTATTGACTTTCTCTGTTTCAGTTAGTTCATTTGGACAGAATACTTTTAAAGGGCAAATTCTTTCTGTTGTTGACAGTTCTCCTATAACAAATTTTAGTTTTCGAGTTGACAAAAAGAAATTGTATAAAACAGATTCCTTGGGCTACTTCACCATTACGACCCCAAAAAATAAAGTACGACTTTCAACTGTTTTTGATATACATGGATTTGACATAACGTTGAAAAACGGTAGCATGGACAATCTGAAACTATTTACAGTTCAGAACTATGATTCCACACTTGCAGAATTTGACATTCGCCAAAGCACATTTCGCCTATTCTGTGGGGTAGCATTTGCTCCGCTGGCGCCAATGCCATCGGACAAGGATTTTGAAACCTTGTATCGTACAAGCTACTATATTGTTGGCGACTTTCTTCCTTCATCAGTCGACCAAATGACAGCTTACAATAAAGTCGTAGCTGAATATTTAGACAAACAATATGGTACTGAATGGAGAACCAAAGTTAGACCAGACGTTTTGGGAGTAACAAAGAAAGTTGAATATGAAAAAACATTGCAATAGAGTGAATGGTTGTTGTCAACATCAGCGGAAATTTATTCGATACTTTGGTTCATCAACTAAGCATTTGTTACAAACTGACAGTTGGCCATTGCCATTCCAACGAAAATGCATATAAGCAGCATACCCCACATTACAAAACATTCACTCCCCAATCATGCTCCCTGTCGACCACCCACACCAGCTTTATCCAATGCCAAAAATGAACAGACAAGTACCGCCAGCATGATGCATGACCTCACCCAATTCATCCTTCCCCATTCGGCCGCCACTTCCTTCAGGGTTTCTGTATCAGGAAGCTGCGCTGCCAGAAACATGATCTCATTCCTTGGGTAAAAGAAGCTGAAGGTCAGAATCATGGAGCCTATAGAGAATAGTATGCCTATGCCCAGGTAGAGCCGAACGGATTTTGATATTCTCCAAAACAAGATCATTGCCAGCAGGAGCAAGATCAGATTCGTGGGGTCAATCATTTTGAAAAAGGTACCGGGATTGGCCACTACAAAAAATTCCCGGGTGGCGCTTATAGACCGGGGGATATTACTTTCCCAATTGGCAGCATTCACAATGGAATTGTACAGATTGGTAAATAACAACCCGCTGGAAAACGCAACGCATGCGTATAGAACTAATTTTCTCATTTGGCGACAGTTTTGTTGAAGCAAAACTATCGGCGCAAAAAATGCAGCGATCGTAAGAAAACGACAAAATCAGATCCGGTCCCAATCCAATTGAAACTGGTAATGCTCATTCGATAATTCCTTCTGGAGGATCGTGGGCCTGCACCTGGCAAATTCCTTAAAATCGTTGATGAAATGGGTCTGGTCGTAATACCCCACTTTATTTACCAAATCAGTCCAGGAAATGATGGGTTTGCTTTCGAGCATTCGATAAGCCTTATGAAAACGGGCAATTCGCGCATACATTTTGGCCGGCATCCCCAGGCGCTCTTTGCACTTTCGCTCAAAATTTCGGATACTCATACAGGCCATTTCCGCAATCCGGTCAATACTGGTATTGTAACTCGTCATTAAATGTTGTAGGGCAAAATCAATCGGTAAAGCCTCTTTTATCCGCGATAGCTTTTGCAGAAAATAGCCCTGGATAAGGCTATCCAGTTCGCTAACGGAAATGCTGTAGTGCGATTTATCCAACAGTTCTTCTATCTCCCTGCCAATAATTTCCCTCGCCGCATAGCCATTGTCGAAAATCTCCGTCATCGGAATATGCAAAAACCGATTGAGCCCACCCGGCTGAAAAATGATGGATACAGATTTGTGGCTTTCTTCTACCCGTAATTTGAAGGGAGTAATCTGTGGCCCCATCAATGTGCAGGAGGTAACGGTATTGTAATTGCTTTCTCCGGAACGCTGCGACTTCAACCGGGTATGAAGATTGATAAACATGGCCTGCTCGGGCGAGGGCATAAAATTCCCTTCCATGCTTACAGGCATATCACCAAAATCGGCTTCGATAATAACGATATGCCTTATCAACGAAGCCAATGCGGGATTAATACGGCATCCTGTTGTGCGGATATTTGGTGCTGGGTTACTCATTTACAATCGGCAGAAACGATGAAGTAGATAATTGCGCTTGCCCTTGTTTCCTGTTGCTGCAATAGGATACCGCGGATTATTCAGACAAAAAAACAATGATGCTCGTCCTTTCTCATGATTCCTTAAGAAATCTTTAGTGAATTTTCAAGGGTGCAGAATTACAATCGATTCTATCTAGTAATCCAGTGCAGGGCGTGTTTGAAAGCTTTAATTGGCACCTACCAGAAATTTGCCCTGACTGACTTCCATTAAGAGTTGAGGACCAAAGTGTCATTCTGAAAGCTCATTTCTTTGCGTATCAAAACCAGGCGCTAAATGCCCACAGTAGGGACAATAAGCAAAGAGCTTTTCAAGTTGACTAAAGCACTTGCTGCAAATCACAATTTTATCCACTACCGATTTTATGGGCGCATTTGTCCTTACTGTAAAGATTTCTGGAATCTCTTTTAGAAAACTAGATTCGTTCCCCTTTTCTGTTATTAAGAACAATTTATCCTTCGCCCTTGTAATTGCAACATAAAATAAGCGGCGCTCCTCCTCCATAAGCAAATCAAGATTCGCCTTCTTTATTACTTGAAAAATCCTGTCTTCCAGCCAAACGTCAGGAAAACCACCACTTCCCTCTGTCAATCCAACGATAAAAACCACCTTTGCCTCAAGTCCCTTAGCTGCATGGATTGTTTTGGCCTGTACTCTCACTCCTTCATTCTTGAATCGAAAAAAGTAGGGCGTGTGCATTTTGGTCCTTCGGTAAAGAAATAAGATGTCTTCATTCGTCAATCCATCTGCCTGCAGCTCTTTTACTTTATTCAAACAGAATTGCACATTTTCCTCTTCATTACCCCCAGAATATACCACAATTTTATGCTCAGACCTTTTGGATGCCTGAATATCCTTCTCAATCTTGATCTTGTTGTTTTTGATCACTTCATTGCTTGCCTCAACAATATTATGTGTACTTCGATAATTCAAATTCAATTTAATAACTCTTGAATTGGCAAAATGATTCGCAAAGTCAATAATATAGTTAACATTTGAACCTCTGAACCCATAAATGCTTTGCCAATCATCTCCTACGCAAAAAAGCTGTGTTTGCTCAGTAAGCATCAGTTTAATCAACTCTACCTGCAATTTGTTTACGTCCTGAAATTCATCAACCAGGATGTATTGATACTTACTGTTATACTTATTGGAGATATCCGTGTGATTATGAAATAACGATATGGTTCGAGATATTAGGTCGTTAAAATCCAGGTATGATTTATCCGTGCAATAATGAATGTACTTTTTGATGATTGGAATTGCTAATTCATAAAAGCTTCTAACCCTATCGTGTTGATCCAGCCTTGCATCCTCCAGCACTTTGTCAATTTTGATACCCTCTACTTTAATCATGTCGGTGATTCGCATGACCTGTCGTACAAAATCTTTGATGTCTTCAAAATAACCATTAAACTCTTCATTGAAATTTAGCGCTACCTTTTTATAATAATTTGCGGGCAAACGGCCCCTAACAATTTTGTCCAGCGTGTGATTGAAAAGCGCAGAATCTCGGGTCATTGCTTCATAAGTTTTCACCAAGAGCAAATTTCCTTTTTTAAATTGTTCTTCCTTGTCAATGGTTGAATAACTCTTCTCGCTAATATGTTCAATATAAAGATTTGCGTCAGGAATATAGAAATCTGGGCGGAATGAAAAGTCCTTTATGTTTAATAATGGCTCATATTCATACTTTATACTATGGCGATAAAACCAGTCGGCTATAAACTGCTCTGATTTGGAACGAACTTTAACTCCGTCAAGTGTGGTATAGTACTTACCATCCTTCGAAATGTAATTATTGGCTTTCTTTAAATCAATCTTATCTACTATGTAGTCAAGAATATATCGCTTTAAACGCAACATGTATTGATTGTCATCACATTGCTCAATCAAACATTTATGAAATACCTCAAATGCTGTCTCTGATGCCACAAACTTTGAAAGCTCCTGATCTCCATCCTTCTTTTCATCTCCGATAATTCTAAACCTGTTATCAAACTCATTTACGCCGTCGTTTCGAAGGATGGTATAACAGAAGCTGTGAAAGGTTCTGACGGTTAAAGAATCAATCCATCTGTACTTTTTAGCATGGCTAAATCTTTCCCTTTCTTTATCATCTTTGCCTAATCGCTTATCGGAGATTTTTTTTTCATATTCTCCAGATTGATCCGCCGAAATAATCAAGCGGTCAATCATTTCGTTGGCAGCATTCTTTGTAAATGTGATTGCAAGAATATTTGAAGGGCTTACTCCCTTTTCTTCAATTAAGTAAATGATCTTTTGCAGAAGCGTTTTGGTCTTGCCTGAACCAGCCCCGGCCAAAACCAAGAGCCTCTTTTCGTCGCTAACAACAGCTTCGAGCTGCTTATCATTAAGGCTGCTAAGATCTATTTTATTTGAATTCACTTTATGCGAGAACTTATGTTAATGTTTCAATTGCGATATTGTTTGCAATATAGGTCGAAATTATTTTCTTCCATAATCCGCAGGAATTTCTCCCCAAGCAGCAGTATTCCATTTTAATACCTTTGTATCATACTCGTTATTCTTAAGCCAGGCGATAGCTCTCTGAATATGTTCAAAAACGATTGCATTCTTTTCATTCCTCTCTAATTTCGTCTTACACTTTCTTTGGTTTACCCATGAAATAGCATTTCGACTATCGCTATATACTATTTTTAATTCCTTACCATCTCGTTTATATAGCGCAAGTGCATGCACAATTGCGAGAAACTCTCCAATATTATTAGTTGCCTCTTCGTACATCCTCTCAAAAACTATCTTCCCTGTTTTGATATCGACGCCGCGATACTCCATTTTTCCAGGGTTTTCTATGCATGAAGCATCAACACAAACACCGTCAAGTATTGGCTTACTATCGTCACCCTCTGCTGTCTCTGCTTGGCCAATTTGTTCTTTATGAGTTGCGTCAAAGAGGCTTATGTTGGCGTCGCCATCTCTTTGTAGGTCGTTTGGCAGGTTTTTCTTTCCAGACATTGTTTTTCCTAAACGTTCAGCAATCTGAAACTCGGGAGTATGTCTTATTTCTCTTGAATGTTTGAAGGATATGGAATAAGGGATTCCTTCTAATACAGAGTCCAAAGCTTTCCAAAGATCAACATGTTTTTTCTTTTTATAGCCTTCTTTCTTCCAATGTTGCAACCAGCCTTTACTTAAAGTGTCAATAACATAACCATTTGTGAGGTACACAACAATTTCGCTCGGCTCTTTGATTCTTTTGAGTGCCTCGGTAATGCCAACAATATCCATTCTTGCATTGGTGGTATAAGAAAAGCCTCCAGCTATTTCTTCCACTCGCTGTCCGTTGGAGGTGATTACAACACCGTAGCCACCATTTCCTACTGCCTCGTCCTTTGTTAGTCGCTCAGAATAATGGCAAGAACCATAAACATAAATTCTAACCTGATTCACCATTTTATGTTTTCAAATTGATTCGATAATGGAATGTTGTACTTGATCAATTGCGAATAGTCAGATTTTGCTTCTTTGGTATCAGTATTTGAATGAAAGGATCAAACCAAATCAACTTTCACGCCCAGAGCGTGCGCTATCTTGGATAAAATATCCAATCCAACTGAATACCTGCCTTGCTCAATTCGAGAAAGGTTAGCCGCATCTATATTCGTGAGCATCGCAAGCTGTTTGGCTTCCATACCCTTTTCTTCTCTGAGCTGGCGAATCCTGGCCCCAATACGCTCGCGTTCAGAACTTCGGTCACTCCCTTTATAGGAAAAACCAAACCCTTCATTAGCCAGCATTTTCATTAACACCCAATAAACCATTCCCGATTTATCGTCAGAGAATTCCTCTTCAAAATACTTCGCTATTGAACGTGAAATTGATTCTTGTTGAGTGAAGCCCAGAGGCAAATGGCTTGCTAATGTAAATTTCTCGCCATCTCGGGCAATCACTTCAAAAGTTGAATTGTCGGTAAACGTAACCGTTGTCATAATAAGTTTGCCATGTTTATAGTGATGCCGTCACTTCTGAGTGTACAAGGTAGCAGAAATAATTCTAATTGGCAAATATGCCAATTGAGTTCTGATCCAGCAATAGACCTTGCAGCGGTACTTACTTCTTGGTGAGCCCATCTTACCATTAGCTATCTTGCACCCAAACCACAACCCCATCACTTCAACACTTCCCTTCCGCCAATCCACCCTGGCCTATCATCGCTGGGGAAGCGGTGGCCAGCTGGCAATCTGCCTGCATGGCTATGGGGAAAGCGGCGCCCATTTCGCCTTCCTGGCCCGCGACCCGGCCCTGCAACACTATAGCTTTATCGCTATCGACCTGCCCTGGCATGGCAAAAGCATCTGGCGCGAAGGACTGAATTCCGCACCTTCAGACCTCGAGCAAATTATCGAAGCCATCCTGCAGAAAGAAGCGCTTACCGATGCCTGGCATCGCGGTATCGACCTCATCGGCTTCAGCCTCGGCGGCCGGCTGGCCCTGCACTATTTTCAACGAAACCCGCTGCGGGTGCGCAAGCTCATTCTGCTGGCGCCGGATGGACTGAAGATGAATGGCTGGTACTGGTTCAGCACCCAAACCTGGCTGGGCCGGGGGCTGTTTCGCTTCACCATGCAATACCCCGGCTGGTTTTTCCTGATCCTCCGGGGCATGAACCGCCTCGGCATGGTCAACAGCAGCGTGTTCAAATTTGTGAACCACTATATCGGCGACCGCGCCGCCCGCGAGATCCTCTACCAACGCTGGATTACCCTGCGCAAATACCGCCCCCGCCTCGCGCTATGCAAGGCCCTGATAAGGCAACAGCAACTGCCCGTGCGCCTGCTCTATGGCCGGCACGACCGCATCATACTCCCCGTGCGCGGCGAAAAATTCCGCAAGGGCATTGAAGCGCAGGTACAGCTCCGCATCATCGCCTCCGGCCACCAGGTATTGCACGAAAAACACGGGTCCGATATCCGCCAGGCCATCCTGCATTAAGGCCCGAATGGTTAGTTTTGCGCCATGCTCATCTGGTTGCCGGTTTTATTGCTACTGATCGCCTATGGCCTCCTGATGGGCTGGTACCGGCGGGCCTGGCAGCGCATTCCCCCTTTTGTGGAAGGCAACACCGAACCCATCACGCCCGTCAGCATCCTGGTGCCCGTACGCAACGAAGCCGCCAATATCGGCGCCCTGCTGCAATGCCTCGTGCAGCAAGACTATCCCGCCCGGCTAAGGCAGATCATCGTGATCGACGATGGCAGTGAAGACAATACCCGCGAAATAGTCCAAAGCTTTGAAGGGGTGAAGCTGCTTGTTTTAGACAACAATATCACCCGCTCGCATAAGAAAAGGGCTATTGAAGCCGGCCTGCAAGCCGCCCGCCACCCCTGGCTGGTGACCACCGATGGCGATTGCCAGATGGGCCCCCGCTGGCTGCGCAGCCTGATGGACTTTCAGCAGCAAAGCCAAAGTTGCTATGTAGCCGCACCTGTTGTTATGCACAACAACGGTAGCTTTCTGCAAAATTTTCAGCAGATGGACTTTGCCGTGCTGCAGGGCGTAACCGCCGTGAGTGTACACAGCCGCCTGCATGCCATGAGCAATGGTGCCAACCAGGCCTATACCCGCCAGGCTTTTGAAGCCGTAGATGGCTTTAACAACATCGACCATATTGCCTCCGGCGACGATATGCTGCTGCTGCAAAAAATCAACCGCCGCTTTCCCGGCCAGGTAGGCTGGCTCCATAGCCCCGAAGCCATTGTGCACACCGCCCCCGCTACGAGCTGGCGCGCTTTCTTTCAGCAACGCATCCGCTGGGCCAGCAAAGCCCGCCACTATACCGAAGGACCGATCTTTTTTGTGATGCTGCTGGTGTACCTGGTGAACCTCAGCTTTCCTTTTCTGTTGATCGCTTCGCTTTGGAATCCCTGGTTCCTGCCCGCTGCCTTCCTGCTTTGGTTAGGCAAAACCCTGGTGGAGTGGCCCTTTGTATTCCCCGTCTTCCGATTCTTTGGGTTGCGGTTTGGATTCCTTTCGTTTTTTCTGTTTCAGCCCTTTCATATGCTGTACACGGTACTGTCGGGATTTTTGGGCTTGATTGGGCGCTATGAGTGGAAGGGGAGGAAGGCGAGGTGACGATATAAACATTGAAGCAAGTTATCGGCATTACATGACCTAAGTAGTCATTATCAGCATTTCAACCAATTGATGATGAAAATTTGGCAAAAATTCGACATGAAAAAGTCTAAATGCCTAATTGTTCGACATAAAAGGGGGAATGGCACTTAGCCTTATTATTATATACAAGTTGATAATTTGCAGGAATGATGAGCCATCGTGGCAATAATCAACACTATGTCAAAGAATGTACACTAATTCGGATTTTTTCCGAATTAGTGCTATAAATTTTGCATACTCCTAAAAGCGGGTGATTTCTAATATTCCTGCCCTTTCCCATACATTATACAGTTCTTTCCGGGTTTTTGGGCTTGATTGGGCGCTATGAGTGGAAGGGGAGGCGAGTAGGCTGATAGATTTGCCTGGTTGTCGGCCTATTCACGGCCAAAACCTATAAAAAATGCGGTTTTTGGCGCTAAATAAATTTCTATTGGCCGCCAAAATCAGTAAAAAATGCTACTTTTGGCGTCCAATTATTTTATATGAACATTATTGGTCGTCATGCAGAGCAAAAAATCCTTGCGGCACGGCTGGCATCGTCAGAGCCCGAACTAATAGCTATTTATGGCCGAAGGCGGGTAGGCAAAACATACCTGGTGCGTACCGCTTTGAAGAATAATATTGTTTTTGAATTCACCGGCATACACAATGCTACCCGGCAAACACAATTGGAAAACTTTAGCCAGGCACTCCAACTTACTACCAAAACTGTAGTGGCGATTGCCAACCCAACGAATTGGTTACAGGCTTTTGGCATGCTTGACTCCTACCTGGCCACCCTACCAACAGACAAACCTGCAGTAGTTTTTTTCGACGAATTTCCCTGGATTGAAACGCATAGAGGAGGCTTCCTGCAAGCCTTCGACCATTGGTGGAACGCCTACGCCACTAAAAAGCCACACTTAAAAGTTGTTATCTGCGGCTCAGCAGCTTCGTGGATGATTGATAAAGTCATTAATGACCGCGGTGGCCTACACAACAGGGTTACACAAACGATAAGGCTGCTGCCATTTACGCTGGCCGAAACCCGGGAGTACCTGAAATCAAAAAATGTGTTGCTCGATACTTATAGCCTGCTGCAAGTTTATTTAGCAATAGGCGGAATTCCGCACTATCTACGCAATATAAACCCTGGCGAAAGTGCTGCCCAGATTATCGACCGACTGTGTTTTGCCAAAGATGGTCCGCTGAAAAATGAATTTAATAATTTGTACAAATCTTTATTTGCCGACTCGACGAGCCACGAAAAAATTATCCGGGCACTTGCCGCTAAAGGCAGCGGGCTTACGCGAAACGAGATTATTGACAAATGCGGATTTACATCAGGCGGCAACGCCTCAAAACTATTAAAGGAACTGGAAGAGTCGGGTTTTTTAACCACCTATACCTCGTTCAACAAATTGGTAAACGATAGCATTTTTAAACTATCCGATGAATACTCCCTGTTCTACTTAAAATTCATAGAAAATGCCAGGGATACGGAGGCCGGCGCCTGGCATCGCCAGTTTGGAACACCGACTTATACTATCTGGAGTGGCTTCGCTTTTGAATCGGTTGTACAAAAGCATGTATTGCAAATCCGGCATAAATTGGGAATTACAGGCGTATTAACCCATGTATCTACCTGGCGGCATACACCCACAAAAGGCGAACAGGGCGCACAGATAGATCTGCTTCTTGACCGAGACGACCGAACCATCAACCTTTGCGAAATAAAATTTGCCACCGATACCTATGTGATAGATAAAAAATACGCCAGCGAGCTGGATACTAAAGTGAATATATTTCGCAGCGAAACAAAAACCCGTAAATCAATCTTCCTTACCATGGTAACTACCTACGGCTGCAAAAAAAATGAACATTACCTCGGGCGAGTACAGGCGGAAGCACTGATGGAGGATTTGTTTGGATTATACTGATTAACAACAAGACAAGCATTGCTCCAAAAACTAATAAACAAACACCTAAAACTCGAAATGTCGCTTTTTGACCGGTATTGCCTTTACGGCCTCTATATTTCTTTCAATTTCTGCAAGTACATCGAGAAAACTCGAAGTTGACGGCAAGGGGCAGTCGAAAAATATTTCATCCAGGCTTTCATCCACATCCGACTTAAATAGCTGAATGAGCTTAAGCGCTTCAGCCAAATAGTCGTCATCATTGTCGCATTCATCGGCCAGAAGGGCAAATTCGAGGGTTAGGTTGTGATTAAACCGTTCCGCTGTTAACAACACGGCTCTGTATGTTTCTGTTGACAGATTGTCTGTGTCCATCATCTAGATAAAAATGCTTTGAAAAAGTATGACTGCCATCCTGCAAAAATTTATGCATATTTCAACAATACATTTCCATCAATGCCGAGCTGTTGATGAGCCGCTTTCAGGAGCAGGAATAGCATAAATACTTTTCTCGTATGCCTGCGCAGCTAAGGCTAAGGCCCTTAACTCACCAGCCTCCTTAGATGACAGATTATCTTCACCCTTTTTCATCAATGCATCAATCTTTTTCATTGTTGCATTGTAAGTCTGTTCGGTTTCAATTTTATGATTTGCCATGTTGTACTGTCTAAGTTAAACAAATTATGCAGGCTTCTTTTTTAAAGCCGCCAGCTTAGCAATTTCATCTATACGCTTTTGCCGGGTTTCGGGCCGCCTGGCCAATACGAGAGATGTCAATAGCATTTTTTGAACCGACTTGCTTAAACTTAAAAAATAAGCTTTTGCACCCCGATGCTTTTTAAAGGCTTTTTCCAAATCTTTCGGGATGGTCAGCTCTTCCACTTCGTCGAGGATGGTCCAGGAACCATTTTGTTTGGCCACGGCAATGCAATCCAGACCGGCTTTTTTCATCAACCCTTTCGAAATAAGGATCCCTACTTTTTCTTTATTGATCTTCGACCAGGTGCTTTTCGGTTTTCGCCTGCTGAAAAACTGATGCGATGTTTCTGCGTCAATCTTGATTCTCTTGCTATCTATCCAGCCAAAGCACAGGGCTTCATCCACCGCATCGCTCCAACTGATGGATGGTTTTGGGGATGACCTGGCATAAAATACAACCCAAACAGATTGCTTGCTCAGGTGATGTTCTTCCAACCATGTCCGCCAGGCTGCCTGATCGGGGGGATAGAATATTTCGGGGTCGTGCATGGCTTGTACGTTACTAAGGAAATGACTATTAAAAAAGGATAGCTCTCGCATGCTTTTTCGCAAAGCGGAACAAACATTGTATCACACGGACTGAATCTTAGGTCCAAGCGAATTCATATACCGAAGCAATTAATCTCTCGAACTTGCATAGCTTATCTTATTGCCTGTCCCTAATGCTTTTTATAGTTGCAGAAAGATCAAAGTGAAACGTATCTATGTCTGATGCATCATACATTATTGTCCGTATATGTGCTCTATCAAAAAATAGTCTTTGCTCCACCGATTTGTCCTGAATTGTTATAATTTCCTTCCCTATTGCAGATGCATAACCTAACTCATAAAATGCATTTTTGTTCTCATGAGTAGTATCGGCAATAATAAACTCACTATCTTCTATTAAGTTATAAATCGTCTGCACAATTATGTCATTATCTCTGAAATCGTCTGCACGGTAAACTTCAATGTTAAAGGTGGATTTCAAGAAAGGTTTTATGTTGTCAAAATAAAATTTATCAAGTGCCGGTTTTTGAAACGGCATAATCATAAAAGATTGATTTACCTTGAAGTTTTTCAAGTTATCTATCCGTTTGAGAATGAATTTCAATGGTCTCTCTGGATAAATTTCTACAACTTGATATAGGCTTATTTTGTCGAATGTGAAATATACTTTTTGTCTACGCAAAAAGTCATCAAAATATGTAAAGCCATTTTCTATCTTCTCGTGAAAAGTGTATTCCTGGTCATAACGACCTAAAAAACCTTCAATATGGCTATTGTCAATACGCTTGAAAATTCTAAAATACTCTGAAGCGTTGTAAAATTCTGAAAACGGCTTTTGACTTTTTATTGCTTCCATGCGGACCCTATCGCTAATGTACCAACACGGTAAAACATCTTGAGGATTGTCATATCCAACTTTAACCCAAGAGCTGATCTCAGACGCTTTCTCCAAACTTCTAAATCCTTCTTCTGTCATTGAAATTTGACGGTTGTCTTGATCGTTGCGGAGAATTAAATTCTTAATCGAATTGCTCATTTTATTCCTAAATGACGAAGTTGAAAAGCTTGCTGAAGACACTCGGATTTTTGAAGACTCATTCCTGACGAAGCGAAAGCATTCAAGCAAAATAGTCATCTCCCTCTTCGGTCGTCAGCAAATTCGCACCTAAATATACAAATTAACTTATTGGTAACAACACCACTAATCACGGCTCTACATCGCCAACATCAATAACTAAACTTTCGAGCATTTGGACGCACCATGGTAGGAATCAATACGGCAGATCTTCCAGATCCCAAAACTCAATCCAATTTCCGCAGTGGGCCTCCAGCCAGGATTTAGCTTTTTCCGTAACCAGGAACCAGCCGCTGTTATCGGTACACATGATGTCGATTTCTTTGTCCGAGTGCTTAAAAGTTCGGCCATCAATAAATGTGCCGCCAACCTGTACAACCACCTCCCAAACCTCCTCCATCTTGTCGGCGGTTTCCTGTGAATGCGGCAAACTCAAAATATAATTCTCGGGGATTCCTTTGTCGGGATAGATAGCTGGGGATACATTCTGCAGATCCCAGGTAGTCCAATCCAGAAGCGAAATGTGTCGCTTAACTACGGGCTGGAACTGAAAGCCCTTCAACCCTGATGCTTCCAGGTTTCTCTTTGTGCTGTCAGTCACCAATAAGTCATCGATTCCTGATATTGTTATTTCTGGCTGGAACGGTCCGGTTCTTTCGTATTGTAATTTTCCGTGCAGACGCTCAAGTCGTGCAGTATTTCCGGACAATAGAATATCGCCATAATCGTCCCAGGGCATATCCTTATTCTTTAGTCGGTAAAATTTCATAGAATAATCTATTATTTTAAAATATTCCATGTAACACAATTCAATACGCCTCCCTCATTTGCTATTTCGTTGCTTTCAAGGGCGGTAACCGTTTGCCCTTTAAAAACCAGCTCAAGCTGCTTTACTGCATCATCATCTTCCTTCATCCCAAATGTCGGAACAATAACAATGTCTGCCATTTGCAAATAGTTAATGTAGCAACCATTAGCCTGGTCATTAGTTTTGTTACTGTAAACATTATAAGGGATTCTAACGAGGTCAAGTCCCGCATTGTGAAGGGCAATTTCAAAAGCACTTTTAAACCAGTCTTTTTCCCGGCAATAATCATTAACTACAACTGTATTCTCGTCAACAAAGCGAACCATGCCGTCTGAATGACCTGTAAAATCGCCCGGTTGCTCGGGAACAAAATAGATTTTGTCCACTTGCAGAAGTTCGTGAATATCTTTGATTAATTGTTTACGTTCATAGTTCGGATTGTCCTTAAAAACCCGGTCAGTCATTATTACTTTATTTGTCCAGCGAGTTAGGTTTCCTCCATCAATAATTATGTCCGTCTTAATCGCTTCTATTCCAATTTCTTTGCAAATTTCGTCCACATCTGAAATGGTTTTTCGAAGTGCTTTTGTGCGCAAATAGGAAGGATTGTAAACGAAACGAACAAATTTGTTGGATTCTACCTGAATCGGCATATAGTCTACCGCCCAGATGTCTTTTGTATTGGGTAGCAGCGCGTACTCGATATTGCTTTCAAGCAATACTTTTTCAAACCGCTCATGGAAGTCGGGATAATCCTTAGGCAATTTATCGGCTAAGTACAAGAAGTCGGTTTGGCAGTCGCTAATCATTCTTTAGGGTCAATAAAAAATCTATAGTTTAATTTATCTGCTCCATTTTCTTTCGCGTTCTTTCCCAAACCGACACGCATGCCTTTCGCGATTTTAGATTTATTATGGCTGTAAGGAATAATCCTCGTTTTGATCGTTTGCTTAAAAGCATTGGTTCCGCTAAACAACTTCATTGCGCACACCATAGGACCCTTAGTAATGGTCTCTAATTTGATGTCGTAAATACTTCGTATCAAAATCCCACCATAGCCGCCTGTTTGCTCATTCTTTAATGCGATATCAACTCCCGAATAATGAAAAAACCAATCACCTGCTTTTGGATCTACATGCTTACGTTGGTATGTACTTTTGTCAACATGCTTTGGTGAGTTCCAATAAAATTCAATCTCCACTAGTCTGAATAGAGAGGTCGCTGTCTTTAAAGCATAACTATCAAATAACTTGGTCGCAATTGCCTCTAACTCTTCTTCCGTTTCATTAACTATTTTCAAAAAATCCATTTCAATTAATTAGCATGTGATATTAGAATATTCTTGAAAAAGGGGTTTGTGCAGCATTCCTATACTCTACACACAACGCCGACAGATGTTAACGGCCATTGCTCGCCTTGTCACGATACTGCTCAAAAAAAGTTAGGTCGGGTTCATAGACTGTTTTTGCCTTAACACCTAGTTCGACCTTCTCAAACATTTCAACCAGTTTCTCGCCATCTATAAGTTCAAGTTTATTATTCGCTTTGTCTATTTCCCACGCAGCTTTGGCAAAAGTACCTGTAGTTATCATTAATCCCTTTTCCACACTCCTTTTATTCGTTTCCATCACCCCTATAAAAGCTGCAACTTTTTCTGTAGGCACCGTACCTTGATATTTCTTGCACTGAAAGAATACACTCATGCTGACAAACGGATTTTGTTTGAGTGTTGCATAACCATCAATGCCGCCATCGTGCGATCGCTGGGTTATTTCGATATTCTCAAAATCGTACTCTCGCAAGAGTCTGCCGCACAAATGCTCAAAGCCTGTTGCAGAAAGTGATTGGAGTACCTCAATTAGTGATGGCTTGATAGGTGTTTGGTTTTCCTCCGGTTCAACTGCCTGTTGCTTTTCTGCAACCTCTTCTGCTTTTTTGTCAACAGAATCAGTTTCTTTCTTGTCTCTTAAGTCCTGAAATATTTTTACCCACTTAATGAATATGTCATAAGCTTGCTCTTCATCTAAAGTTGTTTTCCAGCCCTTATTGGTAAGCGTCCAAACACCGTGCTTTGAACTTTCAAGAAGCTCATCCCACACTAAATATTGTCGTGCCCAGGCAATTTGGTTTTGAAATTTCAGAACCCCCGACTTTTCATACCGCTCATTGAGGGTTTCATCAGGAATATTATGACTCTCTGCAATCCATTTTGTAATTTCTTTTGGTCGCGCAGAACCGCCTAAATCTCTCAATGCGTCAAGTACAGGCCCAAACCATTTTACAAATTCTGTCTGTCTTTGCTTTCTTTTACTCATAAACAATATTTATAAATTGAATAGACGGAAAATTGCTACGCTTCGCCCCCTCCGATACAAATACTCCTGTAACTCAATAAATAAGCGACTGATATTAGCCAAGGCACCGCGAATCTCGTTGGTGTCATCAAGCGATTGGATGTCTTGCTGACCAAGAGTGAAATACTTTCCTGCTTCTTCATGAAATACGCAATAGTTAGCACCTTTCTTGCAATAACCGGGAATATGCATTATCAACAGGCATCCCAACCAATTTCCTGGCTAAGAGATAACAATAGGTCTTTTTGACTAGTCTCTCAAACCGTTCCAGGGTTTCCTTGGAATCAGGATGCGGATTGGGAGGTTCAAGTAACTTCTTCCATTCATTTCCATAAAACTTGTGTAGTGGCCAGATAATCCTTGCATAAAAAAACAGGTGAATTCGGTCTTGATTAATGGTATGCTGCAAGGGATTGTTGTACTCGAAACTTTTTTCTATTTCACAAAGGTGCTCAAAAGATATCAAAATCAAGGCAAGTTGATTAAGTACTGAATTATCAAGTTTTAGCAAATCTGTTAAATTGTATAGTACATTGATACTTTTGTATGTAATAGGAGCGTTGCCCCTATATTCATTGTACTGTGTGACTTCAAGGTCGTCAACATCTTTTGCTATTCGGTCATAAAGGCTATCTACGAGTTTCTGATTTGCTTCCCACTTTTGCAGCTTGAGCTGGTCATCCTGATTCCTATACGTCTTGTAAACAAATATCGCTGCAATCGCGGTAAGGATGGTTCCAATGACTCCGCCAACAAAGTCTCCAATTAAGGCAGGAGATTGAAAGTTTAGGCCTCCAGAAATGAATTTAAAAAATACCAGGTATACTATCAATAATAGGTTAATGATAGTTAGTATCAAAATGACAAAAGCCTTTGATATCTTCATAAATTCATCAATCTAACTCGTTATCTCCCCCGCCATCATCTCCGCCTGCTTCAGCACCGTTTCTGTTGCCAGCTTTTGCATATCAGGTGGGTAGCCGTATTTGCGGAGAATCCTCTTTACGGCAACTTTTAGTTTGGCGCGGACGCTCTCTTTCAGGGTCCAGTCGATGGAGGCATTTTGGCGGATGGTTTCGGTGAGCACCACGGCCAGCTCGCGCAGCTTGTCCTGCTGCATCAGTTCGCGGGCGCTGTCGTTGTTGGCTACGGCCGTGTAAAAGGCATATTCAAATTCGCTGAGGCCCATTTGCCGGGCTTCGTTGTCCATTTTCACAATATCCTTGCTGAGCTTGATGAGCTCTTCTATTACTTCTGCGGCGGTGAGTATTTTGTTGTGGTATTTTTTGATGGAATCTTCCAGCATCTCCAAAAACGTGCGGCTCTGCACCAGGTTCTTTTTGGCCCGCGCCTTTATTTCATCATTCAGCAATTTCTTCAATACCTCGAGCGCCACATTTTTATGTTCCATCCCCTTCAGCTCCAGTAAAAACTCTTCCGACAATATCGATATATCGGGCTTCTTGATGCCCGCGGCATCAAATACATCAATCACTTTTTCCGATACCAGCGCCTGGTCAATCACCTGCCGGATGGTGGTTTCAATTTCTTCATCGGTGCGGCCCGAGCCGGTGCCATCAAACTTGGCCAGCCTCGCCTTCACGGCCTGGAAAAATGATACCTCATCCTTTATATCCATGGCCTGATCGTGCGGCACGGCCAGCGCAAAGGCTTTCGACAGGGCCGTTACTTCGTTGATGTACCGCTTCTTCCCATCCTGTATTCCCAGTATATGCTCCTCGGCTGCGAGTATCAGCGATAGCTTTTTGGATGTATCGGCTTCAAAATATTCTTCATAGTTGAAGCCCTGCCTATGCGGCGGGCTGGCGCTAAATAGCTGCGATACCACTTCCAGCTTCTCGAGCATCAATTGCACGGCCTGCTCCTGCATAATAGTGGGGTCGCCCTTGCCGCCGGCATCGGAATAAAAGGCGAGGGCCTTTTTCAGGTCGGCGGCAATGCCCAGATAATCCACTATCAGGCCACCGGGTTTGTCTTTATACACGCGGTTCACCCGGGCAATGGCCTGCATCAGGTTATGGCCCTTCATGGGTTTGTCGATATACAGGGTGTGCATGCTCGGCGCGTCAAAGCCGGTGAGCCACATGTCGCGAACAATCACCAACTGCAGTTCGTCGTCGGGATTCTTCATACGCTCGGCCAGCATGCGCCTTTGCTCCTTGGTTGTATGGTGTTTGGATATATTGGGTCCATCGGAAGAAGCCGAGGTCATCACCAGCTTTATTGCCCCTTTCTTCAGGTCGTTGGAATGCCATTCCGGTTTAATATCGATAATGGCCTGGTAGAGCTCAGCCGCAATCCGACGGCTCATACACACAATCATTCCCTTGCCTTCAAATACGGCCTGGCGCTGGGTAAAATGTGCCACTATGTCGTTGGCAATATTTCGTATTCGGTTTTCACTACCTACCAATGCCTCCAACTGTGTCCACTTCGCTTTGGCCTTTTGGGTATTAGTGAGGTCGTCCTGATCCAGCTCATCATCGAGCTCTTCCACCAGTTGCTTGCCCTCCTCGCTCAGGTTCACCTTCGCCAGGCGGCTTTCATAATAGATGCGAACGGTAGCCCCATCTTCTACGGCCTGGGCAATATCATAAATGTCTACATAGTTGCCGAAAACGGCGGGGGTGTTTACATCGGTACTTTCAATGGGCGTGCCGGTGAAACCCAAATAAGTGGCATTGGGCAAAGCATCGCGCATGTATTTGGCAAAGCCATACACAATTTTTTTCCCTACCACGTTGCCCTGCGCGTCTTTTTCATCGATGGTTTTGGCGCTGAAGCCATATTGTGTGCGGTGGGCTTCATCGGCTATTACAATAATGTTCTCTCTGTCGGATAACAATTCGTACACATTGCCTTCCTCGGGTTGAAATTTTTGAATGGTGGTAAATATCACCCCACCCGAAGCTACTTTCAGCAATTCCTTCAATTGGTTTCTGTCTTCTGCCTGCACGGGCTCCTGCCGCAAAAGTTGTTTGGAGGCAGCGAATGTGTCAAAAAGTTGATCGTCGAGATCGTTGCGGTCGGTTATAACGAGGATGGTGGGATTATCGAGGGCCAGCACAATTTTGCCGGCATAGAATACCATCGACAGCGACTTTCCACTGCCCTGGGTATGCCAAACCACGCCCCCCTTTCTATCGCCGATGGGTTGGTTTTTCACAGCGGGCAGCCCATAGGCTTCCGGGTCTTCCTTGCTCCTGCCCGCCACAGCGCCCTCAATTGTTTTAAACCCTGTTGCCCTTATGGTTGATTCTACCGCTTTGTTCACCGCATAGTATTGGTGATAGGCCGCCAGCTTTTTTACGGTGTGGATGCTGGTAATGCCCGTTGCAGCATCTTCCTTATTCGATCTTTCAAATACGATGAAATGCCGGATCAAATCGATCAGTGTTTCCCTGTTGAGCATGCCTTTAATCAGGGTCTCCAACTGGCTCACCAGGTGCGAGGCTTCGGCCTTACCATCGGCCGATTTCCAGGCCATGTAGCGGCTAAGGCCTGCGGAAATAGAACCCGCTTTTGCTTCCAGCCCATCGGAAATTACCACAAAGGCGTTGTAAGTAAACAATCCCGGAATAAGCGCTGTGTAAGTTTCTACCTGCCGGAAAGCGGAATGGATGGTGGTATTTTCATCGGCCGCATTCTTCAGCTCCATCAGCACCAGGGGAATGCCATTTACAAACAGCATCACATCCGGCCGCTTATTGATGCCGTTTTCAATAATAGTAAACTGGTTGACCGCTACAAACTCATTGTTGCGTGGATTCTTAAAGTCAATCAGCCAGACCCGGTCGCCCCGGTCATCGCCGTCCACGCGTTTGGAAACGGGGATGCCTTCGGTTAAGAAACGATGAAAGGTCTCGTTGTTCGCAAGAAGATCAGGTGAGGCAATCCGTTGAATGGCTTTAATAGCTTCCGCCTGCGCATCGGCCGGAATGCCGTGGTTAATGCCCTTTACGGCATTTTGCAGTCTAGTTATTAAAAGGACTTGATCGTAGCTTTCTCGCTCCGGGTTTTCGCCATCGGGGGCTATATCGGGACCATAGAAGTATTCATAACCGAGCTGGGTAAGCAGCTCGATGGCGAAGGATTCGATGGTGTTTTCGGAGATGCGGGTCATTCTTTCTTTTTGGGCGGTTTAAGTTTCTTCACCTCCTTATCAAAATCGCTTTCAAAATTTTTATCCTGTATTATGCGGAATTTTTCATACTCCTCCTCGGCCAGTTTTCGGGCTACATCATGACTTACCTTACCCGCATCCTTCAAAATCTTATATTCATTGAATTCAAGAAATGCGTCAATTTTCTGCACCCAGTCGGCCATTTTCATAGGTATTTGCCTGGCTGCCTGGTTTTCTGCATAATCAAGATACATGGTCACTACTCTTTCGAGTTCTTTGATTTCCTTTTCAATCAAATAGTTCTTCGCAACAATGATATCCGATTTTAAAATCTTACCCGTGGGCGCATTCTTCCAGGTTTGCAGGCCCATGTTCTTCGAGGTTGCATTGGCTCTTTCGGCAATTATTTGAGCAGCCGTTTTTCCGGTTATGGCCCAGTGCAATTTGTTCTGAACCGTTTTAAAAAATGTCTGGGTTATTTCTGCGTCTTTATTGTAGTCTATACTGCACTGCTCATATATATCCGTTATCTTTTGGTAAAAGCGTCTTTCACTGGCCCTTATTTCGCGAATGCGCTCTAAGAGTTCATCAAAATAATCTTTTCCAAATCTTTTCCCCTGTTTGAGTCGCTCATCGTCTAGTACAAAGCCTTTTATGATGAACTCCCGCAGCGTGTTGGTTGCCCAAATACGGAACTGGGTGGCCTGTTTACTGTTGACCCGATATCCTACAGCGATTATGGCATCCAGATTATAGAATGCCGTAAGGTAGTTTTTGCCGTCTGTGGCAGTTGTTTCCATTTTGGAAATAACTGCATGCTCCTGAAGCTCAGCCGTTTCAAAGATATTTTTGAGGTGCTTGCTCACGGCAGGCACTTCCACGCCAAAAAGCTCAGCCATTTTCTTTTGGGTTAACCAAAAGCTTTCGCCTGAGTAAATCACTTCCACCTTTATGTTCCCTTCGGGGGAACTATAGAGAATGATATCGGATGCGCTATTTTTATTTTCTGCCATTTTTTGTACCGCTTATTTAGTTCTTCATTTCCACACGCACCTCGCCGCTCATTAATTTGGGGAGTAAACTGTCGCGCAAGGCTGTGAGGGTGCGGATTTGGGTTTGGTTTGAATTTATTTTACTGAACAATGATTCTGTCACTTCCTTAAATGATTTCATTGTCTCTTTATCTGGAATAGCTATTTCTAGGTCTTTAATCATTGCAGAATTAATAGCTGTAACGATAGAAGAGGTACTGCCTAATGTATCATATTTAAAGGTTTTCAAAAAAATATACAGATACTCTTTTGTAAATGGTGTCTTCTTATTGAATTTAAAGTGCGCAATTGCTTCGTTTGAAAGCATTTCTTCTGATGTAATTGCGACTCTGCCCACTGTCATTTTAAAACTTAAAACAACGGTATCTTTTGGAATTATAGGAATATTAAATGTGGCTACAGCATCTTTTGTCAAGCACTCTGAAGTGTTTGATATGAATACACTGTCATTTCCCATGTCTTTAATTGAAATCCATTTTACATCACTTGGATTTTCTGTAAACCAGTGAGCTTCTTTTCTTGGCGGTGTTCTACCAATCGCAATATCAGTTACTTCTTTAAGCTTTGCTGTCTCCCACTCCTCCTTCGCCTCTTCTACAAACCACTGCCTAAACAGGGTTTCCGCCATTTTTTCGAGGGTTGCGTTTTGGCGGTGCAGCAGGTCTATTTTGTCGTCTAAACTACTGAGTACGGAGGCAATGGCGGTTTGTTCGGGGAGTGGGGGGAGTTTTATTTCAAGTGATGATATATGATCAAATGTTATTTGAGGAAATGTTCCCGACCTATCTTCCGCTATCATTTGTAAATGTTCTAAAACATCTCTTGATGTTAAGTAAAATCTGAAAAAGTTGACGTCAAGGAATTCGTCACATCGTAGAACCATTAGCTTTGTCGAAACCACGTATTTATCCGCATCAAAATCAATCAACGCATACCTGCCGTTTGCTGGCCTTATTTCACTAAACAAGAAATCTCCTCTCTTGATACGCTTCTTCGCTTGACCTGGCATCCCTTTCGAATTTTCTAATTTCCTATTTAAAACTTTACCATTCAATATATCAGATGTATTTAAAAAGACCACATATTCGTTTGGCAAGAACTTATACGTCTCGGAAACGCTTTTGACATGATTTCCAAGCATTGTCTCTTGCCAATTTCGCATAATCATTATCTTAATTAATTTAGAATAAAATGTTGATGATATTTCGAATTAGTTGTGGTTCTCTATCGAGTTCTATTCTTTCTGGGCGCTAATAGTTTTGGCTCTTGCATTTTTTTCAACTTCTTAATAAATTCTCCACCTACAGGCTTTTGGGTATTTCGCTTAGCTATTTGATTTGATGACCATTTTGAGGATATCCTCGAGATGGAATGCTCTTTACCAGACCTTTACCATCGTCTATATTTTAATATTTCTCAAATTGTTCGCTATTATTTCATTCAGCCTTGCTTCCTCCTTCAACTGCTCTTCCAGTTCGACCTTTAAGCTGGTAAAGCGTTCGGCAAAATTGAAATCATCCTCTTCATCGGGCAGGCCCACATAGCGGCCGGGGGTCAGCACATAATCCAGTTCTTTCACTTTACTTATCGGTGCCGAGGCGCAAAAACCGGCAATATCTTCATAGTTCCCATCAGGGTTTCGCCAATTGTGGTAAGTATTGGCGATTCTATCAATGTCTTCTTTTGAAAGTTCTCGGGTTCTGCGGTTTATCAGATGCCCTAAATTTCTGGCATCAATAAATAATATTTCGTTGGTGCGATCTCTATACTTTCCGTTTTTCCGGTTGCGGCTTAAGAACCAGAGCGCTGCGGGTATCTGTGTGTTTAAAAACAATTTGGCGGGCAGGTTTACGATGCAATCGATCAGCCCATTCTCCACCAGGGCTTTCCGGATCTCGCCTTCGCCTGATGTTTTAGACGTCAACGCTCCCTTTGCCAGCACCACGCCGGCCTGCCCATTGGGGGCCAGGTGATAGATAAAATGCTGCATCCAGGCAAAGTTGGCATTGCCGGTAGGCGGCACACCATATTGCCAGCGGCCATCGGTACGCATGAGGTCGCCACCCCAATCGCTTACGTTAAAGGGTGGGTTGGCAATAATGTAATCGGCTTTCAGGTCTTTATGCGCATCGTTTAAAAAACTGCCTTCGTTGTTCCATTTTACCTGCGAGCTGTCGATACCGCGGATGGCGAGGTTCATCTTGGCCAGCCGCCAGGTGGTTTGGTTGCTTTCCTGCCCGTAAATGGAAATATCGTTTACACGCCCGGCATGGCTATCCACAAACTTCAGACTCTGCACAAACATACCACCACTACCACAACAGGGGTCAAACACGCGGCCCTTGTAAGGTTCCAGCATTTCTACCAGCAATTCCACTACACTACGCGGTGTATAGAACTGTCCGCCCTTTTTGCCTTCGGCCAGGGCAAACTCGCCGAGGAAGTACTCAAACACATGGCCCAGCACATCAGCACTGCGGGCTTTGGCGCTGCCGAGGGCAATATTGCCAACGAGGTCGATCAACTCGCCCAGGCTGGTAGGGTCAAGGTTTTGCCGGGCATATACTTTTGGCAATACGCCCTTCAGGGAAGCATTTTCCTTTTCAATGGCGTCCATGGCATCGTCTACAAACTTGCCAATTTCGGGTTGTTTGGCTTTCGATTGCAGATAGGCCCAGCGCGCATCCTGTGGCACAAAAAATACGTTCTCGGCCTTGTATTCATCTTTGTCTTCAGGGTCGGCACCGTTTGCTTCATCCGCTTTTAGTCGGGCATAGAGTTCTTCGAAAGCATCCGAGATATATTTCAGAAAAATCAGGCCCAGCACGATATGTTTGTATTCGGCCGCATCAATGTTTTTGCGGAGTTTGTCCGCCGTTTTCCAGAGTTGTTTTTCTAAAGGTTCTTCTGTTTTTGCTTTTTGCTTGGCCATTGCATTATTGAATTGAAAGTACGATACCCTATTTGCCTATTACTACGGGAACCCGGAAAACCGGGGTTCCGGATTACTATTCTTTTTTTTCACTTTGCGACTCCCAGATAATTTTTTGTCCCGTACCTTCTATCGAACCTTTGCCTCGCTGGAAGCAGTCCGAAAGTAAATCAAGATCATTCGTATACTTGATAGCTTTTTTTAACAGGTCCAGTTCACGATTTGACCAGGGCTCATAGGCTCGTTTATAAAACCTCCGTGCATCCTGAATATAAGTAGCTAAATTCTCCGTTTTCTGTATGCCTAATTCTTTTACTTTCTCTTTCAATTGGCTGATATCGCTATCGGTGAGTTTGTTGAATTTTTCTTTTGTAAAATAATCCACCTGTTTGTAGGGCGCATCCTTTTGTGGATTTCGAGGAATGAAATTTTTTTCAACCAGATAGCTGGAAAAATAATCAATCATTTGCCCGTCTGTGTAAACTCCCCTGTATTTACCATAAAGGCTATTGGTGGTTAATTCAGGCTTTTTAAACTGGCGGGTTCCGAGAAAGAACGCAGTCAGATTATTGGCGGTTATACTTTTGCCCTGCTCTCGAAACAACATAACTACGTTTCCCACATCCCGTTCATCAACAGCAATGTTGGATGGCTCTACAGGACTTTCAACTTTAAGCCGATCTATTGCGACTTGAAGCGCCCTGATTACATCTCTCTCATTGAGGACGCTTTCTTTGTCGAGCATTTCGCCTGTAGAGGGTGAACAGCCCGACGCCAAAGCTTCCAGGATTTGAATAGTCTTTGGAATAGTCATTGCCAATTAATATTACTTTTTGGTTTTTGTCACCAACAGCTCCGCCACATCCACCCCCAACACTTCCGCAATATCAAACAAAGTATCCAATGTAGGCTGTTGGTCGTTTGTGCACCATTTTGAAACAGTGCTTTTGTTTTTGCCCAATGCTTCGGCCAGCCAAAGATTGGTTTTGTTATGGTCGGCCAGGGCGCTTTTGATACGGTTGAGGATTCTTTTTTCGGCCATTTTAATTTCGTATTTCAGAATTTTATCCACAATTTAAGAAACCTCAGGTATTGAATTTCAGAACTTTATTTCTGAATAATGGAAACTAATAATATTATTTCAGAAATATATTTACGAATAACAGCACTTTTGTTGTAAATTGTAGCATTAAACCTTAAACTCTAAACCCTAAACCTTACTCGTATGAATTCATTACCCTCTACGCTCGCCAAAATGCAGCAGCGCCTGCGCCGCGAGCAATCGCCCGAAGCCGCCTGGGCAATTATTGATGAATATTTTTCCTGCAATGGGCCCGATGGCATTCGGGAGGAACTCTGGATCATGGCCAAGGGGGCCATCACCAACGACCTGGTAACCGACTCGGCCGCCAGCCGGCATGAGTTGCTGTTTGGGTATGAGTTTTTGGAGTTGATGGTGGTTGCTGTGGGTGTTTTGCATGAGCAGCGCATGCAAAAGTCCAAATCCCATTTAGAACCTAAGCAACATCATACACCGATTTGATGCATGCTTTTTGCCTCAACCGATGTCGCAAATGATAATAAAGATGGGGCAGAATGGATGCTGTTGAGTTAGAACTCATTGTTGCACGAGTCAACTTTGCCAGTACTACGCTTGTTATATTAATTATACTGGTAGGTGATTACGTAACAAGGATTAAAGAATTTCCTACTTGTTCCTGCAAACACCTGACCGAAATGGCGACATCGAATATTATCGTCCCCTCAAATCAAATCATAACACATTGAATTTCAATACACATTTGGAAGCATGAGATATTTAGATAAAAAATCTTTAAAATCAGAGTTGAAACACAAGTCAGGTATTACCTTTGCAGTCCGCTTTAATTAGTTATCCACAACTGTGGAAAATAATAGAACTGTTAATAAAATTTCGTTATCCATTTAATCGCACCTTTAAGGTGGGTTAGTAAGTAATGTAACTTGGATAACATTACTTAAAAATAATTGTATGCCGGGAACAACTAAAAGCTATGTACGAGATGGACAAGCTTATTTTACCCATACCGGAGTTTACAACGAAGTAACGCAGGCAGCAAGAAATGCGGTCAACAACGATGCTTCTTCTGCAGCGAAGCAAAAGAAGCTGGCTTCAAAAAGCAAGAAAAGTGCCGCTGCTCAGACATTACGCAATGCATGGAAAGAACTTGGTTGGTAATTGAGTCCTGATTCATAGCGACAATCAAATAAATTTGTTACGCCTTTCCCTTAACCGGATAAAGGCGTTTTTTTATAACAAAGACTTTGCTGTATGAAACTACCTGCTCCCAGAAGAAAGGCACACCAAAAGAGACTCGGAGAATGGCAAACCTGGTTAAAAAATTTCAAAGCACAGTCAAGAGATAGTACAAAAATCAGGTTTACTTACATCCCCAATGCTGCCTGGTTGTTAAATGACCTTTATTGGCGTTTGGCAGAGCAATACCTACGCCCGATACTAAAAACCCCCGATGAAACGCAGGAAGAACATACAATACATCCTTATAAAATCATTTCCGCCTCGGAAATTGCGGTTATGATGACCGAGCCAATTAATGTGAAAGGCAATCCAGATACAGAAAAAAAACTTACTGCCTCATTAGCCTGGTTTGTGGCTACACAAATTATAGAAGGTTGGGATACCGGAAGCCCCGTTAAAGTCACAGCAGACCATATTACTGCGGTGGCAAAGTATAAAGAACATATTGATACCGATAAACGATATCCTGAAAGTTTCGCTGCAGAGCATATTCAATGGCTTACAATGTTAAATGTTGCTGTAGATAAACCACTTCTAATCAATGCTCAGTCCTGGCGACTTTTTTATTTAGCCTGCTTGGCTGTTGCCAGCAAGGGCAACCTTAAATAACTGCTACATGGCTAACGCGAACCCAATCCTGAAAATTCCTTACCATTCTCATTTCAACATCCCCATCTTATTTTCTGATGATGCAAAAACTTCTTACCTGACTCAGATAAAGGCAAAATTCAAAAAGGTTTTTGACTACCTGAACCATTGTGACGAAAAACATTTTAGTCCTGCCATTAAAGGGAATGTATTGACACGGGTGAAGACTATTCAGAACCAATTATTCCTTTCATTAGAACAATATCTCAACGGGCACCCAGCTGAAGCCTATTTTCACTTTAAAGAAATGCTGGAAAGGGGTCGGCTAAAACACGAAATCGCAAGCCTCAAGCAATACAAGGTTCCCAAGCATAGTTATCTTTTCCGGGCTCAACGTCACTATGAAGCGATTCGTTCTAAAAACGCGAATCGACAGGGTTTTATTAACTTAAAACAAATCAGGGATCTTTTTCATCCGCCGTTCGAAAAGCGCAGAGCCGTTGCTACCAACCGCTTCAGCATTTCAGGTTATCCGTGTCTTTATCTTTCTGAAAGCATATTGACTTCGTATTCAGAGTGCTTTCCCGATAAATCAGATTCAAACTACAATTTTCATTGCATCGGTTTGCAGAACGTGCGGCCGCTATATTTCATAAATCTCTCAAATACATCTTTTAGCAACCCCGAAAACGGGTTCCCGGGATTAGGAAATTCTGATGAAGAACATTCAAAAAACATAAGTGAAATATTGGAGCATCTTGGTGTATATCATCTAATAATGGCAAGTCATACGAAGATAAAGTACAAACCTGCGTATAAAGGCGAAAAATTCTATTTTAAGGCGGAATATATTATACCGCAGCTATTGTTGCAATGGCTAAAGCAGGAGGGATATGCAATTGATGGTATACGTTATAAATCGTGTACGGGTACTGCTAAATTTCCAGGAAAAACCGAGCATTATAACTATGTGCTACCAGTTCAATCAAATTTAGAAAAGGGTTTTTGTCCTTCCTTATATGCAAGTTTTCGGTTCACTCCGGTTTATAGTTATTTGTCAACAAAGCCCCCCAAAAATATTCGAAAGGTGTTGGAGAAAATTGCCATAGAATTAAAGGCCGTGGACCTGCAGACTTTGTAACCAACAATTAGGATTGCTTCCACACAATCATATTCCCGCCCATGAAACTTTTACCTTAGCCCTCGCACAAACGCATGAGTCCATGAAAATATCAGCCACCATCAATAGCGCACTCAACCTGCACCAGGTAACGGTTAACACAAACGGCGCCAACAAGCAGATGCATATTTCACCCAAACCGGATGGGCTGGGTTCATCCATCAATGGCGGTGAATTGTTGTTGTTGTCGATAGCAACCTGCTTTTGTAATGATATTTACCGGGAAGCGGCAAAAAGAGGCCTGTCTATTCAGGGAATAAAAGTGCAGGTAACGGGCAATTTTGGAGCGGAGGGAGAACCGGGTTCTAACTTTCAATACCATACCGATATAAGTTCCAACGCCACTGCGCAGGAAATTGATGAGCTGATTGCGTATGTAGACAGCATTGCAGAAATCCACCAAACCCTGCGAAAGGGTATAGAGGTGAAGCTGGTTTCGCTGTAGGGATGCGTTCGCCCGATGGTATTCATGTTATCGTTGCTGCAACCGGTGACCCACCCCTTCGGGGTGGCCTTTCTCATTATTGCGTTTTTTCTACCGATGACGCAGCCCTTCAGGCTGCAGGAATGTCGGCTGGTAGGTAACAATCAAGTTTATAGAGCTTGCAGCCCGAAAGTCAGCATGGATGCCGCAAAGTGCAAAATATTCCAGCATATAGAGCCGCAGCCCGCCCCAGCGGGGCGGGTCATCGGTAGAATATCCAGTTAAAAATAGGATTGCCACCCCGAAGGGGTGGGTAATCGAAACAGGCAAAAAAACAAGCAGGTTCACTTATCAGTCGACCATCAACATGCACTCTCACCCGTCACCCGGCTCGGCCGTTTCAAAATCGCGCAACGCGGTTCCATTGTCCAACTTCCACTCTAGCAGGCCATTCGCATTTCTGCCTGTGACCATTACTGCCGCGGTGGATGGGCTTGAAAACACATAATCATCTGTAAACTCCAGCACATTACCAGCATCTTTCATGATACCCTGCTCTATCAGCTTTTGCCGGAGTACCAAAAATGAGGGTGTTATGGATGGCACCGTGTCCAGCGAAGCTTTTGATCCTTTAAATACAACAAAGCCATCGGAGGTGGGCCTGCCCTGCGCATCGGCACCACGGGCGGCTTTGATGGAAAAGCTGTTGGATGGTACGGCCTGTTTGGGTTGTGCTTCCCGCTTTTCTTCCAAAACTTTATGACCAAGTGTGTTGACGAGCAGCTTTATATTTTGAAGGTACTCTTCCATTTCAGCCTGATCCGCTTCGGAAATAGCAGATCGGGTGGGGGTAACGGTATTGAGGATCTTGTAGCGGTTTGCTGCTTTTGCCAGATCGTAAAGCCGGTTTTCCAAATACTTGATATGGGCCTTATTCAGGTTTTCATCCTTGCTCACAAAAACAATCGTTTCATGCCAGAAGTCTTTCTGGGAATTTTGTAGGCCTTACCGGTCCAATTCGATAATTCGCAAGTGAGTCGTCCGTTCGGATCACCGTCGAGCAGGAAGATTTTGATTGTTTTGCCGAATTTCATTTCCTGGGATTTGCTGCCTGATTAAAGGTAATATTCAAATATGATGACACTAGCATCATTAATCGTTTTGCGCTAAAGATACTTTCTCCAATAAATTGCTCACTTCTTCCAGTAATTCAAATTTGATAAAATATTCAAAGGATCGTTTATCATATTCCGATCGTTTTTTGTCCAGAACTATCTCCGTTTCCGGATTTATGTAATGGTATTTCTTATTGATGGAGGTAATTACATCGCTGCGCTGCTTTTTTTGTATTTCTACATTCCGTTTGGATAATCCTAAAGCTTTATTTAATTCGTCGATGGTTGTATTTCTGGCAGAAGCGGAGTTTACGTAAATCAGTCTCAACACCTGCAACTCCCTTGCTTCAAATACAATTTTATGGAACCCATTCCCTTTTTGGATATGCTGTGTAGCATTATCATCCTGCACAACATTCCTCAATTTCCGGCGCCGCCTCATAATAACCAACCCCCATATCGCCCCTGCCAGCATAAGGGCGAGTACAAAAAACAGATAGTAGTCTATTCCATTTTTGGTCGAAGACTCATTTACAAGTTCATACACTGTTTGATGGGTTGCTACAAAATCGGCTCGTGACAAGGCAAAAGAATCTATTCTTCCGACATTGCTATTGGCAGCATACAGCATGGAGTCTTTAAAATAAAAGGCATTAGCACCCACATGAGGAGCCAGGGTGCTCGTGATCTGCTTTTGCCTGGAAGGGCCCAGGGTGAGCAGTTTGTTGTTCTTAAAATCAATCAGCAGCCATTTATTTCCGGAAAACAGTAATTGCCCCCAGGGCGATGAGGTTATGTTGGCCAGATTGGGAATTTCGTTACGGAGGTAAGCGCCGAGGTAGCCGATTTTTGTCCAGTTTTTAGTTTTCAGGTCCAGTACCGACACATCATAAATAAACTTTGCTTCATTTAGGCCGGTGTCTTTCACGGCTTCGTCTCTTATACTACTGATTCCTGTATATATTTTCCCTTCGTGCTGATCAAACCATAGCAATGTATTTTCCCGCCCATACATGATTGGTATTTCCTGATTGAGCTTTACAATATCCCATTGCTTCGTCTTTTCCACGTACATCCTTAGTTGACCATTGATGCGCCATAGGCCATAACCGCCCAAATTATAAATAGTATCGTTATAGCTATATGCAAAACTGCCACCGTTGTACCCGAAATACCGGGTGGTATCTACTCTTTCAAATTCAATACCCTCCCCCTCTTTAAATGCTTTGTACAAACGACCTGAACCATTCAGAAAAACATATAGTTCCCCACGGCATTTGATCAGGTCCTGGGGAAGCTCGTTGAAAGGCTTATCCTGAATGCTTAGGTAATTATTTTCCTCACGACTTATGTTCGCAACATCCAAAGTATCGGCCAATAAATTTTCGATCAAAATGGTATGACGATTGGTCTGCGCAATCACCACTTGTTGCAGGCAGCAGATAAGTAAAATAAGGAAGAAGAATTGGCGCATAAGAAAAAGTAGATTGCCGATGAGCTGCTCAAATCTAAACAAACCGGTTGAATAGTTGAACAAATTAGGTAATTCACCTATGTCTTTTACTCTGAATTAAAGCACAATACTGCTCAATAATTAAGTTTTTTACTTCACCTTCTTTAGGACCGTTATAGTTACCCAAATCACCCTTTCAGGCTGCTTTTCAAGATATTTTCAGGGCCAGTCGGTAAAGAGTTTATTACCGCCTAAACCATTTTCATCATTAAAAAAAAGTCTATGTTAATCAAAAAAATCAGTTCAGGAGCTTTGTTCATTTCGCTAATTGTTTTTGGATGTGACAAAAAAACCTGTCCCCCACCCGAAAAAGATGGTCCTGTTGCTTTCTATCCCTTTAATGGAAATGCCATGGATGAAAGTGGGAACAGCAACCACGGAACAGTCTATGGAGCCAGCTTAACCGCCGACAGGTATGGTAACGCTGGCAAAGCATATAGTTTTAATGGAACCGACAACTATATTGACTGCGGGAGTGCTTCTATTCTTAAAATTACCGGCAACTTTTCAATGGGCGGATGGCTTTATATGGATGGAGGCAGTCAAAATCCCCGGATGCTTTCGTTTGAATCACCGGAGGGCAATTACCGAATAACGACGACCGGTTCCGGAAGCGCCCGATCAGTCAATCTCAGCTATGGTAGTTCAGGATTGTCTGTAATGGTTCCGATACAAGAATGGCATCATATATTTTTTACTTATGATGGAGGTAATGCAAAATTGTATCTGGATGGTATAAAGGTTGCAGAGGCAAATTCTCCGCAAACGGAAGCGCTCAATTATTCCACATCACTAAATATCGGACGGAAAGCGGCACCAGCTTATGATGCCTGGGGTGGAAAATTAGATGAAATTGTCATCTATGCACGTGCTATATCTGCCAGTGAGGTGATGAATTGGTATCAGAAATAAGGCTGGACATTGAAACATGTCCGGGGTTTGCTTAATTTATTTCGCTCGCATCCTAGCACAATCTGTCGCCCGGTGCCAGCCTTGCATAGAATGTGTATATGTTAAACGACTATTGTTTTGACAATTATACAGACATGCCATAGTAGGGACGCGCTGCAGCGCGTCCCTACTATGGCAACCGTGTTGTTGTTGCCAAAACCCGTCCGCCACGGCGGAGCGAGTGGGTCATCGAACCAAAAGACATGATTTGAATTCCCAATCCGGCATAAAACCCGATTCTGCATCTTTGATTGCCATGCATGAAAATTAATCTCTCTCTCCGCTGCTACCGATGACCCACCCCGCCGCGGCGGGTGGCCATTCCTTTTATTGCAATTTTTCTACCGATAACCCGCCCCGATGGGGCGGTTGCATTTTTGTCGATTTGTAGGCAACAACCCTATTCTTGAAGCTTGCAGCCCGGAGGGCTGCGTCATCGGTAGAAAATCCGGTAAAAAAATAATACCACCCGCCGCGGCGGGGTGGGTTATCGAACCATGCAAAAGAGCTGGCCATTTGATGTGGCTGGTGTATCGAATTGGAAACGTGGCATCACCTTTCTACAATAACTACCCTGTTGTCGTACGCGAAGGGTATATTATATGCATTTTTTGACCGGTGACCCACTCGCCCTGGTGGGTGGGTTATTGAAGCACGCAAGAGGCTGTAACCAATTTATCCTCTTTATGTGATCGCTGATGGACATTTAACGGTGCTTAGTAATAAATAAAAAAGACGGTTGGCCCAGCTTTTGTAAATTGCAATTTCTTCCGCTCACATCCCGCATATCAAATAGATTCCTGCATCACCACATTTTCATTGTTGTTTCATTCAACAATGCAAATAGTTGTAACCTTTAAACCGAAGACTATGCAAATTATTCAGAGTATCCAAAACCGGATCTATGAAATCCGGGGCGAGCGGGTAATGCTGGACAGGGATCTGGCAGCCCTTTATGACGTTGAAACACGCGTCTTCAACCAGGCTGTAAAAAGGAATATTGACCGATTTCCTGAGGATTTTATGTTTAGAATTACGATGGATGAATGGCAATCCATTAAGAATCAGTCGGAGATGGCCACCCAAACGATGTCATCACAAATTGTGATGACATCAACCAGCAAGCGACCTCTCAGCGCACTTCCTTATGCATTCACAGAACAGGGCGTTGCCATGTTGAGCGGCGTTTTGAACAGCAACAAAGCCATCCAGATGAACATCGCCATTATGCGCGCTTTTGTGGAAATAAGAAAAGTCCTTTTTACAGAAAATGACATAAAGGAGCAGTTGCGGCAGATAAAGGAACGGGTTGGCGAACACGATGCCCAACTCAACCAGATTTATGATGCGCTGGAAAACCTGCTGGATGAAAAAGCGGCTCAACGGAAATGGGAGGAAAGACCGAGGATTGGGTTTTAATGGGTAGGGGCGCCGATGTAGGGTCGCCCTGCAGGGCGACCCTACATATAGCCTGGAGCCTGGATAGAGCCAGTATGCAAATTTTAATTTTATTTCTTTTTTTTGCTAGAAACAGGAGTTATAAGAAATATTTTATCAATCTGTTTCGCCACCCATACCGCCTGTAGGGTGAAGCATGGGGACGCGGTGAGGCAGGGTCGAGCTGTTACGCGTCCTTCTAATGGAATTTGTTGTTGCCGTAACCCGCCCCGCTGGGGCGGATACGTTATCTCTTTTACATCCTTGCTACCGATAACCCGCCCGCCGCGGCGGGCGGATACGTTATCCTATTTACATCTTTGCTATAGATAACACCCCGCCCCCCTTGCCCCCTTCAGGGGGGTGGGGGGCGGGGGTATCGCAAAATTTCCTATATTGTGTATCCAAAACACGTTACTATGCGTATTGCCTGCCTTCGCTGGAGTATTTTAACCTTGTTGGTTTGTGGCATCCTTTCCTGTAGCAAGGGTGGTTCGGGTGGTGACCCGGATCCGGACCCTCAGGAAGCCAACCTTGTGGTGGAAACCGATCCGGCGAATGGCTCGGTGGTGCCGCCGGCCCTGGGGCCCTACGCAGTACGCATTTCGGTTACTTCCACCATGCCTCCCAATGGCGTAAAACTGGAAGTGCGTGCCCGCAAGGATGATGGCTCAGGCGCGCCTGCTTTCTTCAATTATTCGGTCAACTCCAGCAATGCCGTCAACAATATCAGCGTTACCAGCGTTCCGGCCAATACGCCCTGCCAGGTCGACATTACAGTTACCTCACTCACCAAGGCGACCAATAAGTGGAATGGGAGTTATCGCTTTTCGAGTAAATAATTCGGGTAAATAATCAGCGTACATTCAGCGCATCGCGCAGGCCATTGCCCAACAGGTTAAAGGCCAGCACCAGCAACATGATGGCCACACCCGGCGCCAGGGCGAGGGCGGGGTTTTGCGTGATGATGAAATTGTAATTCTCTTTAATCATCAATCCCCAACTGGGCTGGGGCGGTTGCACGCCAATACCGAGAAAGCTAAGACCCGCCTCTATCACGATGGCCGAGGCAAAATTGGAAGCGGCCACCACAATTACCGGCCCCATGATATTGGGCCAGATATGGCGGACAATGCTGCGGAAATGCGAAAAGCCCAGGGCCCTGGCGGCTTCCACATATTCCAGCTCGCGCACGGCCAGTATCTGCCCGCGCACCAACCTGGCCACATTCACCCACATGGTAAAACCCACGGCCACAAATACCTGCCAGAAACCACGACCCAAAGCCAGGGTTATCGCAAACACCAACAACAGGGTGGGGATACTCCAGATTACATTGATGAGCCACATGATGGCGCTATCCGTTCGTCCACGAAAATAACCCGCGAGCGAACCGAGCAGCAAGCCAATGCTCAGGGAAATGATGACCGTGATGAGCCCCACGCTCAGACTCACGCGGGTGCCGAGCAGTATGCGGCTGAGGATATCGCGGCCAAATTTATCGGTGCCCAGCCAGAATGTTGTTTGCAACACCGGCTCTGCTGCCAGTTGACTTCGCGCATACACCTGTGGCTCGGTAAGGTCTTCATCAATATATTTATCTACATAAAGGGAATCGCCGGTTTCGCGGTAGGCGGTGATGGGGATATGATAATAGGGATCGGGTCGGCCGGATAGCAGTCGATCGAAAAAGCCGGTGGCGGCCGGTGCGGGATCTTTTTTCAATAGGAGAAACTGCCAGCTACTACCGGGCCTGCTGCCCCCCACTTCCAGTATCTGGCGGTTGGCATAGGGCGAGCCATCGGGGGCAATGTAATAGGATGATATCGCCAACAACAAGCTGAGCAATATGAGGATAAGCCCGGCCATGGCGAGGCGGTTTTTCTTCAATCGCCGCCAGGCGGCCTGCTGAAAGCTAAGCGTTGCGTTGCTCACGGTGGCAAGATAAAGATTTGCGGCAGCACTCCCGCATCAGGGAACCACGCGTACGCTGCGGTTCAGGCTTTCTTCGAGGGAGATCAGGGTTTCGGTGCGTTCAATACCCTTGATCTTCTGCAATTGATCGTGCAGCACATGGCGCAGTTGCGAAATATCCTTACACACCACTTCAATAAACATGCTATAGTTGCCCGTGGTATAGTTCACGCGCACGATCTCGGGAATTTTTTGCAGCTCGCGGGCCACGTTGTCGTACAAGGAACTTTCCCGCAGGTAGATGCCGATAAAAGCAATAACATCGTAACCCAATTGCTTGAGGTCTACACTAAGTTTTGTACCTTTCACAACGCCGGCTTCCTGCAGCTTCTTGATGCGCACGTGAATGGTGCCGCCGGATACGAAGAGTTTTTTCCCCAGGTCTGCGTAGGAGGTCTCCGCATTCTGCATCATGTGGTGGATGATCTCCAGGTCCAATTTGTCGAGATTCAATTTGGCGGCCGTTTTTTCCATCTGTTTTTGATTTTATTCAATTAATCATGCAAATATTTGCATATTTTCCATATTTACCAAAATTTCTTTGAAAAATTTGGAAAGAATGGGCGATTTGATAGATATTTGTCTTGTCAACGAACGAAAACAAACCTATCAGGTCTTTCAGACCTGATAGGTTTAGAACAAAGAACATACTGTGGGGTGATGAAACTTTTGGCAGACATGCCCTCTCGTCTCGGGGGTGAGGAACACAGGATAAACGTAATGTAGAGCCGGTGCTGAACTTTGTTCAGGACCGACCAGGGTTGACCACTGGAATTTGCATTATGGCTAACTGCCTCGTGGAGGTTCGACTCCTCCCCCTACAGCTGCTTTTTCTCATGTGATTGTTTGCCTTTGCCTTGTATTTCTATGCTTTGCAAAGGCTTTTTTTATTTATGGCACACACCTGTGAGGTTTTAGAAACCTCACAGGTGTTTTTTTGGACAATCCCTTGCAGCTTTAGGTAGCTACAATGCCGCAATATCCCTACAGGAATAAATATGCTAATTTTGGGTATTCAGCTACTTTAAGATGTCCCATCAGATTGTTATACCATCAAGAACGCATGAAGATTTTGGACACAGCATAGGAAAATTGCTAAGGGTTCTATCCAGTATGCATAGCACAACCGAAGATCACCTTGTTCTGGATTTTAGAGAAGCAAAAATGTTAAATCCATTTTTTCTCGGAGGACTTGCATGCGCAATAAAATACTATGAGATTAGTGGCAAAAAGGTTGAGCTTATCCATCTCGAAAATTTTAATATCCGGAGTTATCTTGATGCAATTTGCTTCCCAGGATGCTTCGTTGCGTCTGAAGGAAAGGAAGAACTGTTCATTCAACAATTGGACAGATATCAATACAAAACTTATATTCCGATTATTTCTTTCCCAACGGGACAAGATCCCATGAAATCCACTTTGCGCGAAAAGGTATTAAGTGCAGTATCCGCGATTTTGAAGATACAGCTAGGATTTTCTGAAAGTAATCTAATGCCCATTAGCTACTTGATTGATGAGCTAACTCACAATGTAAATGATCACGCCGACACCACTGAAGGATTTGTTTTCGCCCAATACTATCCAGCAAGTAACTATATTGATGTTTGTATTTGTGACAGTGGAATTGGTATACTTGAGTCTTACCGAAAGACCAGCAGGTTTAATCCTTCAAATGAAGAAGAAGCCATACAATTTGCCATTCAAGGATGCTCGACTAAAGACAGACCTGAATCCAAAGGTTTTGGAATTTCCACTTCTCGGGAGCTTCTCGTAAAAGGTCTGAAGGGACGTTTTTTCCTTATGTCAGGAAACACAGCATACATACAAACAACTGAAAATCAGGGAATAATTGATCTTCCCGACAACTTTAATTATCAAGGGAATTATGTTGCTCTCAGGATTCCAACAATAATTGAAGCAGACTTTAACATGTACCATTACGTGGAATGAAGAATGTTTGCTAACTTATAGCATCATTTCTACCTAATTTTGCGTTCCAGAATGAATTGCAAATCGACCATATCTGTTCTTAGCCTATTTGGCCCTACGCTTCATACTCGCCAGGCTGCAGTGGATTTACTTGAAGTAGTCCAAATGGACCCGTGCGCGGATGTAGAACTGGATTTCCAACAAATAGAATATGTCAGCCGCTCTTTTGCTGATCAGTTTCATGCAGACAAGCTGACTATAGCTGAAAGCCAGCAAAAAAGGATTGTGGTAATTAATGCAAGTGAGGAGGTCTTAAAGATGCTTCAAGCAGTTGCCCGCACTCAATCCAGAGAAAATAACGCTATTAATAAATTGCCCGTCTACCGTTATACTGATTGGCAGAGTTTGGAGCAATTCCTGCTTTCTGTTTAACTATACTTACACCAGGTACATAAACAAGTGCCTGTTTTAGCTGCAAAAGGATAAGATTCGTGGGCGTTAAGTATTTTTGCGGAAAATCTACCTCATGCTAAAACACTGCCTGCTGAGCGGCATCCTTATCTTGTTGAGCATTACAATTTTCGCCCAGGACCAAACCGTAAGAGGACTCCGCGACGATGCTAACCGCTCCATTAAGAAAGACCCGAACGATACTACCCAAAAAATATGGCGAAAGGGTGGCCTCTATGGCATCAATATCTCGCAGGGCTCGCTCAACAACTGGGCCGCGGGTGGCGATGATTTCTCCCTCTCGGTAAACTCGGTGCTGAGCCTATATGCTTTTTACAAAAAAGATAAACATAGTTGGGACAATACTTTCGATTTCAACCTCGGCTATGTGCGCACCAGCAGCCTGGGCAGCCGCAAAAACGATGACCGTATCGATATCCTCTCTAAATACGGCTATGCGCTGGGGCCCAAAACCAACCTGGCCGGCCTTTTCAATTTCCGCTCCCAGTTGTTCAAGGGCTATACCTACCCCGATAATGTAAAGACCTTCTCCTCCGCATTTCTTTCACCGGCCTATGTATTGTTTAGCCCCGGTATCGATTTCAAGCCCAATAGCGACCTGTCGATCTTTATCTCCCCCGCCACCGTGCGTTGGACCATCGTAATGGACGATAGCCTCTCTGCCCAGGGCCTCTATGGCGTGGATCCCGGCAGCCATACCAATACCGAAATCGGCGCATTCGCTTCCATCAACTACCTGAAAGAATTCAACAAAGTGGTGACCTACAAGGGTCGCCTCGATCTTTTTTCGAACTACAAAAGACATCCCCAGAACATAGACCTCTACATGACCAATGTGCTGAATGTAAAACTCAGCAAAGTGTTGTCGATGACCTGGAGTGTGGACATGATTTATGACGATGATGTGCGCCTCTTTGGCAAGACCGGAGAGGGTGCAGGCCTGCAATTAAAATCGTTGGTGGGACTGGGTTTGCTGGTGAAATTTTGATTTTTTGAAGCGAAAAAGAGCTTTTTTATACGCTACTTATGGGGCAGAAGAAACTGGTACGCTTTGCGGAGTTAACGACTTTTTCCAACGTGTTGCAATACCCGGAGGGAATGCCGGGCAAGTGGGCCGATTTCTTTCAGAATGATGGCGCCATTACCCTGGAGCTGGCCTGTGGCAAGGGCGAATATGCCCTGGGCATGGCCAGGCTGCATCCGCATCGCAACTTCATTGGGGTAGACCTGAAGGGCAACCGCATTTGGGTAGGCGCCAAAAAAGCGCTGCAGGAGGGGCTGGGCAATGTGGCTTTTCTGCGCACGCAGATCGACCAGCTCGGCAGCTATTTCGCCCCGGGCGAAGTGGAAGATATCTGGATCACCTTCCCCGATCCGCAATTGCGCCCCGGCAAGGCCCGCAAACGGCTCACCCATCCTAAATTTCTGCGTCTCTATCAACAAATCATGCAGCCCGGTGGTTCTATTCATCTGAAGACCGATAGCCCGGACCTGTACGCGTTTACCCGGCTGGTGATCCGCCTGTATGGCTGTACCCTGCATACGGATTACGATGATTTGTACCAACAGCCCGATATCCCCGAGGAATTGCGCATCAAAACGCATTACGAATCATTGGATATTGCCGGCAGCAACAGAGTACATTATTTGAAATTTAGTCTTCCCGAAACTATTCCGGGCATTGAAAAAGACCTGGAACTTAAGCAACTCATCAGCCATGCAGTGGATTGAAGGCGTGCATTATTACATTAATGAAGATGGATATGTGGTGTTGACCGAACAATACCACCTGGAGCGCGGCTATTGTTGCGGCAATGGATGCCTGCATTGCCCCTATGATTTTGATAATGTTCCCGAGCCGAAGCGAACGGAGATGAAGGAGAAGAGAGAGAATTTGTGAATTTGGGGATTCGGTTATTTGGGTATTTGATGAGATGCTTGAATGTTTCGAAGTTTTCGATTGCTTCAATGTGCAGGAGAGATTTCACGCAGATTGACGCAGATTTTTGTGTGGCATGCTGTTAGTGCCGGTGACACACACCCTCCCTTCGGGAGGGGACGAAATGGATGGTTGTTTTGCTACCCATACGCCCTCCCTTCGGGAGGGGAAACTGTTGGATTATTGTTTTGTACCCACATACGCTCCCGATTGGGGGAGGGAAAACAAACTATTGCTCTATTGATCTTATCTGCGAAAATCTGCGCTGCCATCTGCGGCAATCTGCGGGAAGAGCTTCCGGGTCAGCAGCATGTTCAAAGTGCAGGAGAGGTTCCCGCTGATTTGCGCAGATTTTTGCGCAGATAAACGCAGATTATCAATTATACATTTCAACAAATTCCCAAACCTGCCTGCCGGTAGGCAGGTTCCCGAATCCTCAAATTTCCTCCCTCATCGGGTCCCAAAATAGCTTCTTAAATTCCAACACCTGATCATCCTTCACTTTCACGCCTTCTTTCTCGAGCAATTGCTGCATGGTATCGGGTGTGGCGAAATGGTGCTTGCCACTCAATAATCCCACACGATTCACCACCCGATGCGCGGGTACTTTGGGTTTTACCTGGTGCGCGCCATTCATGGCCCAGCCCACCATGCGTGCCGATGACTTCGCACCCAGGCTGGCAGCAATGGCGCCATAGCTGGTGACCCGGCCCCGCGGAATCTGTCGCGCCACGGCATATACCTGCTCAAAAAAACTCTCCTCCTTCATCCCGCTGGGAAGAAGATTTTTTGTCGGCAGGTTTTGGTTTCGGGATTTCATGTCTTTGGCAACATTGATCTTTGAGCCAATGCGGGCTATCAATAATAAGGTTGTATCATCCAGTATACCAACACTCCCGTGATGGCCACATAGAGCCAAACCGGCCAGGTAATCTTCGCCAGCTTTTTGTGGCGGGCATACTCACCTGTCAATGCCCTATAGGCGGTGAAGAGAATAAAGGGCAGGATTAACCCCGCCAGCGGAATATGCGTGAGTAATACCAGCATATACAGCGTACGCCCACTGCCCACGGCTGATTTTTCCACTTCGCTCAAAACACCGTCCTTATCCAAATCCCCAAAAATGGTATCGCCGGCAAAGAGGTGGTGACAAATATAGCTTACCAGAAAAAGTACCGACAAAGCCATCGCTGTAAGCATGATGCGCTTATGCAGCACATATTTCTTTTGCTTCACGGCCAGCAGGGCCACTACCAGCAATACGGCAACGATGGAATTGATGATGGCATTGGCGAGGGCAAACAGGTGTACATCAAAACCAAGATCCACTTCCAGCTTTACCCGATTGAGCAATACTACTGCTGCAAAAACAATCACGGAAAACACGATGATGAACCAATTGGCCTGCTTATCCTTCTTTTTCCACGCGGGTGCTAACATCTTTTTTATTTCTATTGATGAAAAATAACAATAATCCTACGCCAATGATCGCCGATAGAAACGCCACGGCCATGATCTGCAGCTTTCCGGCAAAGAAGCTTTTCTTGTTGGGATCTTTTTCCTTGCTCAGCATGATCACGTCGGCCGAAAGTTTGGATAGCTCCATGGTATCGAGCCCGCGGTAATAGCCACGCACGCGACGGAAGGTATCGATCAGCACAAAGCGATCGGTATGGATAAAGTTGCTGTCAACTCCCTCCCCATCTACCAACCCGAGCTTGAGATCGTTGATCACAAAATCGTATATCTCCTTCTTATCGCCCGTAAGCAACCACCATTGCTCGGGATCCACCTGGTATTTATCGGCCCAGAATTTCAGCCGCTGCACCGAATCCCTTTCGGGATCGATGCTGATGCTGATATAGTGCACAAAGTCGGGGGTTTTGTCGCCCACGCGTTGCGAGTTGGTAATGCCCTGTTGCAGGCGGCGCATATTGAGGGTAAGGGCGGGACAAATAGTGGGGCAATGCGTAAAGAAAAAATCGGCCACCAGCACTTTGCCTTTCAGGCTGTCCCAGGTTACGGATTGCCCGAGCTGATTGGTGAGTTTGATATTGGGCAGGGTATGCCATACAGTGTCGGTATATTGCTTGCCGTTGCGTACACTGGTAATGGTGGAATCGGGCAGGTAATGCCGGGGCATCAGTATGTTTTGCTCGCTTCTGTTCTTCACCACAAAATAGCTGATCAGGGGTACCAGCGCCGCAAGCAGAATAGCGTAGAGAGCGGTCTTATTCACGTCATATTCGGTTTAGGCTGCAAAGTTCCGAAAAATAAACCACCGGCCGTCTTGAATGTTCAACTCAAAAGCGGCCGGTGGCGTTTATTTTCTCAAGTGAGGGGTCGTCTTATTGCTTGCCGGGTTCAGGGGCAGGCTGGGCCTCCTGTTTGGCTTTTTCCTTGGCCGGCATTGTGCTTTCCTTGAAGTGCAGGTCATAGGTATTCCGCAGGTTCTTATAGGAATTACCATCGATGATGAAGGCCGCAATAAACCACACGAAGAGCAGCAGGGGCACTACAATCGTCATGATCATATTACGAATTTCATCGCCCAGGTGCATAAATACCGATACGATATAATAAGCCTTCGCTAAAGTAAGAATACAAACGGCGCCCTTAAACATCAGCACCAGCAGGTCATTGGCGTTGGGCATGGAGTAAAGCAATAAACCAATACCCAGTTCCACTACGGTAATAACCGACAACAAAATAGTGGTATTCTTTACCCTCTTCTTAAACTCCGCATCCGATACATGATGCTCGAAAGTAACTTCGGATGATGCAGGTTGGTGATCCATGTATTTTTAAGTTTATAGTTCTAAGTTTTGAGTTTAGGGTTTAAGGTTTAGAGTTTAAAGTTTAACCTTAAACTCACGATTCACGTCTCACGATTCACGCCTCACGTTGCACTAAATCAGGTAGAAGCACAAAAACACAAACACCCATACCAGGTCTACAAAGTGCCAGTAGAGTCCGGCTTTTTCGATCATCAGGTAATGTCCGCGTTTTTGGAATACGTCTTTTTGGGTCATGATCAGCATCACGATGTTGATAATAACACCGGAGAATACGTGGAAACCGTGGAAGCCGGTGATACCATAGAAGTATCCACCAAAAGCTACCGGTCCTTTCTCCCTTACATGCAATTCCGCTGTATTAATCAATCCCATCAACTCTTCCTTGCTCATGCCCATCAGTTGCTCATGAGTTTGCGTAGCGCCCGACTCATGCGCCAGCATGGCCAGGGTATGGGTGGAAGAATTGCTCAGTGCCTGGTTCAGTTCAGCCGCGGGTACCAGATCGCCCCAGGGGTTAGCCGCCATGGTTTGACCGATCATTTCAATTTGACCATCCACCAGGGTAGCATGTGTGCCGGTGATGAGGTGATGCCATTCCCATGCCTGGCAGCCCAGGAAAGCCAGACCACCTACGATGGTCCAGGCCAGCCATTTGATCACCCCTTTCTTATCGCCCTTATGTCCTGCATGCACGGCCAGTACCATGGTCACCGAACTGATGATCAGGATAAAGGTCATCACACTCACGAAAGCGAGGGGAAGGTTGGCATGTCCTGCTCCCGGAAAAGCGTTAAACACTACGTTGGGGTCGGGCCAGAAGTTCTGGCTGAAACGAATGGTGCCATAAGAAATCAGAAACGCACCAAAAGTGAAAGCGTCACTCATCAGGAAATACCACATCATCAGCTTGCCGTACTCCAGATTGAAGGGACTCTTTCCGCCACTCCACCATTTCGTTTGATGCACCGTTGCAGTTGTCGACATAATACTACGTTATAAGTTTTACGTTGTACGTTCTAAGTTTAGTTTAAAGTTGAGAGTTTAAGGTTTAAGGTTTATTCAAAAAGGTCTAAGCTTGCCCTCCATCAACATTAAACTTTAAACCCTAAACATTAAACCCCTCCCTACACCATCATCCTATTACAATAAAAAACACCAGCAAATAGATCCAAAGCAGATCTACAAAATGCCAGTAGGTAGCGGCTAATTCCACCGGTACCGAGCTATAGTTTTTCGATTTACCAAAGAATGCCTTGATAAACATTACTAAAAGAGCTATTACACCCCCCAGCACGTGCAGGGCATGCAGGCCGAAGATGATATAGAGAAACTGGCCCGCACCCGTTACGCCTTTCAGCGTTACGTTTTGCTCATACCAGAGTTCCCGGAAACCCAGCCATTGCATTACTACAAATGCCATTCCCAATATAAATGTCATCGCGATCAGTTGCCGGTAACGGCCCATATCGCGTTGTTTGAAAGAGCGTAATGCCAGTTGCACCGTGATGCTGCTGGCAATAATCACCGCGGTGGATACCCAGAAAATCTGTGGCATCTCCACATCGCGCCATCCCACCAGGTTGCTTTTAACGATGAATGCGCTGGTGAGGCCGGCAAACATCATCAGTATACTCCCAATAGCTACCCAAAGGGTGAACTTATGGGGGTGAATTTTTTTCTTTTGCTTCGTTGTTTCTGCCATAATCGTCGTAGCCATGTGCACAAGTTTTACGTTTTACGTAATACGTATTACGTTCTACGTTTTGTTTAAGGTTTAGAGTTGAATGTTTAAAGTTTAAGAATTAAACTTTCAACTCC
>JBIQMS010000039.1:0-45060 GCA_044463125.1 Terrimonas ferruginea
TTTGCCCGGCGTAACCTGACCTATACCGTCATGAGCAAGCGCAAGCTTCTGCAATTGGTGAACGAAAAGCATGTGAGTGGATGGGATGATCCCCGGATGCCCACCATCAGTGGCATGCGGCGCAGGGGGTACACGGCTTCTGCCATCCGGGAGTTTTGTGATCGTGCAGGTATTGCCAAGCGGGATAATATTGTGGATGTTGGGCTGCTGGAGTTTTGTGTGCGCGAAGACCTGAACCGTATCGCGCAGCGTCGTATGGTGGTTTTTGATCCGGTAAAACTGGTAATCACCAACTACGAGAGGGATGAAGAAATACTGATGAGCGAAAACAACCCCGAAGATCCCAACGGGGGAGAAAGGGAGATACCCTTCAGCGGCGAATTGTATATAGAGCGCGAAGACTTCATGGAAAATCCACCCAAAAAATATTTCCGGCTGGCTCCGGGACAAATGGTGCGACTTAAATCGGCTTATATTATCCGCTGTGAAGAAGTGGTTAAGGATGAAGCGGGTAACATCATAGAGATACGCTGCACCTATGTACCCAATAGCCGGAGCGGAGCGGATACGTCGGGGATCAATGTGAAAGGCACCCTGCACTGGGTAAGCGTGAAACACGCCATCACCGCCGAACTGCGCATTTATGACCGTCTTTTCCGCGTGGAGGATCCTTCTTCGGAAGAAGGCGACTTTAAGGATTATATCAATCCTGATTCCCTACAGGTAATTCAGGGGGCTTTTGCGGAGCCTGCATTAAAAACCGCGAGCTTCAGCGAGGCCTACCAGTTTATGCGCAAAGGATATTTTGTATTGGATAAAGACAGTAGTCCCAGTGCGCTGGTATTCAATAAAACGGTTGGGCTGAAAGACAGTTGGAAACCCAAAGCCTGAGAAAATCATCTGTTAACCTGAGCGACATCATCTTTTTGGGCGTGGTATAGTTCGAAGTTTAGGTAAAACCAGCTATATGAGTTATACCAGCCTTACCCAGACCGGCCAGCATTATTCCGAAATGATCAAGGGCCTGGAATTCTATAAGGAAGAATTGGAACGCATGAAATTGCGCCTGCTTGAAGTTGCCGGCAAGAACACCGGCTTTGAACAAAGGCAGGGAATGGAGCATTTTGAAGCCCAGTTGGCGCTTCAGCGTACCCGCATCGATGAATTGCGGCACGAAGTGCACGGGCTTTACCAAAAACTCGCCAACGATGCCGTAAGCCATCCCGGTCATGTACGTGCTGAACTGGTGGACGCAGACAAGCAGGTATATGAACAGTACGGCATACAGGAAAAAATCATGCACGACCTGAGGGAAGAGTTCAACCGCTACCTCTCCAAATGGATGTAAACCAGCGGGGCGATCTTATTCCTGCTTCAGGAATATATAGGGATCGTATTCAACGAAATCGTTGAAGCGGATTTTCACCGAAGCCACTTTTTGCTCCCGGATGTCGAAACGGATCGCATAGATTCCGTATTCGATATTGTCGTAGCGCAAAAGCCATTCGCCATCATCCATATAATCAAGGGTAGCGCTCAGATTTTTATGGCTGTTGAATCGCAGTACAAGCCGGTTATCCCGAACCTGAATCTGCAGGTTGCCATACAATTCATTGGTATAATTCCCGGCATACGCATTGATGGGTAAAGCAGGCTTATTGTTTTTCAATCTTGCTTTCCAGGCTTCAATTTCCGCCAATTGTTCCCGCATGCCGTTTTGAAATCCTTTCAACATTTGCTCACTACGGTTGCCGCCATCTTTTACGTCAAGGTATGCATCAAGCACCTGGTAACGGAGCGCTTCAAAGAATCCCTGGTTATCATTGTTGGTGAGTATGGCGATTCCCAGTTTTTCTTCCGGCACAAAACAAACATTGCTCACCATACCGGCAGCGCCACCCGTGTGCCAGTATATCTGGCGGCCATTATAATCAGCCGCATAAACTCCCAGTCCATAGCCTCTGAAATGCATGGGATAAACTGTTGATTTCCGGCTGCCCGTAACAATATTTACGTCACGGGTACGCTGCAATACCGAAAAGGGCATTATTTGCCGGTTGCGGTATCGGCCGCTGTCCAATTGAAAATTGAGCCAGTTGGCAAGGTCAGCCACACAGCTTACAATGCTGGCGGCGGGTCCCAGGTTATCCCACTGATCGTAGGGCACCGCATTGAGCTTACCTGTAAAACTGGTAGTATATGGCCTGGCCACATTGGGCTTATCTTCCATGCCGGCAGATATAGCCGTGGATCTCACCATCTCCAGCGGCGTCAATATACTATCCTGCACATATTTCTCCCAACTAATTCCGGTTACACGAGGAATAATTTCTCCGGCTACCAGGAAGCAACTGTTGCAGTAGCCATAGTCCTGACGAAATTCACCCGAAGGTTTCAGCAAACGCATACGATTCATGATCTCGGTTCGGCTAAGCGCGCTGTTCCAAAAAGTAAAATCGCCCTGAAAGGTTTTGGTACCGATCCGGTGCGAAAGCATGTCGCGAATGGTGACCAGTTCCGTACTGGTGGCATCATAAAGTTTGTATTCCGGAAAATAGCGGGTGATACGATCGTTGAGCGATAATTTTTTCCGGTATTCGAGTTGGGCCAGGGCCGTACCGGTAAAAAGTTTGCTATTGCTGGCGATCATAAACAAAGTATGTTCGTCCACAGGATCTTTTGAGTTGATGTCGCGAACGCCATATCCTTCTTGTAGTACAACCTTTCCATCTTTCACGATTACAATAGCCAGGCCGGGGATATTCCAGTCTTTAAGGCCTATTTCAATAAAGCCATCAAGCCGGTTGGCAATAAATTCAGGTTGCTGTGTGGAGCCGGGTTGATGAAGCGATAGCAGTATCAAAACCAGGCCAAGGAGGCGGATCGGGTGCATAGGCATAAATTTCAGCCTTCAAAATACCCAATTATTTGGTCCAATCCCACAATACAAGCTGCCATTCATCCAAATGATCTCTATGAGTGGCGATGGTTTGGAAGCCTATACGTTGATGAGCCCGCAGGGAACGATGATTGGAAGAGGAAATTTCGGTGATAAAGAGATCGAATCGGGAGCCGTATACATCGCGGTGTGTGTGGTATAGCAAATCAAAAAGCCCCATTCCCCGGTATTCCTTTCCCACGCATATTTGCCCCATAGTGTAAAATCGCTGATCCCGTATGGGGCGGCCTTCATAATCGAGGCTATCGATCAAGGCAAACATATCCTCCAGCGTTGGCACCAGGCTTCGGCATTCTTTCAGTTCAGTGAGTGCGTAGGCCACTATCTGATCATCATCCCTGATTACAATGCTGGGCGCCAGTTCATGCATTGCTTCCAGCACCTCCAAGCTATGCTGCATAGTCAGGAACCCATGCGCTGCTTTTTCTTCTTCTGTGAGTTGAAGCCGTAAATTCTGGCGTTGAAGCTCCAGTATCTGCTGCAAATCGTTCTTGTCGCGGACAATATCAGCTTTTATCATATTTCTTATCGGTGTTCTCCAAAAACTTCGCGAAGCGTATCCGATATTTCCCCCAGCGTGCATTTTTGTTCCACCGCCTGTAATACGGCGGGCATGATGTTTTCGCCGCTTACCGCGCGGTCATTCAATTCCTGCAAGCATTGGTCCACTTTACCATGATCGCGATTTTGCCGGAGTTGCTGCAGCTTGGCGCTTTGCACCTGGCGTATGGAATCATCCACTTTCAGAATGGGGATGTCCGGTTCTTCCGCTATCTGAAACTTGTTGACACCCACAATAATTTTTTCGTTGCTTTCAATATCTTTTTGATACTGGTAGGCGCTGCGCGCTATTTCTTCCTGGATAAACCCCTGCTCAATAGCGGCCACGCTGCCGCCACGGTTTTCAATCTGCCCCATTAGTTCCCAGGCTGCTTTCTCCAACTGCTCGGTCAGCGATTCCACAAAATAAGAGCCTGCCAATGGATCAGCCGTATCGGCTGCGCCACTTTCAAAAGCTACAATTTGTTGCGTGCGTAAGGCAATGCGGGCGGCTTCTTCGGTTGGAAGACTCAGGGCTTCGTCGTAGCCGTTGGTATGGAGCGATTGTGTGCCACCTAAAACGGCTGCCAGGGTTTGTATCGTTACCCGGGAAATATTATTGAGGGGTTGCTGTGCCGTAAGCGTGCTTCCGCCGGTTTGCGTATGAAAGCGGAGCATCATCGCTTTGGGATCGGTAGCACCCAGGTCTTTCATGATCTGCGCCCACATCCGGCGTGCCGCCCGGAATTTGGCCACTTCTTCAAAAAGATTATTATGCGCATTGAAGAAGAAGGATAGTCGCTTTCCAAAAATATTTATGTCCAGGCCTTTTTGCAAAGCGGCCTGCACATAGGCTTTGCCATTGGCTAAAGTGAAAGCCATTTCCTGCACGGCCGTGGCACCCGCTTCGCGGATATGATAGCCTGAAATAGATATGGTATTCCATTTCGGCAATTCAGCCGAACACCATTCAAAGATATCGGTGATGATGCGCATGGAAGGCTTGGGAGGATAGATATAAGTGCCCCTTGCCGCATATTCCTTCAATATGTCGTTTTGAATGGTGCCACTGATCTTGTGCAGATCAGCGCCCTGCTGTTTGGCAATGGCAGTATAAAGGGCCAGCAGGATAAAGCCAGTGGCGTTGATGGTCATGGAAGTGGACACATTTTCCAGCTTAATTCCCTGAAACAATTCCTGCATATCCTCGATGCTGTCGATAGCAACACCCACTTTGCCCACTTCCCCTTCCGCAAGTGCATGATCGCTATCATAACCTATTTGGGTGGGCAGGTCAAATGCCACACTTAATCCACTTACACCCTGCGACAGGAGGTAATGGTATCGCTTATTACTTTCTGCGGCAGTAGAAAAACCCGCATACTGTCGCATGGTCCAAAGGCGACCTCTGTACATATCGGGTTGTATACCGCGGGTATAAGGGAACTCTCCGGGTTGCTCAGGATGGAGTGAAGGCAAGTCCTGCAGCGTATAAGTCTTCTGAATATTTATTCCAGAATCAGTTTTTTTATTCTCACTGGCCATGCAACGTAATTTAAAAGAATCCTTATCGCATAATTTTTTTCGCTTCAAAATTGAGCGCTTCCAATACTATGCTGTGCAGGTTGCCCTGCTTTTGTGTCATCATAAATTCCATCAACCGCTTGTTCAGATCCACACCACTGGCTTCGCCGGGCAGGGTAGCGCCAACCTGGTTGATGATTAACATATTTTGTTCCTTAAGGTTGCGAACGGCTTCCCAGGCCACAGGGCTCACATATATCTGCTGCGAGGCATTGTATTCATATTCCTGCTTGATGCTTTCGAGCAGCAACATTTGCATTTCGCGGGCAGACAATCCACTTGTATTGACCCGGCTCACCAGGTTGGGAATCGCAATCCGTTCCGTAAGCATCACCAGGCGTTCATAAGCCTGCAGTTGCAGGGGACGACTACTGAATTGCTCTTCACCGGCAGCTCCTTTTTTGGCCTGCTTCTTTCGCAGATCATTAATCAGGTAGAAACAATAGAAAGATACCAGCAGGGCTGCCAGCGCAATCAGGAGGTTGATCATTTGTTGGTCCATTGGAATAAATTGAATTAACAGGTTTTGACAAAAATACAGTCGGTTTCTGTTTTTGACATTTTTGTTTTTAAATCAGGGTATTCAATTGCTGCCAAAGAAAAAAGGTGACAGGTTCCCTGTCACCTTTTTTCAGTATTTAGCCTGGTTAAAACTTTCACCAGTATTTATCTCATATTCGCCTTCGTTATGCGGGTTGCTGCTTCGATGCCACTTTTTTCGCAGCTTCATCCTCTTTCTTTCCGCTACCCAGATCCAAGAGGATGGGGGCAGCTACAAAGATGGATGAATACACACCGGTAATTACACCAATCAACATCGCAAAAGCGAAGCCACGGGTAACTTCACCACCCACCAGGAACAGGATCAGGATAGTGATAAACACTGTCAGTGAAGTCATGATCGTACGGCTCATGGTTTCGTTGATCGCGCGGTTGATGGTGCTGGCCAGCGGCGCAGTGGGGTAGAGGGTTCGGTCCTCACGAATACGGTCGAAGATGATCACCGTATCGTTCATGGAGAAACCAATTACCGTCAACAGGGCCGCGATAAAGTGCTGATCAATTTCCAGCGGGAAGGGAACGATTTCCTTTGCAAAAGAGAATACAATCAGGGTTACCAGTACGTCGTGCATCAGGGCCACGATGGTACCCAGCGAATAGCGCCAGTCGCGGAAACGAATAAATATGTACAGGAACACCACAAAGATGGCGAAGATGGTTGCCTTCACCGCTCCACGCTTCAGGTCATCGGAAATGGTGGGCAATACTTTGTTAGTGCCAATAATACCCGGTGCTTCGTTACTGCTTTCCGCTGTAGCGAATTGATTATAGGTTAATCCCGATGGCAAATGATTCTGCAAGCCTGCAAACAAGCGGGTTGATACAATGGAGTCAGCCGCCTGCGTATTGGGATCGGTAATCAAATAGGAGGTTGTAATCTCCAGTGTACGCGCGTTTCCGATCGTTTTGATGATGGGGTTCTCACCTTCAAAAGCTGCCTGTACATCATTACGCACTTTCTCTACATCACCTGCCGTGAGGGCTTTATCGAAACGCACGCGATAGCTGCGGCCTCCATTGAACTCCACACCATAATCGAATCCGTAGAAGAAAGAGCCGATACCCAGCGCCAGCACTACAAAACTTATCACATAAGCCACTTTGCGGAACTCCACAAATTTGAATTTGGCGTGTTGGAAAACTTTGCGGGAAATGGCTGTAAAATATTTCGGTTCTTTTTTCAGCTTGATGAAAATATCGGTAATCCAACGGCTAACCAGGATACCGCAGAAAAGGGAAAGAATCAGACCCAGGATCTGTGTGGTGGCGAAACCCTTCACCGGACCCAGTCCAAAATAGAACAGGATGATCGCGGTGATCATGGTAGTGATGTGGCCATCCAAAACAGGCGGCAGTGAACGTCGATAGCCGTCGTTCACGGCGGACAGATAGCCCTTGCCACGAGTAAGCTCTTCCTTGATCCTTTCGTATATGATTACGTTAGTATCCACCGCCATACCAATGGTCAACACAAGACCAGCGATACCGGGCGCTGTAAGTGTTGCACCCAGGGCGGTTAGTACACCCACGGTAAAGAGGAGGTTCAAAATAAGCGCAATATTGGCGATCCATCCGCTGGTATTGTAGTACACCAGCATCAGAATAAAGATTACGATAAAAGAAAGCCCAAAAGCGAGCATACCACCTTTGATGGCGGCCGCACCCAAGGTAGGTCCTACCTGTTGTTCCTGCACAATTTTGGCGGGCGCAGGCAGTTTACCGGCACGCAGCATACCAGCCAGGTCCTGGGCTTCTTCCACGCTGAAGCTACCACTGATGCGCGAATCGCCGGTGGTAATGGGTTCATTCACGAATGGCGCCGAGTACACAATATTGTCCAGCGCGATTGCGATGGGCTTATCCACATTTTGCGAAGTCATATCAGCCCAGATTCGCGTGCCGGTACTGTTCATGGTCATGTTTACCGTGGGCTCGCTGGTAGTGGGATCAAAATCGGAGCGGGCATCGGTAATTACATCACCTTCCAGTTTGGGTTTCTCGCGGCCAAAAGTTTTGATGGCATAGAGGGGGAGCATGTCCGACACTTTGCCGGTGCTACGGTCGCGCTCGGGAATGCCATACATCCAAACCATTTGAGCCGGGAAGGCATTGCGTACCGCGGGCATTTCAAGATAGCTGCGAACCAGCGCTGTATCTTTTACGGGAACATAACCAATGGCAGCGCCATAGCGTTGGCCACCTTTACCATCGGGATATGCCTGCATGTTGAAGGCGATATATCCGTACAGGTGCTTCTTGGCATCGTCCTGCAAATTGTTGTTGGCCGCAGTATCATTGTTGCCCAGCGTATCTTGCGAATCGAGGGTCAGAGTTTGGGTTGTATCTTCTTTTGCTGCGCTGGTATCTGTTGTTTGCTTTCCACCCATCGCCCGATAAAATGCAGCATCGGCCGCGCCAATGGCGGCATCCAACTCGGCAATATTGTAGAGTTCCCAGAATTGCAGGTTGGCAACTGTTTGCAGTTGCTTGCGCACCCGCTCTTTATCCTGCACACCGGGCAGCTCCACGGTAATAATGCCACGCTCACGGTCGGCATTCAGGTTGGGCTGAGCCACACCAAACTGGTCGATACGGGTCGACATGATCCGGAAGGTGTTGTCAAAAGCATCCAACGCCAGACCTTGCAATACCGAACGAACTTCGGCATCACTGTCTGTTACTTTGATTTTATCTTTATTGGCACCCGCAAAAAGTCCGGCAAGTTTGTTGGGACCTGCCAGCTTTATGTATTCTTCGGAGAAGAGAGTAATGAAGTTGGCATCGCTATTGGCCTTACGTTGGTTGGCATTGGCCAGGGCCTGGTTGAAGTTGGGGTCTTTTGAATTATTGGCCAATGTACGCAACAGGCCGGTCATCTCTACTTCCAGCGTCACGTTCATACCACCCTGAAGATCGAGACCCAGGTTCAATTGCTCTTCCTGTGCTTTTTGATAACTGATGGCACCGGTAAGACCATAGGTTAAGGTCTCATCTTTGGTGCTGTCTTTCAGCCTGCGCAAGCGCGCGTTGTAAAGCGTGTCGTATTGTTCACCTTTCGCATCGGGATAATTAGTCTTTACATATTCCCTAGCGCTGGCTTCCAGTTTTTTTTCATGCCGGTTTACAAACCAGGTAAATGACAGCATGTAAAGAGAATACACGGTCAGCAGGATCGTCAGGAATCGAACCAAACCTTTCAGTTGCATACGTTGTTGTGATTTTCTTGATTTGGCTACCGGCCATTCTCTGGAGGGCAGCGCTTTATACGGTTTTAAAGGACGGCAAAGATAGTGTTTTCGCCCATTCTTTAAAATAGCACCCGGCGGATTTGTTTTGAGGCTAAGTTATTCATTATTAATACTATAGCTTTGTGAGCAGCGAGCGGAGAGTAGAAAATAGGGAGTAGTAAGTAGGGTTTAGGGTTTAAGGTTTAGGGTTTAAGGTTTAATGGAGAAGACTTTTTCGTCGCCGAAAAATCGGCGCTCATCTTCTGGATAACTCTCCCGTTCACTGTGCTGGATTGAATGCAGATGGATTTTCTGCAGATTGCCACAGAAATGCGCAGATGCAGAATCCTTAAAGCCAAAAACCAAAAACCAAAAACCTAAAACTTAAAACTTAAAACTTAAAACTTAAAACTTAATACTTAATACTTAATACTCATAACTTAACCCTACGTACTACGTAAAACGTAGAACGTAATACGTAATACGTCCAACAATTCCCCAGTTTCCTTAACTTCGCTGCCGCAAAACCATTAATTATTTAAATAATTTCAAAAATGCAATTCTCCTCCCTGTTGCAGCGCTTCAATGAACCAGAGACTTTGAAAATGGCCAAGCTCGGCCGGGAGCTGCGTTCCCAGGGTATTGATGTAATTGACCTGAGTTTGGGTGAGCCCGATTTCGATACCCCGGATCATATCAAGCAGGCGGCCGTGAAAGCGATAGCCGATAACTGGAGCCACTATACACCGGTACCCGGATTTTTTGATCTGCGCGAAGCGGTTTGTGCGAAATTGAAAAGGGATAATAATCTCGATTATAAGCCGGAGAATATTGTAGTGAGCACTGGTGCCAAGCAAAGCCTGGCCAATGCCATTCTCGCGCTGGTGGATGAAAATGATGAAGTGATTATTCCCACGCCTTATTGGGTTACTTATAGCGAACTCGTGAAGATCGCAAGGGGTAGGGTGGTAGAAATCAAGACCACGGCCGACAGCGGATTTAAGATAAACGCGAAACAACTGGAAGCGGCTATTACACCCCATACGAATGTATTCCTGTTTTCATCCCCCTGTAACCCCAGTGGTGCTGTGTACAACAAGCAGGAATTGGAAGAACTGGTGAATGTATTCCGGAAATATCCGCAGATCACCATCATTTCCGATGAAATATATGAGTATATCAATTTCAAAGGCGGCCATGAAAGCATCGCGCAGTTTGAGGATATTAAGGATCGTGTGATTATTGTGAACGGCTTGAGCAAAGGTTTTGCGATGACGGGCTGGCGCCTGGGGTATATTGCTGCCGATGCAGCCATCGCAAAAGCCTGCGAAAAATTGCAGGGACAGTTTACCAGCGGCACCTGCTCCATAACCCAGAAAGCAGCCGTTACGGCCCTTACCACCGACCTGCGACCCACTCAGGAGATGGTGGCGGAGTTTGCCCGTCGTCGTAAGCGTGTACTGGAACTGGTCAGCGAAATACCCGGCATCAAATGTTCGGAACCCGACGGAGCATTCTATATCTTTCCCGACATCAGCTATTATTACGGTAAATCAGATGGTAAAACAACGATCAATACTTCCGGCGATTTCTGTATGTACCTGCTGAACACCGCCCATGTATCATCCGTAATGGGCGAAGCCTTCGGCGATCCGCAATGTGTAAGATTTTCCTTTGCCAACAGCATGGAAAAAATTGAAGAAGCCTGGAAGAGGATTAAAAGCGCATTAGCAGCATTGAAATAGTTCTTAATTTGATGTCCTGGATTCACGGACAAAATATATCGATACTGCAAGTGATCAATCAGCTACCCCCACAATGGGCATGTACTCGCTCAAAGTATGGGCGGGTTGTATAGTGTTTGGTAGTATTCTCTTCTCCCTTACAGAATTGATTAGAGACAGTAGTGATGGTAATGTTTTATTCGAAATCATGCTTTTGGCCATCATCTTTGGATTTTATTTCTCCATCCCGGCATTTCTTTTTTTCTGGCTTTTCACTTTCTTTCTACAGTTTTACGTAAAGGATAGATGTACCAGAAGAATAATATTTTCAATAATCATCCCACTTATGATCGCCTTCACTGATCTTGTACTATTGAATGGAAAGACATTGCTTGTTGATTGGAATTTCTGGACCGACCCCATGATTTATAGTTATGTATTAAGTGGGATAGCAATGGTTTGGCTTGCATCATTACCTCGACGCTCCTGATACCCCTGATTAGCCTGATAGCCTTGATTATTAGCACTAACGTGCAGAAGGAATTCAAAGACTTTGAGGCTAACGCCTCTCAGGACCATGAAGTCAATCAAGGCAATCAGTGCCCGTCAGGGTAATCAAGGCCCGTCAGGGTAATCAAGGCCCGTCAGGGTAATCAAGGCCCGTCAGGGTAATCAAGGTAATCATGGTAATCAAGGCCATCAAGGCAATCAAGGTCAATCAAGGGAATCAAGGTACTCGTGGAGTTTTAGCACCTGCGGTATCAGCATCTCCTGTTCATCATTTCGAATCACAAAGTCGCAGAGTTTCATTTTCACCGTTTCTTCTATCTGCCGGTCCATGCGTTGCTTTACCTGTTCGCGGCTGATGCCATCCCTTTGCATCACACGCTGAATGCGCAGGGCTTCCGGGGCGAAAACCCCAATTACGTAATCCAATCCGGCGGCTGAACCGGATTCAAAGATCAACGCGGCTTCTTTTAGAACATAGCGGGTTTTTTGCTGCTGCATCCAGATTTCCGCATCGCGGATCGTCGCAGGGTGGGTGATGGCATTGAGCCGGGCCAGCTTTTCGGGATTGTTGAAAACGACATTGGCGATAAAAGCCCGGTTGAGCTCATGACCCTGATAGGCTTCAGGTCCAAATTCCTTCACAATCTCTTCCCGCAGCGAAGTGTCCTCATTCATCAGTCTACGCGCGGCGGCATCTGCGTAATATACGGGTATGCCCAGCACTTCGAATATGCGCGACACGGTTGACTTACCGCTGCCAATTCCGCCGGTTATACCTACACGTAAGGGCATTGATTCTCTGTTTTGAATTTAGGCCAGTCAGGCAGGCTTCTGTACAAAAATAAGGGCGGCCATGGGCCGCCCTCTAAAAAATATTTTCGATTGCTTATTTCTTCTCTGCTGTGGCTGCCTTATTCAAAGCTGCCGTCCAATCCATGCTGATAGCCGATTTTTCAATTTTGATGTAACTGCCGGGGCTCACTTCAATTTCAAGTGTGGTTCCATCATCATTGATCTTATTAATACGACCATGAATTCCCGCGATGGTTACGATGCGATCGCCTTTCTGGAGGTCTTCAATAAACTTCTTTTGATTCTTGGCCCTTTTGGCTTGTGGACGAATAAAGAACAGCCAGAATACCAGGATCATGGCACCCAGCATCACCAGTTGAATAGTACCCATACCACCTGAACCCTGCCCGCTCGTCTGTAGAAAATAAATGTAATTCATGCTTGCTTGTTTATAGATTATTCGGTTACCTGAATTTTGAAGCTCAATACATGATCGCGATAAGGATTGGTATTGGCTTTCACGGTTACATATTTATCATTCGGTCCTTTACGGCCCCGGCTGTCAAATTTGGCTTTGATCACGCCTTCTTCGCCCGGTGCGTAAGGTCGGCCTGGTTTTTCGGGAACGGTGCAGCCGCAACCCGCGCTCACATCTTCGATAATCAGGTTGGTTTTACCGGCATTCCGGAAACGGAAGCTCACTTCCACTACCTGACCTTCCGCCACTTTGCCCAGGTCCTGCGAAGTTCCATCGAGCCATTCCACTGTGGTATAGCTACTGCTATCAGCCATAGCTGCTTTGCGTTCTTCGGCTGTAAGGCTGGGGGCATTACTATCTGAGCGCTGGTCCGATGACATACATCCCAGCAGCAGTCCTGAAACGGAAAAGAAGAAAAGAAGTCTCTTCGTCATCATAATTTAATGCTGTTTAGCTTTCAAAGTTAAGGTTTGTGGAAGAAATGGCAGTAGAATGGCTGCTCAGGATTTTTTATAGTCTACTTTCACCATCTTGCCCTGCTGCACCAGGTCCTTGTGAATATTATCCAGGATACCATTCACAAACTGTCCACTTTGAGCGGTGCTGTATTCCTTGGCCAGGTCAATATATTCATTGATGGTAACCTTGGGTGGAATGGTTTCGAAATACAGGAATTCCGACACACCCATTTTCATCAGCACCATATCGAGCTGCGCAATTCTTTCCGGATCCCAGTTTTTGAGTTTGGGAATAATAATGCTCTGGAGGTGTTCTGCTTTTTCGGTCACCGTTTTCAACAATTCCTTCGCAAAAATCGCTTTGTCGGGTGTCAGCAGATTTTTGAAATCGTAATGGCTGCTTTTGTGAATATAAGCACCCATTAACTGGATCAGCATTTCGGCATCATCATCCCAGTTGCTGTAGAGCTCTTCAATATGACTGATAAATGATTCATTCGCCAGGAGCAGATCATTCAGGATAAACTCCATGATCTTGCGTTCTTCCTGTTTTTCGCGGGCCGGGTTCGCAATATATTGCTGGTATTCAGGAGTGGCTACCAGTTGCTGATAAGTCCGGCGAATCAGTTCACGGTCTGCTCTTAATCCGGGTTTCTCTTTTTCGAAAGCTTCCCGCAATTCACCATCCTCCAGCATTTTCCAGAGAATTTCATTACCGGCAATTTTGGTATTTACATTCAGGTCTTCCGCGCTGGGGAGGTGTTTGCTGGCGCGTTTATGCGCTTCTGTTTCGGCATAGCGGGCCACTTCGGCCAGGAACCAGTTCAGGTAAACGAGGAGGGAACGGGTTTGATCAAAATGCTGCTGCAATACTTTCTGCGGTTCGCCGGGTTTCGCTGCCACATCGAGCGCCTCCATCGTGTAGAGGGTCTGCATCACTTTCACCCGGATATTTCTTCTGCTGATCATATGTAAGTAAGAACTGTTTGCGGCGGCAAAGATAGGAAGTTTTGAGTTGCGAATCGTGAATCGTGAATCGTGAGGCGTGAGGCGTGAGTTTGTAGGTAGCAGAAATTATTTTGAATATCTGGCACCATAAAGCACAATCTACTCGGCAGACGATTCACGCCTCACGATTCACGTCTTAAGGCTTCTTCACTATCTTCAACAACCGCTTCTCCCCATCCAGCTCCAGCGATACAAAATATGTTCCTGAAGGCTGGCCCGACAAATCGATGGGCAGGCGATGCTGTCCCGCCGGTAATTGCCATCGCACTTGTTTCATCAATTGACCGGAAGAATTGTATACCTGCATACGAAGGGAGGATGCCGCTGGCATATCAACCTGTAACTGTGTTTGGTTAGCAAACGGGTTGGGATAGAAGCCGGCTTTGAACCGATCCGGCAGTATGCGCACATAAACGATATTGCTGTATTGCAGCGATCCATCGGCGCTTACGGCGCTTATCCGATAATAATTGCCTGCTGCTTCCGGAGCAGGATCGAGCCATTGGTAATCACGACGGCTGGTAGCTTCTCCTGCTGCGGGCAAATCGCCGATAGGAGCGAATAGCCTTCCATCCATCGACCGCTCAATCTCAAAACGCAGACTGTTGAATTCCTGTGCGGTAGCCCAGCGCAAACGCACCTGGCTACCTTCAGCCTGAGCGGTTAGGGGTAGCATCTCCACAGGTAAAACGCCAAAAATATTGACGGTCACTTCATTCTTGCTCAGGTTTCCGCAACTGCCCGCGGGGTCGCTGAATATGTCGTTGCTGAGTGCGGTGAAGGGGCCACCTTCGTAAGCATCCAGGTCGCCGGAGCTGAAGCTGCCGGTTTCGTAGGAGAATCCGTACACGGTGTACACTCCACTGGCATAGGTGGCGGCATTACTCAGATCGGGATTCGACAGTATCTCCACGATATTACCTGTGCTGCTGTTAACGACAATATAGGCGTAGCTGAATCCGGCACCCGGATCGGGGAAGCCGCTGTAAAGGTTACCGCCGGGAGGTGCGCTGTTCAGCGAAATAGTATAGGCAAATGGTTTGGTGGGGGTAGTGCTGTTGAAGCTGCCCACCGCCAGGGTGTAAGGCACACCGGCCACCAGGCTGGCGGTGATGCTGCCTGCGATACTAACGGATGAGCCATTGAAAGTTCCATTCGAAGTAATGAATCCATCGCAGGTGGAGGAGGGGTTAAAATCTCCTGAATACAAATTCATGATATAAGTGCCACCCGACTTTTGAATGGTATAGCTACCCGATACATTCACCTGGAAGCTGTAGGTATCGTAGCGGAATTCATTACCAAATGTTACACAGCCCATGCTCACGCTGCTGTAAACGGATAAGGTGGTGGCGGGGTCGCTATTGGTGAGCTCCGCGCCGCTGGTTGGCAAAATCACTGTGCCAAAATTGGGCGCGATACTGAGGTTGAGGGAAGCTGAACCCGGAGTAGCCGTTACACTTTCTTCGGGATCAAGTGTGGCGCCTTCTGCAGCGCAGCTGGAGCTGATGCTGATAGCCGCCGCATTCACATTATAGAAAATATTACCCACCGCGCGGACCATGATGCGCCCGGCTGCCGTGGGGATATTGGGCACCAGGATGGTCTCAGTTCCATCATTGGCTGTATTGGCGAGAAGTGTGTAATTAAAATTTGCTCCACCATCGGCGGAGAAAAGAATATCCACCTGGCTGGTATTGAAAGGTGCGGCATTGGTACCCGCCACGTTCCAGTTGATCGTAAAGCTATTGGTACCGTCGGCCGTGAGGCTAACAGGAGCTGCTTGCGAGGTAACGGTGAAGGGGCCTCCGGCAACATCCGTTATTACACTCACGTCTTCCTGCACATTGCAGCCACCACCCGCCGCGTTGTCGCGCACAGTCACCCGGAAATTCATCGTACGGGATACAGAAGGGAGCACTTCATAGGGTGTTGCTGTTGCCGATACCACAGCGTTCAGGTTGGGCAGGTAGCGGATAGGTTCTTCTGAAGGAGGAAAGGGCCGGAAATTCGGGCCACTGGTGGCCGTGGCATCGGGCGGATCAGGGGTTACCAGGTTAGCATCCATTTGCTCCCAGGTATAGGTGAGGCTGTTGGCATCATCATCTGTACCGGAGGCCCGCAGGAAAAAAGGTGTGGAAACCGGAATGGTATAACTCGTAGCCGCCACAGTTACGTCCGGCGCGGTGTTGGCCAGGGGGGTAATGATGGGGCAGGTATTGCCATTGCCAAGGGTGGCATAACTGCTGATCTGGGCCATATTACCGGCATGGAAATACAAATCGGAATTGAACTGGTAGGCATTACCCGAGCAGGTGCCGGCATATGCCATGATGGTAGAACCGCCACCGGGCTCCCATGCCGATGCGGCGGTATTGTTACCGGAACAGCCACCATTGTTGGCAGCCATCGTATGGGTGGCGCTAAACTGGTGCGCTATTTCATGCGCCACAGTGGCATCAAAAACCGGACCCTGTGGACCAGGCGAAGGGTTGGCTCCCGTTCCGAATGTGATACCGGCTGCTGAACGACCTTTGCTGGAGGTACATACTGAATTGAGTTGCGCAAGACCGCCACTCCATCCATCGTTAAATACAATGCCAATATCATAGTTCCCGCTGCCCAGTGCCAGGTCAGTCGCATTATCATTGGCCGTGAGGAGGGTGGCGTCTAAAGCAGCGCCATAGGGATCTGTTGCCGGATCGGTATAAATAATACTGTTATCGGTTACCAGGGTAAAGCGGATGGCTGCATCCCTTTCATAAATGGCATTGACAGTATTGATAGAGATAGTAATATATGCGAGGGCATTTGCCTGAGAACTTCCCGCCCATTGATAATATTCACCCGTGGCCGCCACGGCAAGTCGATAGGTCCGTAATTGACAGTCGCCTGCATTGGTTTTACCAGCAACGCCTCCTGTTTTAATTTCCGGCAGGTTTTCCTGTAAAGCGCACTGAACGGCCTGTGGTACTTGCAAAGACCTCGTATAATAAGTGATATGGGTGGATCCCTCAGTTTGATTCAGGGGATGAATATAGCTACTGCCATTGGCCGTAAAAATGACACCACTTATTTGTTGACGGTAAATGCTGATCCGGCCCATGCTGCTCCGGGTTTGCTTGTTCCGCAACAAATAAGTCTGCAATTCCGGTATCTGGCTTTGGATGGCTGGGCTAACAATGGAAGATTCCTCGGCCTCGGCTACCAGGGTTTCACCATTCGCTATTGGCAGGTCCAGGTCAAAACGCTTTACGGCCTGCCCTTGCGGGTTCCGGAATGTCCGGGCGCTGCCAATACGGCGGTTGAGTTCGGTGGGGTTTAGTTCAAGCAGGGCAAACTGTCCCTCGGCCGGAATGGCGGTTTGATCGCGTTGGAAAAATGCAGCCCCGGCATTGGCCCGGGCCGGTTTCCAGAGTTGCTGGGCCTTGGCGAAATTGGCGAAACACAGTAGGGGAGCGACTATCAGCAGTCGAAAGCAGAAGGTAGAGCTATTCATGTGGTTCTTCAGGTTTTGGATTTGGGCAGGCCAAACTGGTTGCAGGCGACCCATTAATACGTCACAAACTTGTGAAAAATTGTCCTTAGTTAAAAGTAAAGTGCAATTTTTTCAGCCAGCCTGGTCGCCAAACGTGAAAAAATGGCCTTTTTCGGCATGTGGCATATTATTCGTGTACATTTGGCGTCCTCTCACAGGAACCCTGACTTATACTGGATGTCGGGGTTGGTGAAGGATTCTATTACACAAAAACACAAAATCGATACAATTATGGCTAAGAAAGTCAATGTTACCCCACTTCATGATCGGGTAATTGTGAAAGCGGCTGCTGCCGAAGAAAAAACGGCTGGTGGTATTATCATCCCCGATACCGCCAAAGAAAAACCCCAGCGCGGTGTGGTAATCGCAGCGGGTCCCGGTAAAAAAGATGAGCCTGTAACTGTTAAGTCGGGCGACACGGTACTGTATGGCAAATATGCCGGCACCGAAATCCAAATCGATGGTCAGGATTATCTGATCATGCGCGAGAGCGATATTCTTGCTATCGTGTAATAAATTGGGCGATCCCCAACACGAATTCAACAAATTTTTCAAATCAACAAATTGATTAAATATGGCTAAGCAACTCTTCTTCGACATTGAAGCAAGAAATAAGATGAAACGCGGTGTGGACGTACTGGCCAACGCCGTGAAAGTAACCCTTGGACCCAAGGGCCGCAACGTGGTAATTGAAAAGAAATTCGGGGCACCTGCCATTACCAAGGACGGTGTTACCGTTGCCAAAGAAATTGAACTGGAAGACCCCATCGAGAATATGGGCGCGCAAATGGTGAAAGAAGTAGCATCCAAAACCGCAGATATTGCCGGTGATGGTACTACTACCGCTACCGTACTGGCCCAGTCTATCATCAGCGAAGGTCTGAAAATGGTGGCTGCCGGAAGCAACCCCATGGACCTGAAGCGTGGCATTGACAAGGCTGTTGTGCAAGTAGTGGAAAACCTTAAGAGCCAGTCTCAGGCTGTTGGCAACGACAATAGCAAGATTCAGCAGGTAGCGACTATCTCCGCTAACAACGATGCTGAAATCGGAAAGCTGATTGCTGAAGCGATGAAGAAAGTGGGTAAAGAAGGTGTAATCACTGTAGAAGAAGCCCGTGGTACTGAAACAGGTATCGAGGTAGTGGAAGGTATGCAGTTCGATCGCGGTTATATCTCTCCCTATTTCGTAACCAATAGCGAGAAGATGGAAGCTGAACTGGAGAATCCTTATATTCTGATCTACGATAAGAAGATCAGCAATATGAAGGATATCCTCCACATCCTGGAGAAAGTAGCGCAGGCTGGTCGTCCGCTCCTTATCATCGCTGAAGACCTGGAAGGAGAAGCACTGGCTACCCTGGTGGTGAACAAGCTGCGTGGTACCCTGAAAGTGGCTGCCGTTAAAGCTCCCGGATTTGGTGATCGTCGCAAGGAAATGCTGCAGGATATCGCTGTACTGACTAAAGGTATCGTGATCTCTGAAGAGCAGGGCTACAAGCTGGAAAACGCTGACATCAGCTACCTGGGAACAGCCGCTTCCGTAACCATCGATAAAGACAATACTACAGTTGTTGGTGGAAAAGGCAAGAAAGAAGATATCAATGCCCGCATCAACCAAATCAAAGCGCAGATTGAAGTAACTACTTCAGACTACGATAAAGAGAAACTGCAGGAGCGCCTGGCCAAACTGAGCGGTGGCGTAGCCGTTCTGAATGTAGGTGCCGCTACAGAAGTGGAAATGAAAGAGAAGAAAGATCGTGTGGATGATGCACTGCACGCAACCCGCGCTGCCGTGGAAGAAGGTATTATTCCTGGTGGTGGTGTGGCTTTCATTCGCGCCGTGGACTCATTGCAGAAACTTAAAGGTATCAACGAAGATGAAAATACCGGTATCGCAATCGTTAAGCGCGCGCTCGAAGAGCCCCTGCGTCAGATTGTAGCCAATGCTGGCATCGAAGGTTCTATCGTGGTTCAGAAAGTGCGGGAAGGCAAGGCCGACTTTGGTTTCAATGCCCGCACGGAAGAATACGAAAACATGCTGAAGGCGGGTGTTATTGACCCGACCAAAGTGGCTCGTATCGCTATCGAGAATGCCGCTTCTATTGCCGGTATGCTGCTCACTACCGAGTGTGTGGTTGCCGACAAGCCCAAAAAAGAGGAAGCTCCCCATGCACATGGCGCTCCCGACATGGGCGGAATGGGTTATTAATTTCCCTTCAAAATTCGAACAAAAAAGCTGCCGGCATTTGCCGGCAGCTTTTTTGTTCGAATGAATCAGATGATAAATTCCTAAGAAATAATTAATTAGATTTCAATTTTCCATTCTCCTATATGCATACAGCGCTCAGGATAATGTAATCGTAAAAAGCCCCCCATCGCAGGCTCATCCGGTAATCTTTCAATAAACTTGCGGGATTGCGAACATTTGCTAAATTTAGGGAGGTTACCATCATTTAGACCATAACTGAAAGTATGAGAAAATTCTACCGTATTGCTGCAGCCGGGCTTCTGTTGTTGCTCGCTTTCAACAGTGTCCAGGCGCAACAGCGCTTTTTTTCCAACGCCCGACCCAATGGCACAATGCCATCTACGGGGCAGCGGGTTATTATTCCCGAAAAGTACAGCGCCGTATCCTTTGATATGCCATCTCTCAAGAGTTTCCTTTGGTCATTGCCAGCCGAAGCGCAGACACTGACAAATCGCGGCGAAGGACAGGTAATCGAATTGCCCATGCCCGACGGCAGCTCTGCCCGATTCAGGGTTTGGGAAAGCAGTATACAGGAGCCTGCTCTGGCGGCAAAGTTTCCCGACATTAAAACATTTAATGGGCAGGGGATTGACGACCGGGCCGCTACCATTCGAATGGATTACAGTCCCGATAATGGTTTTCATGCGCAGATACTTTCTCCTGGAGGGAGAATCTATGTGGATCCTTACGCAAGGGGCGATGTAAATAATTATATCAGTTACTACGCACGCGATTACCGCAAGGCTACCAGTTTTACCTGCGGTGTTTCAGAAACGGATATGGTGCCACAACTGGCTGGCCGCATTGGCGCGGCCTGCCGCGGCACACAGCTCTATACCTATCGTCTGGCAGTGGCCTGTACCGGCGAATACGCACAGGCCGTGGGCGCCAACACACCCGCCCAACTGCACGCGGCAATAGTTACCACCGTAAACAGGGTTGTGGGCGTTTATGAAAATGAAGTGGCAATCCGCATGGTTCTTGTTGCCAACAATAACCTGATTGAATACCTTGATCCCGCTACTGACCAATTCAATGGTAATAACAATGCGGGTACCTTGATCAATGAAAGCCAAACCGTAATCAACAGCATTATTGGCGCAGCCAATTACGATATCGGTCATACATTCAGCACAGGAGGCGGTGGTTTGGCCGGCCTCCGCGTAGTGTGCAACAATGCTTCCAAAGCAAGAGGTATCACCGGGAGTCCTCAGCCTTTTGGGGACGCTTACGATATTGACTATGTAGCGCATGAAATAGGTCACCAGTTTGGTGGCAATCACACGTTCAACAGTTCTACCAGTTCTTGTGGTGGCGGTAATCGCAATGCATCCACCGCTTATGAAGTGGGAAGTGGAACTACTATCCAGGCCTATGCGGGTATTTGTGGTACAGATAATATTCAGCCAAACAGTGACCCCTATTTTCACTCAATTAGTTTCGACGAAATCAGCGCCTTTGTGGAAGCAGGAGGCGCAAGCTGTAGACAGGCAACCGCGACCGGCAACACCTTACCGGTTATTACGAGCATGCCTGTCAACGGACTCTCTATTCCGAGGGGAACGCCCTTCACGCTGACCGCAACGGCAACCGATGCGGATGGCGACGCACTAACTTATAGCTGGGAGCAATTCGATCTTGGCCCCTCCACTACCTGGAGCGGTGGAGCCAACAGCGCAACCGCACCCTTGTTCAAATCACGCGTTCCCAAAACCACGGGTAGCCGAACCTTTCCCGATACGGCTGTTATCCACGCCAATTATCCCAACAACCCGCCCGCTACACTGGGCGGCTTAAAGGGTGAAACCCTTCCGCAAGTGGGCAGGGTCATGAAATTCCGTGTTACTGTTCGCGACAATAGAGCCGGAGGCGGTGGAGTAGTGTCGGGTGGCTCGGGTTGCGATGGTGGCGGTTTCACGGGCGACTTTATCGTGAATACCGTAGATGCTACCGGACCTTTCCTGGTTACCGCACCGAATGGTGGGGAGAGCTACCCCGGAGGCTCGCTTCAGAATATTACCTGGAATGTGGCGGGTACAAATGTGGCGCCCATCAATGTGACGAATGTGAAGATCACCATGTCTACCGATGGTGGAGCCACTTATCCCATCACCCTTGCTGCCAGCACACCCAATGATGGCACGGAGCAACTCGCCATTCCGGTTGGGTTGACCAGCACGGCGAGGATCAAGATTGAAGCAATAGATAATATCTTTTTCGACATCAGCAATGCGAATTTTTCCGTAACAGCTCCGCTTGACGGATTTGAATTTTCGCAGCCGGCACCCGCTTCTGTAGCCTGCGCCGGACCCACATCCGCAGCCGTTACCCTGGGTACAACGGCATTGGGTTCATTCAATACACCTATCACTTTGTCTGCAGTGGGTAATCCGGCAGGTACCACGGTAAGTTTTGGTACCAATCCCGTAACTCCGGGAAATAGTTCTACCGTTACCCTGAATGGCACCAACACGCTGCGTAATGGATCTTACGTAATCACCATCACAGGTACGGCAGGCGCGCAGGTGCGCCAAAGGGAGATTACATTTACCATTCAGGATGGCGCCGCGCCGGTCATCAGTACGCAGCCATTGGATGAAGCGGTATGCGTGGGTACCGATGCCAACTTTAGCGTAGCAGCCACGGGTGCTACCAGCTATCAATGGCAGGTGAGCACCAACGGAGGAAACAGCTTCAGCAATGTGGCAACAGGCGGAACCACTAATGCTTACACCGTCAGCAATGTCAATTCGGGATTGAACAATAATGAATACCGCGTACAGGTAATTGGTCAATGTAATACCACGATTTCGAACGAAGTGGTGCTCACCGCGCAGGAAGCGCCCGCAATAAGTGCCAATCCGGTAAACCGAACTCTCTGCGAGGGCAGCAATGCCAGCTTCAGCGTTACCGCAACAGGTACGGCTCTCAATTACACATGGCAGGTAAGCACAGATGGAGGCAATAACTTCACGGATATTGGCAGCAGCAACAATTCAACTTATGTTGTTAACAATATCGCACCTGCTCAGAATAATAATCAGTACAGGGTTCGGATCAATGGTACCTGTGCTCCCACGGCCGCATCAAGCGCCGCTACCCTGAATGTGGTAGTGCCTGCTGTGGTTACAGCAGATCCTGTTTCTATCGCGGAATGCGAAACAGGCAATGTGAGCTTTTCGGTAACAGGTGCCGGTGCCGGCATTATTTATGCCTGGCAGCGTAGCCTCGATGGAGGCAATAGCTGGCAGAATGTGGCCAATGGTGGCGTGTATGGCGGTGCAACCACCAGCACACTATCGCTGACCAATCTGCCTCCCGATTTCAATAATCACCAATACCGTGCGCTGCTTTCGAATAATATCTGTACAACACCGGATATTTCGGCAGTGGCTACGCTCACCGTAAATCCAAGACCTACGGTGACCCTGGCGGCAACCCGACTCAACCTTTCACCGGGTCAAACATCGCAGATTACAGCAACCATACTTCCTGATCCGGGTGGATTTAATATTACCTGGCTGCGGAATGATAACCCCATTCCGGGTGTAACAGGAACCAGCTATGTTGCCAATGTTACTACTTTGGGTTCTTACAAGGCAACCATCCTGAACCCGATAACGGGCTGCAATAATGAGTCGCAGATATTAACATTGAATGCGGAAGCCAGTACCCGACTCTTTATTTATCCAAGCCCAAACAATGGCCAGTTTATCGTTTCCTATTACAACAGCGCATGGAACAATCAACGGCAGACTATTGCTATTTATGATTCCAAAGGAGCCCGTGTTTACTACAGTGTTTTGAACCTGACAGGTCCTTATACACTCCATCCCATCAACCTCAGCGGTAGCGGAAGTGGAGTTTATTATGTGGTGCTGGGAGATGGATCGGGTAAGAAAATTACGGAAGGAAAAGTATTGATCGCGTATTAACACAGTTAATCACAACTGTTTAAAGCTGATTCCCTGTCCCTGAGCGGGTTCCGCATATGCGGAGCCTGCCAGGGACTCCGGATCGGCTTTTTTAATAGCCATCCGGCAGGGATTCCGGCTGAAAATGGCTAACTTTGCGCCTCCAATTGGAAAAACCGCATCGGGGAAATGGGTAACCCTGTTTTACCGTACTGCGGCCATCAATTCAAAAGCAAAACCTTTATTGGTAATGATCAGTGTAAAAGACCTTAAGCTGGCCTACGGCAAACGTGTATTGTTTGAAGAAGTGAACCTGAATTTCACCAAAGGAAACTGTTATGGTGTGATCGGTGCCAATGGAGCCGGTAAGAGTACCTTTCTGAAGATTCTGAGCGGTGAAATTGAACCAAATAAAGGCACCATCACCATCACTCCCGGTGAAAGGATGGCCATCCTGAAACAAAACCAGTTTGAATTTGATGAGGAAACCGTATTGAATACCGTGATGATGGGCCACACTGAATTGTGGAAAGTGATGAAAGAAAGGGAACAGATTTATGCCCTGGCCGATTTTACGGAAGAAGACGGCATGCGTGCCGCCGAACTGGAAGGCGAATTCGGGGAAATGGGCGGCTATACTGCCGATAGCGATGCGGCGACATTATTGCAGGAATTGGGTGTGGAGGAATCCTTCCATCAGTCATTGATGAAAGATATTCCATCGAACCTGAAAGTGCGGGTATTGCTGGCACAGGCACTCTATGGCAATCCCGATATCCTCCTTCTCGATGAACCGACCAACGGCCTGGATATTGAAACCATTGGCTGGCTGGAAAACTTTCTGGCAGATTATGAAAATATTGTGTTGGTCGTGAGCCACGACCGCCACTTCCTCGATGCCGTTTGTACCCACGTGGCCGATGTGGATCGTCAAAAGATCAAAATCTTTACTGGCAACTACAGTTTCTGGTATGAGTCATCGCAATTGATGGCCCGGCAATTGAGCGACAAGAATAAAAAGGTGGAGGAGAAGCGCCAGGCCCTGCTCGATTTTATCGCGCGCTTTAGCGCGAATGCCTCGAAGAGTCGCCAGGCTACTGCCCGTAAAAAAGCGCTGGAGAAACTCACCATCGAAGAAATTGAGCCCAGCTATCGCAAATACCCCGGCATTATCTTTCAGCCCCTGCGCGAAGTGGGTAACCAGATACTCAACATTGAAAAGCTGAGTAAGTCGGTGGATGGTCGCGTGCTTTTCAGTGATGTTTCGTTTACCGTCAATAAAGCGGATAAGATTGCTCTCCTGAGCCGCGATCCGCTCGCCGTGACCAATTTCTTTAATATCGTTACCGGAAATGAAAAGGCCGACAAAGGCAGTTATGAATGGGGTACCACCATTACGCATGCTTATTTGCCCGTAGAGAACGGTGAATTCTTCACCGAGGATCTTAACCTGATGGATTGGTTGCGGCAATATGTTCCCCCGCATGTAACCGATGTTGACGAGCCCTTCCTCCGTGGATTCCTGGGTAAAATGCTTTTCAGTGGTGAGGATGTGATGAAGAAAACCACAGTGCTGAGTGGTGGTGAGAAAGTGCGTTGTATGATCAGTCGCATGATGCTGCAGAATCCCAATGTGGTTTTGCTGGACCAGCCAACGAACCACCTCGATCTGGAAAGCATACAGAGTTTTAACGAACAGTGCACCGAATACAAAGGCGTGGTATTGCTCACCAGCCATGACCATACCTTTATGCAAACAGTAGCGAACAGGATTATTGAATTAACGCCTAAAGGCATTATCGATCGCCTTTGCAGTTTCGATGAGTACCTGGAAGATAGCCGTGTAAAGGCATTGCGTGAAGAAATGTATGCCTGATAAGTTGAACGAGAAGTGCAGCAGAACTAAGTTCCTTATCGTAAATCTACGTATCAACGAATTAATTATTTCTAAATGAAGCCTCTGCAATGCGGGGGCTTTTGTTTTTCCACAATTCGGGAAAATATGTGAAAAAAAATCTGAAAAATCTGCTTGCATAAGGGGGAACTCTTATATACCTTAGACCTGCAACCATAGTTCTTTCCACCGTTCTGACTCCATTTTCCTACCTTTTATCTGTTAATCCTTCCGGGAAAGACCTCGTATCCGGGCCGGGGGTATGTTTCGGTAAATGTTACCGGAATATTCGGGTTGAAACCAGAAAAAATGAGTTTGAAAGCTTCATCTTCGGATGAAGCTTTTTTTGTTTGAATCTTTAAATCCTGAATGGGTTTGCGTAAAATAAAGTTTCTGCCCGGAGTGGCGCTTGTTGTCGGTAGCATCATTGGTTCAGGTCTGTTTATGAAACCTGCTTCCATGGCAGCGCAACTGGGGTCGCCTGAATTGTTGATCCTGGTATGGGCATTGGCAGGCATCTTTACGCTTATGGGCGCATTGGTATTTGCGGAGTTGGGTGCCATGCTTCCTCAAACCGGAGGTATCTATGCTTTTTTTCGACATGTTTTTGGCGATTTTTGGGCATTCCTCTATGGGTGGGCAGCTTTTGCAGTGATCAATACGGCTGCCGTTGCCGCCATTGCATTTGTATGTGCGGGTTATGCCGATCACTTCCTGCACCTTCCGGAGTTCAATGCTGCAATCGTTCAAAAATGGCGATGGGATATTCCGTTTATCGGCACGCTTTATCCATTGGATCATATAGGCGTGAAGTTGCTGGCTGTATTCATTGTATTGCTGCTGAGTTGGCTCAATGCGCGCAGCCTGGCAGCCGGAAATGCCTTTCAGTTTTTCTCCACCTTACTCAAAGTATTGGTGATTGGCGCTTTGATTCTGGGTATCTTTTTTTCAGGCAACGGAGATCTGCAAAACTGGCGATCCGATAGTATTATCATCCAAAATGAAAACTGGCTGGGTGGCCTGGTATTGGCTATGACCGGCGCATTTTATGCCTACGATGGCTGGGGGAATATCACATTTGTTGCCGGTGAAATCCATGAGCCGCGACGGAATATTCCTCGTATGCTGCTGGCGGGTGTGCTCATTTGCATGGCGATCTATATGCTGGTAAACCTGGCCTATCTCTATGTATTACCCATTGATGCCATGGCCGATTCTGAGCTGGTGGCACGCGATGCCGCTGCCCGGGCATGGGGCAATACCAGTGGCGATATCATTGCCGCCATGATTGTGCTTTGTACCCTTGGCGCTGTTAACGGCAATATCCTCGCCTGTAGCCGGGTGAGCTTTGCCATGGGGCGCGACAGCCTTTTTCCTGCGGCAATAGGCAGGGAGCATCCTAAGTCGGGTACACCGCGTAATGCTCTTTGGTTACACGCCATCTGGACCTGCGGCTTTATTGTAACCGGCAGTTTTGATATGCTGGCCGATATGTTTGTGTTTATTACCTGGATCGCTTATGGCATGGGAGCGGTAGCGCTTTTTATCCTTCGAAAAAGAGAACCACAACATCCAAGGCCATACCGGGTCTGGGGCTATCCCTTTGTACCCATCCTGTTCCTGGGATTCACATTATTCTACTTTGTAAGTACATTAATCAGCGACACACAAAATTACCTGGCAGGGCGCCAGCCCGTAGTGAATTCATTATTGGGCATGTTGATCACCGCGCTGGGAATTCCGCTCTTTTACTTATTCCGAAAAAAGAAAAATCAGGAGCCGGCCAATTGATGTACCAGCCTTCCAAGGGTCTTGATACCTTCCTCCGCCTGCTGATCGAAGGGCTTGCCATAACTAAGGCGGATGCAATTGTCGTAATGACCGCTGGCGGAAAACACTTTCCCGGGCATAATCACCACATGCTCCTCCTGGGCCCTGGTCCGCAATTCAAAGCCATTTACTTTCTTGTTTAGTTCCAGCCAAAGCACAAAGCCACCTGCCGGGCGCGATACACGGGTGTCATCTGGAAAATGCCGGATGATGGACTGCATGTAGCGAAGACATTGGGTATGCAATGCTTTTCGCAACAACTTGAGGTGATATTCATAGCGACCATTTTGGAGAAAATGGGCCATGGCTGCCTGGGTAAGGGTGGGGCTGCTGATGGATAACATTCGCTTCATCTGGCGAATGGGATCCAGGAAACGACCCGGCACAATCCAGCCTATTCGATAGCCTGGAGCCAGCGACTTACTCAGCGATGCGCAATGGATCACCCAGCCGTGGTGGTCGTAGGTCTTGCAAGTGCGGGGTCTTTGTTTACCAAAATACAATTCACCATAAATATCATCTTCAATCAGTGGGATCTTTTGTTCGGTGATGAATTCTACCAGTTCTTTTTTCCTATCGTCCGCCATGCAGCCTCCCAGCGGATTATTGAAATTCGGAATCACCACTATAGCCGCCGGCCTTTTTTTCAAAGTGATCCGCTTTAGGTAGGCAAGGTCCAATCCGGTTTGAGGGTGGGAGGGGATTTCAATCGCCTTCAAACCCAGGTTTTCAATAGCCTGGAATATGCCAAAATAATTGGGCGATTCCACTGCTACCGTATCGCCGGGTTGGGTTACCACGCGCAAACTGATGGTAATCGCTTCGAGGCAACCGTTAGTGACCACTATCTCGGATGGTTTCACCTTTCCACCCCAGTTAAAGCAGACCTTGGCCAATTGTGTTCGCAATTCCGGATCACCCTGGGTTTGGGCATAGGAAATACACTGGTCGGGACGGTTGCGAAGCACATATTGCACCGACTTGTTCATTTTGGCAAGGGGCAGCAGGGATACATGGGGTACGGCCATTGCCAGGTTGGTGAGTTTTTTGTTGTTGTGGGCGATATCACCATATATGGATTCAATCATCTCCTTCACCGTTACATTGTGCGAAAGTAGATCGGGTCTGGCCACTTCCGGCAGGTCGCGAAACCGGCGTTGATTGAAGCGCACATAATAACCCGATTTGGGCCTCGATTCAATCAGCCCCTTTCCCTCCAGGTGATAATAAGCCTGGAAGGCGGTGCCCGTACTAATGCCATATTCTTCACTCAATACACGCACAGAGGGTAGTTTGTCGCCAATCTTCAATACATCATCCTGAATCATTTTCTCCAGGCCTTCGGCTATCTGGAGATAAAGATGATTGGCTTCGGCGGTTGTTGTTTTCGACATAAATAGCTCTTTTTAGGTAAGACTCAGCCCTTGCTCCAAAAATCTGATATAGTCAAAAATAGCATTTCTGAATCTGTTTTCTCATTAATTCTCTTTGCATTTTTGCTGAAACCTTAGCACATGAATAAAATCCAGATTGTAGATTATCAGCCCAGGCACCAGGCATTCTTCGAGGCCTTCAACAGGGCCTGGATTGAGGAATGGTTTGAAATGGAACCTGTTGACGAATGGGTGCTGCAGAACCCCGACAAAGCCATACTCGACGCCGGAGGTGCCATACTGATGGCAGAATGGGCCGGCACGCCAGCGGGTACCGTGGCGCTTCGCTGGGTATCGGATGATACCGTGGAGTTTACGAAGATGGCCGTGGATCAGGCTTTTCGCAGGCGCGGGATCGCAAGGCAGCTCAGCCTTGCCAGCTTTGTAAAAGCACATGCTCTTGGCGCCCGAAAGATCGTCCTCTACTCCAATACGCGAAATGCCAACGCAATACAACTTTACGAACAACTCGGATTCCGGCATTTGCCCGTGGAAGCCGGTGTATATGCCCGCGCCAATGTGAAAATGGAAATTGACATGGAGGAGGCCCTGCAAAAAGTGAAGGAAAACTATTCAGAAATATTACAACCCATCTAAAACACGAATATGGAAGTTCTTAGCTCCAGCTTTACTGTAAGTCCCTGCGTGCAATCGCGCTGGACACCCGATGCACTTCGTCCCGCTGAATTTGGCAGCGCCGTTTCGGACCACATGTTTAAGGTTCAATTCAAAAATGGAGAATGGCAAAGAGGACGAATCATGCCCTTTGGCGATATTACCGTTAGCCCGGCTATGCTGGCGCTTCATTATGGGCAATCTGTATTTGAAGGCATGAAAGCCTTCGCTACAAAAGACGGAAAGGTATCCGTCTTTCGTATCGACAAACATTATCGTCGGTTCGCGGCGTCCCTGCATCGGATGTGCATGCCGGCGCCTTCCGAAGAATTATTTACCGAAGCCTTAGTGGAATTGCTGCGCCTCGACAGGCAATGGGTACCCGTAGCCAAAGATGCCTCGCTCTATATCCGGCCCTTTATGTTTGCCAGTGAAGCCCGCTTTGGTGTAAAAGTGGCGGAGGAATACCAGTTCATCATCATAACCGGACCTGTTCCCGGCCTCTTTGCCAAACCTATTCGCGTAAAAGTGGAAACAGAATATGTTCGTGCAGCCAGGGGTGGAACGGGCTATGTGAAATGTGCCGGCAACTATGGCGGCGCTTTTTATCCCACACAGCTCGCGCGCGCAGAGGGTTTCGACCAGGTGATATGGACAACAGGTGGTCCTGATGCCCAGGTGGAAGAGTCTGGCATGATGAACCTGCTCTTTGTGCTGGGCGATACACTGGTAACGGCTCCCAAGTCTGATACCATACTGGATGGCGTTACGCGTGATTCTTTGCTAACCCTTGCACGCGACAGGGGTTGGAAGGTGGAAGAACGCAATCTTTCTGTGGCGGAACTGGAAGATGCTTGTCGTTCAGGACAACTGAAGGAAGCCTTTGGTGCCGGTACCGCCGCGGTGGTAGCCCCAATCGGTCATATTCATATCCAGGGCATCGGCTATGATTTGCCGGATCCGGGTCCTACCGCACGCATGTATCAGCTTCGCGATCAGTTGACTGCCATCCGTACGTGCGAAAGCGCCGATCCCTATGGTTGGAATACACTGCTGTAAGTAGAGAAGCGGCAATGGGCATTATTTTGGTAACTTCATAAAGCAGTCACCAAAATAATGCGTCATGAAGAGCTGTTTAATTACAGGAGTAACAGGAAACCTGGGTGAAGCCGTAGCCCGGCATTTCCTGGAGAGCGGATACCGGGTTTGGGGAGTAGCACGCAAGGCCACCCCAACCCCTTTTGATAATAGCCCCCATTATGCAACTCTTATTGCTGACCTGGCAGATGATGCCCAGGTGCGGAATATAGTCAAAGATATTGTCGCAAACGGCAATACGATTGACGTATTGGTGGCTACGGCGGGTGGCTTTGCTTCAGGCAATCTCGCGAAAACGGATAGCCAGGCAATACTGTCACAGATACAGTTGAATTTTATAACGGCTTATACTATTACACAGGCCGTTTTTTTACAAATGCAGCAACAGGGTGCTGGCCGTATTTTTTTGACGGCCGCTCGCAACGGCATCCAAATGCACGATACGAAAGGAGCGGTGGCTTACGGCCTGAGCAAGTCCCTCATCTTCCGGTTGGCTGAATTGTTGAATGCCGAAGCGAAATCCACTGATATCGTTACCAGTGTTATTGTTCCCTCAACCATTGATACACCCGAGAACCGTGCCGCTATGCCCGATGCTGACTTTTCAAGATGGGTACAACCTTCTATGATCGCCGAAACAATAGCTTATTATGCCAGCGAAAAAGCGCGCCATTTGCGTGAGCCTGTCATAAAAGTGTATAATAAAGCCTGAGTTTATGGGGATTTTTTTCCGCACTACTTGAATAGCAAAGCTTTTTCCCCCATTTTCTACGCAAATTTTTCTTTCGTTAAACTTTTTTTAGTTGGCCGGGTCTGATACCCGTGTTGATTGGCAACCTATTTGCATAACAGGGGGTGAATGCCGATTGATTAACACGAAAATCTGAAAACTGTACAATTATGAAAAAGAAAAGCTATGCTATTATCCTGGCTGCGTTTTGCCTTTTGGCCAGCGCCAGCTACGCGCAAAAATCTGCTGCTATTTTAAAGGGTGGCGTCAACTTCGCTAATATTTCCAACAATGATGAAGGAGGTTATGATGATAACCGGATGCTCACCGGTTTTCATGCGGGTATCATTGCCGATTTGAACCTGACGGAGTTCCTCGCAATTCAACCCGGACTGCTTTATACCAGCAAGGGAATTCGTTTCGAGAATGATCTTCAGGAACTCACTTTTAATCCCCGCTATATTGAGTTACCTGTTAACCTGGTGTTTAAAACGCCAACAGGGCAATCCAAGTTTTTTATTGGCGCTGGTCCTTATGTGGCTATGGGTATTGGAGGTAAGTTTAAAGCCGAGGGCCTCTTCGAATTCAGCAGCGATATACAATATTCGGATGATGACCCTTTGACTTCTGACGAAGAAGGTGCAGGAGCATTTATCGTTCGCCGCTTCGATTATGGTCTGAACGCTATTGCGGGCATTGAAGCGAGTAACCTGGTGATTTCTGCCGGATATGGATTAGGCCTTGCCAAACTGCAGTCTGGCTCCAATTCCAGTTCGGATCAGAATAATAAACATCGTGTCTTTAGCCTTAGCCTTGGATTCAAGTTTTAACCCAAAGAGGGGTGAGTTCTCTCTTGATGACGTTCCCTTTGGGAACGTCATCTTTTTTTACGTGGGGTAGTGGCTTGAACCATGCTGTAAATAGGTGAGGAGATTGTATTTTTGCCACATGCGTAATCTGAAATGGTTTGGTATCCTGGCGGCACTGTTACTCATATTGGCCACTTTTCAAACATGGGTGATTATTGAAAGCCGGGGGCTTAGCATTTCAGGTGTGGAAACTACCGGCACCAATTTCGGAAAGCCGGCTTACCTGCATTGGATTCTTTGCGCGCTTTTTATTGTATTCAGCATTGTACCAAAAGTTTGGGCCAAGCGGGCCAATCTGCTGGTGGCGGCCATTCACCTGGCCTGGACGCTTCGTAATTATTTTGAGACCAGCGCATGCAGTGGGGGGGAATGTCCCGAAAAACAGTGGGGGCTCTATCTGCTCCTGATATCCTCCATCGCTATGCTAATTGCCGTATTCTTTCCGGATATGCCTTCCGAATCAGGGAATCAAAAAAAATAATAGCCGGTAGCGAAAGCGCCGGCAGTTGCGAGAATTCCAAGCAAAAGCAAGCGACCCGATTCCTTCCACCAGGGCAATCCAAGCGCCACACTTTTTTGCATGCCCAGCAGGAATAATAAAATGATCGAAAGGGTTGCCGATAAAAGAAAAGCATCCTCTTTGGGTAAGAAATAATAGGGGAATAGGGGAACTAACCCTCCCAGGAGATAAGAAAGGCCAATATACAGCGCCATTTGCGCCGGTTTTTTATGAGAAGCCGGCTTTGCTGCTAATTCTTTTTCTTCCTGCACAAAACGTTCCCATTCTTCCCGCTCCTGTCTCCAGCCTTCGATGGCCTGGTCCTGAATTTTTTCATCCAGATCAAGTCCCTGTAAAAATCGACGGGTCGCTTTTTCTTCTGCGGCCACGGGGTCTTCATGTTCAGTGTTGCTGTACACGACAATATCCTTTTCAATACCGGATCGTCCGGCCAGGTACCCGCCTAATGTCATGATCATCGTGCCACCCGCGAGAATCACCAATCCGCTTTGCAGGATCATGGGGCCTTCCATACCCGCCGCATACATACCGGCGCTGGCTGCGAGGGGCACAATCAGCCCATCACTCATTCCAATGGCCGTTTCTATAATCCTGTCCATGCCGCAAAGGTAACCATTGCTCTTTTGCTAAAAGGCTTTTAGCAGTCGATGAATGATATCCACACATTCATCTACCTGCTCCTCTGTAATCACCAAGGGCGGGGCAAAGCGAATCTTATCGCCATGCGTGGGTTTGGCAAGGAGCCCATTCTCCATCAGGCGAAGGCAAATATTCCAGGCCGCATCTTTATCGGGATGCTGGATCACGATCGCATTCAAGAGTCCTTTACCCCTCACTTCTCCCAGGATGGGCAGGCGGATAGCCTTGAGGCCCTGCCGAAGTCTTTCGCCCAAAACCAGCGCACGGTCACTCATATTTTCATCTTTCAACACCTGCAATGCCGCCATGGCTGTGCAGCAGGCAATGGGAGAACCACCATAGGTAGAACCATGTTCGCCCGGGCCAATGGTAAGCATGATTTCATCATCAGCTAATACGGCGCTCACCGGCATCATGCCTCCGCTCAATGCTTTTCCCAACAACACAATGTCGGGACGTACGCCTTCATGATCGCAACAAAGCATAGCGCCGGTGCGGCAAAGCCCTGTTTGAATTTCATCGGCTATAAACAAAACATGCGCGGCTATACACAATGCTTTGGCTTTGGCAAGGTAACCTTCGTCGGGTACCAGCACGCCTGCCTCGCCCTGTATCGGCTCCACAAGGAAGCCGGCCACGCCAGGCTCTTTTAATGCTTTGGCCAGGGCATCCAGATCATTGTAGGGTATGCGTATGAAACCGGGTAGATAGGGCCCAAAATTGTGCGTAGCAGAAGGATCACCGCTAAATGAAATAACTCCTGTGGTACGGCCGTGGAAATTGCCTTCGCATACAATGATCTTCGCTTCATTGGCCGGGATACCCTTTACTTCATATGCCCATTTGCGACAAAGCTTGATGCCCGTTTCCACCGCTTCCACACCCGTGTTCATGGGCAATACCTTGTCGTATCCAAAATAAGCATGGATGTATCGGGCAAACTCACCCAGCCAATTATTGTGAAAAGCACGGCTGGTGAGGGTAAGTCGACCAGCCTGCTCCCGAAAAGCTTCCACGATGGCAGGATGACAATGACCCTGGTTCACGGCTGAATAGCCACTCAGAAAATCGAAATATCGTTTGCCTTCCACATCCCATAGAAAAACGCCTTCGCCGCGTTCGAGCACCACCGGCAGGGGATGGTAATTATGTGCGCCGTATTGATCTTCCAGATCGAGATAGTATTGGGAAGGATGGAGAGAAGTAATCATGATGCAAAGTTTTACGTTATACGTTTTACGTAATACGTTTTTTAAAATGGATAGATTGATTAGTCAATAGGTACAATTACCCATAGCTGGCGGGGTGCCAGTTGGAAAGCCAAAACTTAGTGATTCAGCAGATCAAGATTCCGGGAAAGGAAATGAAGGTCCTTATGTTTTTGCTGGCTCAACATTCGAATGGCAAGTTACAAAAAAACAGGCAGCAAACCTCAGAGGCGGGTACTAAAAAGACTGTAGGAGGATGGGAAGTAGTTTTCCGCATCGGGAATGGAACCTTCTTTAAAAATACCATACACGGTACTGCCGGTGCCACTCAGCGACGCGTACGAGGCTCCTTTTTCATATAGCCAATCGCGAATGTTTTGGATAGCCGGATAGGCTTCATATACCGGTTTTTCAAAATCATTGATTAACTCCCGGGGCCAGTTGCTGATAGGCTGCTGCAAAACCATTTTAATTGTTTTAGCGGGCGTTGCCGGTTGTATTTTTGAAAAAGCCCAGGCAGTTGAAATATGGATGCCAGGATTGATCAATAAGAGTTGATACCCTTTCAGGGAAATATCCACCGGCATTAATTGCTCACCGCGGCCGGTTCCAATCGCTGGTTTATTCAGTAGGAAAAAAGGGCAATCGCTTCCCAGTTGCAGGGCCAGTTCCGCCAATTCGTCTGGATTGGAAAACAACTGGTATTTTTTGTCGAGTGCCTGCAGCAAATGCGCGGCATCTGAACTGCCGCCACCCAAACCGGCGCCGGATGGAATGGCTTTGTGCAGGTGAATCTGTTGGTCGGGTAAGCCGGGAAAGCGCGCTTTCAGGAGGTTCCAAGCTTTAACACAGATATTCTCATTCGCCTCCACATCAAGTACACGGCCTGTTTGTTGAAATGAAAAACCGGTAGTGGAGGGTAGAAATTCCAATGCATCGCAAAGTGGAATTGGATAGAAGCCGGTTTCCACATCATGAAAACCATCTCCGCGTTTACGCAGAATGCGCAATCCTAAATTGATTTTGGCGTTGGGAAAAATGACCACGCGATGGGGATTATTCAGAAAAGCAGGGTGCCGATACCATCAGCGCTCGTTTTTACGACTATTGATCTCGTCACGAATCGCGATGGCACGTATATAATCTTCATTTTCGAGCACTTCATTCAGCAGGCTGTTGAGTTCTTCCAGTGTCATGGTCTTCAGGTCTTCATGTCCGGTGCTGCTTCCCTGTTCTTCTACCACCACTTCCTGCTTCGATTTTTTCTTTTTGGAACCAGTGCCGGTATCTTCCATCAATATACCCGCACTTTCCAGTATATTTTCATATGTGTAGATGGGACAACCAAAACGAACGGCCAGGGCCAGGGCATCGGAAGTACGGGAATCAATCTCGATGGTATCGTTTTCTGATGAGCATACCAGTTTTGAGTAAAATATGCCTTCCTGGAGATCGCAGATAATGATTTCATGAAGGTCGATCGCGAACGCATTCAGAAAATTCTTCATCAGATCATGCGTCAGCGGTCGGCTGGGATTCATCTTCTCCAGAGCCACGGCAATGGCCTGGGCTTCAAAGCCCCCGATCACAATGGGCAGGCGCCTTAAACCGTTCACTTCGCCCAGCACAACGGCATAGGAATGGGTTTGGGTTATGCTATGCGACAGGGCTACTATTTCCAGTTCTATTTTCTTCATAAATATCCCACGAAACTAAGGAATTTTGCTAAAAATCGCATGCATCCACAAGGCTTTAGCCTGCGGGGAATAATTGCTAAGAACCGGTATCAATGGCTTATTGGCCCTTGATTTTTTTGATGGCTTCTGTAAGGCGGGGAACCACTTCGAATGCATCGCCCACAATGCCATAATCTGCGGCCTTGAAGAAAGGCGCTTCGGGGTCTTTATTGATCACCACAATCACCTTACTACGGTTTACGCCGGCAAGGTGTTGTATGGCACCGGAAATACCAATGGCGATATAAAGATTGGGCGCGATGGCAAAGCCTGTTTGTCCCACGTGTTCATGATGTGGCCGCCAATGGGCATCGACAACGGGCCGGCTACAGGCCGTAGCGGCACCCAGGGTTTTGGCCAGGTCTTCCAGCATTCCCCAATTTTCAGGACCCTTCAATCCACGGCCACCGCTCACTACAATTTCCGCTTCAGTAAGTGGCACTTCGCCTTCGGCCTTGCTTACCTGGGTTACTTTTACGCGGGCTGCAGGAATGGTTGCTTCAAACTTTGCTACTTCCGCGCTGCCTTCAACTTCCGTGATCGTATAGGCATTGGGGTTAAGGGATATAATCTTTACGGGTGTTTGCACTGATACATTCGCAAAGGCTTTTCCGGAAAATACATTTTTCTTCACGGTGAAACCATTGCTGGTGTCGGGCAGGGCCACGGCCCCGGCCACCAGCCCTGCTTTGAGGCGGGCAGAAAGGCGCGGTGCTACTGCTTTCCCATTGAGATTATGTGAGAACACTACAATACCTGCTCCCGTTTTCTCCACTACCTGGGCCAGCACATTGGCATAAACCTGGGCATCCAGTTTATTCAGGCTTTCGTCGGCAATATGATGCACTTTCTTCAGGCCATAACGCCCCAGCGCGGCCAGGTCGTCAGTTGTTGTACCCAACAATACGCCTTCGGCGGAATCACCAGAGTCGGCGGCGATCTTCGCGCCATAGCAGGCAGCTTCAAGGGATGATTTCTTTATTTGGCCATCGGCTGAGTCAAGGAATATCAGAACAGGCATAGCAAAATTGAATTAGGTTGGTTAAAGGAAAACTTAGGTTTTTGTATTGGCTTACAGCGGCCATCAGATCGCTTTTGCCTCTTCGCGCAGCAAGCGTGCGAGCTCTTCCACATTATCGGGCTCCACCAGCTTCACACCGGCCTTGGGTGGGGGTGTGCCAAAACTGGTAACGGTAGTAAGAGCATCCACCGCCACGGGCTCCACCACTTTCAGGGGCTTGGTTCGGGCCGCCATAATGCCACGCATATTGGGGATGCGCTGCTCCGCCATACCTTTTTGAGCGCTTACCACAAAAGGTGTAGCCACTTCGTTTACTTCTTCACCACCTTCTATTTCGCGGGTAATGGTCGCCTTGCTGCCATCCCATTCCAGTTTGGCGCCAAGTGATACAAAGGGCATATCCAACAATTCGGCCAGCATACCGCCAATGGAGGAGCCATTGTAGTCAATGGTTTCCTTTCCGGTAAATACGATGTCGTAGCCGCCATTGCGTGCCACTTCGGCTATTTGGGAAGCGATATAAAAACTATCGGTACTGTCGGCGTTTACCCGGATGGCTTCATCGCCACCGAGCGCCAGGGCTTTACGGATCACCGGCTCGGCATCAGCGCCTGCCACCGTTACAAGGTGCAGAATGGTAGAGGGGTCTTTTTCCTTCAACTCAATGGCTCTTACAAGGGCATACCATTCGTCGTAAGGATTGATAATCCACTGTACACCATTACCATCGAATTTCGTGTTGTTATCGGTGAAAGCTATTTTTGCCGTGGTATCCGGCGTCTTGCTGATACAAACCAGTATTTTCATCATCAATAGTTTTAAATAGGCTTGAGAAACAAGCGTTAGTTGTTTATGCAACTAAACAAAGATAAGTCTTGACGGGCTAAAATCCTTTTATTTCAGACAAAATTTTTATACAACATGGATCGGATTGAAAAGTTGAAGGCCTTTGAGCGGGAAAGCCCGGATGATCCATTTTTGAAGCATGCCCTGGGTATGGAATATCGAAGTAGGGGCGATGATGAAGCCGCGCTGGCCTGTTTCGAAGCGGCTCTGAAAACCGATCCGGATTATGTGCCCAGTTTTTATCAGTTGGCGAAATACTGGGAGCAGAAAGGGAATCGGGAAAAGGCTTTGGAGCATATCGAACGGGGCATAGAAGCGGCTCAAAAGACCGGTGATACGCATATGATAAACGAACTTCGGCAGGCCCGGGAACAATTGCTGGATGAGTAAAGTACAAACACCCACCATGAAAGATTTGCGAGAGGAATTTGCGGAATATGTGCAACGGGAAAACCTTTTTCACCCGGGTGATAAATTATTGCTGGCCATCAGTGGCGGGCTCGATTCCTGCGTGCTCGCAAAGCTTTGTCTCGATGCCGGCTACGACATGGATTGGATGCACGTAAACTTCGGTTTGCGGGGAGCGGAAAGTGACAGGGATGAGGCATTTGTTCGCCAATTGGCTGCCAACTGGAATATACACCTCCATTGCACGCGCTTCCCTACCAAAGATTATGCGAAGGCCCACAAACTATCGACCCAGGAAGCCGCGCGGGAGTTGCGTTATCAATGGTTTGCTGACCTGAGAACTTCCTACAAAGATCGGAGAACCTGGATACTGACTGCCCATCATGCAGACGACAATATTGAGACAGCGTTGATGAACTGGGTGAAAGGCACCGGTATTCGCGGTATGCGGGGCATGCTACCCGTTAGTGAAGGAATTGTGCGGCCGCTGCTTTTTGCCAGCCGCGAAAGGCTGGAAGCTTTTGCGAAGCAGGAGGGGGTACAATGGGTGGAAGACAGCAGCAACCAGAGCAGCGATTACACACGCAATTTTTTGCGCAACGAACTGATGCCGGAAATTCGGAAACTTCATCCGGGGGCACAGGCGAACATGATCTCGAATATGGAACGGTTTCGCGAAGTGGAAGTATTATACCAGCAGGCTCTGGAAACGCACCGGAAGAAATTGCTGAAAAAGCAAGGGGAGGAGTGGCGGATCCCGGTGAATTTGTTGCGCATCACCCAACCCCTGCGTACCGTTTATTTTGAATTGCTCCGTGAGTTTGGGTTTCGTGCTTCGCAAATGGATGATCTTCTTCATTTGCTCGATAGCGAATCAGGAAAATATGTAGCTTCTCCCAGTCACCGCCTTATCCGGCATCAACGCTGGTTGATACTTTCGCCTATAGTTGCCGAAACGCATAAAATTATTCCCGTAGAAGGTGCGGGCAATTGGACCTTTGGGTCATTTGAATTTTCCATTCGTGCCTTTGATCATGCGCCAGAGAAGCTTGACCTGGGGCCCGACAAAGTACTAATTCCTCAAAACCTGCTACAGTTTCCATTGCTACTGCGTCCCCGTAAAACGGGCGATTATTTCTATCCACTTGGAATGCGAAAAAAGAAAAAGCTCTCCCGTTTCCTGCTGGATAGTAAGGTTCCGGCGCATAAGCGGGAAGGCATCCTGGTATTGGAAATGCAGGGAAAGATTGTGTGGCTACCCGGACTTCGGCTCGATGACCGGTTTAAAGTAAATAATCAAAAAGAACCTGTATATCTCCTGGAATTCAATGACAAAGCCTCAGTAGAATAATCAAGAAATTTGAATTCTTTCATTCTCCCGACAAAAAGAAAAACCAGCCTGAAAGGCTGGTTTTTGTGCAGTTAGTTTTGGTGCGATCTTATTTCTTCACGATGCGGAAGGATTGATCCAATACGCGGATGATATATACGCCCGTGGGGGTGTTTTCATCCAGTTGGATGGCATTGGTACCGGCCATTTTGAAACCCACTACATTACCGGTCATATTGAACACCCGGATATTGCCCTTGTTCAGGTCGGCCGTGTTGATACCAGAAATCTGGATTGGTTCATTACCCTGAATGGGGTTGGGGAATATCTTCACCTTATCAGATCCGCTGTTGCGTGTGTCCACAAATACCACTTTGGAGTATTCGAAGCGCCCATCGAAATCAACCTGCTTAATGCGGTAGAAAGCAGCTTCGCCGCGGCGGAAATTCGCGTCGAGGAACTGATAGGCTTTCTCAGAAGTAGAGTTTTCTGCTCCGGCTACGGTTCCGATTTCTTCGTAATCGCTGCCATTACGGCTCTTCTCAATAACGAATTTCTGATTGTTGAACTCGTAGGAAGTGGCCCATTTCAGGTTAACACCATTGCTTACCAGCTCGCTACGGAAATAATTGTACTTCACGGGAAGCGTGGCCGGAGTCGAGATGTTAACGTTATCGCAGATTTCACCGCCAGGACCAAGTGACAGTACAGCTGTGATGGGGTTGTTGGCGCAACCATAAGGGATGGCAACAATTCCCTGCGCGTTGGCCGTACCCTGTGCCACATAACCGTTGGCGTTGAAAATGCTGACATTGGAGTTGGGGATCGCAAATTGTACCAGGATGAAGCAATTACCACCAAAAGTAAGAGGTGTAGCCGTCATTCCCTGGGGAGTGGGGCATTGCGCGCTTACCGAGAGGGTGAAAGCGGCGGCCGCCAGTAAAGTCAAAAATCTTTGTGTAAAATTCCGCATGTGTGATAGTTTAAAGGGTAAATAATTGATGATTCGTGGTTCCTTCCACGAGGATATCAGCTATCAGCGGAAATTCGAGAGATATTGAATACAACCTTGTTCAGTAGAACAACTGGGGATTAAAGGATTTGTGTTGGTTGTATTCGAGGGATCGGATAATTGCGCTGATAAAAGTAGGGAATCTCCTTTTAATGCGCAAAAAAAAACCTTCGGATTTTACCCATCCGGACTGTCAAATCAGGCCTTTGTCTCTCAAATAAGCCTCCACACCATCTATAAAGTATTGAATGATATTGCGGTCGGCAACCAACTTGCCCAAAATTATTGTGAACAGCATACCAAATACCGCGCCCCAAATATGGGCGGAATGATTAATATTATCGCGCCCACGGCGGGCCAGGACTATGGATATACCCAAGTAAAGTGGGGCAAAAATGAATCCGGGTATGAAGGGAGGGAGTGGAAAGAAACCTACTGTAACGTAGGGGGCAACCAGCAATCCGGAAAAAATCACCGCAGACACTGCTCCTGAAGCGCCCAGGCTGCGATAATGGTAATTGTCGCGGTGCTTGAAATAGGTTGGCAATAGCGAGAAAAACAGGGCCAGCACATACATGGCCAGGTACAGGAGCTTTCCCTGTACACCGAATAAGCCAAGAAAAATCTTCTCAACAGATTCGCCAAACATATACAGCGAAATCATGTTGAATGCCAGGTGCATACCATCGGCATGGATTAATCCACAACTGAAAAACCGGTACCATTGTTTGCGTTTGGATACGGCCGGTGGGTAAAAGATCAGGTCTTCGTAAATGCGGGGGTTATTGAATGCGCTGAACGAAACCAATACCGTAACTACAACTATAATAAGGGTAATACTCAACTGCATAATGCTTTCCTTATCGGCCGAATATAGGATTTATTTATGATGGTATTTCTCGTTGCGAAGGATGGTGCAGGCCCTGTACACCTGCTCGGCCAGCATCAGGCGCACCAACTGATGCGGAAATACCAGCTTTGAAAGGCTCCAGCGAAAATGGGCTTTTTGCAGAATGGATTCGTCCAGCCCATAAGCGCCTCCAATCAGAAAAATCAGTCGCTTGCAGGCTTCACCGGATCTCTTCTCTATCAGTTCCGCCAATCCTTCTGAACTGATTAATTTGCCACGCTCATCCAGGGCAACAAGGAAATCATCTTTTTCCAGCCAATCGGCAATAATGGCTGCTTCCTTTTTCTTCAGATCCATTTCGCTCAGCATACCGGCATTACGTGGCAAAGGTATCAGCACCCATTCGGCTTTGAAGTAATGCTGAATACGCTTGCTGAACAATTCCACGCCTTCCTTCACATAGGGCTCATGCGCTTTGCCAAATGACCAGAACTGTATTTTCATTCCCTACCAACAGTTGGTTTCCAAAAAAAACGATCGGGGCTAGAATGCCTTCTTGATTTCCTCGGTAATCTGCACTTCCGTCACCGGCCCATACTTTTCCGCTATGGCTTTAATGGCTGATGATTTCCCTACCAGTACAAACTGGAGCTTGTCCCTGGGAAAATATTTGGCGATGATTTCTTTGGCTTTGTCAACGGTAAGGCCATCAACATTTTTTTGAAAATTATTGATGAACGATTCGTTGAAACCATACCAATGCATTTGGGTGAGCAGGCCGGCCAGTTGTCCGCTGGTTTCAAAATCAGGAGGAAACTGTCCCTTCACATAGTTCTTGGCAGAGGTAAGGGTTTGCTCATCCACGCCTTTTTCGTGCAGGCGATTCAATACTTCCAGGGCTTTATCAATAGCGGCTTCACTGGTTTCCGTGGCGGTAAAAGTGGAAATAATGAAACGGCCACCATGCTTGAGCGTGGTAAAGCGGCTGCCTGCGCCATAAGTGAGGCCGGTGTTCACCCGCAATTCGTCATTCAGCATAGAAGTAAAGCGGCCACCTAATAAAGTGTTAATGACGTCAACAGCAATATAATCGGGATTATTACGACTGATGCCGGGCGCGCCAATATAGAATGTGGTTTCGCGTGCGTCGTCCTTATTAATCAGCAAAACGCGGTTTCCTTTGGGTTTGCTAATTAATGCGGCGGCGGGATCAGCCACTTTCTGCCGGCCTTTTGGCCATTGGCCAAACAATCGGGTAATGGTAGCCTTCATTTCGCGGCTGTCGAAATCGCCCACGATGGAAATCGCCGCTTCATTTGGCAGATAATTGCTTTTGTAGAAAGCGGCCACATCATCCGTGTTCAGTTGTTGCACGGTTCCCGGAGTACCGCTGATTAAGTTTCCATACGGATGATCGCCATACAGAAACTTATCGAACTGTCCATCAATTACTGAGCGCGGACTTTCCTTGCTTTGCTCCAGGCGCAACAGCACACGCTTCTTTTCCTTGGCAAATTCACTGCTGTCAAAAACCGGCGCTGTCAATAATTCATAGATAATGCCCAGAACCTGATCCTTGTCTTTGGCTGCAAAGCTGGCCGAAAGCCCGGCATATTCCTTGGAAGCATAAGTATTGACCGATGCACCGATAAAGTCGAGGCTCTCATCAAGCTTAGCCTTGCTGTAGTTTTTGGTGCCATGTTTCAGTGCCACTGCTGTAAGGGATGCCAGTCCGGCCTTGTCGCCATCATAAATGGCACCACCCGGTAGAATCACGGAAACATTTACTTTGGGTACTTCCCGGTTTTCCATCAGGTAAACTGTCAATCCGTTTTTTAATTTGAATTGCTGATAAGGGGGGAGTTTATATTCCTGGGCCGTTAGCGATGATTGCGCGCAGGTAAGTAGGAGGAGTAGGAAGAAAAGAATTTTATTTTTCATAAATCAAAATCTTCAATGATAAAAAGGATGGTTATTCAGCAGTGTTTTTCTTCAGGATGCCAACTGTGCGGGAATCCTTCTTGAAATAGGTTTCAGCCACGCGTTGAATATCGGCAACACTAACCTTATTGAAGCGATCCGGTGCCTCAAACATTTTCCGGTAATCGCCAAAAAACACCTCATAAGTACCCAGGTTATTGGATTTACCATTGATGGTTTCTACCTGGTTATAGAACTCAATCAGTTTCTTGTTTTTCACTTTCTGTAATTCCAGTTCGGTTACGCCTTCTTTTATGATTTTATCCAGTTCGACGTAAATGGCACTCTCCAGTTTTTCGGGCTGCACATTCCGGGCCGTTACCGCATATATCGCGAACAACATCGGGTCAAAGCTTTCGCCATAATTAACAAAAACGGTGCTGGCCAATTGTTGCTGGTCCACCAGGCTGCTATACAATCTTGAGCTATTGCCACTGCTCAGAATATCGGAAAGCAGGGTAAGCGCATAATAATCATCGTGTGTGCTGGCCGGTGTTTTGTAAGCCACTCCGAGATAAGCTGAAGCCACATCTTTTTGCACTTCAATCCGGCGTTCACCAGTTTGCGGAGGTTCCACAATATGAACGGGTGGGGGAGCGGGTTGGGCTGGTATGGGCTCCAGGTAGGTTTCCGCCCACTTCTTTACGTCGGCATGTTTTACTGCGCCCGACATTACCACTACACAATTATTGGGAGCGTAGTAAGTTTTGAAATACCGCTCCAGGTCTTCCTGTTTCCAGTTTTTCATATCATCGAGATAGCCGATGACGGGCCAATGGTAGGGGTGTTCCTGAAAAGCCTGTCCTTCTATGGATTGAATCAGTAATCGCCAGGGAGAATTTTCCAGGCCTGTGCTGCGTTCGGAGATCACCACGCCTCTTTCGCTTTCCACCATTTTCGGGTCAATGCTGAGGCTGGAGATACGGTCGGCTTCCAGGTCAAAGATTACTTCGGTGGCCGATGCAGGAAACCAGTTGGTGTACACGGTTACGTCGTTGGTAGTATAAGCATTATTGGCGCCACCATTGAATTCCATCGTTCGATCAAATTCTTTAGGACCATATTTTTTGGCGCCATTGAACATCATATGTTCAAAAAAATGCGAAAGACCGGTGATGCCCTGGTATTCGTTGCGCGAACCCACTTTGTAAAACAGGTACATGTTGGCATTGGGAATGGAGAAGTCTTCGATGACCAGGAACTTCATGCCGTTCTTCAGCGTAAAGCTGTGCACGTCGTCGGCCTTGAGTTGGGCCTGGCAAATGCCGGCTGTAAGCAGACAGGCCAGGAGGGCTGTAAATTTCATATATGAATCAGGAATTGTGAAGCTTTAAAGCTAAGTAAAGCCTTTGTTATCAGGGCGCCATCCGTGGAAAAAAACCAAAAAAGAATTTTCCGGCAATTTTGTGCAGAAAGGTTTTTCCTTTATTTTTGCAACCCGCTAAGGGAATGGCCTCGTAGCTCAACGCTACAAGACCTTTTTCTTCGCAATGGCCTCGT
>JBIQMS010000040.1:0-6463 GCA_044463125.1 Terrimonas ferruginea
TGGCGCAGATGAACGCAGATAAATGACTACTGCAAAAGCATCAAGTTTATTCGGAAATGTCTTTGAATTGGATTTAAACCTTAAACTCTAAACCTTAAACCCTAAACTAAATTCCCAAATTCACAAATAGTCTTCTCTCACTGGCGCAAACACATCCAGCACTTTGCAGGCTGTTTTCGCTGTGGCGCCATGAGGTATGTTGGAGGGAATTACATAATACATTCCCGCTTTCAGGGTTACCTGCTCCGATCCAATCATCATGTCCAATTCACCTTCCAGAATATAGGTAATTTGCTCATGCGGGTGATGATGGGCGGGAAGCTGACTACCCGCTTCGATCTCTACGACACCCATTGTCATGGATTGCCCATGCACATAATGACCCGTAAGGCCGGCAGCGAGCAATTTGGATTTCTGTTCGATCAGGTATTGTGACATGAGTAGCTGTTGAATTGTTGAATCGTTTAATCGTTGATTTGTTTAATCGTTTAATCGTTGAATCGTTTAATCGTTGAATTGTTCCAAGGAGGAGAGCAAGTTCCTTTACGGTACGCTACTTAAAACTTATAACTTAACACTTATAACTCAGCACTAATAACGTACTACGTAAAACGTAATACGTATTACGTAGTACGCTTTTCAAAATAACACAAACTTCCCCCCACCCATTCCTTATCCTTATTATACCTTACCCCAATCATCTTTCCTTTGCTGAGGCGGGCCAGGTTGTTGGCGGGGTAGGGACGTTCGGCCCCATCTTTCCAGAAATAAAAAATTCGGATTTCGGCCTTGGCGGGTTGATCAGGAGTCAGGATGGCTTCGGCATAATTTACTTTTCGCTGAAGGATCCAGTTCTCGGGATCCTTTACTGCGGCAATGTCGTCGGCGCTAACATCGATCACCACACCCTGGCCGGCAAAAGAGAACAGGGGTTTCAGTACATAGTTTTCCAGGTCGGCAGGCAATTGCGTAATGCTGTCGAGGAAATAAGTCACCGGTACATAAGGATGCCGGACAAGGGGCAGGGTAAACTTGCTGATCCGGTAAAACCAGGCAGGGTGGGGGCACCACTCCACGTCCAGCTCTTCAAAAAATATACTCCCCTTATCTCTGATGTCCTGTGGCTGCTGGAAAAGGTCGTCGAAGATAACACGGTTGTAGATGCGATGCACTTTTGTTTTCTTACCCTTGTGCATATAATAAAGTGAGCGGCCTTCTTTGATGAGTTCGGTAATGCAAACCGGTTCTATTCCCACATAATCGCGCGTACAATAGAAATCAATGCGGGTTTTTTGTTGGTGAGGAAGGATCTCGAGCAGGATTACATTTTCGGGGGCGTGCTTACCCAATATAATTTCTTTCAGTTCCTGCAAATAGGTTTCACGGGTAAAGGCTTCCGCAAAACTTGCATAGTTATCAGGTACTGGAAAGTGACGACGATACACATCATCGAGCAAAACCTGGTAAGCAAAAAGGGAAGGGAAGCCCTGCATCTCTATCAACTGGGGTTCGTATTCTCCCTGTTCGTTGCTGCAGATGCCAAAATCGAAAGCGATAAACTGAGTATGTGTTGATTCGCCTGGCACTTTCAAATTCGAGGGAATGGCCCTGTCGGTTAATGATTTGAAGTCGGGAGCCATTATCCTGTCCACAATATGCTCGCAGGCATCATAGATTTTCTCCTGAAATTCACGGGAAAGAAAAATGGCCGTTTCTGCCACGCGAAATTCAATGGCACCCGGATGGGCAGCGTCCAGTTCCTTTAAGAATGCCTGGTATTTTTCGGGTGTAAAGCCAGCGTTATGTAATTGACGAATTTGAGGGACCATGCTCAGATAAATTGATGGATAGGCGCAACAAGTTATATGCGCTCAATTGAATTCATCCCTCAAAATACCAAATAATCAAATTTGTCGGACGGATAATTTGATGCCGTTTCAGGCCAGGCAATAATCTTCTACAGCCTGGTTCAGGAAATTGGGAAGAATATGGGAATAAGTCCAGAGAATCTTGTCGGGATCTTCCAGGTGCTCCAGCATATTGTTCAGTTTCTCTTCACCATGGTTCTCAATAATGTTCTGCCGCTTATCGTCCCTTCGCAGATACATACTCATCCCCATGGCGTCGGCCTCGGGATGAAATTGTGTGCCGATCATAAATTCATTGAAGCGTATTCCCATCACTGCACGCTCATAAGGCACATGGGCCCGCATCTTTTCAATACAAAGAATTTTGCCACCTGAGTCGCGCAGCATATCGTGATTGGGTTGAATCACCTGGTAATCGCGGCTATCCACCGCATAAAAAGGATCACGCAAGCCGTCGAACACGGGTTCCTGCCTACCTGCTTCCAGCATGTGTACGGGAAATACACCAAACGCCGTGGAGCGTCTCTTACACACCAAACCTGCGTTGAAATAGCGGCTCGCTAATTGAAAGGAATGGCAGATAAAGAAAACATGCTTTTTCTGGCTGTTGGAAGGGTTGCTGTTCCAGCGGATCATTTCATTCAGCCAACGGCACCAGGCAATATCCCAGTCTTCGTATCGGCTGGAAAGTGGATCACCGGGTCCACCACTGGAAATATAAATATCGAAACTGTTGTCGGGAAGTTCATTTTTCTGACGCACATCAAAAACCTGTTTCCGCACCGGCTGCTGCATCTGTTCCGACCAGTCGTTGATGATCTGGTGTATACAGCGCATGCCTTCATTGGCATGGCCGTCATAAAGGTCCAGGATCGCAATTTGTATAATGCGGTTCTCACTACTAATCATCCGGCAAAATTAAGTAACTAAACAGAAATGGGTACCTGTGATGTGGATATATAGTTGGAAACTCTTATTTATTGTCTGCTTCAAACAGTTTTTCTCCACCCAAATAAGTCTTTAGCACCTTCACTTTCAATATATCTGCTTCTGGTACGCTCATCAGGTCCTTATCGAGAATGATGAAGTCGGCGAATTTGCCCGCCTCGATGCTTCCTTTTTCTTTCTCTTCAAAATTGGATCTGGCAGCCCAGATGGTCATACCGCGGAGGGTCTGTTCGCGTGTCAATGCATTTTCCATCTGGTATCCACCCTCGGGCCAACCCTTCGCGTCTTTGCGAACCACAGCCGCCAAAAAAGTTTTGAAGGGAGAAATGTCTTCCACTGGAAAATCCGTACCCAGCGGCAACCAGCCATTTTCTTTCAATAATTGCTGATAGGCATAAGCCCCTTTCACGCGTTCACTACCTAACCTGTCTCCGGCCCAGTACATATCCGAGGTGGCATGGGTGGGTTGAACAGAAGGAATGATATTATTGCGACCGAATTTTGCAAAATCCTGGCTGTTTACTACCTGCGCATGTTCTATACGCCAACGTCTGTCGTTGGATCCCCTCAAGTATTTTTCATAAATATTCAGAATTGTTCGGTTGCCACTATCGCCAATAGCATGGGTACACATTTGAAAATCGCGCGCCGCAATCCAGTTAGCGACAGAGTCGAAATGCTCGGGCTGGCTCAGCAGGAAGCCATGATGACCTGCACGATCGCTATATGGTTCCAGCAGGCAGGCACCCCTTGAACCCAGCGCTCCATCGCCATACACTTTAAAGCTGCGCACATGCATGCGGTCGGTCTTGATGATTCCTTTTTTATCGAGGTATTCAAAATTGGCCGGCGCATCGCTTAGCATTACATACAGACGCATTTTCAACTGACCGGAATCCTGCATGGCCATCATTTCTTCTACGGTCTGATAATTCAAACCGCAATCATCAATTCCTGTTAATCCCATTGCCAGGCAATTTTTTTCCGCTTCTTTTAAAGCAAGGCGGAGGCTGTTTTCGTCGGAAGGAGGAATATGCATGCTCACCAGGTCAATAGCGTTATCAATCAATATGCCGGTGAGTTGATTGTTTTTGACTTCAATATCTCCACCCGTTAGTTTTTGTCCGGGTTTTATTCCGGCAATGGTCAGCGCAGCTTCGTTTGCGATGGCGGCATGACCATCCACCCGGCCCAACAGTACCGGCCGGTCGGGGAAAAGGCGATTCAATTCACTATTGTTGGGAAACTCTTTCACAGGCCAGTCATTCTGATCCCATCCCCTTCCGGTGATCCAGCCTTCGGGATGGGTTTTTGCAAATTCCTGGAGCTTATCGAGAATGGCCTGCCAGCTTTCGGTACCCGCCAGGTCCACATTTTGCAGTGATTGGGCATAACCCATAAAATGTGCATGAGCGTCTATGAATCCGGGATACACATACTGGCCAGCGGCGTCAACCGTTTCTTTGGCTTCGTATTTTCCCTGCAAGTCGGCACTGGTACCGGTAGCTACAATGCGTCCGTCTTTTACGGCGATGGCTTCCGCTACGCTAAAGGCTGAGTCAACGGTATATACTTTCGCGTTGATGAGCAACAGGTCGACCGACTCTTTATTGCTACAGGAAATCAATAAGAAAAAGCAAAGCAGTGGGGCAATCCAACTATTCTTTCTCATGTGGCAATTGATTAAACAATTAAGTGTACATTTAAGACAGAGAAGCAAATAACCCACAAATTTCCAAATTACCCAATTTCAAATTTTGTTATGCGCTACCTGAAACTACTGCCACTTTGTATCCTTTTCCTGGGATGCGGCACTTCTGATTCTTCCAAAAGCGAGAACCTTCCTTCGGTAAAAGAGTATTTTGATTACGGTGAAACTGGTGTAAAGGCTGCCGGCGTAAGGATGATTCCCATTGAAACGCCAGTGGGTAATTTCAAGGTTTGGACAAAGCGATTTGGAAATAACCCCCGGATCAAAGTTTTGTTGCTGCATGGTGGCCCGGCCATGACGCATGAATACATGGAATGTTTTGAAAGTTTTTTCCCTCAGCAGGGTTTTGAGTTTTATGAATATGATCAATTGGGATCCTACTATAGCGATCAGCCCACAGACAGCAGCCTTTGGACTACTGAACGTTTTGTGGAGGAGGTGGAACAGGTTCGCAAAGCCATTGGGGCGGATTCCACGAATTTTTATGTGCTTGGCAATTCCTGGGGAGGCATCCTGGGAATGGAATACGCCTTGAAATACCAGCAGAATATGAAGGCGCTACTGGTGGCGAATATGATGGCCAGTTGCCCGGAATATGGCCGCTATGCCAATGAAGTGTTGGCTAAGCAAATGCCCGAAGAAGTGGTAAAGGAAATTCGCGCCCTGGAAGCAGCGAATCAATTCAGTGACCCGCGTTATATGGAATTGCTGATGACGCATTTCTATAGTAAACATATTTGTCGGCTTCCGGAATGGCCCGATGCGGTGAACCGGACCTTCAAACATGCTAATCATACCATTTACACCCTGATGCAGGGCCCCAGCGAATTTGGAATTGCCGGGCGGCTGGCCAACTGGGATGTGAAAGACCGCTTAAAGGAGTTACGCATTCCTACATTAATGATAGGCGCGGAGCATGACACCATGGATCCCAAGGCCATGGAGGAGCAAAGCCGCCTGGTACAGAAAGGCCGTTATCTGCATTGCCCCAATGGCAGCCACCTGGCTATGTGGGACGATCAGCAGGCCTTTATGACGGGTGTCATCCAATTCATTCAGGGCGTGGATGCCGGAAGGTTTTGAAAGGCCTGATGACCCATTGTGCAAATCAAAAATTTTGCGGGAATCGGATTTCCTTTATCTTTAATATGATTTAATATCCACCATCAAGAACTCCCCCTTTAAGCAACTCTGATCCAACAGTAGCCCATTAAATTATTATGTTGGCTATGATACGGAGTTCCCACCTCTCCTGGCGCCGCTATGCATTGTTGTTGGCGACAGCATTTGTTGTTAGTATTGGCCTGAAGGCCCAAAATCCCATTGCAACGGAAAATTCCCTTCCTGGCAATCCCAAATCTGAGTGGGATATTTCCGGATCGGGCGACCCGAATATCCAGGGCTTTGCGACGGATATGAGTGTAAACAAGGGACAAACCGTTCGGTTCAAGATTGACGTGAGCGGGGGAGGTACCTACAGTATCCGCATCTACCGGCTCGGTTATTACCAGGGCAATGGCGCAAGGCTGGTGGCCAACCTGGGCAATTTTAATGCCGTTAACCAACCAGAGCCGGTAAGCAACACCAGTACTGGTTGGGTGGATTGTGGTAATTGGTCGGAATCGGCCAGTTGGAATGTTCCTGCTAACGCAGTAAGTGGTGTGTACATCGCAAGGCTAACACGGAGTACCGGTTCCAGTCATATTGTTTTTGTTGTGCGCGACGATGCCGGAAATGCGCCGATATTGTTTAAGACATCAGACGCCACCTGGCAGGCGTATAATGGATATGGAGGCAACAGCCTTTATGTGGGTGTCACTTCTTTTCCATCGGGGCATGCGGTGAAGGTAAGCTATAACCGGCCCTTTGTAACCCGTGCCGGTGGCGCCGGTGGTGGCCCGGGCGAAGACTGGATCTTCAACGCGGAATACCCAAT
>JBIQMS010000040.1:6473-44832 GCA_044463125.1 Terrimonas ferruginea
GGAACGCAATGGCTATCACGTCAGCTATACCACGGATGTGGATATGGAGCGCAGTACCACAGCTATTACCCCGGCTCTGCACAAAATTTTTCTGTCGGTGGGGCACGATGAGTACTGGTCGGCTACGGCGCGCGCACGGATTGAAAATGCACGGGCTACAGGCGTGCACCTGGCATTTTTCAGTGGTAATGAAGTGTACTGGAAAACGCGATGGGAAGATAACACGCGGACACTCGTATGCTATAAGGAGGGAACACTCGGCGAAATAAACTGTGGCGGCAAATGTGATCCTTCACCGGAGTGGACAGGACTGTGGCGCGACGGTTGTGCCTTTGGGGGAGCTGGAGCCTGTAAGCCCGAAAACGCCCTGACCGGTCAAATCAGTTGGACACTTAGCACAGGTTCCATCACTGTACCGGGTGCCTATCGCAATCACCGTTTCTGGCGAAATACCTCTGTTGCTGCTTTGGGAGCCAACCAAACAGCCACGCTTCCCAATGGAACGCTGGGTTATGAGTGGGACTATGAGCAATATCCCGAATCCTATCCATCGGGCAGAATCATATTGTCGAGTACAACATTGAATGGTTTTACGCATAAGCTATCGCTTTACCGGTATAGCAGCGGCGCCCTGGTATTTGGTGCGGGTACGGTGCAATGGGCCTGGGGGCTCGATAATGTGCATGATAGGGGCAGTGCCGCTCCCAGTACGGCCATGCAGCAGGCAACCGTAAACCTGCTTGCCGATATGGGTGTGCAACCCGGCACGTTGATGACGGGATTAACCGCTGCTTCGGCATCAACAGATTTTACCGCGCCAGTACCGGTTATCAGTTCGCCGGTTCATAATAGTACTGTACCGGCCAACACCAGCCTGTCGATAAGTGGTACCTGCACCGATGTGGGTGGGGTGGTAGCGGGTGTAGAGGTTTCTGTGGACGGAGGCAATACCTGGGCGCTGGCATCTGGTACCAGCAACTGGACCTTTTCCTGGATCCCCAGCGTTTCTGGAACGGCCAGCATTAGGGTGCGTGCATTCGACGATAGTGGTAATATGAGTGTTCCAGGTAATGCAGGAACCGGATCGCATATCAGCATTTCCGTGTCGGGCGGTAGCACCACCGGCACTTATTCCATCTTTGCGCCATCTGCCAGTCCGCAAATTCCATTTGAAAACGACGGCACTCCTCTTACACTCGGCGTGAAGTTTCGTTCCTCACAGGCAGGCTTTATTACCGGTATAAGGTATTACAAGCCAAATGGGGCTACCGGGACACGTACTGGAATACTGTGGTCGGCCACTGGAACCAAACTGGCAGAAGTTCAGTTTACCAATGAAACCAGCTCCGGCTGGCAGCAGGCTTTGTTCTCGAGTCCGGTACCTATTGTCGCCAACAGCACTTACATTGCGGCCTATTTCAGCAGTTCGGGCGACTATTGCAGCAGCAATCCCTATTTTACCACGGCGGTTGTGAATGGTCCGTTACGGGCATTGGCGAATGGGGAAGATGGTGGCAATGGCGTTTATCGCTATGGTTCGCCCGCGGCACTACCCAATTCCACTTATGGATCCAGCAATTATTTTGTAGATGTTGTTTTCAGCAATGCTACCGATACGGAGCCACCGGTGGTGAATACGGTATCTCCGGCTTCGGGTTCTGGTAATGCTTCGCTGACGACCACCATAACCGCAAGCTTCAGTGAAGATATGGACCCCGCCAGTATACAAAGTAGCAGTTTCTCCCTGCGTGATGCGCAAAATAATCTGCTGCCGGCTACCGTCAGTTACCAGCCTTCATCGCGGACAGCGATACTCAGCCCGTCTTCACCTTTGAATTATAGTAGCAGCTACACAGCTACCATTGCGGGCGGCGCTGCCGGGGTAAAAGATATGGCCGGTAATGCGCTGGCTGCTAATTTCACCTGGTCGTTCACTACTGTGGCTGATCAGCAGGCTCCACAAATTTTATCAGTGTCACCTTCCTCAGCCGCTACAGGTGTGCTTGTTAATCAGGTTATCAGCGGCACTTTCAATGAAGCCATCCAGGCTTCCACCATCAATGCTGCTACGGTTTTGTTGAATATAACCGGTGGCAATGCTGTGCCAGGAACGGTACAGTATGATGCAGGCTCGCGGAGCTTCAGTTTTGCCCCGTCTTCTCTGTTGCAAACGCAGACAAGCTATACGGTTACGGTATTGGGTGGCGCAAATGGCGTTAAGGACCTTGCCGGTAATCCGCTGGCCAATAATTATACCTGGTCGTTCACCACCGAGGCGGAGCCTGACCAGACCGCACCGGTTGTGATTAACAATTTCCCGGTAAATGAGGCTGTTTCGGTGTCGGCAGGTACCCAGATTTATGTGGAGTTTAATGAAGATTTGCTGGCGTCGAGTGTGCAGGCGGGCTCGGTGGAATTGCTTAACGCATCAGCCACGCCACTAAATGTGACATTGAGCTACAACGCGGCAAATCGTCGAATCCTGCTGGTTCCTGCGAATCCATTGTTGCCGGCAACAACCTATACAGTTGTCTGCCGGTCTGGGGCGCTGGCGGTAAGGGACCTCGCCGGCAACCCATTGGGTGCAGACTATTCATGGGCATTTACAACCGCTTCGGATCAGCAGCCACCTTCAATAGTGTCAACCAGCCCGGCTCCTGGCGCAACGTCGGTGAGTACTGGCGCTTCGGTTAGCATCCAGTTTAGTGAAGATATGGATCCGGCCAGTATCCAGTCCTCATCCATTGAGTTGAGGGATGCGTTTAGCAACAAATTGAACGCGACCATTACGTATAATAACGCCAATCGCACTGCCAGCTTGCAACCGCAGCAAGCGCTGCAGGAAGCAACGGTGTACACGCTGATAGTGAAGAATGGAGCCCAGGGTGTAAAGGACCTGGCAGGTAATAGCCTTTCCAGTCAGTATGTTTCTTATTTCACTACGGCTTCTTCAGCAATCAGCATTTTTCCACCTACACTACTTCCGGCGCAATTCAATAATGACGGCAGCCCACTAGTGTTGGGTCTCAAGTTCAGAAGCAGCCAGGCCGGTCAGGTTCGTGGTGTTCGGTTCTACAAGGCTCCCGGAGATAATGGTTCACATATTGGAAATCTTTGGTCACAGAGTGGAACCAAACTCGCGGAAGTGGTGTTCGCCAATGAAACAGCTTCGGGGTGGCAGCAAGCTCTCTTTTCGACGCCAGTGAATATCTCTGCAAATACAGTATATGTCGTTTCGTATCACTCCAGTTCTGGTGACTATTCGTTTACCAACAGAGGAATGAGTACGGCATATGTTAATGGACCACTCCGAGGTTTAGCGGCGGGTGAGAGCGGAGCTAATGCTGTTTATCGATATAGCGCTACCCCACAATTCCCTAGTACAACATTTCAAAGCAGCAACTATTTTGTCGATGTTTTATTCAGCACTGCTGCTGCACCCGACCAAACGGCACCACAGGTGGTCAATGTTGTGCCCGCCCCCAATACGACTGATGTAGCGCTGAATACCGAAATTCGGATACAGTTCAATAAGGCAATGAATTTTGCCAGTATCTCAACCTCCAGTGTTGAGTTGCGTGATGCGTCAAACACATTGCTTTCGACCACAATTCAGTATGATGCGGAAACCAGGACTGCTATCCTGCAACCCGTTTCATCCCTACTTCCAGGATCCAATTTTAGAATTGTGGTAAAAGCAGGGGCGAATGGTGTGAAAGACGTGGCTGGAAACGCATTGACGACCGAATACAGCAGCAGTTTTACCACAATGGCCAATCCAAACGCGCCCCAGGTGACAGGTGTAACTCCTGTTAATAGCGCAGTGGATATAGCTGTGACCAGTGGGGTATTCATTCAGTTCAACAAAGCACTGGATCCATCCAGTTTGCAGGCTTCAAATGTGATTTTAAGGAATGGACAATTCCAGTCTGTGGACGTTACAATCAGTGATGATACAGTTAATAACAGAATACTTGTGCAGCCAGTTGTTCTTCTTGAGTATTCAACAGCTTATTCTATCCTGATAAAGGGTGGACAGGGAGGCATCATGGATACCCAAGGCAATTGGATGGCAGGTGATTTTGTTTCCACATTCCAAACTGTCAATGCACCTGACACAGTGGCGCCGACCGTTCTTTCGCATTGGCCACAGGCGAATGCCGTAAATATTTCGGTACAACCATCTATCTCGATTATTTTCAGTGAAGCGATGCTGGGAGCCAGCATCTCTGGATCAAGTGTGGAATTGAGGACAGCGGGCGGTTCTACCGTCACATCCGACGTTTTATATGATTCAGCCAGCCGTACGGCAACACTTGTACCAACGGCACCTCTGCTAAGTGGAGTTGTATATAATGTCAGACTAATAGGAGGAGCCGCAGGTGTGAAAGATAGAGCCGGAAATAGTCTGCAATCCGATTATACCTGGAGTTTCACAACCCAGGTTGCCGTTCAAACCATATCTATATTTCCAATTAATGCCGTGCCAGCAGGCATGGAGAATGATGGTGCGGCTCTTACAGTAGGTATGAAATTCCGCTCCTCAGAAGCCGGATTCGTAACCGCTATTCGCTATTATAAGCCAGCGAATATGACGGGATCGCGCATCGGCAATCTTTGGAACGTTACCGGCGGCAAACTGGCAGAGGTGCAATTCACAGGAGAATCGAATACGGGATGGCAAGAGGCCATTCTACCAAGCCCTGTTGCCATAAGCGCCAATACCACCTACATTGTTTCGTATTATAGTTCATCGGGCGACTATGGGGTATCCAATCCTTATTTTACATCAGCCATCGTCAACGGCCCACTACGTGCATTGGCGAATGGTGAAGAGGGTGGTAATGGAGTATATCGTTATGCCGCCAATCCCTCCTTCCCCAATACCACCTACGGATCGAGCAATTATTTTGTTGATGTAGTGTTTTCGGGGTCTGCGGGACCTGATCTTGCGCCGCCACAGATCATTAGCCTTTCTCCCACAGATCAAGCCAGTAATGTGTCTGCTTCTGCATCGATTTCGGTAATATTTAATGAATTGATGAACGCCGCTTCAATTGACGGGTCAATTTTTGAGTTGCGGGATCCGGCCAACAATTTAGTGCCCTCTACTCTTTCCCTGATTCAAAATACAGCTACGTTGGTGCCGCAAACAACACTACTTTTCAGCACTACCTATACAGTTCGGCTGCGGGGTGGCCAATTGGGGGCGAAAGATCTTGCTGGTAATTCTCTACTTCGCGATACGGTATGGAGCTTTACGACTGCTGATCCGCCGCCTCCCCCAGCAGGAGATAACGGACCTGGTGGTCCCATCCTGGTACTTTATTCCGGAACCAACCCATTTAGTCGATATAGTATCGAAGTCTTGCGCGCGGAGGGTTTGAATTATTTCCTGGCTAAAGACATCGCTACTCTCACGGAATCGGAGCTTGCGTCTTATGATGTGGTACTACTGGGCGAAATTCCGGTTAGCAGTACTCAGGCGGGTTGGCTGAGCAATTGGGTGAATGCGGGTGGAACCCTGGTTGCCTTCAGGCCTTCATCCCAGTTATCGTCGTTGATGGGTATAACGCGCCAGGCGGGTAGTCTTTCAGATCAGTATCTGTTGGTGAATACGACATCGGGTCCCGGGCAGGGTATTGTGAATCAGACCATACAGTTTCATGGAACGGCCGACTATTACAGTCTTTCCGGTGCCAGCAGCCTGGCTACCTTATATTCATCCGCCAGCACCCCCACCGCATATCCGGCGGTCACTCTGCGGGAAGTAGGGTTGAACGGAGGTAAGGCTGTGGCATTTACTTATGATTTAATGCGTTCCATTGTCTACACTCGCCAGGGCAACCCAGCCTGGGCTGGTCAAAAGCGTGATGGTACTTTTGGTCCAATTCGGTCTGATGATTTGTTTTTCGGTGGCGCTTCTCCTGATTGGGTCAACCTGAATAAAGTGGCCATCCCGCAGGCAGATGAACAACAAAGGTTGCTTGTGAATATCATCCTGCAGGGTAATTTGCATCGTAAACCCATGCCTCGATTCTGGTTCCTCCCAAAAGGTCACAAAGCTGCGATAGTGATGACAGGCGATGATCATGGAGCCGATGGCACAACGGGCCGATTCAACCAATATCTGACGCTGGGTCCGAACTCGGCAACGGATGTTGCAGACTGGAACGCTGTTAGAGGTAGTTCATATATTTATCCCAGCACACCCATTTCCAATGCCGAGGTTCAGGCATTTCAGAATCAGGGGTTCGAAATTAGCTTGCATTTGGATACCTGGTGCGAAAACTTTACGGCATCATCATTAAGCGAAAGTCTGGCCTTTCAGCTCGGTCAGTTGAAAGCTGAGTTCCCATCGATAAATCAGCCGATTTCACATCGAACCCATTGCCTGGTATGGAGCGATTGGGCTACTGCAGCCAAAGAACAAGCACAGAAAGGAATAAGACTGGATTTGAATTATTATTATTGGCCGGGATCATGGGTACAGAACCGCTCCGGTATGTTTACTGGCTCGGGTATGCCCATGCGCTTCGCCGATCTGGATGGATCGCTGATAGATATTTACCAGGCTACCACCCAAATGACGGATGAGTCCGGCATTTCACTGCCCGGCTTCTGCGATCAGTTGCTCGATCGCGCTTTGGGTACAGAGGGTTACTATGGTGTTTTTGTAGCCAATATGCATACCGATTCTGCCAACCATATTGGCTCCACACGAATTATCAGTTCGGCGCAGGCGCGTAGTGTGCCGGTGATTTCTGCAAAACAATTATTGCAATGGCTTGATGGACGGAATAATTCTTCGGTGGGTAGTATGAGCTGGAATGGTAACCAGCTAAGCTTTTCAACGGCTGCCCTGGAGGCCGCCCGCAATATGAAGGGCATGCTGCCGACGCGATCCATCAACGGCACTCTTCAGTCTATTACCCGCAATGGATCCGTCATTCCATTCACCACGGCCATGATCAAAGGAATAGAGTATGCTTTCTTTGATATTCCCGTTGGGAATGCCAGTTTCATAGCTGATTATTCAGCATTGGCTGGCAGAGGGGTACCGGTTTCGGAAACGGTTGTTGTTAGCAACATGGGTAAGGACTCATTGCCTGTCAATCTTGAATCAAGGTTGCAGGTGCAGGCCTGGCCCAACCCCGGAACGGAATATTTCGAATTGCGATTTGCCGGTGAAATGAATCAGCCCATCCAGGTGCGCATCAGCGATATCACGGGCAGACCCATGGAGAATTATCGCCTTGCCAATCCTGCCATGCCGCTGCGCGTTGGCAGCAGCTGGAGAACGGGTACCTATTTTGTGGAGGTAATACAGGGTAATGATAGAAAAACCATCAAGCTGATAAAACTCTAGTCGGTGAGCGACGATTGGCGGATGGTCAGGAAGATAATATCTTCCTGGCCGCCGCCATTTCCTGCTCGTTAATCGTATGCCCCATTCCCGGGAAAATATCAGTTTGAATGGAAGCCCCCATATCCCGTAATATATTTTCTGATGCATAAATGCGTGGCAGAGGCACATGCGGATCCACATCACTGCTTCCGATATAAATAGGGGTGCCTTCGAAATCACCCTTATAGTTCTCGGGGTATATCCGGTCGCCAATTAAACCTCCTGTAAAAGCGATGACACCCCCGTAGCGAAGGGCATGCCTGGCGGCAAATTCCAACGTGAGGCAGGCACCCTGAGAGAAGCCCAGGAGAAATACCTTTTCCGGGCTTATGGCGTTAGCAACAACATGATCGAAACTTTGTTTCACAATGGAAAGCGCTGATGACAGGTAGGGCTCATTTTGCGCAGGAGGAGCGAGGAAGGAATAGGGGTACCAACTGAAGCCGGTAGCCTGAGGAGCCAGGAGAGTGCATGACTCATCGCCGACAGCAGCGGCCAGTTGCAAAATATCGGCCGCATTTCCGCCCCGGCCATGCAGGGCAATGATAACTTTTTCGCCCTCACCCAGCGGCATGCCTGCCTGTTGAATGTTCAAAGTATGTGTTTGCAAAATTCAGTCTTTAAATTTTTTCCAATCAAATTGCAGAACGGCCAAACCGGCTTCGATGCGTTTGCGATTAGGCTCTTCCCAGGATGGAAGCTTCAAGTCCGTCCCCAACTTTTCCGGCGACTCGTCCACAGCAAATCCCGGCGGATTGGTGGCCACTTCAAATAATACACCACCCGGCTCGCGGAAATAAATGCTATGAAAGTATTGCCGGTCGAGTACGGGCGTAACATTCAAGCCTTTACTGGCCAGGCGCTCCTGCATTTCCTGGATGCTTTGGTCATCATTGGTGCTAAATGCCACATGGTGAACGGTGCCACTGCCTCCAATGCCCCTCATGGATTCGGGTACACAAAGAATGTCTACAAGGTCGCCTACCCGGCCACTGGCGCTGTACCGAAACCTGTTGGAAGCCTCCGCCACCAATTCATGGTTCATATAAGTGCCTAATAAGCCAGCCGTTTTTTCATAGCCATCTTCGCTAAGTGTAATGCTATGAAATCCGCGGATGGCGTGCTCTTCAGGTATTTGTCCGTAGCTAAAGCCAGCTCGCTGGTCGCGGTCATTGGCTACCAGTTCCAGACCCAGACCATCCCGGTCTTCAAAATAGATGAATGCTTCTTCAAATCGCTCTTGAGGCTGGCTATGTTCTACGCCAAATTTATTAAGCCTGTCGGTCCAGTAACCCATGCTGTTGGCCGGAATGGAAAAACTGGTGGTTGTAAGCTGGCCCTTACCCTGGCGGCCGCGACCGATACCCTTGTAAGGAAAGAAGGTCATGATGGTGCCAGGGGCGCCGGTTTCATTACCATAATAGAGGTGATAAATTTCCGGCGCGTCGAAATTGACGGTCTTCTTCACCAGCCGCAGCCCGAGGATACCAGCATAAAAATCGAGGTTTTCCTGTGGGTCTTCCGCAAAGGCGGTGATATGATGAAGCCCATTGATCAGTGCTTTCATTTCATTTCCTTGTTTTGTAGAATAAAAGATGAAATTTAGGGAACAAAACTATAACAAGCCGGAAGGTAAAGGGTTCAGTAGGTCGGGGACGGCCATTTCAAAGCCTTTCTTGAATGGGTGATGGAAATTTTGCCTAATTTGAATTATGGCAAAGGTACTCTTGTTGTTTGCGCATCCCGCACTGGAAAAATCCCGCATCCACGCCCAGTTGCTGACGCAATTACCGCGGCATCCCGGATTCACATTCCATGATTTGTATCAGCAATATCCTGATTTCGAAATTGACGTGGAAAAGGAACAGCGATTATTGATGATGCATGATATGATCATTTTGCAACACCCTTTTTATTGGTATAGCGCGCCTGCCCTGGTGAAGCAATGGCTCGATCTGGTGCTGGAGCATAATTGGGCCTATGGAGCTAAAGGGAAAAAACTGGAAGGTAAACATATGCTCAGCATCATCAGTACGGGAGGTTCAGCGCAGGCTTATACACCGGAAGGTCGCAACCGCTATACCATACGCACCCTGCTGGCGCCATTCGAGCAAACGGCGCATCTGTGCCGGATGGAATACTGGCCGCCCTTTGTGGTACATGGTACGCATCGCCTGGAGCAGGTGGATATAAACCTGCAGGCGCATGCTTACGGACAGTTGCTGACCGCCATTCTTCATGACCGTATCTCCAGGCAGGAGCGCGATTCGGTGCAATTTCTTCAAGAGCTTCTGCCAATTCCTGAAGCAATACAATCCTGATATATGGATCAACAATCTTTTTTTTTCCAGGCCATGGTATATCTCGCTTCGGCAGTGATCATGGTGCCAATTGCCAAGCGGCTGGGCCTCGGTTCTGTTTTAGGCTACCTGATTGCCGGTATCCTGATTGGCCCGGCACTGATGGGCTTTATAGGTGAGAATGGGGAGGACATTATGCACTTCGCGGAATTTGGTGTGGTGATGATGCTGTTCCTGATCGGACTTGAATTAGAGCCGCAGTTGCTCTGGAAGCTACGCAAGCCGATTGCCGGGCTTGGCAGCCTGCAGGTACTGGGTACCGCCTTTCTCGTAGCCCTGCTGGCCATGGCTTTTAACTTTCCCTGGCAGCAGGCATTAGCCATTGGCCTGATAGTATCATTGTCGTCAACGGCAATAGTTTTGCAAACACTCAATGAGAAGGGTTTGATGAAGACGGCTGCCGGGCAGAGTTCGTTTTCGGTGCTGTTATTTCAGGATATTGCGGTTATCCCCATGCTGGCCATATTTCCGCTGCTCGCCATGGGTGGCACAACCGTGGCAGGCGATCAGCATGGAGGGGATAGCCTGATATCGGGTATGCCCGGTTGGGCGCAAACCCTGATAGTGCTGGCGAGCGTAGCCACCATTGTGCTGGCTGGGCGTTTTTTGGTGCGGCCATTATTCAGAATTATCTCATCAAGCAGACAAAGAGAGATATTCACAGCTACTGCATTATTACTGGTGGTGGGCATAGCCGTGTTGATGACGCAGGTTGGTTTAAGTCCGGCGCTGGGAACATTTATCGCAGGGGTAGTGCTGGCCGACAGTGAGTACCGGCATGAGTTGGAGAGTGATATAGAGCCATTCAAAGGATTGTTGCTGGGGCTGTTTTTCATCGCGGTAGGAGCCAGTATTGATTTCGGTATGATTGCTGATAATCCCGGGTTGATTATAGGTCTGGTATTAGGAGTAATGTTGTTGAAAGCAACGATTCTTTTTGTCCTCGGTCGGTTATTTGGTTTGCGAAGAGATCAGAATCTTTTGTTTTCCCTTTCACTTTCGCAGGTAGGGGAGTTTGCCTTCGTGTTGCTATCGTTCTCCCTGCAGGAAGCCGTATTACCCAAAGCTACTGTCGACATTATGATTGCCGTGGTGGCCATCAGTATGGGTTTGACCCCCTTTGTGCTGCTGATCAATGAAAAGTTGATTCAGCCATTTTTCGGAACCCGGGAGGAATTACCAGTTCGGGAATCAGATGACATAGAAGAACGAAATCCTGTGATCGTGGCGGGCTTTGGTCATTTTGGCAATACCATTGGACGTTTTCTGCGCGCCAACGGAGTGAAAGCTACTTATCTTGATAATAATTCGGATCGGGTGGAAACCATTCGCCGTATGGGATTGAAAGTTTATTACGGGGATGCATCGCGGGTGGATTTGTTGAAGGCGGCCGGAGCTGACCAGGCCAAAGTAATTGTAATCGCGATTGAGCCGGCCGCCAAAAGGCTGGAGATGATCGAAACCGTTAAGAAGCATTTCCCTCATCTTCATCTTTATGTGCGGGCAAGTAATCGCTTTGATGCCTACGATCAAATGAATGCAGGTATGTTGCACGTATACCGCGAAACGGTGGATACGGCGCTGCGGTTGGGTAAAGACGTGCTGCAATTACTGGGACACCGGGCTTATAAGGTTCACCGCATGGCCAATAAATTTCTCGACTACGATGAGAAGGTGCTCAAGGAACTCGCGGCCATCCGGGATCAGGATGAATACATCATAGCCGTGAAAGGGCATATTGAAGAATTGGAGCGACTATTAAAAACAGATGCTTCGCGGGATATTCGGGAAGTTGGCGGAGGCTGGGATGAGGAGAGCCTGATAAGGGAGGCAAGGGAAGCTAAATGATCTTCGGTTTAAGCGGCCATGATCCGTTAGGGTTACCTGTTGTCTTCAATGCTCAGCCATTGCATGTCTTTAGGTTCATAATATTCCGTTGCTTCCGGCGACAATTTTTTCTTGTAATCAAATTTTGGCAGGCCCTCTGCCGCATATCCCGGATAATAGTACCGCATGCCGGCATCGCGTGCCACCAGGGTTTTTAACAACATCAGATATCGGCCCGGGCTATACTGTGCAATGGATGGGTCATAAAAATTCATGATACCCGCGATTGATTTTTCGCCCTGGTCGTAAATGCCCGCAGCCAAAAGCCGGCCCTCGTGCCGGAGTGAGATCAGGTAGCTATCGAAGGCGGAACCAGGCGCTCCACAAAGCATAAAATCGGCTACCGAAGGAGAAGCTTCAAAATCTACAGCGGCATAATATTTTGCATAAAGGTCTTCGAGTTCTGAAGTAATCTCTAGCGGAGCTATGGAAATTTTGAACTTTTCATTTTTTTTCAGCAGTCGACGGTGTCCCGTTCTAAGCGAAAATCGATCTAGATTTATCCGAAGCCATTGCACAGGAAAAACAGCCCCTTCCAGGGTGATTGCGCGGGTTGTAAAGATAGCTGGCCCCATCCTATACCAACCATGCGCCAGGTACAAGTCAAGCTCGCGACCTGAAAGACAATGGGGTATATGGATATCTTGCAGCATACAGTAAAGTTAAGCCATAATGAGGGATCCGTCTTTATTGGGGAATGACTATCACAAAAGTCCCCATTTATCCAGTTTCTTATGAACAAAGTTCCGATAGTTGCGTCCAATGGGCAAGGTCCTGTCTTCCAATTGCAATTCGCGGCTACCTATTTTCAGAATCTTGTTGACGGCCACAATAAAGGAGCGATGAATCCGGATAAATCTGCTATCCGGCAACCTTTCTTCAATATGGCTGATGGTACTCATCGTCTTCACCTCGCTTTGGTCGGCCATGTGCAGGACCACATAATTGCGAAGGCTTTCCACAAAAAGGAGATCATTCAGGTTGATGCGTACCATTTTCTTTTCAGACCTTACAAAAAAACTGTCTGCCTCCTCCTGCGCGATTGACCCTTGCTGAGGGCCGTTTTGTCTTTTGGACAGGTGCCGATTCACGGCTTTCAGAAATCTTTCATAGGCAATAGGCTTTAAAAGATAATCCAGTACTTCCAGCTCAAACCCCTGCAACGCATAATCAGGATGAGCGGTTGTAAGAATAACATCAGGCTTTTGCGAGAGGGCCTGAAGTAACTGTATGCCGGTGATTCCTGGCATTTGAATGTCGAGAAAAACAAGGTCAATCCTTTTTTCATTCAATACAGACAGAGCCTCTACTGCGCTTCTGCATCGGGCTTCCAGTTGCAGAAAATCTGTTCGTCGGATATAATTATCCAGCACATCCAGCGCCAGCGCTTCATCATCCACTATAAGACATTTAATATTCATGGACATGTTTTAGATTCAGTACCAGTCGGACTTCATAAGCCTTCTCCATCACATTAATGCTTAGTTCATGGGCTCCGGGATATTGCATTTGTAATCTTTGCCTTAAGTTTCGGAGACCGATGCCTTTATAGGGAAGGTTATTTGCTTGCGCACTGGATGGAAGGGAGTTCCAAACACTGAAATCAAATTTACCGTCCTTCAACTCCGCACTAATTCGAATTTGAGCAACTTCTTCAGGGCCACTTGTGCTGTGTTTTACACTGTTCTCTACCAGCGGCATCAAAAGCATAGGAGCAATACTGAGTTCCTCCGTGAAATGCGGCTGCCGGAATTCTATCTCCAACTGGTCGGCAAAACGTATTTTTTCAAGCTCAAGATAGTCTTGCACGAAAGCGAGTTCACGGCTAAGGTGTACATAGGGTTGCTGGGTTTCGTAAAGAAGATAGCGAAGCAAATCCGACAGACGTAGCGTAAGGTCCAGCGCGCTGTCCGATTTTTTCAAAATGAGTGAATAAAGACTATTGAGCGTATTAAATAAGAAATGTGGATGAAGCTGGCTTTTCAGCAATTGTAACTCTGCTTCCAGTTTTTCACGACTCAGTTTCTCTTTCTGTCTTTGTACCCTATTCACATGCTGCGTAATACTAATGGTAACCGGAATTGCCAATACGAGGCACATTTTTATGGCGGTGGAAAGCAGGGTAACCAGGCGCAGTAGTGGCCATTTGTCCCAGTGGGGGAAGTAATTGTCGAGTATAATATAATAATCCAACACCCGATGCAGCAAGCTCGTTAACAGCAGCAAGGCCAGAAAACCGATAATGAATTGACTGGTTTTGCCCTGGAACAGATAATGGGGCAATAACCAGTAGATAGTAGTATAGACCAGGATAATCTTTGGTGGTAGGCTGATCAATTCTACCGTAAATGTTTTCTGGAAATCCCAGTCATAAGTACCCCAGGTGAATCCAAAAAAACAAACATAGCTGATCCAGTAAAACAAGTGTTGTATCAATCGGTTGTTGACCATTTGATTCAATCGCGTATATCTGCTTTGGATCAGCTGCATGAAATCAAAGCTAATTTTTTTCCAGCATTACAGTTTATAGAGCATTTCAGTGAGGATGGAAGGCGTTTTGTGCTGGACGAACGACAGCATCGTATGGCTCAATGCATAGGTGCCGCTGTATAATGCTATTTGTCCAGTTAAACGTCCCTCTGTCCCGGCCAGGTTTTATTATGATTGCTTCCCTTTTATTTTGGGGCTGATATTATTTTTTCATTCATAAACAAAGGGTATGAAACGATTGACTTCGCTTATCGTGTGTATATTTTGGGTGGCACAAGCGTATGCTGCTGATATACGAGTTGAACCTGCCAACTGGTGGGTGGGCATGAAACGGCCCGAACTGCAACTGATGATTCATGCTGAAAATATTGCTGAAACACAGGTTCAGTTGAATTATTCAGGTGTTGTGTTGCAACGGGTGATACGTGTGGAGAATCCTAACTATCTCTTTCTGGACCTTTACCTTGCACCAGGTGAGGTGAAAGCGGGGAGTTTTCCTATTCGGTTTATGAAGGGGAAGGAAAAAGTGCATGAAGTAATGTATGAAATATGGGATCGGGAACCTGGTTCGGCCAACAGAAAGGGGTTCGATCAATCGGATGTGATGTACCTGATTACACCCGACCGATTTGCGAATGGAAATACCGGGAATGATCAGGTGCCGGGGATGTTGGAAGGATTGAATCGAGCGAATGAAGACGGCCGTCATGGTGGCGATATTGCAGGGATAGTGCAACACCTGGATTATATCAGCCGTATGGGTTTTAGCGCCGTTTGGCTAACACCGGTGCTGGAGAATAATCAACCTGATTACTCCTACCATGGGTATTCCACCACCGATTTTTACCGGGTGGATCCCCGAATTGGCAGCAATGAAGAGTACCGCGAGTTGTCGCAAAAAGCAAAGGCGAAAGGGATTAAGCTGATCATGGATATGATCTTTAACCATTGTGGTACCGGCCACTGGTGGATGAAGGACCTGCCGGCTCGTGATTGGCTCAATTTCAGTGATGCTCCCATCTATACCAATCACCGCAAAACGGTCATTCAGGATCCCTATGTTGCAAAGGCGGATTCCATACAGTTAGTAGATGGCTGGTTTTCACGATCCATGCCCGACCTGAATCAGCGTAACCCGCAAATGGCCACTTACCTGATCCAAAACAGCATTTGGTGGGTGGAGTACGCAGGCCTGGGTGGCATCCGGGTAGATACCTATCCTTATCCAGATAAGAATTTCATGAGCGAATGGACGGGGATTATGATGCAGGAGTACCCTTATCTGAATATCGTAGGGGAGGAATGGAGTAGTAATCCCGCCATGGTATCGTACTGGCAGCGGGGTAAGAAAAATGCCAATGGCTATATCTCATGGCTACCCAGCTTGATGGATTTTCCGATTCAGGAAGCATTGATCAAAGGCCTGAATGAAACAGAAAAATACAATAGTGGCGGAATCATGGGTCTCTATGAAATGCTGGCCAATGATTTTCAGTATGCCAGCCCGGATAATCTGGTTGTTTTCGGCGACAATCATGACATAAAGCGTATTCATAATCAGTTGAATGGCGATGAGGAAAAGATCAGGCTTGCCCTGGCTTTTATTCTGACCAGCCGGGGTATTCCACAGCTTTTTTATGGTACGGAGATCATGATGCGTGGTGAATCACATGGTACCATCCGTAGCGATTTTCCTGGAGGTTGGCCAGGTGATAAGGTGAATGGATTTACGGGTCAGGGGCTGACGGCTGAACAGAAGTCTATGCAGGATTTTGTCCGCAGCATTATTCAATGGAGAAAGTCAAGTCCGCTGGTGTTGCCCTGTAAAATGACACATTACCGGCCACTCAATGAGATTTATGTATATGCACGCTACAATGAAAAAGGAACCGTGCTGGTGATTCTGAATAAAAATAAAACGGATCAGTCTATTCAATTAGATCGTTTTGCCGATCGCATAGGGTCGGCTACCACGGGCAGGGAAATAATCAGCGGTAAGCAGGTTTCACTGACCGGCAGCCTGAAAATACCCGCCGGCACGCCGTATATCATTCAATTTTAAAGACAATTTTATTGACTATGAGAAATATTCGGTTATTCGGTTATTTGCTATTATTGTTAACGACAATACTTGTTTCTTGCGATAACCCTTCCCATACTAAGGCGGATTATCGTCAGCAAAATATTCCCAATGCCCCGCTGCCTTCGGGTCCTCAGCCCAGCCGTGAGGAGCTGGTAGATTTTTTGAAGAATAATCAGCGGAGCCCGGAAGCGTATATCCTCGACAAGTTCAAAACGCATGATGTGGTGTTGCTGAGTGAAGATCATGCGGTGAAGCATAATCTGGAATTGTGTAAATCCATCATACCGCAATTATATGCAGCCGGGGTTTATAATTTCGGAATGGAGTTTGGCGCAGAGGAAGACCAGGCTCAACTGGATAGCCTGGTAAATGCTCCGGAGTTTAGTGATTCGCTGGCCCGACGATTGATGTTTAACTACAATGTGGGTTGGGTTTTTAATGAGTATATGGACATTTACCGCGAAGCCTGGAAGCTCAATCGTAGCTTACCTGCAGGCGCTCGGAAGTTCAGAGTGCTCAATATCAGTTACCGGTTCAAATGGGAGCGATGCGATGAACGGTTTTTTGGTATTCGCACTCCGGCACTTATTGATCAGATTTTTGATCGTGGCAATACCGAATATTTTAGGGCCAATCTGATTCGCCGCGAGGTATTGGACAAAAAGGAAAAGATTCTGGTGTTGGCGGGTTTTGGACATTCCTATACACGCTATGTTTCGCCATACTATGATTACCGGGATCAGCATTTTGTCAAATTCGACAATGAGCGGATGGGTAATATCCTTTATAAGCATGCCCCCGATAAAGTGTTTTCGATATTGCTGCATTATCCGTTTGATGGTCGTACCTATGGCTATGCGCAGCAGTTTGCGCCTGCCTCCGGGTGGATTGACCAGGCTTTAGCGGGTTTTGTGGACAAGCGGATTGGCTTTGACCTGGTAGGTACTGCGGCAGGTTTTCTCCGCGATACCAGCCAGTATTCTTATGGTTATGCTGATTTCAAATTGCAGGATATGGCCGATGGATATATTTATCAGATGCCTTTCGAGCAGTACGAAGGCTGCAGCATCGATAGCGTTTTCCTGACGGATGAAAACTGGCCCGAAGTGGTGAAGTACTATCCTGACAAAGACGTGAGCAGGGTGCCCGCCAATAAAGAAGAATACTTGCGCAACATAGGCTTCTATGTGGATATGAAATTGCGGTACCGGAATCTGCAACCCATTCCATTACCTTAAAATTCGAATATGATTAATTGTGTGCGTGCTTTGCTTACAGCCGCCGTTCCTGGCATATTGCTTTTATCCTGTGCGAACAAGAGCGATGCGGAGATTCGAAAGTATCCAGCCTTTCCTTCTGCTTTTGTGAAAGGGAGGAATGTGGAAGTGTACCTGCCCCCGGAATATGATACGGACAAGAAATATGACGTGCTCTATGTACACGACGGGCAAAATGTCTTTGACGGTCGCTCAGCTTATACTGGAGTGGAATGGCAATTGGATGAATCCGCCACAAGACTGATAGAGGAAGGTCGGATCAGGCCTTTGATCATCGTGGCTTCCTGGTGCACCGATCGAAGATTTGAGGAATATATGCCGGCTGATCCTGTTGTTGCAGACAACATGGCTGTCGCGGCAGGTCGTGCGGAAAATGGACTTCTTTCCCCAAACTATCTGCGGTTTTTGGTGGAGGAGTTGAAACCTTTTATCGACAGCAGCTTTAGCACCTATGGTTCGCGGGAGCATACTTTCATCATGGGCTCCAGCATGGGTGGTCTTATTTCGCATTATGCAGTCAGCCGGTACCCGGATATCTTCGGTGGTGCAGCCTGTCTTTCCACCCACTGGCCGGCTCTGGATGGTATTTATTTGCAAGGTTTTGAAGAAAGGTTGCCGGCTCCCGGCCAGCATCGGTTCTATTATGATAACGGTACTGCTGCTCTCGATTCGCTGTATGAGCCCTATCAGCAAATAGCTGATTCGCTGATGAGCAAAAAAGGTTATGTAAAAGGAAAAGATTGGCTAACGCTCAAGTTTCCCGGAGCCGAACATAATGAGAAAGCCTGGCAGGATCGTGTGCACGAGCCACTCTTGTTTCTTTTTGGCAAGAAATAATTTTCAAATTAGAAAGGTTTTTGTTCTACTAAAATGATGAATCTAAAGTTGAATATGAAACACAACCCCTTCATCACCCAAATCATAGCAATCAGGGTAATCATGCCAATCAAGGCAATCAAGGCGATCAAGGTAATCAGGGTAATCAGGGGAATCATGGCAATCATGATTTGTTTGGTGGCTTGCGATAATCCGCCTAACGATTTCTCCACGCCTGAGTCAGCCATCGTAAGTACCCAATCAGGCAAAGTGCGCGGATATATGCACAAAGGGATTTATGTATACAAAGGAATTCCCTATGCGAATGCAGGCAGGTTTGAATTGCCACAACCGGTGAAGGCCTGGGAGGGCGTGCGTAACTCGATGGCCTATGGTCCGGTGTCGCCGCAAAACGGACCTAATGTGATTGATCAGTCGGAATTTTTCTTTCACCATGATTTTGGCTATCCCGGCGAAGATTGTCATCGCGTGAGTGTCTGGAGCCCCGATGTTTCGGGCGACAAGAAAAAACCGGTGATGGTTTGGCTTCATGGGGGTGGATTTGCTACGGGATCGGGCAACGAACTACCGTCCTACGATGGCGAGAATCTGGCACGTACGGGAGATGTGGTGGTTGTTAATCTCAACCATCGGCTCAATATCCTTGGCTTCCTTGATCTTTCAGCATTTGGTGAGCAATATCGGCATACCGCCAACCTGGGTCTTTATGATTTGATTGCCGCGTTGCAATGGGTCCGGAACAATATTGCCTCCTTTGGCGGCGACCCCGATAATGTGACGATTTTTGGGCAAAGTGGTGGCGGTAGAAAAGTGACGGCCCTGCTTTCTTCGCCCCTCGCGAAAGGGCTGTTTCACAAAGCCATTATTCAAAGCGGGGTAAGTCTTGAGTTTTATGAGCCGGGCTTAAGCCAGGCCATCGGAAAAGATATTGTGCGAGAACTTGGACTGAGAGCGGAACAGTTGGATTCGATTCGACAGATACCTTATGAACTTCTAAGGAGAGCGGGAGAGAAAGTCCTGCGCAAATGGAATGATCGCTTTAAAGCAGAAGGCAAAACGCTTGATGGATTCCAGGTACGTTGGGGGCCTGTAGTGGATGGGCAAATACTTCCCTGGCAACCGGCTGATGTAAAGGCTATCGCACTGATGCCTGAAATTCCAGTCCTCATCGGGAGTACCAAACATGAATTTGTACCAGCTTTCAATACACATGAGTTTCGGGAACCTGCTACCCGGGAGGAAGCGCTGAAAATGCTGGAAGAACAATTTCCCGGCAGTGCGGTAGCTTTTGCAGATGCGGTTCAAAAAGCATACCCTGAAGATCAACGCCCGCTGGATCTTCTGGATGTGGACATTCGGGGTCGCGCGGCCGTCATCCGCTGGAGTAATTTACGCGCAGCTAATAGTCCGGTTTATAACTATCTCTTTACCTGGGAATCACCTATCCTGGATGGACGCTTCCGTTCAAGCCATTGTCTGGATTTGCCATTTGTTTTTAACAACATCGAGCGATGCCAGGAGATGACGGGTGGCGATCCGGATACCTATGACCTTGCTGATCGAATGAGCGATTCCTGGGTTCATTTTGCCCGGACGGGCTCCCCGCAAACGGAAAAAATTCCGAAATGGCCGGTTTATGATCCGGAAAAAAGGGCTACCTTATTGTTTCAAAATAAGCCGGCACTGGTCTATGCGCATGATCGCCTGCTGCTGCAACAGTTTGCCGGCCTGCCTTAAAATCAGCAAACATGAAATATCCATTTATCTTATTGAGCTGTCTGTGTTTTTTCTCCGCCAATGCGCAGGAGTTAATAGAAGTTTGGAAAACCGATACGGTTTTTCGCGCACCCGAATCAGCCATATATGATGCGGATACGAAGTATATCTATGTGGCGAATATTAATGGTAATTCTTCTGAGAAGGATGGCAATGGATTTATCAGCCGGGTGAAGCCGGATGGCACTATAGATAACCTGCAATGGTCGAAGGGGCTTCATGCACCCAAGGGCATGGCCATTCATAAGGGCAAATTATTTGTTTCAGATGTGGATGCCCTGGTGTCGATTGATCTCGCGACGGGTAAACAGCTACAGCGTTATTCACATACGGATGCCGTTTTTCTGAATGATGTGGCCGTTAGCCGGGATGGAACCGTTTATGTATCCGACAGCCGTACCAATAAAATCTATAAATGGCAGGGCCGGAAGCTGGAACTTTTCATGGAAGCAGCCGGTTGGGAAAGGGCAAATGGACTTTGGGTGGAGGGCGATTACCTTTACCTGGGTTCCACGCATGTTCACAAAATTCATCGCAAAAGCAAGAAGGTAACCGAACTGCTCAAGGACGCAGGAGGTATTGACGGGCTGGAACGTTGGCATGCCGATGATTTTGTTTACTCTCATTGGGCTGGTCGGGTATACTACTGGTTACCGGGATCAACGCCCGTGCTCATGATGGATGTTTCGTCCCAAAAAATAAATACAGCTGATATCTACTATGCAAAGGATCTGGATCTGTTGCTGATCCCAACATTTAATGATCATCGGTTGATGGCTTACCGAATTCAAATGCCTTTGCAGTAGGCGGCCACGCCGTTTATTCCACATTGTCCTGGAAGTTGCAATCAGTCAATTAATGCTTTGCTCGTACATTTGAAGGGTTTAGAAGAATATTCCTTTTAGCCTTTTTTCTGGTGATACGCCTCTTATCGATATGCTGCATGCTATGCCTGACCAAAGGGCCGGCTGCCGCCCAAACCATCGGCGGCAATGCGGTATTCAATTTTCTTCGCCTGCCGTCCACTCCATCAGTGACGGGTATGGGAGGCATCAATATCAGCGAAACCAGCAACGACCTGGGAATGGCCATGGAAAATCCGGCTTTACTGTCGGAAGAAATGAACAGGCAGTTGATGACGGGATTCAGCACGGGCTTTAACGGGTTAAATGCTTATGCAGCCGCTGGTGCCTGGCACCATGCCCGTTCCCAAACACGCCTTGCGCTGGGCTTGCATTACCTCGACTATGGCAGGCTGAAGCAGACAGATGCTTCCGGCAACAACATCGGAATTTTTCGGCCACAGGATTGGGTGCTGCGAATTAGCGTGGCCCGATCCTACAAAAGCAAGTGGAACTATGGAGCCAGCCTTCAATATATTCAGTCCACTTACGGAGTATATCGGGCCAATGGCCTGGCGATGACGGTTGGTCTTCAATACCTGGATACCAGCCGGGGCTGGAGCGTGGGATTGGTAGCCAGGAACATGGGAACTACACTAAGCAGCTACAGCGATCAGGGTGGGGACGACCTGCCATTTGATTTGCAGTTGGGTTTCACCAAATCACTATCCAACGCGCCATTTTCATTTTCCGTTACGGCCCATCATCTGCACCGGCTTGCCCTGGGTTATGATGATGTCGCATTCGACAATCAGGCCGGTTGGTCTATCAGCGATGGGGAAAAGCTTTCGCTGGACAATCTTTTCCGTCACATGGTGCTTGCCACTCATGTTGAGATAGGGGAATACCTGCAGGCCGATCTGGGATTTAATTATTTACGCCGGCGCGAGCTGCAGATCGGGCAGGGGGGTAATGGATTGGCGGGCTTTTCGCTGGGGTTCTCGCTGAAGGCTCGCCGCTTCCAGTTGCGTTATGCGCGTTCGCAATACCAGCGCTCCACAGGCTACCACCATTTCGGTCTCAATATCGCGATGGATAAGCTCCAGGGTCTATGACCTGTCAGTATTGCCGGGATGGTGAAGCCGGGCAACGATTTCAAGGTGCGTGATAGCAGAGTTATCGAGATGCTGCATCAACTCTTTTGCCTTCACGAAGCTGGGTAGTACCAGCGCTTCGTTTACGGCTATATTGAATAGATAGCCCGGATCAATTTCCAGCAATCGCTCAAGGCAAGCCAACAACGATTCCCGGTATTCGGGCAGCAAACTCTCAAAACTGAGCGCGGGGATGGCCTGCGATAAGCCCCTCAACACATGCATTTCTGCTCCTTCCACATCAATTTTTACAAAGTTGGGGAGTCCGTATTTATCTATTAACGAATCGAGAGTGGTAGCTGGCACACTGGTTTCATCGCTAAAACGGATTTTCTCATTCCATTTTGCCAGATCATCTTCTTCCAGCAGGGATTTCCATTGCTGGCTAATGGTATTAAAAGCTGAACCAGGATGATGCGTATGAAGTACGACGAATCCAATTTTGTCGGCTACGGCAACAGGTTCAATGGCAACGGGTTTATTTCGAAAACGCGTTCGCAAGATTTCAAGATTGCGGCTATCGGGTTCACAGCACACTACTTTTTTGGCCAACCTTAAAAAGGCGGCCGTTTTGTGTCCATCGTATGCTCCTATATCGAAAATAAGACGGGAGGGTGAAAGGAAGGATTGATAAAACCGGATTTCCTTTTGTTCGGCCTCCAGGTCTTTGGGCTTAAAGACCTTTTGATAGAGCCGAAAAAGGGAGGAATAACGCAGCCTGTCGTACCATCCCTTTCTAATCAACCATGTTCTGAGCCTGTTTTTCAAATTGTATGTTGGTAGCTGTTATGGAATAGGTCCGTCAATCTGCCGGTGCTCAAATGTAGGCATGTTTCTCATCGTGATCCTACGGGTTTACACCCAGGTTTGGTAAAATTACGATATGCCAATTTCTTAGTTCCGGAATGCTGGTACCGGAATTTTACGATAACTGACTTATTATTAGGCAAAAACTTATGATTATAAGGTGTAAATGTTGAATTTTGATTCAGCAAGAAGGCCAAATCCTACTGAAAACCAGAATCCGATTTCCCAAAGAAAAACCTGAATCCAAAAATCCATCCGAAAGACTTTTCCGTATATCCTTTTGAAAGCCGCCGACCATCCGTTGAAAGTTCAGTTCCACAATCTCTTTGAAAAAGCCACCTGTATCCTTGTAAAGACCGACCCGTCCACCTGAAGAACCTGAATCCAAGATCCGCAAAAAGCCCGTTTCTAAATCCGAGTCCACCTTGAAAACTATTGTTTAATTCAAAATCTATAACCCTATTGAGAAAAAACTCGACTCTCTGATGAAAGATTTTGAAGCCGCACTCCCAGGAGTGCGGTTTTTTTTATGCCCTGAAGCTTCCGATTCAGGACAATTGACGCTTGTAAAGCTGTACCGTATTTTCCAGACCCAGGTAGAGGGCATCGCAAATCAGGGCATGGCCGATGCTCACTTCATCGAGCCAGGGGATATGCTCGCGAAAGTATTTTAGATTGTGCAGGTCAAGGTCATGCCCGGCGTTGAGACCCAGGCCCAGTTCGCGGGCTTTTTCAGCCGCGGCGATATAGGGCTTCACCGCTTCTTTGTGGTTTCCTTCGGCATAATGGCGCGCATATGCTTCGGTATAAAGTTCTATACGATCGGTGCCGGTAGCTGCTGCGCCCTCCACCATTACCGGATCAGGATCTACAAAAATGGAAACGCGGATACCCGCCTGCTTAAACATAGCTATCATTTCACGCAGGTAATCCTTATGGGTAATAGTATCCCATCCATGATCGGAGGTAAGCTGTCCCAGCCCATCAGGCACCAGGGTCACCTGATCGGGTTTCACTTCTAGGACCAAATCCACAAACTTCTGTTCCCGACAATTGCCTTCAATATTAAATTCTGTTTGTATAATGGGTTTGATGGCCCGCACGTCGGCATAGCGAATATGGCGCTCATCCGGACGGGGGTGAACGGTTACGCCATCGGCGCCAAATTCCTGCACGTCAATGGCCGCCTGCAATACGTCGGGATTGTTGCCACCGCGTGAGTTGCGAAGGGTGGCGATCTTGTTGATATTGACGGAAAGCTTGGTCATAGGTTCTACGTTTTACGTTCTACGTTTTACGTTTTAAATTATTTGATAATGCCAGATACCCGAATTTTATAGGGTTATGTAAGAAGTTAATAAGGAAAACAATTCTTCAAATATTAACCGATTTCAAATACGTACTACGTAATACGTACTACGTAATACGTAATACGTAGTCCGTTTCTCACAACCATCCTTTACAATTCTTCGCCCCACATCGGCAGGGTAGTTTTCCATCATGATGCGTTTCTCCATAATCACAGGTCAGCTCTTCTCCTTTTCGAATGGTTCTTTTGGTATAAAACTCCACTTTGCGATAGGCGCGACGCATATAGGTGTTGGGATCGCAGGAATGATTGATATGCCGGAGCGCATTGCTTTCCACACTGGCATCGAGGGCTACGGGTTCGTTGTCAAATTCTACCATATACAGCACATTGTGTGGTTGTTGTTTCACCCTTTTTTGCGCTTCGCGATAAGAGATGATGATGCCACCCATATTCCCAAGCTTGCGACGCGCCGGGATGGTTTTTTCGGCATAGGCCCCCTTGCCGGCTATCCGGCTTTTGCGCACCGACAATGGAAAATGAAGTGTGCCGGGAGAGGGATGCGGCGTTTTTTGTGGCTTCATCCCGCGAAGATAATTAAACTTCCATCCAGGTATGATCGGCGAGGAGTTTTACGGCCGACACAAATTTTTTAAATGGGCCCGATGCTCCCCATTCGGATGGGCCCACCAGCGAAAGCATCGCGCTGCCGTCTTTCTTTTCGTAGAGATAATACACTTGCCCGATATTGGGTTTGAAGGAAAGTTTCGCGTCATAAATCAGCATCGACAGCTCCTTGCGCTTGTGGATCTCCTGGGCCTGAAGGGCCAGCAATTCAATCTGCTTTCGGATCTGATCCAATTGCATATTGGTCTGCTCTTCCATGGCGGTGAGCGCCTTATGCCTGATCAATCCTTCTTCATTGTGCTTTATCACGGCTCCCGCAACCGAGGCGGAGTAGGGCAATACGCTCAATTGCTTGTGGTATATTTCCGTGTTGGTATAGGCGCTGCCATCCTCGCGGTACCCCTGCTGCAGGATTTTCAGGTAGCCATTGGGCTGTATTTCGTGTACCACGTGAAGGCACACTTCTCCTTTCTTGTAAAAATGAATTTCGAACTGGATGCTATCTACAAAATTGAGTTGTACGTGGTCGGCAAAATCTGTTTGGGAAAATTCCTGCATGTCGCGAACAGCATCCATGCGAAATTCCGACTCAAATGCCTGGCTCTCCAGGCTTACCCAGCTTTTGTTGATGACCAATTCTTTCTTGCCATCGGCTGCCGAAATTCGGTAATACCCGCTCCGCGGTCTCTCCCCAAATTCATAATTGCCCTTTTCCGGAAACAGTTGCCAGGAGGCAAGAAAATTGTAGACTTGAACCATCGGGGCAAAAGTAGATGAGTTTTACGTAGTAGGTTTTACGTATTACGTTTTTTTTTGCTGAATTGTTCATACGTAATACGTACAACGTACTACGTATTACGTATGCCAACTTCCGCATCTATCTGCTCATTCAGCTTATCCTCATTCTCCGTAATCCAGGCAGGAAGGGGCTGGGGAATGATGGTCCAGGAATTGTTTTTCCGATGCATGTAAAATATGATCCGGTTACCGCGGTCGTCCACCGTATCTACAGAAAAAATCTCCTCTTCCAACTGCCGTAGTTTGCGAAAGTTGAACTCACGAAGGCGGCCACCCGCTTTGATCAGTCGGGTAAAATGAACCACTTTGGTAAAATGAATCTGCATAGTAAAACCGTTGAGCAATTTTTATTGCAATTACTGTGCTACAAGTTTGATTTTGGGGAAAAACTTGTGCACAAAAAAGGTTAATGTTTGGAAGCCGCTGTTTAGTATAGCATCCCGGAATTTTAGCAATTCATTAAACAGCGCAAACCTATTAGAATAGCCGAAAGGGCCATCAGGCCATCCAGCCATGCATAATAGAGCATGTCGTCAAAATTGCGAAGGGCCAGGCGATAACTGAGCGCAGTTAGTAGTCCCGGAATGAGCAGCAGAATTACATTTTCCATGGAAACGCCCTCTTGCAATAGTCCCAGCGTACAGGCCGCGCAAATTATTATCGAAATGGCAAATAGCCAGCCTATCTGTCGGTCGTTCATCCAGGTGATCAGGCTACGTATGCCAATACTGCGGTCATAGGCCCTGTCGCGATAGTCGAAAAGGATACAAATAGCGTAGATCAGGAAAAACCGGCTTCCGAGGAAAAGGCTGTAACCCGCCTGCCAGCCTGTATCGCTGATAACAAGGGGTAGGGTAGTCGTAACAAAGGTCCACATCAGTGCCAGGAAAATGGTTTTACCCACCGCTACACGGCGCAATTGCCGGAAAACCGGGTGTGGTATTTTGGGCGCTGAATAGAGGAATGTGAAGATTGCTGCACAGGCCAACCAGGGCCACCAGGGCAGGAGTGCGATACCATAATAAACCGAGCCTGCCATGCCGGCGATCAACAGATAAAAATGAACCCAGCGGTAGCGGGCCATCCAGCGCAGCCTGGGACTGTTGTCGGATAAATCGGTGCTCAGGTACCAGTGAAAGCTATAGCTGGCAATGCTGGCAAAAAAAATAAAGGGCAACAGGGTGGCCGGGGCTTGCAGGTTGAACAAATGAAGGCTAAGCCAACTCATGGCCACGGCACAAAGCGCGATAAAAATATTGCTGTAAACCAGCCATCGTGCCAAATTCAATAAAGCCCCCATGATCCTAGGGCAGATGAATAACGATGGGTTCCGTTAAAATTGAATCGCTGGTATTGTTCGCCCGGTCTGTTACTGTAAAGCGTATCAGGATGGTATCGTTTTCAACAAGGCTTTCTTTCAGAAAATTAAAACCCAGACGAAATGTAATTTCTCCCTTGTCGCGAGGAGGAAAATCCGGTAGCACATAGGAAAGCGAATCAGCCTTATCCTGGTTGGGATCGAGGATGGGGATTTGGTTTTGACGACGAATGATGGCAGTGAGGAGCGCTTCGTTGAGGTCGCCTTCTTTATCGGTATAATTCATCACCACTTCCAGTTGTCCACCCTGAAAAATATCACGCGTATTATAATCTGCAATTTCAATGGAGGGGGTGGTTTCAAACTTATCTTTGCTGCAGGCCGCAAGGGTCAAACTCAAAAGGGCGGTCCACAGAATGGGAAATGGTTTCATAACGCACATTTATTAAACAAATATAATCTATTTTCCGCCCACGGCATGGTATATGAATCGTGAATGGAACGATAAAGTTTGGGAGCTGCGGCCCGCTGATTTTCTGCCGGCGGCATTGGAACTTTTCCGGCATCAGTACCAGCATAACCCATTGTACCGGAATTATGTTGACTTGCTGGGCAAAGACCCTGCTTCGGTTCAACAATTACATCAGATACCTTTCCTGCCTATCCGCTTTTTTAAGTCGGAACTGGTTAGTACGGGTGAATTTGTGCCGCAACTGATTTTCGAAAGCAGTGGCACCACGGGAATGGTTCCCAGCCGGCATGCCGTGAGGGAGTCAGCCTGGTATGAGCAGAGCTTTCGGAGAGGGTTCCAGCATTTTTATGGCGAGATACAGGGTTATTGTGTACTCGGTCTGTTGCCAGCCTACCTGGAGCGCCAGCATTCCTCACTGGTATATATGGTAAACGACTGGATAAAGCAAAGTGCCCATCCACGGAGCGGGTTTTATTTGTATGATTTTGAAGGTTTGAGCCAAACACTTCAGGAAATGGAGTCGGTCGGTCAGCCTACCCTGTTAATAGGAGTCACTTTTGCCCTGCTCGATTTTGCGAAAGCTTTTCCGCAATCGCTACAGCATACCATGGTGATGGAAACAGGAGGAATGAAGGGGCGTCGCCGTGAAATGCAGCGGCCCGAAGTACATGAAATATTGATGGATGCCTTTCAACTTTCGCAGGTGCATTCCGAATATGGTATGACGGAACTGCTTTCCCAGGCTTATGCAAAAAAGGATGGACTGTTTGAGCCAGTGCCCTGGATGCGGATCCTGTTGCGCGAAGAAGACGACCCGCTCAGTATTGCGCCTGAAGGTCAGCCAGGCCGCGGTGCTGTTAACATCATCGACCTGGCCAACCGGGATTCCTGCGCATTCATAGCTACCGACGACGCGGGGCGCATGTATGCTGACGGTCGCTTTGAGATTTTGGGCCGGCTCGATAATAGCGATATCCGCGGCTGCAGCCTGCTCACTGCCTGATCCGGATCATCAGGCGTTTTGCATCCACTCCTTAAACTGCGGCGCCATTTCCTGACTTATGATAATGCAATGATTCAAATCCGGAAGCGTGAGGTCAACCTGCAACTTTACTTTTTCGTAGGCTTTGAATCCACGGATATAATTGATATTAATGATGTATTGCCGGTTGGCCCGAAAAAAGCTGGCCTGGTCGAGCGCATCTTCCAGTTCGGTGAGATTATGATCCGACATGAACTTTTTGCCCCAACGGTCGATCACATACACAATTTTATTTTCTGTATAAAATAATACCACCTCCTCAAGCCGAAGCGAAATATTCTCCAGCCCTTTACGAACAAGGATGCGTTTGCGCTTATGATCACCTACATATTTCATCAGGTTGCGCAGCGAATGATGATTGGTGAAATGCTTTTCCAGCATCCGATACTTGACCAGAGCCTTGCGAAGACTTTCCCGATCCACTGGTTTCAACAGGTAATCGATACCGTTGTACTCAAAAGCATTCATCATAAACTCGTCGTAGCCGGTGATGAATATGACGGGTGTGCGTACCCTGCCCTGGTTGAAAATTTCAAATGAGAGACCATCACTAAGTTGCACATCACTAAAAATAAGATCAATGGCAGGCTGCTGCGACAGGTATTCTATACTGTCGCGAACGGTCGATAATCGGGCTTCAATATGAATATCATCTACCAGCGAGCCCAGTGTATGCACCAGGTTTTCCATGGCGGGTCTTTCGTCTTCAATAATAACTGCGTTTAACATGGCTGTAGGTTTAGGGCCGGCCGCTTTCCAGCGGAGGCGGGTTATCGATGAGGGGTAGTTTCACAGTGAACTGATCGCGCTGGTTTTCCACGATAATGGATCGGTTCGTCAGAATCCGGTAGCGGGCTCCGAGGTTTTTCAACCCAATGCCGGTTGAATTGACGGCATGCGATTTTGGTTTAACCGGATTGGTTACTTTCAAAAATTCCTGTCCCAGGCTAATCCTTATTTTCAAAGGTTCCAGCGCTGAGAATTCATTATGCTTAATGGCGTTCTCTACCAGTATTTGCAGGGAGCAGGGGGGCAGCATCACGTTATGTGCGTGACCGTTGAGCGCTGTATCCAGGTGCAGCTTTTCATCATGACGGATTTGCAGCAGGTAGAAATAGCTTTCCAGGAATTCCATTTCTTCTTCCAAAGAAATCAGCTCCTTGTTCTTATTCAATAAAAAATATTTATAGACCAGGGAGAGCCGGTTATTGAATCGGAGGGCATCCTCCGGCGAAGTGCGGATAAGATGATTGAGCGTGTTCAGTGAATTAAAGATAAAATGCGGATCCAGTTCATTGGTGAGGGCATGCCATTCCGCTTCTGTTCTTTCCCGGTCTAATTGGTCCACGATTTTATAATCCAGTTCACGCTCTTTGTTCAGGAATAGAATTTCATACACCAGCGTAAAGAGTATTACGGCAGCGGCGCAGGCGGCGAGAAAGCGATAGATAGGTGACCAGCTAAATGTTTCCCGCGACAGTTCCATCCAAATAAGTGACGAAAGACCACCCGTGCAGATGCCATAGATGGCGGAGACCAGGCATACGGCAATGATTTTGGACGGAACGTTTCGGATAGGACGGTACAGGGGGCGCAGTCGCACATGAATCCAGTTGCAACCAGCCCAAATGGCATAAGAGGTGAGAATGAAAAAGAAATTAGCGGCAATCAATTCTCCGGTTGAATAGCGCTCATAGCTGATAATGCCCGACAAAAGTGGCAGGCAAATCCCTAATAGTGGAATAAAAATGGCTTTAAGGACCAGGTCTTTGATCATGGCAGTGGTAGTGGTTTATGAACCTGTCAATTCCTTAGCCTTCTCATGTGATGGGCATCGCGTGGATACCTTAATTACAGGTATAACGCAATACAGAGTAAAACTATTCGCACATACTGTTAAGCCAATCCAAAAATTCTAGATATGGACGAATTCCATTACAAGTGGCAAAATATCATGCCCAATAAAGGCTCCTGAATTTCAAAAATTTACATTCATGATGATGCAACATTTTTCGGTTTATTGATACGGCATCATCATGTCCAAACAAGCAAAGGAAAAGGAGAAGAATGAGAGGATAATTATAAGTGTGCAGGGATGTGATAAACGCTGCTTTGTTCGTGAAATATCAGATTACAATCGTTCATACAGGTTTCAATAAATTCTTTTCATTGTTCGGTGATTTAGTCGGTTTCTCTAGTAAAGGTTTCGGTTAAGCATTTTCACGTTTCGGTATCAAATAGCCATTTGTTCGTAGCAAACTGCGGGAAATTGCTGCCTTATCTCTAAATCAAACATTGGCTTATGAAGAAATTAATGCTCCTGACGGTTTGTCTTTTCGGGATGCTCGGATTGTATGCGCAGCGTACTATTACTGGAAAAGTGGTAGATGAACGCGGCAATCCTGTCTCATCCGCCTCCGTGCAGGTGAGGGGCACATCTACCGGTACGGTTACCGGTCCCGATGGTAATTATACACTCGCCATTCCGGCGAATGCCCGGCAACTGGAATTCAGTTATGTGGGGATGACTCCGCAAATTGTGGATATCCGGTCGGGTACGTCTAATTATTCTGTTGCGCTATTGCCCGTGAGCGCCAGTATGGAAGAAGTGGTGGTAACCGGTATCAGCCGTGCACGCAAATCGGAATATGCCGGTGCGGCCAGCAAGGTTACGGATAAAGAATTGCGCAACGTGCCCATGGGTTCCTTCGATCAGATGCTACAGGGCAGGGCACCCGGCCTTACGGTGCTTTCCAGCAATGGCCAGCCTGGTGCGGCCGCCAGCCTGAATATCCGTGGGGTTACTTCCATTACCGGAGGTAGCAATCCATTATATGTAGTGGATGGTATTCCCATTGAAGGTGATGCTTTTCAGGGTATTAACCCCAACGACATTGCTTCTGTCGACATCCTGAAAGATGCTACCGCGGCTGCCTTGTATGGAAGCCGTGGTGCCGCCGGCGTTATTGTAGTAACTACCAAGAGAGGTGGCAGCGGGAAAATGAAACTGGGCTTTAGCGGACAATACGGTACCAAGTTTCGTCCCGATTTCAAATATGATATGATGAACTCCACTGAACTCCTGCAGGCGCAGGAAGACCTGGGCTTGCAGTTGCCAAATTCTTCATTGAGTACCTGGGGCAGCGAACCTACGCTTCCCGGCTGGCAGTATTCAAGGCAAAACCCCTTTAAGCTGGTGGGCGGGGCGCTGGTACCCAAGACGGATGCCGATTATGCATTTGGCGATAGCCAGCTCGACAGCCTGCGCGCGATCAATACAGACTGGTATGATTATTTCTACCGGAATGGTACTTTTTCCAACAACGAAATCAATTTTTCCGGAGGTACCGGTCGTACCCGTATTTATTCCAACCTGGGTATCTACAACGAGCAGGGCATCAACAGCCCCAGCGATATGAAACGGGCCACCCTCCGCACCAATGTGGATTATGCGGATGAGAAGTTGAACTTTGCGCTTTCTTCCAACGTGGGCTATACACGCCGCAACTTCCAGGCTAATGAGCTGAACGCCTTTGCCACTTTCGTGAACCCTTTCTTTGTGCCGATGGTAACTCCGCGTTATATTGGCGTATTTGATCCGACCGGTGGATACAATGTTGGTACCAGCATTATCTATAGCGCACCCACACAGTTGGACAAGACGCAGTACGATAAAGTGTATAACGACCAGATAAAAGCGGTACTTTCTGCTTCGCTCAATTATAATTTCACCAAGAATATTTACGCAGGGCTCACGGGTGGTATCGATTTTCGTCATACCCAAAATACCACCTACAACGACCCGAGGGTATTTGATACTTATACCAATACCAATGTGCGGACGCGCACAGGGTCCATCTCTGACGGATATAACCGGCAGCTTATCCTGAACGCACGCGCTTATGCGGGGTATAAGAATACCTTTGCCCGCGATCATGATGTGGATGTTGCGGTGTACGGCGAATACCTGGCAGGCTATAACAAGTTACTGGCAGCCACAGCCTATGGAGTGGATCCCCGTCGCCCCAACACATTTGCGGGTGTAACGGTAGGCAATGCGGCCAACCAGCTTTTCCAGAATGTGACGGGCGGCAAGAGCCAGAACAAGCTGCAATCGGTGATGGGAACAGCACGTTACACTTTCCAGAAAAAATATACGGTAACGGGTACTTATCGTTATGACGGTACCTCCAAATTGCCGGAAGCCAACCGCTTCAAAGGTTTTTACAGCGTGGGCGCCATCTGGGATGTGATGCGTGAAAATTTTATGAGCAATGTGGGCTTCCTGAATACGCTGCGAGTGAAAGCCAGCTATGGACAATCGGCCAACGCGGATAATTTCCCCTATGGCGATTTCGGCTACCTGCCTTTATATAATACACAGGCCAACCTGCTATCCGGTCAACTGGGTATTATTCCCAACGTGAACGCACCGGGTAATCCCAATGCCGACTGGGAATATACCAACACGCTTAACCTGGGTGTGGAATTCTCAATGCTGCGCAATAAACTCTATGGTGATATACAGGTTTATGATAAGCGCACCAAGAACCTGTTTGCACAGTTGTCGCTTTCAGCAACGGGCGGTCCGTTTGGAAGCATAGATGTGAACGCGGGCAGTATGTTCAACAGAGGCATCGAGTACAATATCAATTTCGATGTGATACGCACACGCGATCTGGTGTGGACGCTGAATGTGAATGGCGCATACAATAAGAATGAGATTACGGACCTGGGAGGTATCACATCCTTTGAATTGGGAACCTCGCTGGTATCGGTGGGCAAGCCCCTGGGTTCACATTTCGAAGTGAAGTGGGCAGGTGTTGATGCCTCAACGGGTTCGCCGCTTTATTATGATCTGGATGGAAAAATTACTCCCGTGTATTCCGCTGCCAATAGAGTGCAGGATTTTGGTACCTCCATCCCCCCGCATTCCGGTGGCTTTGGCACCAATCTGCGCTGGAAAGGATTTGATTTCTCCGCATTCTTCTCCTATGCGGCAGGGCATTATATCGTGAACAACTGGGAGTTTTTCCTGGAGAGCCCCAATTTCCTGGGAGCCGGTATCAATCAGGCACGGTCACTTGATTTCTGGAAGCAGCCGGGCGATGTGGCTTCCAGCGCCAGCCCGCTTTATCAGAACCAGTTTACCAGCAAGTTGATCCAGGATGCATCTTTCCTGCGTTTGCGGAATGTGACACTTTCCTATACCATGCCGAGTTCGGTTACGGAAAAACTGCGTCATATCAGCAATATCCGCTTCTATATCCTGGGGCAAAACCTGCTTACCTGGACCAAATGGAAAGGACTGGATCCCGAAAATGACAGCAATATTTCCCTGGGCGAATACCCGAATCCGAGGGCGATTACTGCAGGCATCGATATCACCTTCTAATCTTTTAACTATAAGTGATCGAATATGAAAAGACTTATTAATATAGCTGGGGCGGGTTTGGTCGGCTTAGGTCTCCTTCTCACGAGTTGTGAGAAGGACCTTGACCTGACCCCCACCGACAGCGTGGATGAATCCAAGGCATTCCTGACCGTGGAAGATTTGCAAAAAGGATTGAATGCAGCATATACACGCTATGCCCGCTGGAATACCGCTTTTGTTTCGGCATTGGCATCCGATGAAGTGAAGTTTGGTCCGGATAATGGTGGAACCGGTCAGTTTACGTATCGCTTGCAATATGGTACCGATGGTACCACAGGTGGCGATGTAACAGCCGGGTTTGCAGTATTCTATTCCATGATCGACCAGATCAACCGTGTTTTGCCCAATATTGATATTGTGGAAGCGGTGCAGCCTTCTGATGATGCACAGCGGCCATTGATTCGAGGTCAATTGCTGGCTTTGCGCGCACTTGCACATTTTGAATTGTTGCAATGGTATGCCAAGCGCTACGACCCGGCCGATCCTCTGGGTGTACCGGTTATGCTAAAGGCTGATCTGTTGGGTAAGCCTGCCCGGAATACCGTGGCCGAAGTGATCGCACAAATTGAAGATGATTTGACCACCGCCAAGGGACTGGCCCCGAATGCCAGCCCCGGTAACTACAATGATTTGGCGCTTAACAAAATCAGCATCGCTGCGATTGAAGCAAGGGTGGCACTTTATAAAGGTGAATGGCAGAAAGCCATTGACCTGGCAACTACGGTTATCAACAGCGGCGTAAAACCACTGGTAACAGGCGATGATTTTCGCGGCATCTGGACCGATCAGAATACCAACGAAATCCTTTTCCGGCTTCGGTATGAGAACAATAGTACAAACGGTTCTATCTGGACCCTTACAAGTGGTAACGTGGTATTTTCTCCTTCGGATAAGCTGACCAATAGTTTTGATGTGGACGATATCCGGCTCAATACGTATATCGGCACGCTTTCAGGCAAGCGGGTGGTCAACAAGTTTTTTGTTTCCTCCCGTGGTGGTCGGATAGTAGATGGTAAAGCCATCCGGATTGCGGAAATGTATTTGATCCGTGCGGAAGCTTATGCCCGCCTTGCCAGCCCCAATATTGCGGCAGGGGCGGCCGACCTGAATATGCTTCGCTCTATGCGGATCGATGGCTATGTGGATGAAAGCTTCGGCTCGGCCAGTGAATTGGCGAATGCCGTATTGCTGGAGCGCTTCAAAGAGCTTTGCTTCGAAGGATTCCGGTTTTTCGACCTGAAGCGCCTGGGTTTACCCATGCAGCGTGATGCCAGTGATGTGGACAGCCCCAACTGGCAAACATTACCAGCCGATAATTTCCGTTTTGCGCTGCCCATTCCGCAGGATGAGATATTGGCTAATCCCAATATGGTACCCAATCCCGGTTACAATTGAGGCATCATACTATGGAAAGAAAAAAATTATTCCAACTACAAAGCATTCACACTATGAATAGATACAATATTATCGGGAGCATGTTGTTGCTGGCAATCATGTTGCTGGCGATCCGGTGTACCAAACCTTCGAGCAACCTGGTTATTCCACCTTCGGTGGCCAAGTTTGTGGGGGAAGATAATCAGTCGTACCAGGTTACTTCCGATCCGGCTACACCCTATACGCTCCAGGTGGGAGTTACCACCGTAGCACAGGAAGCCCGCGGCGTAACGGTCAATATCAGTTCCAGCACAGGGGCGACAGAGGGTACGCATTATACATTGTCGGGGCTTGGCGCCGGCAGGTCGCTCACTATCGCTTCGGGTGAAGCCATTGCGGAGTTTCAAATTACCGGTGTATTTGATCAGTATGTTTCGGGTAGAAAGGATACGTTGCAAATTTGGTTATCCGAACCCGGGATAGAAGTGGCACAGTACCTGGATACCATTCAACTGGTGCTTCGGGGACCCTGCTTCGATGGGGACGTTACCGAAGCTGACCTGAATGCCATGGTTGGTGTTTACAACAACTGTTTTGATGCCGGATTTGATGATTGGGGTCCATACACAGCACGTGTTGTTTCCATCACACCGCTCACTGCTACTACGGCGCGGGCTATCATCAATAATGTGTTTGATTATGGGTTTGGAGATGTGGCATTCATTATGGACTGGACGGATCCCAATAACACCGTGATCAATGTGGAGGCACCCACGATTGTGCCGGCAGATGCTGGATTATTGAATGGTGCTTATGCCGGAATGAATTTTGTTATTCGGGCCGCACCTGCCGCCAGTACGGCTCCCAATAACTTTTCCGTTTGCAATAGCCGGATTAACCTGCGATACCAGTTGGGTGTTTATGATCCGGCTACCAGCACTCTATTGGGATATTTTGGAACGGTGGCCACCACTACCATGCGTCGCTAATCCATACAGGCGCTGCATGAAGGATTTCGGTGCGTTTGTTTCACGGTTGAGTCAGCCTATCCCTGAGCCGGAAAACGCGCACCGTAATTTTGAATTACTGAAACAAAGGGGTATCTCAGCCCCCCTTAATAAAGTCAGTTTTCTCATGTGAACGGTCAACAAGACCCACGCAGGTGGCTTTCTAGTCGGCCTGCCTTTTTTTTATCGTTCATGCCTTAATTTGCGTGTGTGGAAGCCGGTCGACAACTTATTTACCAGTTGCCGGTTTCTTTCTACACATGTTTTCTTTCGCTTCCATAGCATCCGGCAGCAATGGTAATTGCTATTATATCGGCAACGATGAGGATTCCATATTAATAGATGTGGGAATATCCTGTAGAATGCTCGAAAAGCGGATGCGTGCACTGAATTTGGATATTGGTTTGGTAAAGGCGGTTTTTGTAACGCATGAACATAGTGACCATATCTGTGGGCTGGATACGTTCGTTAAAAAGTATCAGATACCGATCTATATTAATGAGGCTACGCTTCAAAATAGCCGCCTGAAGATACCGGAGGAACGGCTTAATGCTATTAAGACGGGCGAAAAGATCAGTGCCGGCGGATTTAGTTTGTTGCCTTTTTCCAAACCTCATGACGCAGCGGATCCCCTCAATTTCCTGATTTCACGCGAAGGTTATCACCTCGGCGTATTTACGGATATGGGCCATGCTTCAGAAGAGCTAAAAAAATACCTGCGTTATTGCCATGCCGTTTTCCTTGAGTCGAATTATTGTGAGCAAATGCTGGAAGCCAGCTCCTATCCCGCGGTGCTGCGAAAGCGTATCAGCGGGAGAAACGGGCATCTTTCCAATTCGCAGGCTTTTGAGCTTTTGAGCGAGGCGGCAGGTCCGCAACTCCGGCATATTATTCTTTCTCATTTGTCGGCCAATAATAATACCCCGGATAAGGTTACAGCTATGTTCAAGAGCCTGATGGAACGCTACAAGATCCATATCGCTTCCCGCAGCGAACCATCGCCTTTGTTTCAACTGGATAAAACTGCAGAACCCGTGCGTTTGCCTGCGCCCAGGCCCGACCAGCTTAAGCTTCCCTGGTAGCCCTCTGTTGGCGAAGGTTGCCACTAAGTGGAACTCCCCGAAATCTTAATGGTTTATCGCCGGCGGCATGTGTTGCGGAAGACAACAATTGGCGGATATTTACATCAATAATTGCGTTTCATCATTTTCGCAGCGGAATATTTGGATTTTTTGATTTTGCCTTATACATTGCCGCCGATATCAATATTAAATTGAATCGATTCTGCAAGAAAGCCTGGCGACAGGCTTTCTTGTTTTTTGTGGATAGGATGAATGTACCCGGGGGCGCTTTATTTAGCTAACTAAATCTTTCCGAGCAGCGCCTAAAAGTGCTCATCCCAATCGTCATTCATGAGCCTTTGGGTGTCCAGATCTATTTCCAACTCCAGTAATCTCCTTTCCTTACTGGCTAATTCTTTCTCATAGTGGCTGATCAACCGGCTGATTTCCTCCAGTCCTGTCGTGGCATTTGAGTTTTTGCCGGAATGGCTGATGGGGCCCAGGTTGACGCTATTGCCGTAAAAAGCAGCGATTGGCTGTTGGGCATTAAACCCGTTTATCTTTGTGGGTTCTTTTTGCGAAGCTGCCTGTGCGACTGATTTTTTCTTTTCCCATTTCTCAAGGGCATCTTCGATAGCCTGCTTTAGCAGGGAGATATCGATTTTTACTTCAGGTTCACGATGCTCAATATCGTGCTCCCATTCCGGAGGGAAGTGATCATGAAGATCCTCCCTGGCTGCAGATAAGTTTGTCATGGCTATACCTTTTACTGCAATTTACAGAGGCAGGCAGGCGAAAGCCAAGGGATAAAAACGAAAATCCCCGGGATTTTTCCGGGGAATGGCGGGGAAAGAACGTACAACGTTTTACGTAATACGTTTTACGTTCTACGTTTTATTGGGTAGGGTTGAGGGTTTAAGGTTTAAGGTTTAAGGTTTAAAGTTTAGGGTTGGAAGGTATGGTTCGTCCTAAGTGAAGTTGGCAGGTATTATTATT
>JBIQMS010000041.1:0-44161 GCA_044463125.1 Terrimonas ferruginea
ATACGTTTTACGTTGTACGTTCTACGTTTTTTTTTTAGGGTTTAGAGTTTAAAGTTGAACTAATAAGGTTAAACTTTAAACTTTAAACCCTAAACTTTACCCCCCCCCTCTCCAACGTAATACGTATTACGTAATACGTATTACGTAACCGTCATCACCATTTCCCCCCTTCCATATTCTGAATTTTGTGTAAAACACAATAATCATGAATATGCTATCCCATTTATTTGGTTGCAAGAAGAAAACAGACTGGAACGAACTGAAGAAAAGAGGTGCTTTGATCGTTGATGTGCGTACCCGTTCGGAATATGCCGGTGGACACATACCGGGCAGTAGAAATATCCCTCTAAGCGACCTGGAGTCGTCAGTCAAAGAATTAGCAAAACTCAATAAGCCTTTGATTACCGTTTGCCGAAGTGGCAACCGCAGCGAAATGGCACGTAAAGTTTTGAGTGCCGCCGGACTGGAAGTGTATAATGGTGGAGCGTGGAATCGCGTGAGCGATTAGAGTTTAAAGTTTAGAGTTTAAAGTTTAATGTTGTAGGTTGAATTCCCTCATATATCAAGTCCTAAAAGAAGTTGACAGTTATTACTATAATCTGTTCATCTGCGTATATCTGCGAAAAAATCTGCGTTTATATGCGTGAAACACTTCAGCTCTTTTAACAGTCTCAGAGTTCAGGAGAGTTTTCCCGCAGATTTTCGCAGATTTTTTCGCAGATTACCGCAGATTTTTCAAATCAATTCTACACTTTTCCCCCACTCACCACACTCTAAACCTTAAACTTTAAACCTTAAACCCTAAACATAAAACCTGCTTCGCATAACGTATAAAATTACACTCAGTTTTCCGCTGCGCAAAACGATGCTCCAATCAATGCCGCTGCCTCACCCAGGCTGGCCAGCTTTATTTCGCATCGGTCATTGAGTTTTTCCTTAAGCGTGGGCAGAAACAGGTACCAGGCCCTTGCAATATTGCCACCTATAACGAGGGTGGAGGGGAGCTTTTCCGCATAGCGCGACAGTAAGATTTCCCCCAACGTGGTCCCAAATTCCTGGAATAAGGCCAAAGCCTCGAGCTCATCATTGGCGCGGAGTGCTAATTCTTTCACACCCTTCAATCGCAGTCCTGTTTTAGCCTCGTAGCTGCGCAAAAACCACCGAGCGCTGCAATAATCCTCAGCCATGCCCTCACGAAACGGAAAGCAATATAAATCTCCTTCTACCATCATTCCTTTACGGTAAATGGCCGATCCCAAACCCGTACCCAGTGTAATGCCCAGTACATCCCTAGCTCCACGGGCACAGCCAAGGGCACATTCACCACGCACATATGCCAGCGCATCGTTCATCATAGAAATGTCGCTCTCAACAATCCCTAACTCTTCAGCCAGCATTTTCTTAACGGGTAACCCATAGAGCGATTCATATTTACTCAAACCTTTGATATAGCTGATCCCCTTCTCATAATCGAAAGGGCCCGGCATGGCAATACCCAATCTTCCGGCGGCCATGCCGGCCTGAGTGAGACAGGCTTTGATGGCTGCCGCCCAGTTTTTGATGACAAGGTCGGCTCCCAGCGAAGGATCCACCGCGTAACGGGTCATGGATTCCTCCTTCATTACGCCGGTTGCAGGGTTTACCTGGCAAACGGTGATATGTGTGCCGCCAATATCAATTCCAGTAATCCAATCCTTCATCTTGCACGATTATTTATCGGTATTCATTCCCGGAGGTAGCGATTCCACACCCCAGGCTTTGTTGGGTTCAGGGCCTAACAATATTTCCAGTTCACCGCCCTTCGCAAAATCGGCATGGCGAAACCAGAATGTATTCAAAGGCTGGCCGTTAAGCTTTGCCGACTGAATGTAGTCATTCCCCTTTTTATTGCCGTAGGTTTTGATCGTAAATTCTTTGCCGCCATAATAGCGACTATCGAGTTTGATACTGACTTCATCAAAAATCGGAGAGGTGATTTCGTACACAGGATCCTGTGCCTGGCTACCCGTTACGTTAAAGAGACCAATGGCCATCAGCACGCTCACGGCGCCCATCTGCCCCTGGTCTTCATCGTGACCACCATAGCCAAGATCAGGCGTAACACCACCATAGGCCTGTTCCTTTACCCGCCGCACCCAGTATTGGGTGAGCCAGGGCTTTCCACCATAACTGAATACATGCGCATTGCTACATCCGGGTTGGTTGGCATAGCTCACGTAGCCATCATTGTACCCGTACACAAAATCATCTTTCATAGACTTCTGAAACGCGTGATTGAGTTTGTCGCAGAAAACATCACTACCGCCCATACGCTTCAGTAGGTCTGGAAAAGCATGGGAAAGGCCCCAGGTTCCCTGCCATGCATTGGCTTCCACCCAACCTGCCCCACTGAGTGGATCACGATGCAGCCAGTTGCCCCCTTTGTCGCGGGGCATAATCAGTTTCAGTGAATCATCAAAGAGATTGTTCCAGCTATTAGCGCGTTTCATGAAGTAGCGATAATCTTTCTTCCGCCCCAGCTTTGCGGCCATCTGGGCCGTTCCCCAATCCTGGAATGCGGCTTCTATGCTAATGCCCGCGTTGCCGGGCCACCAACCTTTCTTTATATAAAATTCCACATCGTCGGCCGACCCGAGCATACCCCCGGGCATCTGATTGCGACGGATGGTTTCATATGCATGAGTAGCCGATGTTTTTTTCAACAAACCTTTCATGTAGGTGCTCACAATAAGGTTTGATGCGGGATTGCCCGTCATGATATATGAATAGCCGCCACCTGATGGACCTCTTGGTAGTAAGCCCCCATTATCGGCATACTGCACCAGCGAAGCCGAAAATTCATCCAGCAATTCGGGCCAGGAAAGCCCCCAAAGTATGTTCACATTCCATTGTGTAAGCCAGAAAGCGTCGGAACTGTACATATGAAACAGCGGCTTCCCATTGGCATCTTTGGGCACTGTCTTTATCTTAAAGACGGCATCGGTGAAATTACCTTTTCGTTCCCCGGTTGTGCGATCGGGATAATCACCATTCACATCGCTGATCTTTTGCCGGCCCAGCAGCACATGCCAGAGATCGGTATAGAATTTTACCCGTTGGTCGCGGGTTCCACCTTTTACCTGCATACGTCCCAGCCATTCGTTCCAGATTTGCCGGGCCTGCGTTCTCGTTTGGTCGAAATCCCAATGATTCAATTCTGTTTCCAGATTATGCCGGGCATTCTCGATTGTAGTGTACGACAACCCAATCTTCATCTGCAGCGCTTCTCCTTTCTGCACATCATACAGGGCTGAAAGCACCAGGCTGTCGCCGGATGCGTTGGAGATATCCATCAACTCCTGGCTACCCGATTGGGCATTGAGCGCCTGAAAGGGCTTATCGAACTGAATCACAAAAAACACTTTCACATCCAGTGGCCCGCCCCAATAGCGGTTTACCGTACTGAAAGAACCCACAATTTCCCGGTCATTGACTTTTTCAATGCGGGCATCCTTCATGGTCGTATTGGAGATATGACCATGAAGGTTAATGATAATCCGTGCGTCCGAATCCTCTGTGTAACGAAAACGATAGAAATTGACCCGCTCAGTGGCGGTTTGCTCCACCCATACCTTATGATCCTGCAACATCACCCGGTGATAACCGGGTTGCACAATTTCATCGTCGTGTTGAAAACGGGAACGCCAGCTATGTAAGCCTTTTGACAAATCTACCCGGCTATTGGCGGGCATAATCTCCACACCCGACTGCATCCAGGCATGTAGCTGTTCAAACCCGAGGATTTCGTTTTCATTATAATTATAACCACCGCCATATTGATTCTTGTTCCGCGTCATGGGCGCTGAACTGGCCAGGCCAAATGGCAGACTTCCCGTTATAAAAAAGATATAGCGCCCGCGATTGGTTTCTATATAGGGATCCACCCAGGATACAAAGTCGCTATCCTGCTCTGGTGCCGCAAATACCTCCACCTCCGAAAATCCGAGTTCACGACCGGTACCATCGTGCGTAACAAATTTGATCCATTCCACCGTTTTGGTCGGGAACTGTATGGATTTCCCCACGCCATCGGCAGGAATCTGGTTGATCCAAATCACCGAACCATCGCTGAAAAGCAATTTGCCGCCGGCAATATTGTGTCTTTTGCCAGGCCGGTCATATAATACTATCCGATTCACTTTATATTGCTGCTTCCAATCCAACTGAAACCAGGGCAGCCGAATAAATCCCCAATCTGTGGTATCGCCTTTGCAGGCCCATTCACCCAATCCGTCTATACCAATCAAACCATCCACCAGCTTATCGCCTTCATAACCAGCGCCGGTAAAACTCGAGACCGTCACTTTCGATAGTGGAGCGATATTGTCGGGGCCGGCAATAGCCTTATTTCCTATGAAAGCGACCGATAATATAACCAACCAGTTCTTCCTAATCATGAGCTAAATATTTTATGCAGGTTTATTCTTAAAGAAACTTTTTTGTCCGGCCAAAGGCAGTCCAGGGACAGATAGCCGCAGCCGCGCGATATGCCAGCGACCCAGGTTGGCGATAAAGAGATCACGTCCCTCCCTGCCACCAAATGCCAAATTGGTGGGGTTGCTGATCGTATGCGCTTCCCAATCATCTACCAGGGTCATTAATTCTCCGGCTGCTGTGAACTGATAAATCCTGCTCGGTGCATAGCAGGAGATATAGATAGTTCCCTCCTGATCAATTGCGATTCCATCGGGGCAGGTCTTTGGTAGTTCCACAACTATGCTACGCTTTCCCGCTTCGCCATTATGATCAATCTCGATGCACTCCACACCGGGCAACCAGGTACTAACCACATGAAGTTTTTGCTGGTCAGCGGAGAGCGCCATACCATTCGCGAAAGCAAAGGGTCCGGCATGCCATATCTTACCATTACCCTGCGTGTCGAACCGGTAAATCCTGCCATTTTCCTTCCTGAACTCTCCACTATCTGATACATATAGATTTCCTGCGTTGTCGAATACAGCATAGTTGGGAATCTGCATAGGCCTTCCCTCCACCTTATCCGCCAATAGACTCAGCGCTTTGGTTCCGGGTTCATATTTCCAAATACAATGATTCTTCAGATCACATATAGCCAGCCAGCCCTCTGGCGAAAATGCGAGACCCAGTACAAAACCACCGGTCTGGGCCACCACTTCGTGAGAGCCGTCGCCGCGAATGCGATATACCTGCCCCGCTTCCCCTCCTGCCCAAATGGAGCCATCGGGGTGCACGGCTACACATTCAGGATGATCGAGGCCATCAGCAAAAATTTCAATATCGTTGATAGTGTATAAGCTCATCCGCGCAGTTTTGCCCAGCGGCTATTGTCGCCCGCGATACTGTACCAATCGGGTCGCTCCGGATCCCTGTCGTAAGCATAGCCGCCGGTTTGTTTAAAATACTCCTGGTACTGTTTCAATTTATCTTCATCCAACTCCACCCCGAGGCCGGGACCTTTGGGAAGAGCGATGGTGCCATCTTTAAACTGCATTTTTCCTCCCAGAATAATATCGTCGGTCAAATGATGGTAGTGGGCATCGGCCGCAAAACTGAGATTGGGCAGGGCCGCGCCCAGATGCAGCATGGTGGCCAGTTGAATGCCCAGCTCACCGGAACTGTGCACCGAAATTCCCAGGTTCATCTTCTGGCAGCAAACACCCGCCATCCAGGCCTGCCGCAAACCGCCCCAGAATGTGGTGTCCAGCAATATCACATCAATAGCATCTTCGCGGAAGCAGGTATTGAGTTGCTCAAAATTGACCACCACGGTATTGGTAGCTGTGGGAATACGCACACGCGATTTTACACGACGCATGGCTTCCAGGCCATAACAGGGGTCTTCAAAATAATCGTTGGGAAGGTCTTCAATTGCCTGTCCTATCCGGATGGATTCCTCCACGGTCCAGATCGCATTGGGATCAATCCGCAATCGGTGCCCCGGCAGAGCATGGGCCAGGGCCCTGAACACTTCCAGCTCATGATCCGGATGAAATACCCCGGCTTTCAGTTTATGAGATGTAAAGCCATAGCGTTGCTGCAGGTCCAGCGCGTGGTTGCATAGTTGCTCCACCGTTTCCTCACCGCCCAAACCCGTTTGCTGATTAGGGTGGCGAAAGAATAAATAGGAGGCAAAGGAGATTTTGTCTCGCACGGCACCACCCAGCAGGTCACAAGCCCGCATCCCGGTTTTCTTCCCGATGATATCAATGCAGGCAAATTCTATGGCAGCATGCAATTGCATCCGGTTATTGTAAAGCGATGCGGTGGGGTTGCATATCTTCCAATAGAGTTGTTCCAACTGAAACGGATCGTGCCCCAGCAAATAAGGCTTTAGCCCTTTGAATGCCGCTTCGGCCGATTCTCCCCCACCACCCATTTCTCCCAGACCCACAATTCCTTCATCGGTATATACCTGCAAGATGGTGCGGATAAAACGGCCCCAATGACAACCATTGGCATGGCGAATCGGCGCCTCCAGGGGAACGGCCACAGTGGTGGCTTTTATATCGGTAATCTTCATTTAACTTCATCTTTAACGGTACCCTGAATAACCACTCCCAGCCCTCCATCGATACGGAAAGCCTGGCCAGTGATGAAAGCTGCACGGTCATCGCTGAGATATACTATCAGGTCGGCCACTTCTTGCGGTTTGGCGATCCGCTGCGTCAGGTGCATGTTTTCGCATTCCCTGCGCACCGCAACGGGGTCCTTATCCAGCCCGATGGATTCAAGCCACATTTCGGTTTCCACTGTTCCGGGGCAAACCGCCACGCATCGGATCTGGGGTGCATAGTCCACCGCAATGCTGCGGGTCAAACCGAGTATCGCCGTTTTGGAAGTAACATAGGCGGCCACTCTTTGCTGGCTATGAAATGCCTGCACGCTGGATACGTTGACGATGACGCCACGGCCGGCTTTTTGCATCTGCGGCAATACGGCCCGGGCGCAGAGGAACATGCTTTTCAGGTTCACATTCATCACTTCATCCCAAAGCGCCGAATCGGTTTCGGTCACCGTTCCATAACGCTGTATGCCGGCATTATTGACTAATACATCGATTTTCCCCCACCTTTCAATGATGCTTTTAACGGCATCATTCACTTCCTGCTCATTGGCCACATCACAACTTATAAACCAGGGCTCTTTCTTCCACTTCTCACCCACCCGCCGGTCAAGCACCGCTACGCGGGCGCCAGCCTCCATAAAACGATTTACCGAAGCGGCGCCAATGCCGCGGCTTCCGCCGGTGATAACAATAATTTTATCTTTCATAATCCATGGTTTAAGCAAATGGCAGATTCCATTCTTCCCCTTCTGCCGACAGAACTTTCACAACATCGTTCTGTATCTCCACCCGGGCAATCCCGCTAAGGTCATTCCCTGTTTCCAGCAGAAAAAAATAAAACTCAAAATCCTTTGATTCCTTTGCGTCAAGAAAGGCGGATGTTGGCCTGCCATCTGCCTGCCAGTTCAACCTTTCGGCAAAGGCACGAAATGACTGGTGAAAACCCGACGTGCCGAATTCCATGCCCCGATATTTTACCCGGTCATTTTCCGCATGAATCCAATGATGGATCCACGGATAATGATGTTTTTTCCAACAATAGCCCAGCAGCAGCCGACTATTGGGATCGTAGGCGCTAATCCAGGCAGTGTTCTCTTCGCCCACCGCAAATGAATATACACCATGTGACATGGCAGCATTATGGCGTAGGTCAATGGAAGCGGCCTCAACATTAATGATCTTTGGCCAGTGGCCCGCCGCAAAAGGTTCCCATTGGCTGCCTCGGTAAGCATAGCCCGTAGTGGCGCTGCAATCGATAAGCGTACCACTATGCAGGAATTCACCCGCCAGTGTTGGATGCTGTACCAGGTTGCAGGGACGAAAATGATTCGACAAATTCGTCAGGCGGTCTTTCACCTTTACCAGGGCTGCTGCTGAGGATAGCTGAATGGTTCTTTCCAAGCGTATCTGGTCAACCTGCGATTCTCCCCACATGCTTAGCGATGTATCGGAAAAGGCAGTAACCACCCAATCCCTGTGCATAAGGTCGCCATGCTTGATGGCACCTGCGCGGGCTTCCCCCTCGCTGGCATCGCCCCAGCGGGGCGCACAGATAAAATGCCCGGTGAAACATTGATCCGACTCGTCGCCGCGCGGCATTTGAAAATCGATGGGATTAATGGGCGATTCCCGGTACCGTAGGCTGCGGATGCCTGCACCCTGCCTGTCGATTGCGAGGCGGAGAAACGGGTTGCTTAGCTGCATGGTATCCGATATCGTTTGCGACATATTCAATTCCAATCAAAATGCGGTTCTAAAGGGTACGGCCGGAAATCCTTCCAGGTTGCAGAAGTTGGTAACAGGGTAGTTCGTAAATGCATAGCGCACCGCCACGGGATTCTTCAATTTATCATGATAGAGCCAAACCTGATTATTCTTAATGCGCGCCTTTGCCGGGTAGAATTTTTTATCTTTTCCCGCGATATAAAAATGTCGGGGCTCCTGTCCGTCATTGGTACCCAGCCCGGTGCCGATAGTTTCCGGGTCAAAATGCAGCACCAGGGTATCGCCCACCCTTTCCTGGCGGCTAAACTCCGGACCGCGATACACCCGATCATGGTTATAATCCCTGGCTAACGCAATTTGCGCGAGCCGGTAGCCTACGTCCTGCTTATTTCGCGGATGGATATCCGTGGGGTCCGCGATATCCATGGTCACCACCATTTCAGTATTCGGTACCTGCTGGCGTACGGCGGCCTGCGCTTCGCGTAATTCCGCGTATTCAAATGCGGTTGGGTTATCCTCCTGCCAGTTGTAAGGCGCTACCTGCACAAAATAAAAAGGCAGATCGCCTTGCTGAAACAGGTTGCGCCAGTTACGAATCATGGCAGATAATAGTCTTGTGTAAAGTGCTCCATCCGTCCGGTTCGATTCACCCTGGTACCAGAGAATACCTTTCAATGAAAGCTCGCGCAACGGATAAATCATGGAATTATACAACAGCGTGGGCCGGGCCACTTTATCGAAAGTAACCGTTGCATCAAGTAGTTCCTTCGAGCGTGCACTGGTATCGTATGGATAAAGATATTTCGAATGCAATACGGGAGCGGCAGCCAGTGTATCGCGACTGGTCCAGGCCTGGGCTGTGGATGCTCCAATGCTGCTCACGACAAGGCCTATCGGAATTCGCAATTGCTGGTAGAGGTCGCGGGCAAAGAAATATGCCACCGCGCTATAGTCGGGTACGGTGAGTGGTGAACAGACGGACCATTGCCCCTTCCCCTGCCGCATGGGCGTTGCGGAGAAATTTGTTTCCAGGTCAAATAAGCGTATCTGCGGATAATGCGCATTGGCAATCTCCTGCTGATAGTGCAGGGTACCCAGGAGCCAGGGCAGGAAGGGTTTCAACTGCATATCCATATTCGACTGGCCGCTGCATAACCAGACATCGCCAATCAGGATATTGCTGAATGATATCTCCCTTTCTTTTGACCATACGCGCACTGAATGTGAAGTGAACTCACCCGGAATGGCTGCCGGCACCCTGAGCTCTATTCGCCAATGGCCCTTTTCATCCGCGGTATCCCGATAGCTGCCTGCCAGCCAACCGGCACTCGCCTGAATGATGGTACCGGGAGGGGCATCGCCCCAGAGCCGCAAAGGTTTTTGCTGCTGAACTACCATATTCGACTGAAGGGTGGCATCCACGGTAAACTGCCGGGCCTGGGAAAGCGATGCCGTGAACAACAAGGCTATAGAAAGCCCCAACAACCGAATGGCAAACTTCTTATCAGGGTTCTTGCAATTCATATTTCAGTTTAATAAATCGTGGGCGATAGAGTTGCGGAAAATCGCCGATTTCATCAAAAAATTTAAAGGAATTGATATTGTAGCTGATTAGCAGTTCGCCCGGTTTCGATAATACCGGATGCGCTTTGGCATTGTAAGGGAAGAAATTGGGCGACTCCTTCAGGTCGTCGCTCACATCAAAGATATCGATGATGGGTCCAAAGGGACCATAAGGTGAGGAACCCAGGCGGATGGCCACTTTATTACTCACGCCTTCGCGCTGAAAAACCATGATGTAGCGTCCGTCGCCAAGGGGCGATACGCTCATTTCATTGGAAGCATGCTCCACAATCGGCTGCGCGACATCGGCATTAGCCTGCCACTGCTGTCCATCCCAGAAGCGCCATTGGTCAAATGACTCAATGTCTTCCGGCTTAACACGGGCTACCATCACTTTTTTAGTGGCGCCACGCACTCCATAGATATACACATAACCATCCGGATCAGGAGCGCCCGCTTCCGCTGTATTCACATGAATCGCGGCCCCGAAAGAACCCACCGAGTCAACCGGACGGCCCAGCCAGAAAGGGATATCCACCTGGCGCTTGCCCGGGAAAGGTGGTTGCTCTCCGGCAGGAATCACAATCAGGGTATTGCCCATTTCCCGGAATCCAAACACGGGTTGATTGGGAATGTTCTTGATTCGATAGCCAAATAAATAGATATTGTTGTTGCGTGCAGCATTCACAAAACCATCGCCCAGCCAGTAATATTCTTCCGCACCCGTTGCCGGAGTGTTGGGTATAAAGAGGGCGGCAGGCTTCCCGTTCGCGTCCTTATCCCAATGAAATTGAATGGCGCTGCTATCGGGTTTGCCGCCCTGCAGGGTAGCGATCGAATTGTTGATCATGGTGAAGCCGGGCTGCAGCGAGTCGCCGATGATCTCCCCCAGCATGGTATCGCTGAACCAGATCAGGGTTTCATCTTCTGACGCCGCGCCCATGGTCTCCTTTCCGTTACGCACAAGCGCAAAAATCCCATCACCGCCAAACCAGCCATTGGTCCTCTTTAACAGATTTGTCCATTCCGGATCCCGCTCCACGGTGAAGTTGAATTTTTCCAAATCCAATTCACCGGGAGTGGGTGTATCCGTTTTGTTGGTATTGCAGGCCAATACGAGGCTGGCCAGGCCTATCAGAAGATGTGATTTCTTCATGAAATTTTTTTAGCGATGAACAATCAGGGTGCGGGTTCATAAGTGCTCACAAAAACCTCCTTATCACTTAAACCAAAAACGGTAAGATCAATAAGCTGTTCCAGCACGATGCGATCGCGACTCAAACTGCGTACGGTATAAGTTTCCGTAGTTCTGTTCGACGGATCAAAAACGGAATAGTATTCCTGCGTGAGTGTTTTTTCATCAGGACTCAACTCCCAACGGTCAAATACATTGAATCCATCAAAGGTGCAGGGAAGCGTACCAAAATTGACGGTATAGGTACTGTCGGCACGCCAGATAAAGATATTGTCCTTTTCACAGTCCTGCATATCTTCCACAGCGGGTGTAACCGATGTCCACATCCGCGATTTCAGGTTCCACTGGCGCGAGTACATAATTTGCTGTCCGGAAGTCGTAGTGTTTACCGTCAGATCCTTTTCCGCGGCTCTACCATCATTATCTTCAAAACGGAAATTAATCCCCACCAGCTTATCCACTTCATCGCCCTGCAACTGGTAGCTGAAATGATACTCGTAGTTGTTACCGCCTACACTTACCGGAGTGGCCGTAATAGTGCCCGAGCTGCCAAAGCTATTATCACGTTCGAGATTGATGGTTTTGTAAAGGGATACGGTACCCGGGCCGGAGGGCGAGCTGATATAGAGTGTTGCTTCGATGGTTCGTCCCGACTTGCCGGTAACATTGTCCGGTGTGAGCATTAGCACCGGCGCATTGGGATCTGTTTTTTCTTTTTCGCAACTGGCCAGCATAACAAGGCCCAGCAGGCTGATAGCAGTAATAAAATTGAATGGCCGCATAATCGTTGATTTAAAGAGTTGACAAAGTCGTTTTAAGCAGTTATGAATGCGATTTGGGTTTCCATAGTTCCTGGATCTGCTCCAGCGATTTGCCCTTGGTTTCAGGAACCATTCGCCAGATAAACAGGAAAGCAAATACAGCCAGCACCATATAAATCCAGAAAGTGTAAGCGCTGCCAATTGCTTCGAGCAACATGGGGAAGGTTTGTGAAACCACATAGACAAAGAGCCAGAGAAAAAATATGGCTACACCCATGGCCCTGCCTCGAACAGCGTTGGGGAAAATTTCCGCTACCACCACAAACGTGAGCGGGCCGAGTGAAATGGCAAAAAAGGAGATGTAAAGCAGGATGCCGATTAATACGCTATAGTTGCCCGCACCACCATTACCATTATTAAGGAAAGCCCAACCTACCAAACCCAGGCAAATGGCCATGCCGGCAGATCCTATCATCAAGAGTTTTTTTCGACCCAGTTTATCCACGTAGCGAATGGCCACCAGGGTCATCAACACATTGATGGCGCCTACCCAGATGGTTTGCGTGAGCGCGGAGGAAGACCTATCGCCGGTGGCTTTGAAAATCTCCGGTGCGTAATACATGATGGCATTAATACCCGTAACCTGGCTGAAGATGGAGAGCACCACACCGATTATCAGGGCCGTGCGAAGTCCCGGCTTCAGTAGTTCCCTGAACCGGCCCTGCTTTTCCTGCAGGGATGCGCGGATGGAATTGAGTTCTACCTCAGCTTGTTCCTTCCCGTTTACTTTTACCAGTATGTCGCGGGCAATATCCCATTTCCCCGTAGCCGCCAGCCAACGAGGGCTTTCGGGGGCGCGCAGCAACAAAAGGATGAAAAATATGGAAGGAATCAGTCCCGATCCAAACATCCAGCGCCATCCTGTGTCGAGATTCCACTGATGGTCCTGCCAGCCGGCAATGCCCGCGTTTACAAAATAGATCAGCAGGATGCCGATTACAATACCTAATTGGTAAATGGAAATCAATCGGCCCCTTATACCTGCCGGCGCAATTTCTGATATGTACATGGGCGAGAGGATGGAAGCGATGCCGATACCAATACCGCCAATCATCCGGAAGAAGATAAAGGCAGGCAATTCACCCGGTAATAGGATTCCTGCCGATGAAATGGCGAAAGCCCAGGCTGAAATCATCAATACCTTTCGTCTGCCCAGGCGATCGCTCAGCGCACCGGCTACCATGGCGCCAATCATGCAACCAATCAGCGCACAGGAAGCCGCCCAACCCGTCATGGCCGCGCTTAGCTCATACCTTTCCTCAATAAAGCCAATGGCGCCGGCCACTACGGCGGTATCGTAACCAAACAACAAACCGCCAATAGCTGCTACCAGCGTGCACTGAAATATGAATTTGTTTTGCGATTGCATACATTAATTGATTCGGTAATCATTCAGGTTTTCTTCCCTTACCAAAGCTTTCAGAGTCACACATTCACTTCCCTCCGATGGCCCATGCGGCCGGATCGTGTACTCACCCACCGATGCCGGCACAATAAAGGTTTCCGCATAATGCACCACAAAGGGTTCAAAGGCACCCGTGGGGCTTTCCACAATTATTTCGCGACCTTCTACCAGGTTGATGACGTTGACGACATTTCCGGTTTTATGATGCACTTTTCCCCGGAACCAATGCCTGCGCGTTTCAATGAAGGATCCGCGATGCAATCCCGTGCGCTCCTCTTTCCACCCCTCTCCTTCCCCTATCAACTCAAACTGGTTGAAAATATTCTGGCGCGTCCATTCTGTGGTTCTGTCCCATTGTATGGCCTGCCTGCCATGTTCCAGCGAAATCGGCCGGGGTTTACCATCGAGTCCCATTCTTCCCCAATCCCATAGCTTAAAGGTGAAGATGTAAGGAGTGGCGCTTATTTCGAGCACCACGCTATTGGCGCCGGAGCAATGCACGGTTCCAGCCGGAATCAATACATGATCGTGCTTGCGGATGGGCCATTTCTCCACGAATTTGTCGGCATCGAACCAGCCACCCTCTTCCTGCGCTTTCTCCAGGTCATCCATCATTTGATCGGGATTGATTTTTTCTTTCAATCCCAGGTACACAAAGGAATCGTCCTGCGCTTCGAGGAAATAATAGCTTTCATCCTGTGTGTAAGCCATGCCGAACTTTTCCCGGATATACTCTTTTAAAGGATGCACCTGCAAACTCAGGTTGCCACCTTCCATGGTATCCAGAAAATCGAAACGGATGGGAAACTCCGCGCCAAATGCTTCGTATACTTTTGGACCTAAGAGATTTTGTGGCTGATAAAACACCAGGTTGATGGATGGTGTTTCAAACAAAATATGATCGAAGCGTATCAACAGACTGTTTTCTTCCGGTACACAATCAAATCCCCAGGCAAAATTCTTTTCCTTTCTTTCCAGGTCACATACTTCTTTCAGCCATTGCCCGCCCCAGGGGCCCGGATCAAAAAAGGGTACTACCCGAAATGGGCGCTTTACCAGTTTCTCCAGCGCATCCATCAGGGCTGAGCCGGTCACCATTTTGGGCTCGGCAGGATGAGTGGTATCCAACACATAATCGCTGGTATGCAGGAGCTGACGCTTGAGCTTATCACAAACGCGCCAGTCGAGAAAGAATGCGCGCTTGTACTGATAGGCAAATGCGGCGTCCTTGTTGTTGATGCCGATATTACCCACTTCATTTCTTCTGAACCGGAGCTGAATTTCCCAGCGGGGCATGTCGGCGTAGATCAAAAGGTCCCGGTTACAGGGTACCAACGAAGCGCCGGTACCGTAGAGAATAGTCAATGCGCTGGTGCAGGCTTCCACTTCCCCGGCCATTTGCTGGAATGCTGATGCGTCAAACAGATCGATCAGACTCAGTGGCGTAATAAAACCGAAAACAGGATCATCAGTGATATAAGGATATACCAGGGGCTCCAGTTTTTCCGGAGGCAGGATGGCTTTTTCCACATTCACGAGGCAGGCACCCGGAAATGCTTCCTGCAAATGCGGCAGTACAGCATCCGTCAACACGCCATGATAGCATTCCAATACCAGCACCACCCGTTGTTTACCCAGACCCGCAACCCGCGCCTTCAGTTCGTCCTTAATCTCCTCCCAACCCATGCAACCATTGTAGCCGTGCACGACAACTTCGGGAAACTTATCAAAATTTGAATTATACAAGACCTTAATTTTAAATCTTCAATATTTGTCCTTTGACCGATCAATAACCCTGATTCTGCCCCAAATTGGGATTCAGGTCCACTTCACGCTGCGGCAGGGGAAACAGGTAATTGCGCTGCGCAGGTGTTACTCCGGGTTTCGCAAGCGGAACCAATTGTTCCAGTTTACCGGTGCGCACCAGGTCGAACCAACGCTGCCCTTCAAAAACAAACTCCATCATTCTTTCTTTCAGCACCGCATCACGAAACTGTGGCTGACTCAGACCCGCGTAATCGGGTACGGCATTGGCATAAGCGTTTCCATCGAAACGGGCACGCTTGCGTACCATATTGATATAGTCATGTGCCTCGTCGGAATTGCCCAGCTCATTCTGTGCTTCGGCATAAATGAGAAGTACATCGGCATAGCGAATTACCGGAAAATCGTTGGAGGAATTATTGCCCTGGGGTTCCATGGGCCGATCCCAGTACTTCTTTACATAAGGCCGAATATTGTATGCGCCATTCGGATCGTTGATCTCCGTAATAAAAGTTACCGAACGACGGCGATCGTCCACCTCAAACTGGTTGTAGAGGTATTCCGTGGGGAATTGCCAGCCCTGCGCGTTTTGAACACCTTCCACACTCAGTTCACGCGGCAGCAGGCGAACATTGAACTGACCTACTTCCCAGAAAATGATCGCCCCACCGGCATCGCCAAAGCCTACTGAGAAAATGGCTTCCTTGCCGCCTCTGCTGGAGAGCTTGAATACATCCGCAAAATCTTCCCAGAGTTCATATTGCTGGCTATCGATTACTTTTTTCGCATAAATAGAAGCCTGCTCAAAATTCTGCATGGTGAGGTACGCTTTGGCGAGAATTGCGTTAGCGGCGCCCTGTGTTGCCCGGCCCCGGCCATTTCCCACATCATAGCTAAGTGGTAATGCATCCGCCGCATCTGTGAGGTCGCTGACGATCTGCGTGTAAACAGCTTCCACCGTTGCTTTAGACGGCAACAGGGGATTATTTTCCTCGATTAACAGGGGTACTTCCCCAAACATGCGTACGAGGTTAAAGTACATCAGGCCACGCAAAAATTTGGCTTCACCCACCAGCCGATCGCGAAGCGTGGCATTCATACTGATGCCCGGTATGCGCGCGATGGCAATATTCGCCAGTGTGATGGTTTTGTAATGCATACCCCAGATTTCTTCCATGGAGGGATTCTGCGGCGTATGCGAGAAGCTCGAGATCTGATCGAAATTGGCGGCACCCAACTGGTTGTTGAGCATTTCATCGGAAGCCAACCCAATGGTTACCCAAAAAGTGCTGTGGTAAACACCGGCAGTATTGCCACCCACCGCGAAGTTGTCCACGGAATTGAGGTAAGCATATATCGCATTCACGGCCGCGATGGCATCTGATTCCGTCTGATAAAAATTCTGGATGGTCACCTGGTTCTTGGGATCCTCTTCCAAAAATTTCTTACAGGAACTGTTGCCTGCCCAGCCCAGTATCAGTAAACCGGCTAATAGTTTTGTTCTTATCGATTTCATATTGGTCAAGCTTTGGGTGATTAAAATGTTGCACTTAGTCCTATCTGGTACACTTTGGCCTGCGGATATCCGCCCAGGTCAAGACCCAACAGGGTTGTACTTTGTCCGAAAGTGTTGGCTTCGGGATCATAACCTGAATAGTCGGAGATGGTTAGCAGATTGGTACCACTTACATAAAGACGCAGATTACTCATGCCCGCCTTTCCGGCCCAACGCGCGGGCAGGTTGTAGCTGAAGGTCACGTTGCGCAAGCGGATATAAGAGGCATCTTCCACGATAGCAGAAGAAACCACACCTACATCGAGGCTACCGGCTGAAAGGGCACGGGGATATTTATTGCTCGGGTTGTCGGGTGTCCAACGATTGAGACCTGCTTCGGCCAGCACATTCTGCTGTCCATTGAAGTTGAGCAGATCCAGGTTATTGAAATTGGCCATCTTATTACCCTGCGATCCCTGGAAGAAAAAGCTCAGCTCCATATTGCCATAAGAAAGGGTATTGCCAAATCCCCAGGTAAACTTGGGTTGGGCAGAACCCAGGATGGTTCTGTCGTTGGCGTCAATCTTTCCATCCTTATTCTGATCAACATATTTCCGATCACCGGCTTTAGCACGGGAAGCCGGATTGGGTGAGCCAGGCTCCTGCCCTACCAGCACCGGGCTGGAAGCGGCTTCGGCATCTGATTGGAAAATGCCGGCAAACTCATAGCCATAGAATGTTCCGATGGAAACCCCTTCGCGCAGCAGGATACTGTTCTGCAATATCACATCGGTTTCACTGTTGAGGTTCACGATCTTGTTGCGGTTAAGCGAGAAGTTGAAGGCCGATGTCCACTCCAGCTTGCCTTTCAGGTTGATGGTGCGCAGATCCAGGTCCACACCCCAGTTATCAATATTGCCGATATTCAGGAGAGTATAGGCAAATCCGGTAGTGAGCGGTATCGGGCTCGACAACAGCAGATCGTTGGTTCTTTTCTTATAGTAATCCGCGGTGAAAGTTATGCGGTTACGGAAAAGGGAAAGGTCCATGCCAATATCGAGCTGTCGGGTGGTTTCCCATTTCAGGTCCCTGTTCACAAAACTCAGCGGTTCACGTCCCGTGAACACTTCAAAACTGTTGCCGGCATTGAAAACGCCTTCGCCAAAAGGCCCTACCAGGGCCAGGGATTGGTAAGGCGGTATGGCCTGGTTACCGATCACTCCATAGCTGAGTCGGAGCTTCATGTCGTTAACGGCACTAATATTTTCCATGAATTTTTCCTTCGACACTCTCCAGGCCACAGCGCCGGAGGGGAAGAAGCCATACTTATTGCCTTCGGCAAATTTCGACGAGCCATCCACACGACCGGTGAGGGTGAAGAGGTATTTATCGTCGAGCGTATAATTCACCCGGCCGAGATAGGATTGCATGCTCCACTCCGACTCGCTATTCGCCGGCTTCTGCGGGTTGAGGGCCGCGCCAATATTGTGGTAACCGGTGCGGTTATCGGGAAAATCGAAGGCATATACAAAGAGCTGCTCATTCTTGAACTGCTGCAGGGTATAACCCAGCACGGCATTTACGCTATGACGGTTGCCAAAATTATTATTATAAGAAAGCGTGTTCTCATTGAGCCAGGTATTACCCACCGTTTTACCCAGCGATGCTTCGCCATTGCTCGCTTCGGTACGCTTCAGGAAATTGGGACCGAAAGCATTTTCGCTATTGGTATAGGCATCCAGGCCAAAGCTGGTTTTGAATACCAGGTTCTTGCTGAATGCATATTGCGCATAGGCATTGCCCAAAAAGCGCGACAAAACCGTACGAGACGTGTACTCCTTCGCTTCCGCGATAGGATTACCCAAGATCTTGCCCCGGTCGTTCTCAAAAGTATAGCCACCATCGCGGGTTGAATCATAAACCGGCAATACCGGATTAAAAAGCAGGGCCGAAGTAACCACGCCGGGAACTATTTGTCCGCCATTGGTAAGTACACCGGTACTGGAAATACGGGAATAGGTAATAGCCGTTCCAATCGTCATCTTATCCGTTACTTTCTGCTCCAGATTGCTCCGGAATGAATAGCGTTTGAAATTGGAACTTTCAATAATACCCTTCTGATCGAACATAGAACCGGATATCGAGTACTTGGTTTTATCGTTGCCACCGGCGAAGGAAAGCTGATAGTTGGCCATTGGTGCTGTGCGGAACAACTCATCCTGCCAGTCTGTGCCTTCGCCCAGGTTGGGCGGATTCACATAGACTGGTATCTGGTTCGCATTCAGGCGACCTTCATTAACGAAATCGGCATATTGTGCCGCATTCATCAGTTTGAGTTTATTGGCTACTGTTTGCCAGCCCTGGTAGGTTTCGAGGGTAAGGGTTCCCTTACCGGCGCGACCGCGTTTTGTTGTGATCAGCACCACTCCATTTGCGCCGCGAGAGCCATACATGGCGGTTGCGGATGCGTCTTTGAGGATCTCGATCGATTCGATATCGCTGGGGTTGATGGAAGAGAGCGGGCTGATACGGGGACCGCGGGTGCCACCCACACTCAGGTCGGCACCATCGCTATTCACCAGCATTCCATCCACTACATAAAGCGGTTCATTGCCCGCGTTGATGGAGCTGGTACCGCGGATGCGGATAGATGTTTCCGCACCGGGTTTACCCGAAATCTGGGTTACCTGCACACCGGCGGCGCGACCCTGCAGTTGCTGGTCAAGACTGGTAGCCGGTACGGCTCTCAGCTCATCGCCCCTAACAGACACTACTGATCCGGTAAGGTCGCTCTTGCGCGCGGTACCATAACCAATTACTACTACATTGCTGAGTTCAGCGGGGTTTTCACTGAGCCTTATCTCCATCAGTCCCGATTCTACCGGTACTTCACGGGTAATATAGCCGACGTAGGAAATGCTAAGGGTTGTTTTTCCCGACACCGAAGGCAAACTGAATTTCCCTTCCGCGTCGGTGGTCACCGCGTTGGGATCGTCTTTAAATGAAACGGTGGCACCGGCGAGTGGAAGTCCTTCGTTGGTACGCACCACACCCGTGATGATACGACCTCCATCCTGGGCCAGTACTCCTAAACAGAAAAGCGAAAGCGTGAGGCCGAGGCAGGCCAACCTTGTAAGAATGGCATTCTTTCTCATTGAGCAAGCATTAATCGTTAACAAATCGATGTTCTATGATCTATGTTCGAATGTATCTACATATTATCCGACAGAGTTTTCCGCCAAATGCTGGCGGAAGCCCCTATCGGGCAATATCAATCGTATACGTAAACCGGTCGGCCCGGTAATAACCCAGGTTATACTCAAAGGGCCGGTCACCCGGATCGCACACTACCCTTTTCCGGAAGAGTATGGGATCGCCGGGTTTCACATTCAGCAGCTTGCTGATCTTCGCGTCGGCAAGTATGGCGCTAATGCCCTCACGCGAAAGCGCGGCCACGATATGGTGCTTTTTCTCCAGGGTCTCATAGAGAGGCTTGGAGAAATCATCGTCGGCCGTGAGCCCGGTTCGCGGATGGAAATAGGAAATGAAGTGCACCACTGGACCTGATTCTGGTCCTTTCAAACGCTCCATCTTCAACACTTTCACTCCTTCGCCTATATTGAATAGCTGCTGAATTTCCTTATCGGGCAGCACCATGCTCACCTTGATGCTGTAATTTTTAAACAACATCCCCTTCTCATCCATCTCATGAGTGAAGCTGGTCCACTTGTTTAGCCGGGTGCTGATATTGTTTTTTGCCACCTTGGTACCTACTCCCTTCTTGCGAATCAGCAGGCGCTCATACACCAGCTTATTGGTAGCCTGCCGCACCGTACTCCGCGAAATACCGAGGCGCTTGGCCATATTGATTTCATTGGGCAGGAGCTTACCGTTCTGGTATTCTGGCTGGTCAATCAGCTTGCGCAAAATTTCTTCTACCTGCACGTGCAGGGGTAGTGAACTATTATGATCGATGACGAAATCCATTACTTGTCTATATGTTCGTACATACCAAATGTAGGGAATTTTTTAAAAGAGCAAAATTTTTTGAGTTGTAAGTTTCAAGTTATAAGTAATAAGTTGGGGTAGGCACCTGATTAGAAATGGGCGTAGAGCTATTGTAAGGTGCGTCAATCATGATACATATTGAGCTGACTGCTTTTACTTTAGTCCCTCAATTTTGCGTTCGTTGCGCTTGCCTCGCCTTGGCGGGGCGACGATAGTTTTTGAGTAATTGAATTGAGCTGATTATTTTAGTGCCGCTCAAATCAAAGTAATAAATTCAAAATAATAACCACCAACTCCCAACTCCACCACTCTTTATTCTTTCACTTATTAAAAGAAGTTCACAGTTATTACAAAAACCCATTTATCTGCGAAAATCTGCGGAAAAATCTGCGCAAATCCGCGGGAAAACTCTCCTGAACTTTGAAGCGGTTTAAAGTGCTAAAGTATTTCCCGCAGATTTGCGCAGATTTTTCCGCAGATGAACGCAGATCTATTAAGTGCCGACTATAACCTTTACTACTTACTACTTACAACTTACAACTTACAACTTAAAACTTACAACTCACGCCTCACGATTCACGCCTCACCTGCCTTTAACTAATCCATCCCCACCTCTCACTCAACTCCCTTCCCTCCCCTGTCCCATTCCGCCCTTTCTTGCGCTACAAACCATTGAACCATGAAATCTATCTTAAATTCACTGGCCCTGCTTTGCTTGCTATGCTATACGCAACCAACCCGGGCCGAAGACGGCGAAAAAAGTAGCAAGAAAGGCCCACCCGAAATTGAGTTGGTGGAGATCATGCCATCAGATGGTGGTAATAATCTTTATTATATGCGCTGTGTGGCCCCGGCAAAAGGAGAAGATGCTTCCGGTCAATTTACCGTTCGCTTTACCATTCGCAATAAGGAAAGCAAGACCCTCACCCTCACCAGCGTGAAGTATTATTTTTCCAGTGGTCCTACCAAATTCAACAAAACGATGAAGCTGGATCACGAAGATCCCAAGGTAGGGAGCATTAAGATTGCCAAAGGCAAGGACCTTACCTGGCAAAATAACCGGGCATATCACAAAGTGGATAATGCGGTGCTCTTCAGTGAAAATCTCGCCATCTCGGTTTCCATCCACCTCAAGTTTAAAGGTTACGATGAGCCTTATGTTATTAGTCGCGACCTGAAGCCTTATACCAATCTTACACCCGGTGGTTCTTATCGCTTTCCGGGAAAAGAATCGGATCTGCGGGTGAATGAGTACTGGTACACTTATGGCGGACATGGTGGTGGCGGACAATTCTATGCTTATGATTTTGTAGTTAGGGGATGGGATCCTGTCGCTAAAAAATGGACCAACAAATTTCCCGGCACCGATGGATCGAAGAATGAACATTACCTGGCCTATGGTAAATCCATCATTGCCGCGGCCGATGGAGAAGTGATAGAAGTGAATGAAGGTAAAGACGAAAACGAAGGCAATAAAGGAGGTGGTTCCGGTGGCGGCAACTCCATCAAGATTTACAATGGCAAGGAAACCATGTGCTATTACCACATGCAGAAAAATTCGATCAATAAAAAATTCCTGACCATTGGCGCCAAAGTGAAGAAGGGCGACTTTATCGGGCTGCTGGGGAACTCCGGCAGCAGCAGCGAGCCGCACGGGCATATTCATGTAATTGATGATCCCGATGGGGATGGACAGGGCGAATTCAGACCCCTGAACTTTTCGGAAATGCATGTGATTGATCCCAATGTGATGAGTTCACCAAATCCAAATGCAGGCTGGGTGAAAGTAACCGATCGGGGTCTGCCCTTCCTGGATGGCCGTCGGCTCATGATCTGGCCCAGCGATGATGGACCCAAGTGGTATCCGCGCGGTAAATCGGAAGTGAGCCGCCATAAGATCTCTGCAAAGTCCTATCAATCGGAACTGCAGAAAATATGGGACTGTGGTTATTACCCCGTGTGGGTGGATGCTTATGAAGTGAAGGGGGATGTATTCTTCAATGTGGTGGCCCTGCCTCGTCGTGCAGGTTTGGATATAGAGGTAAGGCATGGACTTACCGGAAAGGATTTTGGAAAAGAGTATGATAAATGGGTAGAAAAGAAAGGATATCGTTTACTACAACTGGAAACCTATAACGCTGGCAACAAGTTGCGCTATGCGGCCATCTTTATCAAAAGACCGGGTAAGGCTGAAGCACAGCCGGCTTACAACGGTGTGTCTGCCTCCAAGCACCAGGAACTTTTTGAGAAATACACAGGCATGGGCTTTGTGCCGGTGAATGTATCGGTTACCAGCATCAAGAACACGCGCTACTATTCCGCCTTCTACGAAAAGCGGGAAGTGGGCAATGTGCGATTGAAAAGCAGTCTGAGCCAGCAGGAGTACCAGGACCAGTTTGAGGAAATGAGTTCCAAGGGATGGGACCAGGTGTATATCAATGCCAATACACATAAGGGCAAGACGGAGTTTTCAGTGATCTGGTATCAGAATGCCGGCAACAACAAGCTGGGGGCTACCCGCAAATCAGACAGCGAAGGGTTTCAGAAAAGATATGACCAGTTTATTGATAATAATTTCAAAACCCGTTGTGTAACGGGATATGGGGAAGGGAAAAGTCATTATTTCGCGGGATTATGGCTGAAGTAACATTCCATTATTCATAAGGCAACAGGTCCGGTTCCAGCCATTGCTGCCGGGCCTGTTCCATTTTGAATATATCCCTGCTGTAATGCGCAAAAATCAGGTCGCGGAAATGGGTCCGTAGTCTCGGAAATTCTTCCACAAAATCCCGAAAGCTTTCGCTTCGGGATTTTTGCATGAAATGATGGACGGTCTTTACGGCGGCAATCGTGAGTGTATGATTGTATTTCGCGGCAGCCCCTACCCTTTCCGTGAAAGCACGAAGCTGTGTGCAGATATTTATTTCTGACTGTTCCAATCCATAAGCGCGCACATGAATCCAGGCCAGTCGCAGATGCGCCTCGTGATCGAATAGCTCCGGGGAAAGAGTTCCTTCCCGAAATGCAGATTCAAATTCGGAATCGGTAAGCTAGTAATGCGTTGCCATGTGAGAACAGTCTTATCAGTAAAAATAATCATAGTAAACTTCCCGGCTTATCCCCAAATCTGGGTAAGCCCTTACCTGCCTGAAGTCCACAACTTTCAATTCTTCTCCAGTTTCTTCAATTCCGCCGCGATATATTCTTTCGACAGCCAAAGATTACCCAGCATCACGCCTTCGATTTTCTGCGTATTGTTGATATCGAGGAGCGGATTGGCCGAGAGTAATACCAGGTCGCTCAGCGCCCCCACTTTGATAACACCCATATCCAGGCGATTGAAATACTTTCCAACATTTGCCGTTCCCGACATCAACGCCTGGTAAGGGCTTAAACCGGCATCCACCATATAGCGCAATTCATGATGCAGTGAAAAACCCGGTACATTGAATACCTGCGGCGCATCGGAGCCCAGCAAGAGGCCTACTCCATTTTGCTGGCAGGCCTTGATCAATTGCTGACGGAGGCGGATAAAATCCCGCACTTCGTCAGCATTATACTTTGGATTTTCCATCAGACTGTTCTTGGCGTTTGTCCATTGATTAAGTGTTTGGGTGTTCATGTATTTCATCTCGGGATGCTGCCGAAACTCTTCCGAAGTTTTTTCGGGACTAAACCATCTTTCGGCGAGGGCCTGTGTAGGCACTACCCAGATACTTTTTTCTTTCAACTCTTTCATGAGTTGGGGAATGCGGTTGGCATCGGCCTGTTGGGCGATAAAGATGCCGAAAATGCCCGTTTCCTGTTCGGGAATGGAAGCGATACCGGGTACCAGGCTCTCCACAAAACCATCGAGGTGGTCGATAGAGGCGTAGCCCGCATCAATAGCGCGCCACACACCCACATCGTACGATACATGCCCCGCAAAGGGAATTCCTTCCCGATGCGCACTGGCGGCAATGGAATCAAATTTTTCGCGCGACAACCCGGGATGCAGCTTTAGGAAATCATAGCCCGCCTTCTTCTGTTGCCGCACCATTTCTGCACCCGCAGCGGGTGAACTTACCGATTGTCCATTCACCGACGGACCGGAAGTGAAGAATCGGGGACCCATGATTTCCCCGCTCGCAATCTTGCTGCGTAGTTCGAGGTGTTTGGGATGGCCCAGCATGCCGCGAATGGTGGTAATGCCATTGAGCGCGTAGAGCTTGAGCACTTCCTTCATGGGTTCCAGGTCATTTACCGGGGGCACATGTGCATGCATTTCTGCCAGACCCGGAATGAGGAATTTGCCCCGGCCGTCGATAAATAAGGGCTCATTCGCGAATTTGATGCGCACTTCGCCGATATGCGTGATTTTGCCATTGCTCACCACTACTTTCTGATTCTCCAGGACTTTACCGGAGCCATCCATGGAAACCAGGTTTACGTTTTCGATGATAATCGTACGCTGGCGATTATCCACCGGTTGTTGCGCGAAGCAGGAGAAGCTGGCGCAGATTAGCAGGGAGCAGAGCAGGCGTTGCATATGGGGCGATTTTGAAGTTGATTGTAGGATTTAATTTACGAAATCGCGGGTAAATTTCTACTCGCTTAGCCTGAGCGGCCATTTTCGCTTCTGAGCGGCAATTAAATTCAATACATTGCAGCAAACTTTTCCTGTATGAAAAGCATACTGGTAATTCTCAGCCTGTTGGCCATTTCCAATAGTTTATACGCCCAAACGGATAGCAGCGCGAAAAAGCCATTGCGTATCGGCGTCATCGGTCTCGTGCATACGCATGTGCACTGGATACTGGGAAGGGAGAAGCAGGACGATATAGAAATTGTAGGCATAGCGGAACCCAACCGGCGATTGGCGGAAGAATATGCGAAACAGCATGGCTATAGCATGAACCTGGTATACGCCAGCATGGAAGAAATGATAGAAAAAACAAAGCCCGATGCGGTTGTCGCCTTCAATACCATCTACGATCATCTGAAAACGGTGGAGTACTGTGCGCCCAGGGGCATACATGTGATGGTAGAGAAACCGCTCGCCGTAAGCCTGGAGCATGCCGAAAAAATGCTGGCCCTGGCGAAAAAGCATCGGATACACCTGCTCACGAACTATGAAACCACCTGGTATGGCAGCAACCGCGAAGCCTATGCCATGCTGCATACACAGAAAAAGATCGGCGATATCCGGAAAATTGTCTTTCATACCGGCCACCCCGGCCCGATTGAAATTGGTTGCAACAAAGAGTTTCTCGACTGGCTCACCGATCCGGTATTGAATGGCGGCGGTGCGCTCACGGATTTCGGGTGCTATGGCGCCAATATCGCCACCTGGCTGATGCAGGGAGAGCAGCCCCTTTCCGTTTCCGCGGTAACCCAACAGATCAAGCCACATTTATATCCTAAGGTGGAAGATGAAGCAACTATCGTAGTCACCTATCCCAAAGCCCAGGTCATCATCCAGGCATCCTGGAACTGGCCCTTCAACCGCAAGGATATGGAGCTGTATGGCACAAACGGATATATATTTTGCCTCGATGGCGAGAACATGCGGCTGATGGAAAATGGTAAAGGCCGGAAAGACACCCTGAAAGCCGCGCCCATGCCCGCCGGCAGCCATGATCCTTTTGCTTATTTTGCCCATGTTGTAAACGGCAATATAAAATTAGACCCCAACGACCTGTCGGCACCCGAAAATAATTTACGGGTGATGCAGATACTGGAAGCGGCAAAGGAATCAGTGAGGACGGGGAAGACGGTTATGTGGAAAGATTTTATCAAAAACTAAGCAAGCACTTTTGCCCCATCCGTTTTGGTTTTCGTCAATGCCAGCAACAACAATACAAAGCCGGTAAAAATACAAGTACCTCTTACCAGGCTCAGCTTAAGCCATTGCCCTCCTCTCGCCTGCCATTCGGCGGCGGGTTCTTCCAAACCTGCTTTGGCAAATGCCTGCAGTTCGGGAACAAAATAAAGCGCCGTTACTACCAGTGCCAGTACATAAATCCCAAATGCGGTAGCGATCAGCTTGCGGCGTGATCTCATTTTCCAGTTGAATGCCAGTGCCGCGATGCTGCTAAGAATAACGACCGGATGAATCAGCATCCAGAAATTTTCGTCGTGCAGGCCATATTCGCCCAGGATCAGGCTATTGGATGCCGGCAGATGCCCCAGGTAAGCGGGCATATACACCACATGCGAATAGCCAATGCCCCCGATGAGGATGGCCCAGAAAATGATACAAAGAAATAAGGTAACCTGTTTTGCGTTTTGCATAACCGTTGTTTACTGGAACAAGAAATTACTTTTGCCCAATTTTATATTAGAGTAATCCAACGGCACAAGATTAGTTCAGTTGCCCCTCGGGTGCAACCGAACATGTAGTAAAATGAGGGAAAAGGTTAATGAACTGAGGGATTGCCGCGTAAATGGGAGATGCAGGAAACGCGGATACCACGCTTGCTATGCCAGCAGCAAAAGTTAAAGGCCAGCTACGGATGGGGTTCTGCTATTTCAACGTTTACCGGACATAAACATGATTGAACCCGTCATATACATTTTCGAATAACCAAAGTCTGTTGTCGCTCAGTTCCATAATCATCATGTCAGACCAAGGGGAGGGAGAGAACACTATAACCGGCTTATCCGTTTGATCCACAATGCTTCTTTCCTTGCGGATACTGAATGTGCCTTCACTAGTTAAGGCACCATTGCTGAAGAGAGAATATTTTTGGTCCGAAGTGAACCGAAGCATCATCGTCCTCCCCGTTGAGGCGGGTGTTTCCATGATGCCCGCAATTCCACCCGTAGTTTCCAGCCATTCCCAATCGCCATACAGCTCGCTTTTGACTTTTGAATATTCGTCTTTGGAGCAGGAAATAAGCAGCAGGGAAAAGAGTAGGCTAATAGCGGGCAGGCGAAAATTGCGTATCATACAGGAGGATTTATGCTGACTGACAGGGAAATCAGTAAAAGCGTTGCTTTTGTTGTTTCCGCGCCCTTAGAAAAAATAAGATCCAGGGCTGCCTGTTGGGATTTTCAGAACGCAGCGTTCCCTGAGTTCGTCGTAATCCAATTATTCTGGCAGTAAGTATTATCAATCAGTTAGTCCATGTAGTATATTTTTCAATTGCGCAATGGCTTGTTCAAGAGTTATCCCCGTTTCGGCCATCATGTTTTTTATAAACGTGCTTTCATCCTGTTTTTCTATATGATTCAGTAATATTTGTTTTATCCTTTCGGTCAGATTAGCGTTTGCTGAAATAATCTTTTTTATCTCTCTGCCTATAACAACTGCAGATATTTCCTGCAAAGTCTTATCTTCCACATCATCGCTAAACAAGTCAAGGTGACCTTCGCTATAAATTAGTTTTGGTTGAAGGTCAAAAAAATGATGAATTATATCAGCAATGTCCCTCGCATCTTTGGATCGTCTTTCAGGCCTGTCATCATAAGCAATCAACTTCAATAAAACAATGGATGGTAAGGTAGCAACATTAAACTGGTGACCTGTATCAAGTTGCAAATCTTCGGTTCCACGCTGATACACTTCCATAAACCCGTTAACCTTGATACTATTAAGCCCGCCGCCAACAAATGTAACGCCGTCATCAATCTCAATTCCACCAAACGGCAAAATATCTACCTGTAAACCCGAAGGTGACAGCATAACGAAGGAATTGCCTCTTGTGTCCCTAAAATTTTTATTTTCTTTCAGATAGTTCCTGATGGCTTCATAGTTCTGTTGGCTTCCTACTAATACAGCAAAGTCAACGTCTTTCGTTTGCCGGGAAACAACATCTCCTTTGGCATACCAAATATCTTTCGCCAATGCGCCAATTATATAATAATCGGTCCCAGTTGCCTGAAATGCCTCTTCAAGCCCATCAAAAACTTCTATTAATTCACCTACTCTTAAATTACTCCAATCCATTTTTCAAATAGTTATTAAAAATCATCGCAGCAGTTTCCTGGCATCTTGGGTCATCTGTCAACATCAAATCAGCATATACCAATAATGGCGGGGCAAACTGCTCTTTGTCATAGGTTTCATCTTTCCAGAATTTTTCATAAAAATGCACATTTCCATTTTTATCTGGGATCAATGTCCAGTTGGTAATTAGCGCAGTTTTCTGATTAGTATATACCGTAAAATGTGCCGGTACCAGGTAATTGGTCAAAAGTTCGCCTGCCGGTTCTCCGCCCCATTTGGTTTCTGCCGGATCCAATGTTAGTGCCTGCCAGTTTCCCAATCTATTTTTATCCCAAAACCGGTAAGTGCCCAAATGCAGAGCAGGCCTTAGTGTTTCTCTGAAACCCGTTAACCATCTATCCAATAAGGCTTCTTTATTCTGGAGTTTTAAAGTAGTATCATTAATATTCATAATGAACCCTGCATCTTTAAGCCCTTCTATGATATTTTTAATATTTCCGAGTGCAACACCGGTTGCATCTGCTAATTTTCGGTATGGCATGTTAATCGCCTCTTCATGCAGGAGCAGGTAAAAAACCGTTTTCAAACCAGTTTTTGTAAATGCCCGGTTAGTAATAATCTTTTTCTTTTCGACTGGCTTATTTCCATCTATCCATACGAAATTACCTTCCGTATTCAGGTAAAGATTTCCTGCCGTATCCAGATAGCCTACGTTCTTTTCTCTTAATATTTCCTTTAAGGCCGGAAAAATAGTATCTGCCACTACCATGAAGGGCTGATACCTTTTAGCCAATCCGATTATCCTTTCGAGGTGATGCAGCCTTAGCTCTTTTTTGATCTCAACAAATACATGCATGTTTCCTTTTTGAAAATGGAAGTCTGCTTCCCCATCAATTTCGTCATACCTGGGTTTCCAATCCGCTTTCAAACCAGTTTGCTCGGTTAGCCGTCCTAATGCTGTATTTATGATCTGACCTTCATTCATAAAATGAGTTGTTCACTGACAGTGAACATTCAAATTTAGTGAACATTTTTCTTTAAGCCGTTTTTTTTTCATTTTTTTAGAGTGTTCACCGACAGCGAACGAAGATGCCTCCATTTATATAACTGATAACCAAGTAAAAAAGATGAATTCTTGACCCTATTGGACTCTACACTAGTTTATATACCTCTTCCCCCCATTTTCAACCGGTAAAGCTGGTGTTCGATCCAGGTCATTATAATCAGCATCACCTGGGAATAATTATTCGCCGCCTGCTATGGGGTAACTTCTAATATTTCATTCTCGTTTCAAGGCTGAAGCCGTTTCCAATATTTTCTCGAGGTAAAATAAATTCCAGGGACACTTATGGCGGGTATAGTTTGCTTCACCATTAGTATGGCTTTGAAACCTTAAAATTGGATTTGTTGAAAAGCCTTTATAATAACTTCCGTCTTTGGCACTCTTTATCACATTCATGGAATTCCAAAAACGCAAAAAGCCTCACTTTTGAGTGAGGCTTTCTTGCGGACCGGACGGCCCCGCGTTAGCGGTTATAGATCCTTGTCCCTTAGTATGTTTTCAAAAGCGAAAATGCAGAATGTCCGAATGAATACCTTTCCAAAGAACGATCGGGTGATACTCAAATTACTGGTATAAAGGTAATAGAAAAGTATTAAAACGCCTCTCACAATCTTCGGTTAGCCGAAGATATTTCTTCTATTCAATATGGACATATAATTACAGTGTTACCGGGATTTCGATACTGATTTCTTTTGACTTTTTACCTTCGTAAAACCAATCTCTGCTGATTTGCTTTTTAAACACAAACTGCGTGTCACGTTCCTTTATTTTTTCTTTGCCTTTTGATGTTAGCATTACATACCAGCCTTCAGCTACTTCGCTTTCCTTGAGGCGAGTTGAAGACATGTAAATATTGCCGCTTCTCCAATAAACTGAATAGGCCATTAAGTCTCCCTCCGTGTTTTCCCAAGCGAAATCAGCTTTCTTTGAAGGTTTCCAGTTCAACCTAGTTGCTATTTTGGGGTTTAAAGCAATCCATTTCGCCAGAAAACCCAGATGGAAGTCAAAGTTGCTATTATTAGATATTACGAGAATGTCATCAGGAATATATTGTGTATTGAAATAATCCCGGTAATAACAATCATAAACATTACCAGCATCATCTTTGCTGTTTACACCAGTACTATTTGCAATCCTGCAATTTGTTGCATAAGTTTCTACGGGCATTCCCCAGTCAAGTCTCTTCACGTAAGAAAATTCACCAATTACCAAATTATCTCCAAAAATCAATAACCCCTCACTTGCTCTTTTGGTTTGAGCGATTTGGTCAACCCAATCCTCCCCAAGAAAGCCGCTTTTCGAGTCGTTGAGAGCAATGACAAATTGCGGTCGCTCGTGGACGCGAATATTCGATTCCAGGTAAGGGTCAATCGACGAATAGGATCCTATTGATTCAGAATCCAGAATTTCGGCATCAATCAATTCTGTCAATAAATAATCTAATCCTGTCTGCACTGCTGCGATTCTAGGTCTTTGAAACGGAAAATTTAATGAGAGATTTCGGAGATGTTGTTGAAGTTCTTTCTCATATATCTGTGTAATTTGACTGGGGGCAGTTTTTTCATTCATAAACGATATCCAGCGATGCGCAATATTTTCCTTCGCAAATCCAGTTGCTTTGGCCAGAAAATCAAGCCAGTATTGATGGGAGCGAATAATTTTCAAATAATCGTCAGTGTCCTTGATATTTTCAAAAGGTTCTACTTTTTCAATATGTCGAAATTTATCGTCGGTTGGAAGGTGAAAAGCGTATGCGATTCCCAATTCACGAGATGGAGCATCAGGTATTTCGTCAGCCAATCCATGATTAGAAAGTGTTTCAATAGCATTTGTTCTCACCTCAAAATTTTGCGACACTGCCAATTCTTTTAATGCTACAGTATGCCAAGAAATAGAGTCCTCGGCATCAACCGACATTAAAAGAGCAATTTCAGAGAACAGAATCGAATTTTCGATTGAGTTAGTTTTAATCATTGTGAAGTAGAGTTAATGTATCAGAATCTTTGCTGGCAATTTCTGCAAGTATAGTTTTTGCGGGTGTACTAATCGCCTTTACCTTCATTTTGCTCAAGTGTGTTAGCAATGTCACCAATGCCTCTTTTTGATTCATTGATTTAAATTCTGGTACGGGCAACAGTTCAGCATTGCCAAACAACCTTTTTAAATAGCCTTCAATTTCTTCCCAAATCAGAACCGGGTTGGCATCTTTGGTGATTAGCGGAAGAATTTCATCCCAGGACGCCAGTGTACTATCTGGATCGTTGGACTGCATGATATCTTCTGTGAGTGTGCGCATCGCAAGCTTGCTTCCCTCGGCTTCATTAATTTTTTGAAAAGCGCGCATCGCATGTAATCTTGTTCCGCCATCATAAAATGAAGACCAGCCTGATGACGAGGAATGATCCAGTGAACGTTCCGCTAATTGACGTGCAAGTGTCTCATCTCCCAATTCCGTAGCCCTTATACTAAACAAGGACAAAAGCTCGCTTTGTCGGCCCCCCTTGGCATTTAGTGCCAACATTTCCTTCAGGTTATCCAAGGTGAGAGAGGATGATATTTTTTGAACAACTTTATGCCAGGAAAAATATGAATTTGCCTTGTCTTCCAAATTAAATAGTGACTTAAAGTCACTAAACGAATTAATTTTGGAAAGGACATCTGCTTCACTAATATGCTCATGGCTCGGTAACAGGATCAGCTCATTACGGGATTCAGCAGTTTTGATTGGTTTGCTGTCAATTGTTGGCAGACCTTCGATTTGTATACTTTTTTTTTCTAAAAACCTTTGGATTGTTTTTGTGGTTTCGGGACGGTTACTCTCCAGGCAGTTGACCTTTATTGATTTTACCAATTCCTGTACATTGCTCTCAAACTTGGAATTATCAAATAACTGTAATTGTTTTTCCAGCAATTCAGTTAAAATATCATCGGTAGGGTCTTCAGCTATGTAAAGAAGCAATTTTTTATATAGCAGTGTGGCATTGTTTATTTCACTTTCCGAATTTGCATTGGAAATCATTGAGTGTAGAGTCAGTGATAGTCCATCTTCAAAGGCAATGACTCCATTCTCCATTTGCCAAATGAATTGTTGAACACCTGTGCCGAAGTCAATGGAATATCCGATATCAAGTACCTTCCGAGCTCCGCTATAAAATGGCGACCCTTCAACGGTTTGTTTTAAATGTGGCAAAAATCCAAGGAACAACGTTAGTCTTTTTGCCGCCTGTTCTGGTTGTACTGCGTTGACTTTTGTAAGCCATTCCAACCATCTGTTGAATTGATAGTCTTTTCTATAACCAACGCTAAACGATTCTTTAAGACTTTGGCTCAGCCAAAAAAACGCCTTTTCCTTTTGCTCCAACACCGTCCACGCTTTTGCGTGCAAGAAACACTCCTCAACGCGGGCACTTGTATCAAGTCCTTCCCGCATGTCGCCTTCCAGTACCTCCAGTTCAGACACCGTGGTTTCTTTTGGATAGCCGTGCTCATAAGCCCGTACTAAAATTTGCCGAATGATTTCAGGCTTCCAGGACTGTCTATGTGTTTTGATTTCTTGAATTAACTGGTCTATAAATCCGTTAAACACGTCTTCGCCCCACAGCGAAACAGCATCCAGTAAAAGGTTAAAGTAATCTTTTTTCATTCTTTCAAGGCTGTACCAAGTAGTGTCGTGCCTCGATGGCATTCGGTAGTAAAAACGTACAATAGGAATGGCTTTTTGCCATACGTCTTGCGGGCCAGTATTAACTATTCCATTTGCCTGAAGTTTTGCAATTAATACTAGCATTCGTTCAAATTCCACGCGTAATTGATCATCCTGATTAGCTGCATCTTTTACAACTTCAAGAATGTTGGGTTCATCACCGGCTAAAGTAAGAAGACTGTTCAGTAAAATTCGCCCGCTAAAATCATTGATCGTAAGATCGGGGGTGCTGTTAGTTTTTCTTTTTAGCTCAGGCTGAGGTACATCCTGAATCCATTTTTTGACTTCTGCTATATCCTCCTTTACACTGTATAGTAATGCTGCAACTCTCATTTTTTTAAAGTCTGAATATTTCCATTCATCTTTTTTGTCCTTAAGGGTCGTGATAAACCCCATAGCTCTTGGCGTATCACCATTATGCAAGCTATGTTGTGCTGCCTCTATGATAACATGTGCGTAAGAAGAGATATCATGTTTTGGATTGCTAAGCCATGCGTCCATAAATATCTCGAATTCAGTCCAGTTTTCCTGCACTAGATAGGATCTTGCTGCAGCAACAAAAAGACGATTGATCACCCAAGTTAATTCTTGCTGTTCCAAAGTATCCCCATCTTTAAGAGTGATGTTGGATATTATGCCGGTGATGGTTTTTGCGTTTTCAAATAATGCAGCTGCTTCAGCCCAGTTCTCCAGAAGGTCAACTGTTCGATGTAATTCATGCGACCTATTTGAAATAACAATTCCTCTTTTTGTGATTTCCTCCGGAACGGCGAGTGTGTATACAAGTTTCGCCTCTTGCTTTTCATCTACGCTATACAAAAAGTTGACGCATTCCAAGGCAAAGGATTTAGTCACTAGGAGTTGCGTATCATCTCGGATTAGTTTTTTCGCTTGATCTATATTTCCCAACATGATGAATTCCTCAATAAAAGACGAAACGCCGGTATGTCGGCCACGACTCTCAAATTCGTTTAATGATAGTAGGTATCGTAAGGTAATGTTGGGATCATTGGTACTTTGACCCACTAATAGTCCTGTCTTTATATCGGAATTGATTTCATCCTCTGATCGGAATTTTAAAAGTTCCTCCGTAAACGCATCAGGGTTTGCCATTTGCAGGAACTCACCAACCTTACCAGCATGATACAAGTGGTAGGCGGCATTCCATTGTGGTTCCGAGGTAGAATTTTGGTAGTATCCCGCCAAATCTGCATGAAAGGCTGCGTCTTTGCTTTTATCAAATTCATCGGCCAGTATCGAAGTGGCTGTTTTTGTGAGCAAGAATTGGCGAAATGAATTATGAAAAAAACTGAGCGAACTACCCACATTATTAAATAAGAACATGGCTTTGCGCTTAAAAGCAAGCTGAACTTCCTCACTCAGTTTCCATTCTGTAATGAAAGATAAAGAAATTGGACCTTTAATTCTTGCGCATAGCCCGAGCAGGTGTCTAAGACCTGGAACGGACTCTATCTCTGTCCAAAATTTTTCATAATAAGTGGTGATATCTCCATCAATTGGTAAAAAGTCGCTGTCAGGCGAAAAACTTCCATCCTGGTTTATCTTATTGACTACATACGAAAGATAAAGCGGGTGTCCTTGTGATAGCACATATAATTTTTCCTTTTGCTCACTATTTAATGTAACGCTGGCAACCTTGTCGATGTAATTTTCCACATCCTTCTTGGTCAGGCGGGCCATTGTTAAACTATGATCCTTGGCCTTCCATGCTAGCTGAATTTCAAGGGGTATCGATTCTAGTTCCAATGATTGACTGCCCAGGACGATAAATACCCCTTCGGGGACTTCTTTGGGCAACAACAAGTCAGCCAAGAATGATTTTTGAACACCTCCATATCTTGGAACATGATCCAATCCATCAATAATGAGTATTGTCTTTCGCCCGGTATTCTTATATTCTTCGGTTAATTCCTGTAGTTGTTTTTGAAATGCCTTCTTCAAAAAATTAATGTCTTTATCCAGCAGCGATTGTTCTTTGTAAATACCATCAGCTTTCAACTGAGAGACCAGATCATAATAAAATGTCATTGTCTCGCCGCGTTCTGCATTGTTGTTGAAAGCAGATGGAGAAGTGAAATCAAAAGCATAATAACGGATGATTCTTTCCTTTCGATTTTTTGCCCACTCAGTCAGCAAAGTTGATTTGCCAGCACCGGGGCCACCCAATAGAAAGAAATATCCAGAGGCATTCTCTTCAACTAATTTCTCCAATGCTTCTTTAGTTTCAACTATAGGTTGATACCTATCTGGATCAACCAGCAGGTCATGATTAAAGATGGTGGAAAACATTCCTTCCCATCTAAAGTGCTTTATAATCTCTGATGCACTGAAATCAATGGGCTTATTTTTGTCGACTACCTTCTCAAGCAGAAACGTTGATAACGCCATTAAGTGACTGTTTTTAACACTTGGCCCGCTACTGGTTCCAAATTCTTCGAGCTTAAAATCCAAGTTTATTTCAAAACTTTCTACAAATTCATCCCATTCATTACCTAGGGTTGTCAAAATATTTTTGAAATCATTGAATACATTTGTCCATTTTGCCGGAATAGGTTGCCGATTTTTTATATTGGCCCATACCTCCCTGAGAAAATCCGAAAATGATCCGATTTTTGTAGTACCATCCTTTATATGGTCGCCTATTGAAGCAGGGCGATTGGAAAGCAGATGCACTTTCAATTCTTTGAGATTACCGGTATGTTTTAATTTTAAAGCTTTCCACCCGTCAAATATTTCCGGTAAGATATTTTTTAAGTCAACATAAGTAAAAGGCTCGGGTTTTAATTGATTGCTCCACTTGACCTGGAAAGCATGAATTTGATTTTTGGTGGAATATTGAATATCATCCAGCGTCATCGCTTCATTGTCTGCAACTTTGATCCAATCAAGTTGATTACGCACAAGTTCCTTGTACGCAAACGCCGCAAACGCGTCGAACTGTGGTTTTTTACCCCCTAAATCCTTCCTATCGCCGTCTGCTGGCGCTGTAGCTTTTGCCATTTACTGATAATTTCAAGCAAAGGTAATAATGAAAAGAGTAAGAGTTGGCTAATTAAGCATTTGACATTCAAAGGAATAGAAAGGAATTTCCTTCGCTTGGCTTAACTTTACTTATATAACCGATCAAAATATGATCAAATATATAGAAGGTGATATTCCTCAAACAATTGTATTGCCACAAGCGAATTACAGTAGTATCTCTAAACGGTTCCTAAAGGATATAAACGACATGTTTTTGTGGTCTTATCTGGGTCAAAAATTCTCGGAGTATTCCATTAAAAATTACTTTATTAATGAACAGCTTCGAAAAATTTATTTAATTCACACGTTCATGAAGGAATCACGTATGAACGAAGAAATGTATGCAATAGATGATAAACATTATGAGCAATTGTTCTACACAGAGCAAGTTTGTAAATGTATTTCGTCCAGTGTCTCAGAACTGCTGTATTGTATTTATTTTATGAAGCAAATTAAGATGACGAACTCGTTGCCTGAGAAGGTTGATGTTACGGCAGCAAGGCAATTTATCACAACCAATATGGAACTGTCGGATTTATTTAGCGAATTTTCGGGGTTCTTTGATCAGGTTGATAGTATCAGGTTATCGTTGAACGTCAATGAAATTCGTCCGGCATATGATTTTATGCTGACTGAAGAGCAACCTACATATTTTATCACTGATAAAAGTGGCAACACTTCAGTCTATCAGCTCAGAAATCTCATTAACTATTATAACTCATTTTTCAAGCTAACAATACACGTTCTTAGACACCATTCTCCTGAAGCGATAGGTATTGGACTTGAAAGATTTCAATAAAACCGAAATGCAAATTAAAATTCCTCAAATTTCAACACAGGAACGTGGCCGGGATTTTACGGACACCAATTATGTGTATTATAACTTTTTCAACAGTCCTATGTACGGGTCTCTTAACCGTCGACATCATGATTATAATGAGAGGCATATTTTCATGAATGAGTTATTAAAGGACATTTATATAACTTATAGCATGATCATGACTGATAGTTTTCAAACAGATTCTTACTCATATCAACATTTGCATTATAAATTATTATTTATGACCGAAAGTTTAATTTATTGGATACGCAAGAATGTTGACGATATGATTGGATTTAATTACTATGCTTTTTATTTTTCAAAGCATGGGACAGAGCCATCTAAACTGAACATATCTTCCATTGGAAACTTGCTCCATAATAGAACTCATGAATTATTCCAGATGTTTCAATCTCATTTAGATAAATTGGAGAGAATAAATGAAGTTTCGAATACTTTCAAGCACTCCTTCATAACGAGCGAAGCTCATCATTTTATGGGAAAGGATGAACCAGTTGTCAATTGTTTGAATATTAAATGGAATGACACAAGCAATCAGCCGCAATGGCACAGCTATTTTTTAAGACAGATTATCGAAGACTATGATTCTTTTTTTGAATTATCGCGAGAAACATTGAAAGAATTTAGGTGGAATAAGTCTTGACACTAAGTTCGTAAAAATAGCTCCCAATTTAGCAAAATATCCAGAAAATTGGACATCTTAACAATTGACAAGGATTTATATATGCAAAGAATTAATCCAAATAGTTCGATCCGCAGTGGATATAAATTTGAAGACATCTATGTTTTAAAACTCTGTGTAGATTGGCTAACCAGCCCGGAAAGCCTAAAGCAGATTCGGCTTCAATATGTACCTGATGAAATTGAAATTTCAAGATTTTCCATCGATGACATTGTAACAATTAATTCCAAAAACCGATACTGTTTTTATCAACTAAAATATAAACAGCATCCGCAGAGAGATCTTTGGACATTTGAAGAGTTGCTAGATAAAGGCCTTGTAAAATGGATTAGCTCATTTACCGCAATAAACAAATCGACTCTTCAGTATGGCTATTTTATCACTAATGGTCATCCGGCTTCAGAGATTTCAAGTTGCCTTACTGATTCACGAATTTCCTTTTCGAAACTAAAAACTTTATTTCCGTCAGTTGCTGAAAAATTGCTCAACAAGTTTACAACTCGTCGGCTCAATAATTTTTTTTCCAAGTTCAATTTTTCATTTTCTCACCCTGATAAATTGGATTTTGAAAAACAAATCCGGGAAAAATTCTACTATGAATTAAAAGCTACAAGGGACGGTGTAAATAATCTCATGTTGCATATTGCAGAACAGGGTGCAGAGCAACACCCTAAAGCTTTTATATTATCAGAGATCAGATCTCTGTTATCGTGGGATAACCCCAAACCCTTAAATCAGAATTTTGACATCCCATTTGATTTTGAATTTTTTGACAAAAAGCAGCATGAAATTCTTGTCAAACAGTTGCAGGATGCGGAAGGGGGAATACATGTAATTATTGGCAAACCTGGCTCCGGCAAAAGCACTTACCTCTCCAAACTTTTTAACTTGTTTAATTCAAAGCTCTCGATCCCAATAGCACGTCACCATTATCATTTAAATCCTAATGATACTTCATCAAGGGAGCGGTTGAATGCGGATAGAGTTAAAGAAGCTTTGCGGGCCGAATTCAAAAAATATAAAGAAGAAACACTCGGTGAATTAAGTTATCAAAACACTGAACATATCCCCTTGCGAGAATTTATTCAAAAAATTGCTGCATATTCATATGCTCAGAATAAATGCTTTGTACTAATAATAGACGGTTTAGACCATGTCATTAGGGAAGGAAAAAATGAAGATGAGTTACGCGATTTTCTTGACGAGATTCTTTATCCTCAACCTGGCTTTCATATTCTATTCGGAACTCAGGAGATGGCGATACCATATTTTCCCAATATAATATTTAAGCATTGTCCACGAAACAAATGGATTGAAATTAAAGGACTGAAGAAAGAAGGTGTAACAAAATTAATTTATAAGCATCAAGATGATCTTCAATTGCCGGAGCATCCTGAAATGCAGCAGGAAATTGTTGACAAACTATATGAAAAATGTGCCGGGAACCCCCTGCACTTGAGATATATTCTTACTCAATTAAAAAATATCGGAGGTATTACCTATGGTGACGATTTGAGGATAATTCAACCCTATAAAGGAGAAATTAAAGACTATTATGAAGATCTCTGGCGTCAGTTACCGGCAATATCGAAATCAATGTGCTTTTCAGTTGCTCTTCTGGATTTTAAACTTCAGGAAGAAGAGCTTTTCGACCTTGCATACCATTTCACAAAATACGCTGCCGAAATCGATCCAGCATATATCAGGATAAAACACCTTATTAAGATGGATCTTTCCGGTATTAGCGTATACCACAACAGCTTTCTTATATTTCTCTTGAATCAACCTGAATTAAACAGGCAAAAGAAACCTTTATTTAAACAAATCCGGGATTGGTTGAAAACATCACAAAATGAGGAATTAAAATGGTCAGAGCTCGTCAAGATTGAGTATTATCTGGGAAATGATAAACCTTTGTTTGCACTAGATAGAAACTGGGTAATAGAGAGTTTTTTGAATTGTAGAGACGATTTGCAAATTGAAAAAATATTAGACCTTGCGGTAGAGGCAGCTTTCGGAAAAAAGGACTATGAAAAAGTCATTTATTATAGAACATTAGAAGTTTATTTTTCAAACAAACAGTACATTTTTTTTGATACACTTGATAAGATTTGGGTAACTTCTTTCGGGTTACGTAAAAATGTTTCGATTCGCTATCCTGTTTTTGAAAAATTGAACCATGCCCAAATTAAGGAGATTTTATTTGCGTTAAAAGAAAGAGGCCAGATACATATAGTTCCTGAAGAGGCAATTGAACGATTTAATGACTTATTTAAAGATCGGGACTATGACAATAACTTGGTTGTAGAAAGCTGGATAGATATCCTGGCAGGATTTGAGTCCAGGACAGTAAAAGATGTATATCAATTCATTATTCAGGCAAGACGCAACAGTTCGGCTTCACCTTATTTTCAAAAATACTGTTCAATTTTATTGAATCATGGAGAAGAAAAAAAAATCAAACAACTTTTATCTTATAAGTTAGAGAAGCAGGAAAAGATAGCTATCGCCGAATGCTTAATGATGCATGATCTGCAGGAGAACCGATTTTTCTGGAGAAAGGAAATTGGAAAATTAGTCTCGAACGAAGATCAAACAACCTTTTTCCAATTTTACTTTTTATTATCCGGTAAAGTCTCGTCAGATAATAGTCATTTAAGCGATTATACAGAATTTCCAAATAAAGTAGAATTTCATTCGGTCCGTGATGGGAAAGTCTTGAATCTTTATATCGACAATTTTTACCGAGGAATTTTCTTAAGCTTTTCTAAGAAAGGAAGAAAAGTTAATGATTGGATACAAAATGCTCCTTCAACCTGGCAGCTGAGTTTGATGACCGCAGCCTTCAAAACAGCTCTATATCTTGGAAATTCTATAATATCAGGTACGCGATGTGAGATTAAAAAAATATTTTCATTTTATGAGGAATTGTCTGATCTAGATTTTTATGATGATCACGATATTTATGAGTTGCGAAGAGCAGTAGTCCCGGAACTAATTAAGTTGGCCTTGCAATTACATACATTTATTAATATTCACAATGGCCACACGAAAACGATATCGAAAAATGATTGTCACCTTTTATTAAAGAATAAGTGGCTTTATAGAGACGATAGGGTATCTCTGTTTTCATCTAAAATGATATTCCTATCAGACGCTGCATTTGCAGAATTCAGAAGGCATGAGACGGAAAATTTGCCGACGGAAATCATACCATTCAAAGATAAAGCCGAACGACTTGCTAATCTTGCAATATTGGCGAAGAATCTCAATAAAAATAAATCGGCAGATCAGCTAAATAAGGAAGCCGCAGAATACATTATTTCTTACGGGAATCATAAGGATATGACTTTGTACTCTATAATGCGGAGTATTGAAATCTGTGGCGAAGCGAAGTCCAGGAAAACTAAAACGTATTTGAGAAAAATTGCTCCTTTTATTTATCATATTGAACATCTAACGGACGGGGATGAAACCGGTAGTTTTATCTATGACTATGGAGAGCTATTGGCAAAATTCGATTCCAATTTAGTCTCCAATTTATATTTTGAAGCCGTTCAAAAGAGAGAGTATAATCTGGAAGAAATTCTATTTGGTGATATATTGGAAGCACTTAACACCTCAGATCCTGTTGATAATGCAATTGCCCATACAGCTATAGATAAAAATTCTTACAACTCATTGCTGTTTCTGTCAAAACAAAATAAAGAATTCAAAAAGATAGCCAAGGACATTCAACGGATATTTGGCCCAATAGATTATACTGAAGACCGCGAAGACAAATCACCCCTCAAATCCAAATCGGAAAACATATCAAAAAGGGACTATACAAAAATTACTCCACAAAAACTACAAAACTTTGTAGAAAAAATAAAGGGTTCAAATTACTATCATCGAAGATATGAGCAATCAAAATTCATTTTAGATTGGGCATCTCAATGGGTTACTAAAAGGGGGAATGCTAAGATAGAGGTCATAAAATGCCTTCAGGATTTGTTCGAGGATCGTTTTCCAGAAATTGATGCCGAGTTATTAGATTTTATTTATCCTCATGCATTTAAAATAGATAAAGCTTTTGCATTTCAGTGTATCACCTGGGCTCAGGCCAATAGCAGTTCTTGGAGCGAAGAATACATAAGGCGTATGGACGAGTCAAGAAGACGATGGATGATATTAATTCGAGATTTCCCCCAAAGGAAAGAAGAGTTTTTTCGGAAAAGCATTAATTATTCCGGTTGGAGTCGCCATCGAAATTCGGATTCATTTTATGTTCCGATTCCAAAAGCTACTCAATTTTTTATCGATTGTGACCGCCTTGAAGTGGCTGAGAAATTCACAGAGTATTATATCAATACCTTAGAGCTTCTATTTCCGAATTTCAAACTCGAAATGCCTGTATTTATTGCTGAAGAAAAAAAGATCGATCACTTCAGTATTTTATTGCAGCGTTTTCAATCTATAAGTTCCTTAGTGAGAGAAAGGGCTGGTTGGTATTTGGCTGACTTATTAGAAAAGGACAAAGACGGAAAAATACACAGCAAATATTTTGATTGGCTAAAAACTCTAAGACTGGAAACTTTTCTATGCAATGGGTTATTGGTAATCATCAAGTCACTTAAAAATGATAAAAGCTATAGTTACAAACAAATTGATATTTCAACTCTGGGAAATCAACTACAGCTTCGCTGCATGATGAGTGATCTCATTCTTGCTAAAATCTCCAAAATATTAAACCAGACCCTGGATATAAAAACTCCTTTTGTATTGTCAATGACGCATTCTACGCCAGAAATATCAAAGGACAAGTTTTATAAACAATTAGGTACATACCTGCCTCTTGCGTACCAGGATTATCTGGATCGTCTTCAAGAAAAGTCGTCATTTTCGGTTTGGAAACTATGGTATAATATGTATAAAGAAGAGTGTGAGAGGTTAAGCCTTGTCGAAACAAGATCAGACAAAAACTATGCTAATGAGAGAAGAGAATTTATGATTTCTCGCACTACCATTTTTACTGATATTTTGCGATCCACCTTTTTCAGGATTGTCGATTATTTAAAGGAAGCTTGGGTTATTCAAATGGATGATCTGTTTTATTATACTTTGAAAAACTTTCAGGTTGATGTTTCATTTTGGGAAATACCGTTGTTGGAAAAACCTTACTGGTGGCCTCGTTTTAAAAAGATCCCGGATATAAAGACCAACTTGGAAGAAATCGAATTTGAGAATGTGTTGGAAAAAACAATATTTATTAATAAGAATGAGCAAGTTTTACATTTAAGTGGTGCAATTTCACCAGTTAAGAGACATTACGAAGATGTACTAGAAGGTACTATACATCTTTTGCCATTTGCTTTTCAAAAAGGGAAAAAATTCTCGGATGCTGAAGCGATTTACAAAGAAATTATGAAACAATCCGGATTTTGGTTCCCCAAAATTTTTCAATTCACACAGTTTGGCCTTTTCGAAAATGAATTAGAATTCGTACATGCAGAAAATCAAATTGTGATAGAGAACACAGAAATTATTCCTCTTGTAAATAATGTATTTCATTCTAACCCTCACATGTGGCAATATTTTAGATGGGCCCATGAATTCAAAGTTCTAGGTCCCGATTTATCCAATAATGTTTCACTTTCTGCATCAAAAGAAGGTATTCATTACATTCAAAATAATAAATCTATTGCACAAGTCGCAGACTTTTTAGACGGAATTAGAGATAGGGCACAACATAACAAGACAATCCCTTCTGGAAACTATTTAAAAATCAATAAAAAATATTTGAATACCTTTTTGAACTCAAATAATCTTCAGTTAGCATATGTAGTCAGGTATCATTATTCAATGCGTGAATATTCCTTTTCTGGTGAAGTTAAGGAACTAAATAGATATGAACTTTTGGATGGTTTTTAGTACTTCCTTATAATTCATATCTTAATAATCCTAATCTCCCTTCCGAATTATCAAATCCGTCAATTCCGGCGTGTCCAGCATTCTTTCCATTTCCGTTTCTACTATGCTTTGAACGTCCTTTTTTATCGCTAAATAATTTTCCAGTATTTCCTTAGGACTGACGGAAGAAACCTGTGGCAAATCCTTATAAGCCTTCTGTTCCTTGGCAAGGGTCTCATGATCGTTCAGGATTTCGGCGCAAAAGGTTTTCAGTTCAATTTTCTGGTCAGGGTTATCGGCCACCATGCCCACAAATTCTCCCGAAGAGAGGGAAGCTATTTTTGATTGCGGTATCGCTAATTCCAATTGCTTAGAACGGCTAATGGAAGTGTCCCTGTAGATTCCTGACCATGTTGACCCACCATTCCTGTTTATGTTGACCCACCATT
>JBIQMS010000042.1:0-42401 GCA_044463125.1 Terrimonas ferruginea
GAAATTTTAAAACAAAAATCTGGGTAAGGATAAGCTGCCGGCAGGCAGGTTTGGGAATTCTCAAATCCCTTAATCCCTACGTAATACGTAAAACGTAATACGTAATACGTAAAACGTACTACGTTTCACTTCCTCCTTCCTGCAAAAAAATCCTTCATCAACTGCGCGCACTCTTCTTTCAATACGCCATGCACCAGTTCTGTTTTAGGATGAAAGGGCCAGTTTGACTTTGCCGTTTTGCGGTAGCCGTTTTTTTCATCTTCCGCTCCATATACAATGCGGCCTATCTTGCTCCAGTAGAGGGCGCCGGCGCACATCAGGCAGGGCTCTACGGTTACATAGAGGGTGGCTTCGGGAAGGTATTTACTGCCCAGGTGGTTGAATGCGGAAGTAAGCGCGATGATTTCGGCGTGGGCAGTGGGATCTTTGAGGCGCTCCACCATATTATGTCCGCGCGCGATGGTTTTATCCTGCATCACCACGATGGCACCCACGGGTACTTCGCCATCATCAAAAGCTTTGCGCGCTTCTTTCAGCGCCAGCATCATATAGTATTCATCTGTCATGCCAGGTGCAAAGGTAAATCTATCCGAAGAATTGGGTTATTTCGTATCTTGTTGAAGCAAAGCATTCGGAAAACAAACAACCAATTCCAAAACCAAATACCCTCAACCATGAAATTAACCCTTCGCATCCTTGCTTTGACCCTGCTAATCTCGACTACCTGTTTTCAGGCATCGGCCATTATGCCGACGGAAGGCAAAAAGCCGGCAGCTCGTGCCGCCGATATGACGGATGAGCAAAAACAGGTTCGCCTCGCTCAAATTCAGCAAAGAGCGGAAGAGATCCGCAATACCGACCGCAGTATCCTGAGCCGCTCCGAACGCAAAGAGCTGCGCAAAGAAGCCCGCGAACTGCGCCGCGAAGTGCGCAATATGCGCGGTGGTGTGTATCTCTCCGTAGGAGCGATCATTATTATTATTTTGTTGCTGATTTTATTGCTGTAAAAAGCGAATTAGACAATTTGTTTATTCGGTGATTTGTTTATTCGGTGATTTGTTGAGTTGATGACGTAATATCATTTCTACGTGTATAGAATATTGTAGGCTTTTAATACCTAAACGCTTGCACAAACCAACTCATAAACAAATCCCCGAATAAACAAATTCACAAATTTCTCTCCCCCATGCCCCTCCTCCCTTCCAGTTCTCAACTAAATTCTATCAGCGATTTTTTTCGCTCGGGGCAAACACTTTCTTATGCGTTCCGGCGGCAGCAATTGCTGAATTTGAAGGCGGGGATCTTGAAGTATGAGAAGCGATTTTATGAAGCTTTCGCAGCCGATCTCAAGAAAACGCCGGAGGAGGCCTGGGTTACCGAGTTGGGTTTTGTAGTAGCGGAAATCAATGAAGCGCTCCGCGAATTGAAGCGTTGGATGGCACCGCGCAGGGTATCTACCAACCTGGTTAACTTTCCTTCCAAAAGCTGGACGCAGGCCGAACCGCTGGGAGTGGTTTTGATTATCGGTCCCTGGAATTATCCCTTTCAACTGGTGATGGCACCACTGGTGGGAGCTATTGCGGCCGGTAATTGCGCCGTCATAAAAACGGGCGAAGCAGCGGCAGCCACCGACCAGTTGTTGCAGGAAATGATCACGGATGTTTTTCCCGACAATTATATCGGTTATGTGCAGGGCGAAGGATCGGAACTGATTCCACAGTTGCTCGGACAGTTTCGCTTCGATCATATCTTCTTCACCGGTGGTGTCGGTGCCGGCAAAGCCATTTACAAGATGGCAGCCGAACAGCTCACACCCGTAACCCTGGAGCTGGGGGGCAAATCGCCCTGCCTGGTGACCGAAGACGCGAATATCGCGGTGGCGGCAAGGAGAATCGCTTCTACTAAATTCTCCAATGCGGGACAAATGTGTGTGGCGGTGGACTATATCCTGGTGCACCATTCCAAAAAAGAAGACCTGATTCGTGAGCTGAAAAAATGCATCCGGGAATTCTATGGCGAAAATCCGGAAGAGTCGCCCTACTATGGAAAAATGATCAATAGCCGGAATTTCGATCGCGTGGTAAATTACCTGAAAGAAGGGAATATAGCACATGGAGGCCGCCATAACCGGGATACTTTGTACATAGAACCCACACTGGTCACTGGTGTGTCCTGGAATATGCCCCTGATGCAGGAAGAAATTTTCGGACCGGTACTACCCATCCTCGAATATAATTATGAGCAGGAATGGCAGGAAGCGTTGGCGAAGTATCCCAATCCTCTCGCTGCCTATTTGTTTACGAGCTCCCGCGAAACGGAAAAGAAATGGGCGGAGACATTTCGCTTCGGCGGGGGATGCATCAACAATGCAAGCTGGCATTTAACCAATAGCAGCCTTCCCTTTGGCGGCCGCGGCAACAGTGGTATCGGCAAATACCATGGGCAATACAGCTTCGATACCTTCAGCCACCTCAAATCGGTGATGAAAACACCTACCTGGTTTGATCCCCGCATCAAATACCCTCCCTTCAAAGGAAAACTTTCCCTCTTCCGCAAAATTATTCGCTGATGGCCCTGCGCAGAAAACTTAAGCGAGGCCTGTTTGTTACAGCGGTATTAACTGTTGTATTTTTGATTTATGTGGAGATTGTTAACCGAAATTCTGTACAAATGAGCTATCGGCAAAAAGTGATGAAAGCCATCTACCCCGCATTGATGTGGTTCAATAAATTAAAGGGTGGACAGGCGAAACTGCAGGAGACCAAAGAATTGCCACCAGTTCCCTTTCATGATTTGGGCCTAACGCTGAACAACGGCGACACCCTTAGCCTTGCTTCCGCAAAAGGGAAGAAAGTGTTACTGGTGAATACAGCCAGCGCCTGCGGCTATACGAACCAATATGCAGAACTCCAGCAATTATGGGAGCAGTATCGCGATCGCCTGCTGGTTATTGGTTTTCCGGCCAACGATTTTAAAGAACAGGAAAAGGGGAATGATGAAGAAATTGCGCAATTTTGCCAGCTCAACTTTGGGGTGAATTTTCCCTTGTCGAAAAAAACAACAGTAATTCCCGGTGATCAGCAGCATCCCGTTTATCAATGGCTTACCGATAAAAGCAGGAACGGCTGGAATGAGCAGGCGCCGGGCTGGAATTTTTCCAAATACCTGGTAGATGAAGAAGGCCGGCTGCTGGGCTATTTTGAAGCCGGTGTATCGCCCCTTTCGGAAACCATCAAAGAGCTGATTGAAAAATGAACTGGATCTTACTCATCATAGCGGGGTTATTTGAAGTGGGCTTTGCTACCTGCCTGGGTAAGGCGAGAGAAGCAGGAAGCAATACCCTGCTGTGGATGCTCGGTTTCCTGGTATGCCTAACCATTAGTATGGTGCTCCTATACCTCGCATCGCGAACCCTTCCAATCGGTACGGCCTATGCAGTATGGACCGGCATCGGCGCCGTGGGAACCGTGCTGGTGGGCATATTTTTCTTCAAAGAGCCAGTAGGCTTCTGGCGTTTGTTTTTCCTGTTTTTGCTAATAGCGTCGATTGTGGGGCTGAAGGTCGCGAGTCGTGAGGCGTGAGGCGTGAGCGGTGAGGCGTGAATCGTGAGTGGTGAGGCGTGAATCGTGAGTGGTGAGGCGTGAATCGTGAGCCGTGAGCCGTGAGTGGTGAGTCGTGAGGCGTGAATCGTGAGCCGTGAGTGGGAAGTAGGGAGTATGGAGTATGGAGTAGGAAGTGGGTTAATGATAGGTTCTAAGAAATCATTCTGTTATTATGAATTCTTTATCTGCGTTCATCTGCGAAAAAATCTGCGAAAATCTGCGGGCATTGCTTCTGCACTATAAACAGCTTCCTATTTCAGGAGAGTTTTCCCGCATATTTTCGCAGATTATTTCGCAGATTCCGCAGATGGAAATTGATCATTTCATACCGTATGAAAGAATCAAATCCTCTGAATCTTTAAACCTTCAACCCTAAACTTTAAACCTTTAACAAATAAACAAATAAACAAATCAACGAATAAACGAATAAACTCTCTCAAATTATTCCCATCTTCTCCATTAAAAACGATGCGCTGAGTTTACTGCAGATACCTGGTTTCAGACGGTAGTCGAACAGGAGTTCGTCGTTGATAATATTCGATTCAAAACAATAATTCCTCACATAGCCCGGATACTGACCCTCCAGATCGGCCACGGTGAGATCGTGGGTGGCTATGATGCCGGTTGCTTTCGCGGCAATCAGCTTACGGATGAGTCCAACAGTTCCCTTATGCTTATCATGGCTATTGGTGCCCCGCAATATTTCGTCGAGCAGGATGAAAGTACGCTCACCCGATTCAAGATTCTGCATAATGGATTGCAGCCGCTTCAGTTCCGCATAGAAAAATGATTCACTATCCTGCAGCGAGTCAGTAATGCGCATACTTACGCGAATGGCATAGGGATAGAAACTAAACTTTGATGCGCACACCACCGAACCCGCCCGGGCCAGCACAAGGTTGATGCCGATGCTTCTGAGGAAAGTGCTCTTGCCCGACATGTTGGATCCGGTGAGGATAATAAATTTGGTTGCGCTGAATGATATCGAATTCGACACGCGTTTCTTTTCATTGATCAGTGGGTGGCCCAGGTCCACTGCCTCCCATTCCTCTTTCTCTATCAACTGCGGCATACAGAAGCCGGGATTATTGAACGCAAGGTTGGCAAAACTATTCAGCGCTTCCATTTCTCCCAGTGCTTCGAGCCAGTCCTGCACTTTGGTGGCATTCTGCTCCTTCCATTGATCGAGGCGGTAAAGAATGTGCACATGAAAGAGGAATAAGCCATTGAGCAAAATACTTACCGCCAGGTTAACGATGGTTTCCAGATAATTAAATAATGACGACAACCTGGCTATTCGCCGCGAAGAGGGCAAACCTTCCACCTGCAGCCGCCTTTGCAATTGCTGCAACCAGGGCGATTGAAAGGTCATGGATTCAATTTGTTTGAACTGTCCCGCGAATTGCTGCAGCACGGAGGTGACGCTGCTCGACAGCGATAACTGCCCTGTAATTTTTCTCCCGAATCCAAAGGCGACCGCCAGGTTCAGCACGAAGCCCATATAGAAATAATTCAGGGCCATTTCCTTCTCCGAAATGATATACCAGACCAGGCACCCCAGTGAAGCGAGGGGGAAAATCCAAAGCAGCCTGTATGACCAGGGTGATGAGAAAGTGAATGGAGAACCAAGCCATTGACGCAACTGCTGCATTTCCTTTTCTTTAGTGTCGAGTAAAACACCATGGGCCTGCAATTGCTGACGAAAATCGGGTTGCTGGCTCAATTCGGCGATAGCCTGCTGGCGGGAAGCAATAGCATTCGCATCCGGATGCAGTAGCGCATTGGCCAGGGCCTGCTTGCCAAAGCCGGTACTGCAGCGGTTCAGGTAGGGGTAAAGGCCCCCATCTCCAAAAAGGTCAAGATCGTAGGAATAGGCATGATGCGGATCGGTAAATTCCTCCCCATTGGCAAAATGCCGGCTACTGCCTTCCAGGAAAAGGATTTCATCGGCATTCAGTTTGGCCAGCGCTTTATAATAGCGAACCTGCTGCTGCAATTTGTCGTAATACCGGATCAGAAAAAGAAAAATACCTGCGCTGGCAACCGCAGAAAGAATAAATCCTAACTGACCTGTGGCCAGCGAGCGCCAGGCCAGCCAGATGATGGCGACGAATATCAATAGCCGAAAAAGACTCATCCATTGCAATTGCTGGCTAAGCTGCCGGGCCTTGTTTTCAAATTGTTGCTGACGCTGGCGATAGAAGCCGATGAGATCAGGTGTTGTAGACGACACGATTTTTGGTTTAGTGCCGGTAGCCAGTTACTCCACCGGGCATTTTTCGTGATAGTTGATCAGTTGTATGGGTGTGCGGGTAAATTCGTAGCCGGCATAAGTACGGATCACTTCATCCAGCACTTCATTAATTGCCTCTTCTTCGGTAAGGGTTACCAGTTTTTGCCGGAATTCTTTGATATTAGGCAGGCCTTTGAGATAATTGGTATAATGGCGGCGCATTTCGTTGATGCCCACTACCGGATTTTTCCATTCTACCGAAAGCCGGAGGTGCTTGCGGCAAACGGCCACTCGGTCCTCCACGGTTGGGGGTGCCAGGTGCTCGCCCGTGGCCATAAAATGTTTGATCTCGCGGAATATCCAGGGATAACCGATGGCTGCACGTCCAATCATGATGCCGTCAACACCATAGCGGTTTTTATAGGCAAGCGCTTTCTCCGGAGAGTCAATATCGCCATTTCCAAAAATGGGTATCTGTATCCTGGGGTTTTCCTTCACTTTGGCAATAAGGGTCCAGTCGGCTTCACCCTTGTACATCTGCATACGGGTGCGGCCATGGATGGCCAGGGCTTGAATGCCCACATCCTGGAGGCGCTCCGCCACTTCTTCAATATTCTTGCTGCTTTCGTCCCAGCCCAGCCGCGTTTTCACCGTTACCGGCAGGCTGGTGGATTTTACCACTGCGGAAGTGAGGCGCACCATGAGGTCGATGTCTTTTAAAACACCGGCTCCGGCGCCCTTCATAGCCACTTTTTTTACCGGACAGCCAAAGTTGATATCGAGCAGATCGGGGTTGGTTACTTCCACAATCTTGGCAGCCAGTGCAAGGCTGTCCTCATCTCCCCCAAAAATCTGGATACCGACGGGTCTTTCGTAATCGAATATGTCGAGCTTTTTGCGGCTCTTGATCGCGTCGCGAATCAGTCCCTCAGAAGATATAAACTCGGTGTACATCAGGTCGGCCCCATTGTCCTTACACACCGCCCGGAAGGGGGGATCGCTCACGTCCTCCATGGGAGCGAGCAGAAGAGGGAAATCGGGGAGCGATATGTTACCTATTTTCACCATAGTTCTTAAAGCACGGACATTCATTCAATTAAAAAAGAAAAGCGCATTCGGCAGGCCGCATCTGCTGCGGGTCGCCTATTTTTGAACCTGCAAATTTACAGTATTATACAGAAACCTATGTACGATCAGGATTCGAAGGGAATATCTTATACGGCGGGATTTTTTATGGTGATTGCATTTGCCATCGCCGGGCTGGTGATGGCCACGGTATTTAGTGGGGCTATCTGGACGCAGGCCACAGGGCTTGACCTGCAATCACTTAGCGATACAGGTTTTCAGGCAGAACATAAGAACGTGCTCCGGGTAGTGCAGGTGATCACGGCTCTGCTGGGTTTTCTGCTGCCCGCACTGGTAACGGCCCACCTGCTCAACCGCCGTCCGTTGAACCTTATGGGTTTCCAGGGACGTTTTAGTATTGCGCAAATGGGCCTGGGCATCTTAATACTGGCTGCCGCCATTTTTGTGGCTTCGGGATTGGCCGACCTCACGCGGCAATTGCCCATACCCGAAAGCTGGCAAAAGAACTTTGCCGAACTGGAGAATGATTACAACCGACAGGTGGGAGCCACACTTGGCCTGCATACGCTTCCTGATTTGCTGATTGCCCTGCTGGTGATGGCCTTTCTTCCGGCCCTTTGCGAAGAAGCGCTGTTTAGGGGCGGTATGCAAAACTTCCTGGCCAAAGGCACCGGAAAACCCTGGCTGGCTATTGTTGTTAGCAGCATCCTCTTCAGCCTGGCACATTTTTCATTCTATGGATTTTTGTCGCGCATGGTACTGGGTGTGGCACTGGGCGTGCTTTTTCAGTATTCCGGTCGCTTATGGATCAGCATTATCGCCCACTTCCTGAATAATGGATTGCTGATCGTGTTGCTTTATGTAAACTTGCAGCGTGGCGGAACGGTGCAGGAAATGATGGATAGCAATAAGGGCAACTGGCTGGGACTGCTGGCTATTCCGGTGCTGGTAGTTTTAATCCTTGCGTTCAAACGCGCAAGCGACGCCATGCGTTCCCGGTTTCAATAAGTAATGATGGCATTCAACAAAAAAGTATTTCAAACCAGGGCATTAACCGCAATAGTATTTGTGGCCGTAATGCTGCTTGGCCTGCTATGGAATCGCTGGAGCTTTCTCCTTCTTTTCAGTATCATCCATTTTGGTTGTTGGTGGGAATATTTTAACCTGATTGAAAAAATTCGCCGTACATCGATCAATCCCTATATACGCCAGGGTTTTATTCTGATGGGTTATGCCGCTATGCTCTATGGCTGCGGCATTGAGTTTGAACTGTCGGGCTATTCCTTATCGCAGAACCTTCCTTTACCGGTTTCGGTTGCCGGCTTCGCTATGTTGCTGATTGGTATTTTTCAGAAAGAGCCGGTTGATCTTAAAGCAATGGGTATGTCGGCCCTTGGCTGGCTCTATATTTCGCTGAGCTGGGGCATGATGATGGCGCTCTATTCCACACCGTTGATTGTGGAGGCTGGCGAAAGCCTGCCATTCCGCGTATCGGGTAACTTTTTACCCCTCGTGATCATCGCCAGCATCTGGGTCAATGATACCATGGCCTATATCGTGGGCTCCTTTATTGGGAAGACCCCGCTATCGCCTATTTCGCCCAAGAAAACCTGGGAAGGCACCATCGGTGGTATTGTCCTCAGCGTGCTGGTTGTGGCATTATTGTTCAGTTATATGGGTCCGGGCCAAATAGCCTGGCCCTTTACGGGATGGATAGCCGCCATTGCGCTGGTCGCTTCTATTACGGGTACGCTGGGCGATTTGCTGGAGTCGAAACTCAAGCGCATGGCGGGGGTTAAAGACAGCGGATCATTTATGCCCGGGCATGGGGGATTCCTCGACCGGTTCGATTCCCTGTTGCTGGCTACAACATCGGTGGGTGTATTGCTATTTCTGTTTTGGAGATAAAGCCCAAATTCTGTGAAGGAATAGAGAAACCAGTATCTTTGCCATTCAATTTAATGTTATGACGATTCATAAGGAAGGATATCCCAGTATTGCCTGGGCGGCCATCATTTTTGGTGTGGTAAACCTGCTTTCGTTTTACCTGATCAGTTTCGACTGGCCCGCCATCAGCGCCCTGATTTTTATAATCACGCTGGGGCTACTTCTGTTTATCATTTCCTTCTTTCGCATACCCAATCGCACATTGACCATTAGTGAGAACGCCATTGTGGCGCCGGCTGACGGCAAAGTAGTAGCGATAGAGGAAGTGGAGGCTGATGAATACTTCAACGACCGTCGCATACAGGTTTCCATATTCATGAGTCCCCTCAATGTACACGTAAACCGTAATCCGGTTACGGGTGAAGTGGTATACAGTCAGTACCACAAGGGAAAATACCTGGTGGCCTGGCATCCCAAATCGTCAACTGAAAACGAAAGGCATACCGTAGTTTATCGTAAAAATGGCAAAGAGGTTCTCACCAAGCAGATTGCCGGAGCGCTGGCCAAGCGTATCGTTAATTATCTCAGCGCAGGGCAGTCGGTAAAGCAAACCGAAGAGATGGGATTCATCAAGTTTGGTTCACGCGTTGACCTGCTGCTGCCACTCGATGCGAAGGTGAAAGTGAAGATCGGCGATAAGCCCAAGGGTGGGGTGACCGTGGTGGCTGAATGGTAATTCATATCATCTTCCAACTCAAAATATTTCTTCCAACTCCTTCAGCGAATGCACTTCATAAGTGGCGCGGATGGGTGTAGCTATCTTTTTATAGTTTACAAATACCTGGTCCATGCCCGCATTGATGGCACCCTGGATATCTACTTCAGGCGTATCCCCAATCATAATACTTTTTCCGGGTTCGGCGCCGGTTTTATGAAAGGCATAGTCAAAAATTTCCTTGTTGGGCTTCAGGCTTTGTGAACCTTCGGAGGTAATGACCTCTCCAAAATAAGGCGCAAGCCCCGAGTGCTTTAGCTTCTTGTGTTGCACTTCCTCAAAGCCATTGGTGATGAGGTGAAGCTGGTATTGTTTATCGCGGAGATAATTCAGGAGCTCAATACTATGCGGGAAAACCTGGTTGCGCGTGGGTAGTAATTTCAAAAATTCCACATTCATGGCCTGCGCCAGCGCTTCATCGGCTATCTTGAAATCGAGCAGGCTAAGCCACATTCTTTTTAAGCGCAGTTCTTCCTGCTTCACATAGCCCTTGCGGTAGCGCTCCCAGAGCCTTTCGTTATGCACCAGGTAGTTTTGATAAAAGCGTTCAAAATCATCCACACCTTTTTCCTTCAGTTTCAGTTCCGTAAACAAATGTTCCAGCGTGCGGCGGGCATTGGCGTCAAAATCCCAAAGGGTATGATCCAGATCGAAGAACAGGTGCACATATTTTCGTTTCATCCTTACAAAGTTAGTCATGCTATAGCGATGAACCATTTATTCGATAAAAATGTTCGTACTTCGTAACACAATCCATTTACAATGACGATTCTGGTAACAGGTGCATCGCGGGGTATTGGCAAGGCCATTGCAACAGCATTTGCAGCGGCCGGCTATGATCTTATTCTGAGCTCGCGCAACGAAGTGGCGCTGTATAAGGCCATGGAGGAATTGCAGACCCGTTTTCCCGAATGTAGTATTCGGGCACGTGCATTCGATTTATCCGTGGCTGGTGAGGCTCAAAAACTGGGACAATGGGTTTTGGAAGGCGGAACGGTACCCGATGTACTGATCAACAATGCAGGAGTATTCCTGCCCGGATCAGTACATAATGAGCCGGAAGGAACTTTGGAAACACTGATGCAGGTAAACTTCAGCAGCGCTTATCATCTTACCCGTTCGGTTCTGCCTGCGATGATGGAAAGAAAAAGCGGGCATATTTTCAACATCTGCTCTATCGCTGCCTTAAAAGCTTATCCCAATGGCGGATCGTATAGCATCAGCAAGTTTGCTTTGTATGGCTTTAGCCAGAACCTGCGCGATGAAATGAAACCCCATGGCATTAAGGTAACGGCTGTGTTGTCCGGCGCGGTAAATACAGATTCCTGGGCCGGCTTTGATAATCGTGAGCACCGCATCATGGAATCGGAGGATATAGCGAAGATGGTTCTCAGCGCTAGCCAACTTTCGCCCGGCGCCTGCGTGGAAGACATTGTGCTGCGTCCGCAATTGGGCGATCTGTAAGGAACTATTGTTATCGACCTCCACGGTTATTGCCCTGACTTCTCGCTCATGGGCGCCTTAACGCATTCATGTATTTTTAAGGAACAGTTTGCAGGTGAAGGACTATTTTTAGCAATACTCAAACGCACCATGCGCCTACAGGGGTTCATATTTGTCCTTATATTCTGCTCTTCTATTGTGAGGGTTGACGCACAACCTTATTTGCGCACTTTGGTGACGGAATCACCGGTAGTTTTGGGTGAGCCCTGCCGTGTGCAATATATCATGGAGCAAAGCGGCGATGCGGATTCGTTGGCCATGCCGGAGTTTCGCCATTTTCGAATTACCCGCGGGCCGGAAACAGAATGGGGCAGCCAGGCGCAGGCCGGAGGTTTCCGACAACTTCGCAATATTCATTATGTGCTCACTCCCCTGCGCACGGGCAAATTGCGCATTCCGGGAGCCAAAGCATGGATTGATGGGAAATGGTACAGTAATGAGGATGTATTTGTCAACGTCATCAGTCCGGAAGAAGCGGCGCTCAGGCGACAGCCATCGCGGGAGCAGGAACCAGTAAACTCCAATATATACCTTGCCCCCGGCGAGGATCCTTATCAAAAAATAGGAGAAGGCCTTTTTCTGAAAGTGATGCTCGACCGAAAGAGTTGTTGGGTAGGACAACCCATTACCGCCACTTATCAGCTCTACTCCCGCCTGTATTCGCAGTCGGATATAGTCAAGAATCCCGGCTTTTATGGATTCAGTGTACTGGAAATGCTGGGGTTGAATGATAAGAAGGTGGAAACCAAAAAACTCAATGGGCAGGTATATGATGTGCATACCGTGAAGAAAGTGCAGCTTTATCCGCTCTATGCCGGAAAGTTTGAAATTGATCCCATGGAGGTGAAAAGCAAAGTGAGTTTTTCGCGTTCGGCGGTGAATGCAGTGCCGGAACAGGAGATTAATGAAGGGATATTTGACCGGGAAGAAAAGGATCGTGGTCCGGGTTGGGTTGATTTCGATTATGTGATGCGTACTGAACCCCTGGCGGTTACCGTACGCGAGTTGCCTGCTGCGGGAAAACCCGGTAACTGGTCGGGCGCTGTGGGAAAATTTACCATCAGTTGGCGATTCCGTGAGGAGAAGCTGGCTGTCAATGAAACCGGCCACCTGGAGCTGACGATATCAGGGTCGGGTAATTTTTCCCAAATGGTAGCGCCTGAAATCAACTGGCCTCAGGGGATAGAAGCATTCGCGCCGAAGCTGGAAGACAAATGGGATAATACACAGGTGCCCGTAAAGGGCTACCGCCGCTTTGTGTATCCCTTTGTGGCCAATCAGGCAGGTTTTACAGAAATACCTTCCATCCGCTTTTCCTATTTCAATACCGATTCGCAACGCTATTCGAGCAGCGCAACGGCACCCTTGTCGTTTACAATATCAGGCACCGGTAAGCCGGCGGCATCAGCTCCCGCAACGGTCACCAGGAAAAATGAACCTTCCAAATCGCTGAACCTTGAAGCCATCTACCTGATCATAATAGTAAGTTCGGTGGTAATTGGCGGACTGCTTTACTGGCGCAGGGAAGCTATAAGAGAAAAAAAGGCCCGGCAGAAAATAGAAGAATCTGTAGTGGTTCCAGAACCGGCATTGATTACAACGGAAGAGGCATTATTGCCGGCGCGGGAAATGCTGCAAAGCGGGAATCAGGGATTTCTGTCGGCATTGCACCAGGGTACCTGGCGGTTTTTGGGAGAAAGATTAAACCTTTCGGGAACTGATCAAAACAAGTTGAAACTGCAAGCTGAGCTGAAGAATAAGATGCCAGTGGAATGGCAGCAGGAATTATTCAAGCTGCTGGAGGAATGTGAGATGGGAATATATACGGGTGTGCAAACTGAATCAGAAAAAGAAGAACTGCTGTTTCGCGCATCCGCGTTATTGCACAAAATGGAAAACCGCTTACACTAGCCCTGTTCCGTGTACTTATATCCTACACCACGTACCGAATGAAAGAAACGGGGGTTGCGGCTGTCTTCTTCAAAATATTTCCGGAAGTTGAGAATGAAATTGTCGATGGTGCGGGTAGTGGGGTACACATTATAGCCCCAAACTGCCTGTAGTATCTTTTCGCGGGGCACCACTTCATTCTTGTTTTCGATGAGCAGTTTCAGCAGCATGGTTTCCTTCTTGCTCAGTTGAATTTTGCCGTATGATTTGGTGCTCGCTTCCTGTGCTTTAAAGTCGATGATGTTTTCGCCAAATGTATAGCTATTGCCTACGGTGCTGCGTTCCTGCAATTGCTTGCTTTTGTTGATCAGCTTATGCACGCGGAGCAATAGCTCTTCGAGATTGAAGGGTTTGGTAAGATAATCATCGGCGCCTTTTTTCAACCCCAGCACACGGTCGGCGCTGGTATTGCGCGCGCTCAGTATCAGGATGGGAACATCATTATTGCTGATGCGAATGGTTTCGGCAACGCTGATGCCATCCATTTCGGGAAGCATCACATCGAGAATGATCAGGTCGAAGTATTCATCTTTTACCGCCTCAAGCGCAGCCACCCCATCGAAGGCACTGGTAACTTCGTAGCCTTCCAACTCCAGGTTGAGCTTTAAGGCTTCGTGCAGGTTCTCTTCGTCCTCTACCAGCAAAATGGATATTTTTTTCTGCTCGCTCATAGTGTTTGCCAGATACTCACCGCATTACTGATGAAAACTAACCGCAAAAATACTGCCCTGCGGATGATTGTTTGTCACCGAAATGTCGGCATTATGATCTCTGGCGATTTTACTGCAAAGATACAAACCCAGGCCCGTGCCCTGGGTTTTGCGCGTATTTTCGTTTCCGATGCGATAGAACTTTTCAAAGATGCGTGTCTTCTCCCCATCGGGAATGCCTTCGCCCTCGTCGGCGATTTCTAGATGTATATTTCCGTTTTCCTTGCGCAGCAATGCCTTTATGGTGGATTCTTTTGGAGAATACTTGATGGCATTTTCCACCAGGTTGTTGACCATTATCTGCAACAAAAGCGGGTCGCCCTTCAAATCCATTTCATCCTCCACCTTCTCTTCAAAAATCCGTTCCGGGAATCGATGGCGGAAATCGGCCATCACGTCTTTGAGGAGATCAGAGAGGTTTACGTCTTCCCGGGTAATATCATGCCCGCCACCTTCCAGTTGCGATGCCACCAGGATATTGTTGGTTAGCGAATTGAGGCGGGTGGTTTCTTCCAGCGTCTTCCGGATCAGCTTGCGTTGTTTCTCTGGATCCAGGTTATGCTTTTGCATTGTTTCCAGGTTGATACGGGCCACGGCTATTGGCGTTTTCAACTCATGGGTAACCGCCATCATGAAATTCTGCTGCTGCTGTTGCATGCGAAACTGCCGCCGAACCGAACGATATAAAAAGGCAGCGCCTACAAAAATGATGGCCAGGAACACGATGCCCTCACCGGCAAACTTGGTCTGGTTGCCGCGATACTCTTTCTCGATGTTTTGTCTTGTAGATTCAAACAGCTCCGGCGAATGCGTGCTGTCGATACTCATTTGCAATTGCACGAGTTTATAGTCGCGCATCTGGTCGTTCTGTCGCTCCAGTGAAATAAACCACCATACATATGCCGCGATGATATAACTGAGCAGAAGCCAGTAAGCGATGGTTGCCCTTTTTAACTTTCTCCGGTTGGGTTCCGCCATGGCATTATTTTTTCTCCACACGAATACCTACATCGAGCACATGCTCCAGCGGGTCTTCGCGCATGATCTGTTCCAGGCTAAAGCGGTAAGTGCCGGGTACCACCGGCCTCGCATCGCCCAGCAATCCAATGGGAATACGGTGCTCATAAATATCATCCATGCCTTCACCCAACCACCGCTCGTTGTTGGCCAACTGCAATTCGCGGCGGATGAGCATAGCTGTATCCTGACCCGGACCCTGGATGCGGAGGTTGATGTAAAGATTATTGTAGCGGTATTTTTCGGTATGACGCAACACCGTGAATACCTGGTAAACCTGGTTGCTGTCGGTGAGTTCAAATTCAAAGGAAGGAACAAAGCGGCTTTCCCAGGCATGACCGGGAACGGTTACGGTCTTTTCATAAAGGTCAATATTTCCGCAGCCGGCCAGAAGGGTGGCTAATAATATGATCCTGCTGAATTTCATACTACAAAGTAAGCGTAATCTTTCAATAGTTGCTGCGCGGGTGCGGGGTAGCCTTTATGCCGGTTAAAGCACATTCAATACCTGCTCCTTGGCCTTCTCCAGTTCGTCTTTCATTTCCACTACACATTTCTGTATAGAAGAATCATAAGCTTTGGAACCGGTGGTATTGATCTCGCGACCGATCTCCTGCAATACAAAGGAAAGTTTCTTTCCCTTGGCGGTGTCGCTATCCTGTATCAGGCTCTTGAAATAGTCGCAATGGTTTTTAAGACGGACCTGTTCTTCGCTGATGTCGATCTTTTCAATATAATAGATCAGCTCCTGTTCCAGGCGGTTATCGTCGTAGTTTTCTTTGCCCACATTTTCTTCCAGCAGCCGGGTGATGCCATCGCGGATGCGTTGTTGCCTTAGCGGCTCCAGTTGCATTACTTCCTCCTGCAGGCGTTCGATATTGCTGATGCGCAGCATGAGGTCTTCTTCCAGCGAGCGTCCTTCATCGAGGCGGTGTTTGTTCAAGGCATCGGTGGCCTGCACCAGAATGCTTTGGAGTCGGGCCCATTCACCATCCGTAAGTGTTTCGCTGCTGGGAGTAATCACTTCGGGAAGCTTAACCAGCGTGCTTAAGATATGGGAAGCATCCAATCCAAGTTCGGAAGATAAAGCGGCCAGCGGGCGGTAATAAGCTCTTGCCAGTTCCACATTAATGGTAACTGGTTTGGCGCTGCCGGTATCCTTCAGGCTGATCATACAGTCCACACTTCCGCGAACCAATTGTTCTGAAAGTATACGACGGATATCAAACTCAAAAGGTTTGAGAAGGGCGGGCATTTTTAGTTGCAGCTCAAACTGTTTTCCATTGAGCGATTTAATATCGATGAGAAAGGTTTTATCGCCAACGCTTTGTTCGGTGCGACCAAAGCCGGTCATTGATTTAAGCATGCATGATAATTTTGAATGGCCCTAAAGGTATTGAAATAAAAATCCCCTCGAGAAATCGAAGGGATCATTATAATGGATGGGTTAGTAAGTACAGGGAAACGAATTTCCCAACACAATATTAAATATATTTTTTGCTATCCAAAAAATATTTCCAATAATTTTTATTCACATTTTAGGTAGGTCTGTGGATAAGGCCACCGGTTCTAACCCTTAGTTCATGGTAAAAGAACCTTCAAGAAATAGAAAACCATTTTATAAAAACAGTTAACGCAATTTTTTTCATCGCCTGAAACCCGCATGGCATAAGGCTTTCAGCGTATCGTTATTTTTGATTGAATCGTTTTATCTTGAAATGTCATTGATAATTTTTCAGCAAGAGTAATCGGTTTTATCCCTGGTTTACCACAAAGCAGGGTTATGGGTACGGTAGAAAAAACCGGCGCAGTTCCTTTTACCTTTGCCACAAACTAAGTCAGCTATGCGATTTGATCAACCCGTTCCACTTACCCGTATCGCCGAATTGATCGGCGCGAAATTGATAGGTAATACCGAAGCATCTGCTACCGGTATCAATGAAATTCATATGGTGGAAGAGGGCGACCTGGTTTTTGTGGATCACCCCAAGTATTATGATAAGTGTATCCAGAGCGCCGCCAGTTTTATTATCATCAACCAGGAAACGGATTTCCCGGAGTGTAAGGCTTTGTTGATTACCGATGATCCTTTCGAAGCTTATCAAAGTATCGTCCGCCATTTTCGTCCTTTCCGCCCATCCATGCAGCATGTTGCGGATACGGCTGTGGTAGGTGAAGGAACCGTGCTGATGCCCAACTGCTATATCGGTAACCATGCAAGTATTGGCCGCGACTGTGTCATTCATCCCAATGTTACCATACTCGATCATTGTGTTATTGGCGACAAAGTGGTCATTCAGGCCGGCACCGTTATAGGAAGCGACGCTTATTACTACAATAAGAAAACCAATCGTGAGGTACACTATAAAAAAATGCTCAGTTGCGGGCGTGTGGTGATTGATGACGAGGTGGAAATAGGCGCGGGCTGTACCATCGACCGCGGGGTTACCGGTGATACAAGGATCGGGAAAGGTACCAAGCTCGACAATATGGTGCATATTGGCCACGATACCGTGATCGGGAAAAATTGCCTGCTGGCCGCGCAGGTAGGCATAGCGGGCGCCACCACGCTCGAAGACAATGTGATCCTTTGGGGCCAGGTGGGTGTCAGCAAAACCCTCACCATCGGTAAGGATGCGGTGGTGATGGCGCAAAGCGGAGTAGCCGCATCCATCGAAGGCGGTAAAGCCTATTTCGGTTCCCCGGCCATTGATGCGCGTGAAAAGAAAAAGGAATTGGTTTGGATAAAGCGAATTCCGTTGTTGTGGGAGAAGCTGGGAAAGTTGTAAGTTTTAAGTTGTAAGTTTTAAGTGCTGAAGCATTTCCCGCAGATTTTCGCAGATTTGTTGCGCAGATGAACGCAGATAAATGATAACTGTAAAAAAGATCAGCTTCTATTGGTTGTGACAAAGTTTTGGGCTTCTTCAGCAGACCACTTATAACTTAATACTTATCACTTACAACTTCTCTCTCACGGTGCATAATCATACGGCAATTGATCCGCGAGGTTTTTCCAGCTCCAATAGCCCTGGTTAATCCAATCCTTCGCATTGTGGAAATAGCCGTTTTCCTGAATGAAAATGGAATAGGTGAGGTCGATATAGGAAATCTGAACCGGCACATCCAGAGGCAGGTTGAATTGATCCAGGTATTGTGGTTCGGGCTTTTGCCTTGTATAAGTAACGCTGATTTTTTTCGGGAACCATACTTCCACTTCTCCTGTGCTGTCAACGTAGCCATAATATCGCACATCATAGGGCCGGGCGAGCCGACTAAAGCGCGGCGGGTCACCTTCTTCCTGGAGATCGATGGTAAAACCGTTCTGCACCAGGGTGCTATCGTAATAGCTGCGCATGAAATGCATTTTGGAACCATAGTAAGCCTTCTTCCGGTTCTCTTCCCATTTGGCACGCTGGCCACGATGCCCCTGCAATTCTTCATAAAAACAATAACCGCGGTAGCTGTTGATCTTGGAATCGAAATAATACATAAACGAGTCCAGTTGAAAACGCAGTTGATAACCCAGCGCTTCATTGCGGATCAATAGGGGCTCCCGAGCCATCACGCGCAGTTTATTGGTGCGTTTGATCAGGTAGAATTTCAACACGTCCGGATTCAGCAGTTGGGTTTCTTTGGCATTGGATGTGGTGCCAATGAAATGATCCAGAAAAAACTGGCCATATTCTTCCCATCCATTGGGAATTTCATTACTCGACCGGATGATTACTTCCTGCAGACTTTTGTCTTCCTGCACCAATAGTATCTCACCCAGTTCGTATTGCGTGGCGGATACTCTGATTTGCAGGGTTTGATAACCCGTAAAGCTCACCGCGAGGTCATAACCACCCTGCTTCAGCGGCAAACGGAAATAGCCACTGCTATCGGTAACCGTACCCTGGGTACTGTTTTGCGCGTACACACTTGCATTGACCAATGGCATGCGGCTGGCGGAGTCCAGTATCTGACCCGTAACGGTGTACTGAGCCGATACGGCGAGCGATAAGCAAAAGGAGAACAGGAGGAAGGGGAGTTTCATGGGAGTTGATTCGTTGATTTGTTTATTCGTTTATTCGGAGATTTGGAAATTTGTGGAATGATTTGGGATTCGAAATAATTTCCACGTTGCGTTCTTCGCGACTTCTTTGTCCCGTATTGGCGGGAATGCGGTAAAGCTTCCTTTTCTTTGAAGATGCCTTATTTCCTAAAAGGATTAACGCAACGAACGCGAAGAAGTCGCAACGAACGCAACGATATTCTCTTTTATAGAATTTTACTTAAAGCTAGGCATTCCTATCTCCAAAATCACAACATCATTAAACTTTAGACCCTACGTAAAACGTATTACGTAAAACGTACAACGTATAACTTCTCACGCCTCACGCCTCACGATTCACGTATTTCCCGCATGCTTCCCTAATGCTCTGCTCCAGCGGTTTAAATTCAAACTCAGGTAATGCCTTTAGCAGCTTACTGCTATCAAAAACCGTGCGGCTATGCGCTACGCGGGCGCTCTCTTTGGTTAGCAGGGGTTTATGTTTGCCAAACCATGACTTAACGGCTTCGAGGCGCCAGGCCAGCCCCAGGATCCAGGCTTTGGTTTCGCGGCTCGCGCGTTTCTTGCCAAATGCATCGGCCATGGTATGCAGCAGGCGTTTAAAGGGCCAGTTGTCGCCGTTGACAATAAACCTTTCTTCGGTAATATCGGTTTCCATCATTAGTACCGTGGCGCGGGCCACATCTTCCACATCTACAAAACCATTGAGGCCCGGGCTGTACCAGCCAAACTCATTATACACGTTGCGGAAGAGAGCGCAGCTACCACTATGCCAGTCGCCATAACCAAGGATGGTGCTGGGGTTCAGGATCACGGCATTGAGTCCTTCGGCCATGGCCCGCCACACTTCCAGCTCAGCTTTGTATTTGCTGCGGGCATAATGCGTGTTGTTTTTATTTTCTTCCCATTTCTTTTCTTCATTCACCGTTCGCCCATCGCTGGTACGACCCAGCGCTGCAATGGAGCTGATATGCACCAGTCTTTTTACACCGGCCTCCATTGCCATATTCACCACATTGGCGGTGCCTTCTATATTCACCTGGTACATCTTCGCGCGGTCTTTGCGGTGGAAGGATACGATGGCCGCGGAATGAATAACCACATCCATTCCCTCCATCGCATCCTGCAGGGAAAGGATGTCGAGCACATCACCTTCCATCCATTCCACTTTTTGCAATACCGAAGCGGGAATAAATGCGGGCAGTTTGGGGCTCCTTCGCAGGGCGCGCACAGCATAATCCTTTTTCAACAGCTCCTGTAGGATATAAGCTCCCAGGAATCCCGTGCCGCCTGTAACAAGTACTTTCTTCAAACGATAAATTAAATGTTACGAATTGAAATCTTCTTTTATAGAAACCACTAAGATTCTAATAGCTAAAATAGCCTTCGCCTGTTTTGCGACCCAGTTTACCTGCCTTCACTTTTTCTTCCTGTATATAAGATGGTTTTAATCTTGCCGGCCTACCCATTTGTTCATACACGCTGCAACTTACAGTGTAGTTTACATCGTTACCGATCAGGTCCATCAGTTCAAATGGGCCCATTCGGAAACCCGCGGATTGCAGGAGCCGGTCCATCTGCGCAAAATTGGTAAGCCCCTCCTCTACCAGGCGCAGCGACTCAATATAGAATGGGCGTGCTACCCGGTTGACGATAAATCCCGGGGCGTCCTTGCAACGAACCGGTATCTTACCCAATTGCCGGGTGAGTTCCATAATTTGCGTTACAACGGCTTCGCCTGATTGAGGGGTTTGTACAATCTCTACCAGTTTCATCAAAGGAGCCGGGTTGAAAAAATGCATGCCCACTACTCTTTCCGGATGCGGAATGGAAGTTGCCAATTGACTGATAGAAAGGGAGGAAGTATTGCTGGCAAAAATGCAATCCGGTGAATTGATGGCTGCGAGCCGGGTAAATAAATCAATCTTGGCTTCCGGCTTTTCAATAATTGCTTCTATGATGAGTCCGGCCCGGCAATCATCCATTTTTGAAGTAAACCTGATTCTACTGAGGATGGCATCTGCTTCAGCACGATTGATCCTTTCCTTGCTCACCTGTCGCTCAATAAAAACGCTGATTTGTTCACGGGCTTTGGCAAGCACGGATTCATTCAAATCGAATAAGATGGTAGCAAAACCGGCCTGTGCGCAAACCTGGGCGATGCCACTGCCCATGGTGCCGGCCCCGCAAACCGCAATCTGTTGAATGGGATTCTGGCTCATGTGCTGCAAAGATAACAGTTGCCCGCCATGGCTTTGGCCCTTAAATAATTTGCCTATCTTTCTACAGCATAATCAAAACCACCAACCATGGATACTACAGCACAACCTGAATCCACTCCAATTGCACCCGCATCAAGGGGAATATTCGGAACAGGCATTCCTTCTTCCGTTACTTCCGTGATTGCCTTCCTGCTTTTTTTCCTGCCTTTTGCGGAGTTGCGCTGCACCAGTGGCAGCGACGATAATTTCCTGGTACAAAATACTGGCACGGCCTTTTCCAACAGCGGAATGGGCCTGGCACTGGGTCTGCAATGGAAATCGAGCTTCAGCGGTTTCGGGAACCAGATGAATATGGAGCGAAATGATCAGCTTCGCGACCGGGAAGAGCCCAACTATTACGCGTTGGTAGCCTGGGTACTGGCGCTGGCCACGGCCATCTTTTGTATCAGCAAATGGAAATGGGGCTCCAGCCTGGCATCCTTTACGGCACTATTGTCGTTAGCGGCATTGGTAGGTTTGTATGTCGATTTAAAAGATGAGGTAAAAAACGTATCACATAACGGTGGCGGCGGAGCTTTGGAATCTTATACAGATGTGAATATGGAGCTTGTATTTACACCCTGGTTCTATGCGACAGCCTTGTTGCTCGCAGCAACGGTGTGGTTGGCATGGAAAAGGGGGAAGAGTTGATTTGTTGATTCGATTAAGGTTTAGGGTTTAAGGTTTAGAGTTTAATGTTGATATTTTGCGCAGATGAACGCAGATGAATATTGATGAATAAATGCCGTGGGCAAAAAATAATTCCAGGACTAAGAGTCTTTAAACCTTAAACAAATCAACGAATCAACAAATCAACGCCCTACATTGCGCTGGTAAACTGCTTCAAAAACCTCACGTCATTTTCGCTGAACAGCCTTAGGTCCTTTACATCGTATTTCAGCAGGGCGGGGCGCTCAATACCCATGCCGAAGGCGAAGCCGGTATATTTTTGGGGATCGATATTACAGTTTTGCAGCACATTGGGGTGTACCATGCCACAGCCCAGGATTTCCACCCAACCTGTTTTCTTACAAATATTACAGCCCTCACCGCCGCAGATAAAGCAACTGATGTCCATTTCGGCACTGGGTTCGGTGAAGGGGAAATAGGAGGGGCGGAAACGCACTTTCACATCCTTACCATACATTTCTTTCACAAAGAAATAAAGGGTTTGCTTCAGATCGGCGAACGATACATTTTCATCGATATACAAACCTTCCACCTGGTGAAAGAAGCAATGGCTGCGGGCGCTTACGGTTTCGTTGCGATACACCCGGCCGGGCATCAGCATGCGAATGGGCAATTTGCCCTTTTCCATTTCGCGGATTTGCACACTGCTGGTATGGGTACGCAAAACCCAATCGGGATTTTGCTGGATATAGAAAGTGTCCTGCATGTCCCGGGCAGGATGGTGCTCGGGCAGGTTAAGGGCGCCGAAATTATGCCAGTCGTCTTCAATCTCCGGACCTTCGGCCACGGCAAAACCGAGGCGCTGAAAAATGGAGACGATGCGATTGCGCATCAGCGTTATCGGGTGGCGGCTGCCGAGAGGTACCGGGTCGCCGGGCAGGCTCAGGTCGAGCGATGAATGTACCGCATGCCCATTGTTGTGGGTAACGGCGGCTTTTAGGTTTTCAAACTTGGTTTCCGCGAAAACTTTAAACTCATTGAGCACCTGGCCAAAGCTTTTTTTCTGGTCGGGCGGCACCTGTTTCATCTCGCCCATGATGCCTTTTACAATGCCTTTTGTACCGAGGAAACGAATGCGAAATTCTTCCACCGCCTTCTCATCGGCGGCAGTATAGGCTTCTATTTCCTGGCGATACTGCGCTATCTGTTGCAACAACTGCTCCATACGCCGCAAAGATAGGAGAAGGACGGCGAATCCTCTTTTCAATTTCCTATCTTGCGGCTATGAGCGACCACCTCCAAATCGCCGATTTTTTGAGCCCTATCAACCGCTATGAGTTGTCGGATGATGAAGGGTATAAAGACCGCCAGCTTGGCCAGGTACTGGATATATATGAAAAAGAATTTCCTGATCTGGATGAGGTGCAGGTAGTGATCCTGGGCTGTGCCGAACAGCGCGGCAGTGGCATGATCGGGCAGGAGAGCCAGGGTCCGACCGCCATCCGGAAGGAATTCTATAAACAATATTACTGGCATACCGATATCCGGATGGCCGATATTGGCAATATCCGCGCCGGAGCCAGCTATACCGATTCCTATGCGGCCCTGAAAACGGTGGTAAGGGAACTGGTGAATGCCAATAAACTGGTATTGATATTGGGTGGCTCGCACGATCTTACCCTGGCCCAGTACCATGCTTATGCCGATCAGAAACGATTTATAGAAGCCTCCTGCGTGGATGCGCTGATCGATCTCAATATCGATTCGCCCTTTCGGCACGAAAATTTCCTGATGGAAATGCTCACCGGCGATCCCAACTACGTGCGGCATTATAACCATATCGGTTTTCAGAGTTACTATGTGCACCCGCGCATGCTCGAAACCATGGATAAGTTGCGTTTCGATTGTTATCGGGTAGGACATGTAAAAGAAAACATTGACGAGATAGAGCCTGTATTGCGCAGCAGCAACCTGTTGTCGTTCGATATATCCGCAATGGCGTCCACTTTTGCGCCAGCCAACCGGCTTTCGCCGAATGGGCTTTATGGCGATGAAGCCTGCCAGATCATGCGTTTTGCCGGCATGAGCCCGATGATCAGCAGTATTGGTGTGTATGGATATAATCCCCAGTACGATCAGGAAAACCTTACCGCCAAACAGATCAGCCAGATGCTTTGGTATGTGCTGGATGGGCGCAGCAGGGGCCGGCGGGAAGCCGCACTGGATGAAAAAGATTCTTTCAACGAGTTTCATATGGCATTTGCCGAAGTGGAAACCATTTTTCTGCAAAGCAAGAAAACGGGCCGCTGGTGGATGCAATTACCCGACAAGCGTTTTATCGCGTGCAGCTATAAAGATTACCTGCTGGCCAGCAGCAACGAAATTCCGGAACGCTGGTTGCGTGCCCAGGAAAGAGGATAAAACATCATTCTCCCAAAACGAAAGTTTATGATCAAAACAGGTATAGCATCCTATGGCATGAGTGGAAAACTGTTTCATGCTCCCTTTGTACACAACCATCCCGGTTATGAGCTGAGTGCCATCGTGGAAAGAAACCGTGATGAATCGCGACGCCGTTATCCTAACAGTAAATTGTATCGCTCCTTTGAGGAAATGCTGAAAGATGATGCGCTGCAACTGATCATCGTGAACACGCCCACGCATACGCACTTTGAATATTGTAAAATGGCCCTGGAAGCCGGTAAGGATATCATCATAGAAAAGCCCTTTACGGTAACGCGCGCCGAAGCGGTGGAGCTGGATGAACTCGCTAAAGCGGGGGGCCGCTTTTTGTCCGTATATCAAAACCGCCGCTACGATGGAGATTTTCGTGCCCTGCGCGAGGTATTGCAATCGGGCCGGCTGGGAGAAATTGTGGAAGCAGAATTTCGTTACGATCGTTACCGTACACAGTACAGTGGAAAACCCCATAAGGAAGGCGCCCTGCCCGGGGCCGGATTAATACATGACCTGGGCGCGCACCTGGTAGACCAGGCCCTGCAGTTTTTTGGCATGCCCACCCATGTTTTTGCCGACATCCGTATTCTGCGGAAAGGATCGGTGGAAGCCAACGATTATTTTGAAATGTTGTTGTTCTATCCTGATAACCGGGTAAGGCTTAAGAGTACGGTGATGGCCAGGGAATCCTTGTATCCCTTTGTATTGCATGGCAGGAATGGCAGTTTTTTGCAGCAACGTTCCGATCTGCAGGAAGAATCCCTGCTCAAAGAAATAGAGCCCTCGCTGAAAGCCTGGTGTGCCGATCCGGCAGCGGACGATGGCATATTGCATTATATGGAGAATGGGGAATCGGTAAGAAAGCAGACGCGATCGAAGGCGGGCAACTATATGGATTATTTTGATGACGTGTACCAGGCGCTGGCTAACGGAGCGCCCAACCCTGTGCCGGCGAGTGATGCCATCAAGACCATGACGATTATTGATGCGGCCAAAGAGAGTGCTGCCGCGGGCAGGGTGATCGCCCTATGAGCGCAATGAAAATAAATCTCTATACATTTTTCGGGAACGCCCTCTTGATTGGCGGCATGGCTTCGCTGGCGGCCTGTAGCGGTTCGCGACAACTGCAGACAAGCGCTCCGTCGATAAACCCCATGCAGGAGGCCTTGCAGCAAATATTGCAGGAGCCTTCGCTGCAACAGGCGCATCTGGGCATTAGCATTTACGACGCAGGGGCAGATAGTTTTTTGCTGCAATACCAGGGTGAGAAGTATTTTGTTCCCGCCAGCAATACCAAGATTGTCACCTGTTACGCGGCCATGAAATGGTTGGGCGATAGCACCCTTAGTTTTCGCTATGCCGAGCTGGATACGGCCATTTTCCTGGAGCCGGCGGGTGACCCCAGCTTTATGCACCGCGATTTTCGTACGCAGCCAGTTATCGACTGGCTCAAGAGCCAGAAAAAACCTCTTTATCTTATCGGTAAACATTGGCAGACCACGGCCTGGGGATCGGGATGGTCATGGGGTGACTATGAATCGGCCTATATGGCTGAGCGTAGTCCGCTACCCATATATGGCAATACCATCCGCTGGGAGCAGGTTATTGCCCTGGATCCTTACGACAACAGTGAAGCGAAGCTGGTTTCATCGGACCCACCAACAGACTGGCCCGTCAGTTTTTCGCTCGACAATCCGGATGGAAGCTTTAAAGTGAAGCGGGCGCTGGCCGAGAATCATTTCACCATTTATGAAGGGAATGAAGACAATCCTGTTGTGGAGCTGCCCTTTGTAACCAATGGCATGGAGTCGGCCCGGCAATTATTGTCCGACAGCCTGCAAAAGCCGGTGGGTTATCGCGAAGGCTATCTGCCAAAATCCCTGGAATGGAAACCGCTTTATTCGCAGGCATTGGATTCGGTTTTAAAGCCATTGATGCACCGCAGTGATAATTTTATAGCGGAGCAGTTGTTGCTAATGTTGTCGTATAAGGCAACGGGCGTATTGAATGAGCGCCTGGCGACAGACACCCTTCTAAAAACGATCTTTTCTGATTTGTCCGATGCACCCCGTTGGGCGGATGGATCGGGGCTTAGTCGGTACAATCTTTTTACACCCCGCAGCCTTGTGCACATATTAAAGAAGCTGCGCAGTGAAATGGGGATGGAAAGGGTGAAGGAGATATTCCCAGCCGGTGGCGAGGGTACTTTGCGAGGATATTATGTATCTGAGCAGCCATACCTTTACGCAAAAACTGGAACGCTTTCCGGAGTGGTAGCATTGAGTGGTTATATGAATAGTGCGTCCGGCAAGCCGTTGATTTTTTCTGTGCTGGTCAACAATAATCGTGCATCGGCCAGTGAGGTACGTAGGGCGGTGGAGCGGTTTTTGTTGGAAGTGAGGGGGAAGTATTGAGGGGGTATCAAATCTGAATGATTAATGCATTTACCTTAGAGCCGCGCTGCGCGCGGCTAGCAACTGAAATATCGGCTTTCTTGTAAATTGATAAGTCATCTCTAAGAATTCAGGGATTCACTCAAGCAATGGTTTGGGGAACTCCAGTATCAGGCCAACATGGTTTAAACCATGTCTTACCCCCGGTCGGAAGGCGGTCCGACCGGGGGGTAAGCGGTCCGACCGAGGGTAAGCGTGTTGAAAATGTGGAAGTTTTGTGCCCCGGTCGGAAGAGCGGTCCGACCGGGGTGGTTGCGTTCCAGGATTGTTGTTGCCTGCATGACTCGGTCGGAAGGGTGGTCCGACCGACAGTGTCGGAATTCCGACTTTTAGGAGCAAGTGTATAAAGTGACCATCTACATTTTGACAATCTTTGTAAGCGTGGAGGATTTAGGAGAGAAAATACCTCTAAATTTGAAATTCAATGGACGAAATTATTCATATAGAAATAAATAATAAGCTTCTAATCTGGGCAAGGGAATCTATAGCCTTGTCCAAAAAGCAAGCTTCAGAAAGAACAGGAATTTCAGCTAGTCGTTTATCGCAGTTAGAAGAAGGGTATAAAAAGCCAACATTGAAAGAACTTAAAGATTTAGCTAAAGCTTATAAAAGGACTCTTGCAACGCTATTATTGACCGAACCACCAAAGGAAAAACCATTACCAAAGGATAGGAGAACAGTAAGTTCAAAGGATATTGGTAAGTTTCATGAAAAGACAATAATTGCGGTCAGGAAAGCAAGAGCGCTGGCTCAATCATATGTTGAACTTAGACAAGAATTGGGAATTCAAATTCCAAAGTTTAAAATTTCTGCTTCTTTAAAAAGTAATCCAAAAGATATTGCAAAAAAGGTCAGCGAAGAACTAAAGATTTCTGAAGTCAGAGAAATTGACAACATTAATCTAGCGCTCGATGCGTACATTGAGAAGGTTGAATCTTTAGGTATTGCAGTTTTTCAACTTAGTCTTACCCAGGATAATTTAAGGGGACTTTCAATAGTTGATGACATCATTCCCATAATTGGCATTAAACGTGGGCAAGAACCTACTCATTCAAAAACATTCACTTTATTTCATGAATTAGGTCACATAATTTTAAATCAGGGTGGACTTTGCGACTTATCCCTAAATACTGATATTGAAATTGAAAAATGGTGTAATTCGTTTTCATCCGGCATACTTATTCCAAGCGAAGAGCTATTACAATCTGAAATAGTTAATATTCAAAAAATCAGTGGTAATAAAATTTGGAATAAAATGGATTTAATCAAGCTTGGAAATATTTTTCATGTTGGACCTTTGGCAGTTTTGAGAAGTTTACTAGAAAATAAACTTACTACGGCTGCATTTTATAAAGAAAGGCACTTAGCTTGGAATAAACCACAAGTCGGTAGGGCAAAGGAACCTAAAGGCCGAGAACTACACAAAGAATCTCTGCAAGAAAGGGGCAGAACATATGTGTCATTAGCATTTTCAGCTTTTGATCAGAATAGAATTGATTTAAAAGATTTATCTGACTTCTTAGGCCTTAAGATTTCATATATACCTAAAACCCGTCAATTACTAACTGCCTATTAATGAAATTGGATTTTCATCAAAATGAAACTATTTATGTCATAGACACTAGTGGCTTAATAATGTTAGAGGCAACATTTAAACCAGACAATCCTGTATTTAAGGCAATTTGGGAAGAAGTAGAAGATTTAATTGGACAAGGACTCTTCAGAACTATTGATTTTGTTGAAGATGAAATAAACAATTATGAAGGCAAGCAAGACTTTCTAAAAATATGGGTAAAGAAATGGAAAAAGCATTTTGTCGTACAAACGGACGCTGAAAGCATAAATGCAGCCATTCCAATAATTAACGAAGAATATCTTACAGGCTTTTTCAACGCAAAGAAACAAGCAGATGGAAATGAAGAGGCAGACCCGTACTTAATTGGATATTGTAAAGTCCATAAGTGTGTCTTAATCACAAATGAGAAGAAGGACGCCCATAATAAAATTCCAGCTGTTTCAGCAAAGAACGGAGTAGTATGCATTAATATTTACGACTTCTTATTAGAAAGAGGCCTAAGAATGGAAAGAAAAAAGTATTAATACGGGAACACATAATGCCAACAAATGTATTGGCAAAATGGCGGTGGTTTCGAATACATGCTCCACTTTCTGTTCGCGGATCGGCCTGAGGTTTATCCAATGACTTACACGGGCAATATAATTAACAAAACTTTTTATTTGTAAATTTAACATCGGTAACGGCTGACGATTTTCAAATACTGCCAAATCGTCGATGCCTCAACATTAACGGCTGTATGATTCGATCTGATGAGACATCCGACTCGCTAGGCGAAGTACCAAGTTACTCCAAATTTCAATCAACTCAACAAAGCAGTACTTTGATTTAAGGCGTTGCCATTGGAAGTGGTCACCTCCTAAACATCCCCTCCAACTCATCCTGGCGGAACTCGAGAAAAGTGGGCCGCCCATCGGGTGTGCTCTGGGGCTGCTGGCACTGAAAAAGATCCTGCACCAGGTTCTTCATCTCGCGCTCGGTAAGTCGCGTGCCGGTCTTGATGGATTGCTGCCTCGCCAGCGAGCGAATCAGCTTCTCGCGCGGAGAAAATTTCAATTCATGACTGAAATGCTTGTATTGCTCCAGCAGAAAATCAAACAGATGCTTCTCGTTGTCGTGCTCAATATCGGCCGGAGTGCCCTGGATGATAAAACTGTTCTTGCCAAATGGCTCCACCAGGTAGCCCAACAATTTCAGCTCGGGCAACAGCTCCTGCAATAGCAGGGCATCCGAAGCGGTCATTTCAATGGTGACCGGAAAAAGACTGGGCTGGCTGGCAATGGGTTTGCCTTCTGCCGCTGCCACAAATCGCTCATACAATACCCGCTCATGCGCCTGCTGCTGATGGATCAGCAAAAATCCCTGGCGGGTTTCTGTTACGATATACGACAATAATAACTGCTGCACTTCCCTGTCCGCATCATCAGCCTGAAGCGACTGACCCAGGGGCAATTGATTTCCCTCAGCATTCCCTTTATTTGCGTCGACAGATTGTTGAGGGAATCGCTGACCATACAAACTATTCCAGTCGGGAAAACTCTGCCGACCCGGCTCTATCAAATGTGCCTGGTGCTTTTGCGTGAAACCCTTAAAGAGTGAGGAAGAGCTGGCCGCCATCTGCCGCTCCTGCGTAAAAGGTTGCTGTATGGCCGAAAGCTGCTGTATGCCGGCATCCAACTCAAAGTCGAGCGTGGGTGTTACACTAAACTGCGCGAGAGCATGCTTGATGGCTGCGTGTACAAATGCATACACGATCTTTTCATCTTCAAACTTTATCTCCTGCTTGGTGGGGTGCACGTTCACATCCACTTGTGCCGGATCCAGGTCGATAAACAATACAAACAGGGGAAAACTATCGCCTGGTATCAGTTCCTGGTAGGCATTCATCACCGCATGTTGCAAATAAGGACTGCGGATAAAACGGTTGTTGACGAAGAAATACTGATCGCCCCTGGTCTTCTTCGCGGTTTCGGGCTTGCCCACAAAGCCGTGAATATCGAGATAGTCAGTTTGTTCCTTTACCGCCACCAGTCGCGCGTTATAAGAATTGCCGAGCAATTGCACGACGCGTTGCTTCAGGCTGCCCGCTTCCAGGTGAAAGAGCTGGTCGCCATTGGCGTTTAGGCTGAAGCGTATCTGCGGAAAGGCCAGGGCTACGCGGGTAAACTCATCCACAATATGCCGCATTTCCGAAGCATTCGATTTCAGAAAATTTCTACGGGCCGGCACATTGAAGAAAAGATTCTTCATGGCAATGCTGGTGCCGGTGGGGCAGGCGATGGGTTCCTGTATTTTTACCTTGCTGTTTTCTACTTCTATATAAATGCCCAGTTCCTCTTCGGCGCGACGTGTTTTGAGTTCCACCTGAGCTACCGCCGCTATGGAAGCGAGCGCTTCGCCGCGGAAACCCATGGTACGTATATGAAAGAGATCATCGATCTGGCGGATTTTGGAAGTAGCATGCCTTTCAAAGCAGAGCCTTGCATCGGTTTCACTCATGCCTGAGCCGTTATCAATCACCTGCACCAGGCTCTTGCCTGCGTCCTGAATGATCAATTGAATATCACTGGCCCCGGCATCCACCGCATTTTCCAGCAATTCCTTTACTGCACTGGCCGGACGCTGAATCACTTCGCCCGCCGCAATCTGGTTGGCGATATTATCCGGCAATAAAACGATTTTGTCTCCCACAACTGAAATTTCTCCGGCGTCAAAAATAACAAATTGATTTTTAAGGAACTCTTGCCGGTTCATCAAGGCAAATGATTTAATTTTAACCCCGCACCCGTCCGGAACGACAGCCATGCGATGAACCGGGCAAATACCCCGCTAGCCTTCTGACCTTCAAATGATTAGTATGAACCGTATGCAAAAGATCCTTTTCCTCCTCCTCGCTTCGCCTCTTTTTGTGGGGGCACAGTTTCACAGCCAGCTCAGCGAAAAGGATTGGGTTGATAGTGTTTTCAACAGCCTCAGTCCCGAACAGCGCATCGCACAGTTAATGGTGATTCGCGCACATAGCAACCTGGGACCCGATCATGTGGCCAAAGTAACTGAAGATATTCAGCGCTACAACGTGGGTGCCCTTTGTTTTTTTCAGGGTGGTCCCTACCGGCAGGCTCAGCTCACCAATGCCTACCAGGCGATGGCCCAAACGCCATTGATGGTTACCATTGATGGGGAATGGGGTCTGGGTATGCGCCTCGATAGCGTAACCAAATTCCCTTATCAGCTTACCCTCGGCGCCCTGCCCGATCAGGAGCTGATCTATCGCATGGGTGTGGCCGTGGGCCAGCAATGCAAGCGACTGGGGGTGCATGTAAACTATGCGCCGGTTGTTGACGTAAACAACAATCCTAATAATCCCGTTATCGGCTTTCGCTCATTTGGGGAAGATAAGTTCAAAGTATCCGATTATGGCGCGGCCTATACCCGTGGCATGCAGGACGCGGGCATCATGGCCTGTGCCAAACATTTTCCCGGTCATGGCGATGTGGATGTGGATTCGCATTATGATTTGCCCATTCTCAAAAAAAGTATTGCCCAGCTCGATTCGCTGGAGCTTTATCCCTTCTATGCACAGGTAAAAGCCGGCGTAGGCAGCTTTATGATCGCGCATCTCGCCATTCCCAGTTTGGACGACCGACCCAATCGCGCCACTTCCATTTCAGCCAATGCAGTGAATGGTTTGCTACGCGATCGCCTTCAATATGAGGGGCTCACTTTTACCGATGCACTGGAGATGAAAGGCGTAGCCAAATATTTTCCGGGAGGCACCATCGCCGTGGAAGCGCTGATTGCCGGCAACGACATGCTTTGCCTGCCTGCTTCCGTGCCCGATGCCATTGATGAAATAAAGCAGGCCATCCGGAAAAGAAAACTTAGCTGGGATGATATTGATGATAAAGTGCGTAAAGTGCTGCATTCAAAATACCAGTTGGGCCTGGCCAATATGCAGCCCATTGAAATGGACAATCTGCTGGAAGACCTGAACCGCCATACCAATGAGATCCGCTACGAAGCAGCCACGCAATCGCTGACTATCCTGCGCCAGGATAGTCCGCTGATTCCCTTACCCAAAGGGAAGAAAACGGCTTATGTGTCAATAGGCGCCAATTATCTCAACGATTTTGGTAAACGAATTTTCGAAGGCTGGGATGCAGATACCTATTTTCTTTCTTTCCGGGAAAGCGAGAATGAATCCCTTGCCATACAACAGGCTATTGCTTCGGGAGGTTATGAGCAGGTGGTGATTGGGGTACATGAATACAGCAACCGACCCGCTAATAATTATGGCATCAGCGCAACTGCACAATACCTCGTACAATCGCTGCAGAAATATAAACCCGTAACAATGGTATTTGGCAATGTAATGGCCATTGCGCAGTTCTGCGATGCGGTGAACCTGGTGGCCTGCTACCAGGACGATGATATTACCCAGCATGCGGCCGCCGACCTGCTGGAGGGTAAGATATTCTCAAAAGGACGCCTGCCCGTTTCGGTTTGCCAGTACAAGTTTGGAGATGGCCTGGTGTATGGCGGCATCAAACCCGCTCGTGCGGCACTAACGCCTGATGCCATGCAGGTAATTGATTCCATCGCACAGGACGCTATAGCACAAAAAGCATTTCCGGGATGTGTGGTAATGGCCGCGCATGATGGAAAAATCATCTATAGCAAGGCATTTGGCAATATGGAATATGAAAACAGCCAGCCCGTTACGCTCGAGCATATTTTCGACCTCGCTTCCCTCACCAAGGTTTCTGCCACTACTATGGCCATAATGAAGCTGTATGAAGAAGGAAGGATAAAACTGAATGGAAGGCTGGCCGATTACCTGCCCATCATGCGCGGTACGGATAAAGCAAATCTGCGAATCGATGATATTCTGTTGCATGAAGCGGGGCTTGTTCCTTTTATTTCATTTTACAAAGAAACCATCGACGAAAAAACTGGCACTCCCAATCCGGCTATCTATTCCGAAAAACCCAAGAAAGGTTTTAGCGTGAGGGTTGCAGAAAACCTTTATCGCCGCGACGATTGGAGCGATACCCTGATGAAACGTATCATCAATAGTCCACTGGGGCCACGCGGCAAATATGTATATAGCGACAATGATTTCATTCTGCTCGGAAAAATTGTGGAAGAACTGAGTGGCATGAGCCTGCACGACTACGTGAGCAAACATTTTTACCAGCCCATGGGTTTGGCCACCATTGGCTTTCAGCCGCGCAAGCGTATTCCACTCAATATGATTGTGCCTACGGAAGAAGAAAAGCATTTCAGGCAGCAACTGATCCGTGGCGATGTGCACGATGAAGGCGCATCTCTTTTTGGCGGTGTGGCCGGCCATGCGGGACTATTCTCGAATGCGTATGACCTGATGATGCTTTATCAGATGCTGCTAAATGGCGGCGAATTAAATGGCAAACGCTTCTTACGCAAAGAAACCATTGATCTGTTTACTGCCTATCATAGCAAAACCAGCCGGCGCGGACTGGGTTTTGACAAACCGGAACGCGAGAAAAAGAAAGGCGAGGAACCCTATCCCGCTTCCAAGGTGTCGCCCAAAACATTTGGCCACACCGGTTTCACGGGCACCTGTGTATGGGCCGATCCGCAGACAAAGATTCTGTATCTCTTTCTCAGCAACCGGGTATATCCCACCCGCAGTAATTCCAAATTTTTCCAGTTAAGTGTGCGGCCAAAAATTCACGACGCTATTTATGTAAACCTGGGACTATAAAAGAAAAGGAGCGGCTTGCCGCTCCTTTTCTTTTATAGGTTATTGTGGATAGCATTAAAGCTATTACTGGATTAAGATTGGTTGGGATTGGTTTTATCGGATCCCGGTCTTCTTCCACCTCCGCCTCTGGGTCCCTGCGGACGGGGGGGGTGTTGTGGCCTGGGTCCGCGACCACCCTGTTGTTGTCCACCGCCAGGTCTTTGCTGACCACCGCCGCCTTGCTGCGGTCTTCCCTGTTGCTGACGTGGGCCGCCGGGTCTTTGTTGCCTCTGCTGTTGTTGTTGATGACGACGCTTCTTGTCGGCTTTCTCCAGGCTGCGCAAACTTATTTGCCCTACCACATCCACAAATTCCGGCTCCACAGCCTTGGGCTTATTCGTCGTTACATCCACCGCTTCCAGTTCCTCAGGAATTACACCCTGCTTATTGAGTCCTTTTATTTTCAGTACCCGCTCAATCGTTAAAGGATACTGTTTTGTACTATCGGGCAGGGTGTACCACATCAGGTTTTTGAAAATATCTTTCTTGATCAGGTAGGCTGTACCCTTGGCTACCTGAATCTGGTCGCAATTGTCGGGGAAATGTTTCAGCGCGTCAAGATAGGTATCCAGTTCATAGTTGAGGCAGCATTTCAAACGGCCACATTGACCACTTAGTTTGGTTTGGTTGATCGAGAGATTCTGATACCGCGCCGCGGCCGTGTTCACCGATTTAAAATCGGTCAACCAGCTACTGCAGCAGAGTTCCCTTCCGCAACTGCCTATTCCTCCCACTTTGCCGGCTTCCTGGCGGGCGCCAATCTGCCGCATTTCCACTTTCACTTTAAACTCGGAGGCATATACTTTAATCAGTTCACGAAAGTCAACACGCCCGTCGGCGATATAGAAGAAAGTGGCTTTGCGCCCATCGGCCTGCATTTCCACCTGGCTGATCTTCATGTCGAGCTTCAACTGCCGCGCGATGGCGCGGCTGCGGATCACGGCTTCCGGTTCACGGGCTTTGTTCTGGCGCATGAGATCCAGGTCGCGATCGGTAGCCGTCCGCAAAACCTTTTTCATTTCCGGATTTTCTTCCTTCACATTGCGCTTCTTCATCTGCAGGCGCACAATTTCACCGGTCAGGGAAATTTCACCCACATCAAAACCGCTCACACCTTCTACTGCCACCATATCACCTTTCTCATATTGCTGCAAGCTGGGATTCCGGAAAAAATCTTTGCGCGATCCTTTATTGAAACTTACTTCTACCACTTTGCAGGCGCTGTCAAAATCGGCCATCGGCAGATTATGCAGCCAGTCGTAGGTATTCATGCGGTTGCATCCACCGGTACTACAACCCCCATTGCTCTTGCAGCCTCCCGGCTTTCCACCTTTGGCAGTGCCACAACTGGTACAACCCATTCGGTAATGAATTAATTAAATGAATAATGCGAGGTGAAACCGGGGAAAGCAGAGAGGTGCCCGCTGTAAATGGGCTATTGTCGCATATATAGGGAATTGCTGACTATCCTTTCTGGTTCATTCCACAGGCCCGCAACCGCTTCATTTCCACTCTGTTCACGGGGCCCGCCTTCCGGGTCATTTACCTCATTCAGTCAAAAATACAATTTTGTCCTGAATGATATGATACAGTTTAATGGTGAGGGCCTGGAAGAGGATCTTGCCATTGGCATTGCGCTCTATATAATAAGCGGCCTGGTCCAATTGCTCCAGGATGGCCTGTTGCTGGCCCATATCAGCAATCTTATTGAGGCGAAGGGCAAAATCACGTTCCTGCTCGGGCATGGGGCTGTTTTCCCCCATCACCCTAAGGCGGAGGGCCTGACCCAACAGGTGACTGAAATAACGTAAGAACTGTTTTTGTTTTTCCCGGCCCAGCCCGCTCACCTTGTCTACCCATTTCACCTGGGCGATGGGTCCATTTTTCAAAATCGCATTCAGCCATTCGCGCAGCAGGTTATGCCAGTCTTCATCGGCATGCTGCAATTGATGCAGGGCTTCGCGGTAATTGCCCTCGCTTACGCCCGCTATCTGGCGGGCCGTTTGTGCATCCACCCCCTGTTTTTGCAGGGCGGCTTCCAACTCGGCGTCTTCCAGCAAAGGTATTTTCACCAACTGGCAGCGACTGAGTATGGTGGGTAATATCAGTGATTCGTTTTCCGCCACCAGAATAAACAGGGTATTGGCCGGTGGCTCTTCAATTAATTTCAGCAATTTATTGCCTTCCTGCCCCAGGTATTCGGGCATCCACATCACCAGTATCTTGTATTCGCTTTCAAAACTCTTCAGGTTCAGCTTGCGGATGATCTCATTACATTCCTGCGCGGTAATATTGCCCTGCTTGTTGTCGGCGCCAATATGCTGCAGCCAGTCGTAGGCATTCCCATAAGGATTCTTCGCAATAAAATCGCGCCACTCGCTGATAAAGTCGGTGCTTACAGGAGGGGACCCTGCTTTTTTGGTGATTACCGGGTAAGAAAAATGAATATCCGGATGCACCAGCTTTGCCGCTTTCTGGCAGGCGGGGCATTGGCCACAGGCATCCAGGGAAGGAGCCGTTTTCGTTTCGGGTTCTTCGCCAAAGAGGGAAGGCCCTGCGGGTTCCTGTTTGTTACGATTCTTGTCGCAAACAACATATTGCGCAAATGCCAGCGCCAGGGGCAGGGCGCCACTGCCTTCTTTCCCCAAAAAAATAAGGGCATGGGCCAGCCTGTTCTCCTGCAATAGCTGCGGCAGCTCCGTTTTTTTCGTGGAATTGCAAATGACCTCGCTGAATAGCATGCGGTTTCCCCTCTGAAGAAATTAGTTCAGGTGTTTGGTAATCTCTTCGCTTTGCGGATCCGTTTTGGGTGCAAATACTGTTACCAGTTCACCCTTTTCGTTGATCAGGAATTTGGTAAAATTCCAACTGATGGGGTCATCAAAACCTTTCTTGGCGGCTTCGGCCAGCAGCCATTCGTAGATGGGAGCTATATCCTTTCCTTTTACGGATACTTTCTGTGCCATGGGGAAACTTACGCCATAGTTGCGCTTGCAGAACTCGGCGATATCATCATTGCTTCCCGGCTCCTGTCCTGCAAAATTATTGGCGGGAAATCCTACGATCACCAATGTATTCTTATACTTTTTGTAAAGGGCTTCCAGGCCTTCGTATTGAGGTGTGAGCCCACACTTGGAAGCTGTATTCACGATCAGGATCTTCTTTCCTTTGTATTTCGAAAAATCGATGCTGCCGCCTTCAAGTCCCGGCACTTTAAAGTCGTAGATACTACCTCCGGTAAGCAGGGTAGAGAGCAGAACTGTCATAACCAGTGTTTTCATAATTTATGTTTTAGGCGTGATCGGCTTACAAATTTACAGTTTTCTTTCCGCTCAGGGCCTTTCGAATGCACCCAGGTCGGGATTATTGGCATCGCGGCTATTTCCATCCATGTCTGTAAGGATGGCACTGGGCCTGCCGGCACCAAGAGCCGGTGAATTATCCTTCAGGCGGAAATCGTAATACCTACGGTTGATATCAATACTATCAAACTGCGGTGGTTGGTTGTTAACAATGCCCGCGCTGCTAATGTTCCCTGGTGTATTGGTGAGTTTCCAGAGATTATGATCGAAATCCACTATAAAGCTGCTGTTGCCGCTGCGATTCACCTGCACTTCATCGTCTACCAGGCCCCCTTCGCCCCAGAAAATATTATTGATAAAGCTGGCGTCGAGTGGATTGATTACTCCTTCAATATTATCGCTGATACGGAGTACGGGTTCTGTATGGCTGATATAATTATTGCTATAGCTTACAAAACTGCAATGAGTAAACCGATGCTGACCGCCCCCTTCGATAAAGAGGTTGCGACCGCAATTGCTGATCAGGCTATTGATACCCTGCACCGAACTGGCGCGAGACCAAATGCCGATATCATAAGCATTGTCGATAACACAGGCATCCAGCAACAATTTGGGATCGGGTCCCGGTGGAAGCCCCTCGGCTACTAATGCCTGGTAAGCATTCTTGATCACCGCATAGCGAAGTTGATTACCCTCGCTGGGTGGCCGGAAATAAATACCGGGCCAGGATGCAGGGTAATTGCTATAGGGCTCATCGAGCCGGTCGCTTTGGAAATAAACACGGCCAATGCTGTCTACAACACCATTAACCCGCATTGTACCGTCAACTACGATGGGCGCGTTGGCATGCATATAAAGTCGTACGCCCTGCTCCAGAGTAAGTACGGTATTCACCGGAACATAGAGGTAGTCGAGAATCACATAAGGGAGGTCGTTGGTCCAGGTTTCATTACCTGGTAGTTCATAGCCGCGCAGGTAATGTGCATTTTGCCCCCAGGCCTCCAGCTGCACCCACCGAGTATTGCCGTTAAAGTCGATGCGGATACTATCGCGCACTATAAAGGGTTGAGCTGCCGCCGTGGGATCAATATTTACCTGTACAAATACATACACGCTGTCGTTGGCGCCAATTTCCAGGTCGTTGACCGATGCGGAAGGAATGCCATTGATATTGATGCGGTAGCTCGAATTGTTGAGCCCCATCAGTTGCACATTCTGCAAGCGCAGGCGCTGGTTATTTTCATTGATGATCTTGAATGATTGGGTAACTGAGCCCGCGCTCACAAAGACCGTGTCGAAAGCTACTGTATCGGCGGTGATGCGGATACGCGCGTCGGGACTATTAATGAAAGAATCCTTGCTACAGGAGAGCAGGATTAGCAGAAAGGGGAAAAGAAATGCGTATCGAAACTTCATTCGCCTCAAAAATACAGATTATCGGGCGCAACTCTTAGCGCCATGCATAACATAATGTGGCCAGGCTGAGCCGGGTTCCGGGTACTTGCAGGATGGCTTCGCCACAGGCTTCCAGGGTGGCGCCGGTGGTGAGCACATCATCTACCAACAACAGGTGGCGGTTTTCCAGTGCTGCCGGATCCGCTATCCGAAAATTGCCTTCCATATTCAACCAGCGATCAATTCTTCCTTTATGCGTTTGGGAGTCTGTATGCTTTCTCCGCACCACGACGTCGCTTAAAACTGGCCAGCCTGTAACTTCCGCGATGCCTTCGCAGAGAATTTTCGCCTGGTTATATCCCCGCTTTTTTTCTTTGGATGGATAGAGTGGAAGTGGAATAAGCAGGCCGGGCTCAAAGCGGAGGGAATGGCGGATGGCATGACCCATAAATGATCCCAGTTGAAAACCCAGGTCGCGGTTGCCTTTGTACTTAAAGGCATGCATCAGCCTTTGCATCAACGAGCCATCCGAAAAATAATACATCGAAAATGCCGATTGTATGGGCAGTCGACCATAAAATTTTTTTTCGATAGGATTGCCCGGTATGGGCGCAAACCCGGTTTCCGGCATGCGTGCGAGGCATTGTATGCATAGCGAACTATCGTGTCGAAGGCGGTCACTGCCGCAGCCACTGCAATTGTGCGGAAAAAAGAGATGCAGAAAATTTTCCAGGATGCCGATTTCTTTTTTCATGGGATATGAAATGTTTAAGAATGCCGGCAACACCTGCTATACCGGCATCAGAAAAAATACTGATACAGTTCTTCCACTCTTCCCAGCGCCACCACTTCAATACCGGCTTTGGTCTCCAGCGTCTTGTTACCCGCCCGGCCCTGGTTGTAGCGCGAAACAATAATTTTTTCAAAGCCCAGCTTGGCGGCTTCGCCTATTCTTTGTTCTATGCGATTAACTGCACGAATTTCTCCACTCAGTCCCACTTCTCCGGCAAAGCACACATGCGGGGGCAGGGCTATATCGGTATAGGAAGAAAGCAGGGCGCAGAGCACCGCCAGGTCAATAGCAGGATCCTCCACCTTCAAGCCGCCGGCAATGTTGAGAAAAACATCCTTCACTCCAAAATGGAAGCCGCCCCTTTTTTCGAGAACAGCCAGCAACAGTTGCAGCCGGCGTAAGTCGAAACCCGACACGGTTCTTTGTGGTGTGCCATATACCGACTGTGTTACCAGGGCCTGCACTTCAATCAGCAGGGGCCGCAGCCCTTCCATGGTGGCGGCGATGGCGATGCCACTGAGCTGTTCCTCTTTTTGAGTGATGAGTATTTCGCTGGGATTGGCCACAGCGCGCATGCCCAGGGCCGTCATCTCATAAATGCCCAGTTCTGCGGTGCCCCCAAAGCGGTTTTTCAGGGTGCGCAGGATGCGGTATGCATAATGCCGGTCGCCTTCAAACTGCAATACGGTGTCCACCATATGCTCCAGGATCTTGGGGCCTGCTATGCTGCCATCCTTGGTAATATGGCCTATCAGGAAAACCGGCGTATTGGTTTCTTTCGCGAAGCGCTGAAATTCCGCAGCGCATTCGCGGATTTGCGATACACTGCCGGGTGACGATTCAATAAATGGTGTTTGAAGGGTTTGAATGGAATCTACAATCACGATATCGGGCTTCAGCTTTTTGATCTCCTGGAAGATTACCTGGGTAGAGGTTTCGGTAAGCAGATAAAAATCGGCGTTGCTGAATCCCAGCCGATCGGCGCGCATCTTTATCTGTTGCTCACTCTCCTCACCACTTACATACAAAACCTTTGCCTGCAATTGCAGACCGTTTTGAAGAAAGAGGGTCGACTTGCCGATACCTGGCTCACCCGCTACCAGCACAATGCTGCCGGCGACAATTCCTCCTCCTAAAACGCGATTGAGCTCCGCATCGCCGGTTACCAGTCTCTTCTCTTCGCCGCTTTTTATTTCTGCCAAAGGAACGGGACGATGCGATCTTTTTTCTTCCTTATAATCTTTCCAGTTCTTATTGTTTTTGTTGCTGTCTTTTTGCACCAACTCTTCTACCAGGCTGTTCCATTCACCACATGATGGGCACTGCCCCGTCCATTTCACCGTTTCGTGACCACAATGCTGACAAAAAAAAGCTGTTTTCGTTTTACTCATGCGCCAAATTTAGCGAGGATGCATGCATGAATCATAAACCGGTGAAAAATACCGTGATCGATCCGTATTAATACAGGAATGGGCGATGAAAAAACTGTAAGATTTGTTGAAAATCGGGGGAAAAAAGTGGAAGCTAATTAAATGTAAAAGGGGCCGATCTTTCGATGGCCCCCCTTACTTACTAACCCATTAAATTCTATTGCTAAGTTACAATTCTGAAGCACATTTCAAAATAAAATTTTGGGGCTGTGAATAAATTTTGAGTACGGACAAGCGGGTCCCCAGACCAATGGCAAATTAGTTTAATGCGTCTGTAAATGTCTAATAATCAATTTTTTAAAAGCCTTAACAAGCAGTATTCCCCAATTTTCCGATCTTCGTATTGTAACTCAATGCAATGACAAAACGACTGAAATTGAGGGCTTAATCTTTGTGGTCGCAAGTTTGTTATTGTATTCATTGAAATCAAAAAATTTTGACAAATGACACCCTCCATTATGATTGTTTCGCTGATCTTTTTAGGGATCAGCATGGTAGTTTCGATGGTGCTGAAGAGCAAGTTTACGAAGTACAGTAAAGTACCCCTTGCCAATGGCCTGAGCGGCCGGGAGATTGCGGAGAAAATGCTGCGCGAAAACGGCATTTATGATGTGAAGGTGGTATCTGTAAATGGCTTTCTATCAGACCACTATAACCCACTCAACAAAACCGTGAACCTGAGCCCGGAAGTGTATAGCGGTACCAGCGTATCGGCCGCGGCCGTGGCCGCCCACGAATGCGGGCACGCGGTGCAGCATGCCACCGCCTATGGCCCCCTCACCTTGCGAAGCAAACTGGTGCCGGTAGTGCAGTTTAGCAGTATGCTCGTTAACTGGATCCTCCTCATTGGCGTGATCATGGCTTATTCTGGCAATCCGACAGTTTTGCTGATCGGAATTGTCCTGATGTCAGTAACCGTTCTCTTTACCCTGATCACCCTGCCGGTGGAGTTCGACGCGAGCAAAAGGGCTCTGGCCTGGCTCGATCGGACCAATATTACCAATAGCCGGGAGTACCCCATGGCCAAAGACGCCCTGAAATGGGCAGCCACCACCTACGTAGTAGCCGCCTTAGCCGCTGTGGTGACTTTGATACAATATATTATGTTGTATTTGGGAAGCAGAGACAGGTAGACGTTGTACGTTTTACGTAATACGTAATACGTTTTTTTGGGGTTTAATGTTTAGGGTTTAAGGTTTAAGTTTGGAGGTGAAAGGGAAATAAGATCTCCCGATCTCTTTAAACTTTAAACGCTAAACTTTAAACCAAACGTAATACGTAGAACGTAATACGTAAAACGTACAACTTCCCTCATGCGCTTCCTCCTCCCCCTCCTCCTCCTATCCAGCTTAACTGGATTTGCTCAATTGCAATCGCCGGAGCAGTTCCTGGGCTATAAGCCCGGAACACGGTTTACGCCCCATTGGAAAATCGTCAGCTATTTTCAGCATGTGGCTGCTCAATTGCCAGGCCGTGTTCGCATGCAGCAATATGGTGAAACC
>JBIQMS010000043.1:0-39618 GCA_044463125.1 Terrimonas ferruginea
CTCGCCTCCGAAGGATGAACGCAAAAAGTCTATTTTTACCGGACAACAGTGATCCTCAAATTCACAAATAATAAAATCCTCCAATCCTAAAATCCTGGTCTAGTTTTGCTGCCCCTGCAGGTTCCTGAAATCCACACTCACCAGCTTGCTCACGCCGGGCTCCTGCATGGTTACCCCGTATATCACATCTACGGTACTCATGGTCATCTTGTTGTGCGTAACAATAATGAACTGTGAATTGTCGCTGAACTGGCGGATCATATTCGTAAACTTGCCCACGTTGGCATCATCGAGCGGGGCGTCCACCTCATCGAGGATACAGAAGGGTGCGGGCTTAATCAGGTAGATCGCAAAGAGCAAGGCCGTGGCGGTAAGTGTACGCTCTCCCCCACTCAACTGCGTGAGTGATGTGGGGCGCTTGCCTTTGGGACGAGCCACCACATCAATACCGGTTTCTGCGAGGTTGTCAGGATTCTCGAGTACCAGGTCGCAATGATCGTCTTCTGTAAACAGGGTCTTAAATACCTTGATGAAGTTTTCCTTTACCTGGTTGAATGTTTCAAGGAATTTCTGGTTGGCGGTTGCCTCCACTTCCTCGATTGTTTTCAGCAGGCTGTCTTTAGCGTTTACCAGGTCATTCTTCTGCTCTACAATAAATTCATAACGCTTCTTCATTTCGGTGAAGGCTTCCACGGCAGTTGGGTTCACATCACCCAGGTTTTCGAGGCGCTTCTTCATGCGATCGGCCTTCTCCTGCAATTCTTCCAGGCTGGTTTCCGTGCTGCGTGCCTGGTCAAGAATGTCTTCCAGTTTGATGCGAAACTCCACATCAAGACGTTCCTTGGTACCAGCTAATTGCAGTTTCAGTTCGTTGAGCTTGTCTTTAATGGCCGCCAGCAAATGCTCCACCTGCTCTTTCTCCTTCACTTTATGCCGGAGTGCGCTTTCTTTTTCGCTGAGCTGGTTGCGGAGATTATAGTAAGATTGATCCGCTTCGTTCAATACCTGCTGGTCGGCTTCGCGGCGACGCACCATTTCGAGCAAGGCTTCTTCCATTTCCGTCAACTGTGTCTGGCTTTGCTCAATGCTGGTGGAGGTATCGGAAAGACTGGTAGTATTGGCTTCTATCTGCTGCTTCAGGTCGCTCAACTGATTACGCTTAAACTCCAGTTCCTGTTTCAGGGCGTTGATCTTGCTCTGCTGGCGGGTTACCTGCAGATTGAACTCGTTGAACTGTTGGGTCGCTTCATTGAAACCGGATTCGGCCTGGCGGAAAGCTTCTTCCGCTTCTTCCATACTGCTGGCAAAAGCCTGCAATTGCTCCGTAAATCCGGTCAACTGATTGCGCACTCCTTCTACGGATGCCTGGGTTTGCAGTACCTGGTGATTCAATTCTTCCAGCCGCTCCAGGCTGCTGGTTTGCATGGAATGCAGGTTCTCGAGCTTATTGTGCAGCGAGAAAACCTGATTGGTCAGTTGCTGAATTTCACGCTCCGTTTCGCGTACGGCTGTTTCGCGCAGGTCTTCGTTGAAAGCAATCACTTCGTTGTGACGTTCCTGAATTTGCGCGCGCAATTTCTCCACCACGGCTTCCTGGGCCATAATGTCCTGCTGCAATTTTTCCAGGTTCTTGGCACGTCCAATCTTCTTACCTTCTATTAATCCTACACTACCACCGGTAAGCGAGTATTTTCCTTTTACATATTTACCGTGCTTCTCTATCACCACAAAGCCGTTGCTGTTTTTCAGCGCGTCTTCGTTATCGGCGATATACACATTGCCCAGCAACTGTTCGGCCAGTTTGCGGTAGGGCTCTTCCACTTCCACCACACTCATGGCGCTAATGGCGCCGGCCAATGTATGTCCGCTTTGCGGTGCTACTGACTCATTCAGCTTATCCAGCAAAAAGAAATTGGCTTTGCCCTTCTTATGCGCATCCAGCAGGTGAACAGCCTGCAAGCCTTCTTCCAGGTTGTTCACTACATAGTAACTGAGATAAGGCTCGAGCACATTTTCCAATGCGGTACGGTACTCTTCCTTCACATACAAGATGTCGGAAAGAATCGGCGCCGTGTGATTCCACTCTTTATTATTGTGCAGGAACTTCACACTGTCGGGATAGCCTTCCATGCTATCGATCATGCTCTTCAGCAGGTCGTGTTCGTTTTTGCGGGCATCCAGCTTACGGGTTTCTTCGGCCAGTTGGTTGCGCAATTCCTCGAGCAGGGATTGGGTTTGCAAAATTTGCTCCCGGGTATTTTCCTGGTGGCGCTGTAGTTGTTCCAGGTCCACTTTTTTGATCTCCAGTTCCTTTTCGCGCAGCAGTCGCTCTTCATCGAGTTGATGGCGCTGCGAATCGCGCTGCGCCCTTTCTTCTTCAATCTGGTGAATGGCACGTTGGAGGTTCTGTACACTGGTGTCGGCAACGGCAACGCGCTTTTCGGCGTCAAACTGGCTGCGCTGCACCTGCTGGTATTCACCGCGCAACTGATCCAGCAACTGGCGCTTCTCGTCCAGCACTTCTCTTTTCGCCGCCGCGTCGTTTCCAAACTGCTGCAACTGTTCCGACAGCCCTTCCAAGGCCGATGACTCTTCGTTGAGTTGCAATTCGGTAAAGGCAATGCTTTCGTCAATTCCCTTTAGCTGGCCTTCGGCTTTCTGCAAAAACTCCTGCAGGTTATGTTCCCGCTCGCGCAGGTATTCGAGGCGTTGTGCTGCCAGGTTTTTATCATTCTCGCGTGTACGCACCTGCTGCAACAGCTCATTGAAAGCATGTTGCATACTTTGGAGAGCCCTTTCCTTTTCAATAAAGGAAAGCTTCTCCTGCTCCAGTCCGGCCTCTTCGTTGGCGATCTCCGCTTCCATGCGGATCTTCTTATCGGTTTCCAGATCGTGCTGTTCGTTCAGCTCTTTATAAGTAAGGTTAAATCCTTCAAGGGCGGCTTTCGCCAGTTCTATACTGATCTCGCGATAGTCCTTTTTTATTTCATGATATTTCTCCGCCTTTTTCGCCTGCGATTCCAGGGCTTTCAACTGGTTGTTGATTTCAAAAAGCAGGTCTTCAATACGCGCAAGATCCTGTTCAGTAGCGTCCAGCTTGGCCTTGGCTTCCTTCTTGCGGGTTTTATAAATGGAGATGCCTGCAGCCTGTTCCAACATGCGTCGGCGGCTATTGTCTTTGTCCTTGATCAGGTCATCCACCATACCCAGTTCAATGATGGCATAGCTATCGGTGCTTACGCCGGTATCCATAAACAGGTTCTGGATATCTTTCAGGCGGCACTGCACATCATTGAGCCGGTATTCCGATTCCCCGCTTTTATAGAATTTGCGGGTAATAGTAACCGTACTGAATTCAGTAGGCAGCAGATTTTTGGTGTTTTCAAAGGTCAGGCTCACTTCGGCCAGGCCGGAAGCGGAGCGGGTCTTTGACCCGTTAAATACCAGGCTGTCGAGGTTCTCACTTCGCAACTGGCTGATCTTTTGTTCGCCAATAACCCATCGGATACTATCCACAATATTGGATTTACCGCATCCATTGGGTCCCACAATGCCTGTGATATTATCATCAAAGTTTACAACCGTCTTATCGGCAAAACTCTTGAATCCCTTGATTTCGAGGCTCTTTAGTCTCACTTGTTTGAAATTTTAAGTCAGACGGCGAATTTAGGCGAAAAGCGGATAGCACAGCAGAACCGTGCCAGGCATTTATTCACAAATGTTGAAAAGAAATCGGTACCCAACAGAACCTTCAGCCGCTTATTCCATTGCCCTGTATTCTACCAGGAAGGGAACTGTCAGATACTCATCCATTTTGATACAGAGAAACTGTTTGGATATTTCGGCGATCTTGAGTGGAGTGCCTCCAATCAGCAGGAGGTTTTGTGGCGCGCTATATTCCCATTCAAATACGGAGCTGCTGCTATCGGGTGTGCAAGCTTCCGCGTTATCATCGGTTCGGCCCGAACCGTCGGGAAAGAATCGGATCGTATTATCCTGCTGGCAGGCCAGCAATGTATTTTCATTGGGCTCTATGCGGCCCGAGCTGTCATCATCAAAACCAGCCGCTTCCAGTTCCCAGGGATGGGCCACAAGCAGAGCGGCAGGCCCGGCCGGCGGAGGAGGAAGGTCGGCATCTGATTTTGAAGAGCTGCAGGCCGACAAAATCAGTAAGAAAGCGACCAACAGCATGCCATATCCTCTCCGCTTTGATGTGGAATGCTTCATGCGTTAGAATTTGCCGCAATATCATCCCAATTGTTTTGAACGCCAATCACATCTTCTGTGTATACCATCCCCAAACCCGGTTATACAGAACCATATCGTATAACTACGATTGGCTAAAAGTTGTGAAAATTTTGTTTGAAAAGGAGGCAAATCGCTTGACAAGCTGGAATTGGCGTGTATCTTTGCAGCACCTTCTTTTACATCCTTTGTAAGATCACAAAAGTATCCGTCCCATAGCGGACGCCATTATCCCGCGGAACCACTTCACTTTATTCCGTAACTAAAAACTTTTGTGTATGAAAAGGACAAATTCTACTTTAAAAAACGAAAACATGATTGCCACAATGGTCATTGCAGCAGTGTTTCTGATCACTGGTGCAATTACGTTGATTGCGATGTATGTTGGGTAAGTGGTAAGTTGTAAGTTTTAAGTTATAAGTTTTGAGTTGTCAGTTTTAGGCTGTATGTAGAGTTGTACAGTAACCCACTATTATTGCTCATTTCAGAACCTTCAGTACTGACTCACTTAAAACTTACAACTTAAAACTTATAACTCAAGAAATTGTTAACTGCCGGTGGATAACCTGAAAATATCAAAAGCAGGTTCCCTTTTCATGTCAATAAGTTCGTTACATTTACAAAAAAGAGCACATGAAAATATTTGTTGCCGGCCTGCCTTATGACCTCGATGATGCCGAACTGGAAGAAATCTTTGAGAAATTCGGCACCATTGTTTCTGCCAAGGTGGTCATGGACCGGGAGACTGGCAAGAGCAAAGGATTTGGCTTTGTTGAAATGGCCAATGAAAATGAAGCCCGTGAGGCCATTGAAAACCTGAATGATATTTCCCTCGGCAAGAAGCCCCTTGTTGTAAAAGCAGCCGATGAGCGCGGCCCTGGCGGCGGCGGCGGTGGTGGTGGCTATAACCGTCCTGGCGGTGGTGGAGGCGGAGGATTCCGCGACCGGCGTCCCGGTGGAGGTGGTGGAGGATTTAACCGCCCCGGAGGTGATTTCCGCGACAGATACCGCTAACCACTATTGTCGCCAACAACATTACAATCTTATTCGCAGGAAGCGGGACGCGAGGCGTCTCTTTCCTGCGCTTTCTTTTCACCACCTAAATACCGCAGTTAAATGGCAAAGATCAACATCGCCGTAGTAGGTACAGGCTTTATTGGACCTGCCCATATTGAAGCGCTCCGTCGCCTGCCCAACCTGGAAGTAGCCGCACTTTGTGAAGCCACACCTGAACTGGCCCGTGAGAAAGCCGATCTGCTGGGCATACCCCGTGCCTGCAGCTTTGAAGAAATGCTGACCATGCAGGACATACAGGCCGTGCATATCTGCACCCCCAATTTTCTGCACTTCCCCCAATCCAAAGCCGCCCTGCTGGCGGGCAAGCATGTGGTTTGTGAAAAACCCCTCAGCAAAGACCTCAAAGAAGCGGAGGAACTGGTGAAGCTGGCCGCCGAAACTGGTTTGGTGAATGCCGTGCACTTCAACCTGCGCTACTACCCCCTCGTGCGTCAAATGAAGACCATGCGCGAAAAAGGCGACCTGGGTGAAATTTATGCCGTGCTGGGCTCCTATCTGCAAGACTGGCTATTTTATGCCACAGACTATAACTGGCGCCTGGAACCCGACAAGTCGGGCGACTCGCGTGCTATCGCCGATATTGGATCGCACCTGATGGACATTCTCGAGTACATCACCGGCCTGCGTACAGTGGAAGTGCTGGCGGATTTCAATACCATTCATAAAACCCGCAAAAAACCATTGAAGCCGGTGGAAACCTATTCCGGAAAAATGCTGAAGCCGGAAGATTATGCGGATGTTCCGATTACCACGGAGGATCATGCCAGTGTGCTGTTGCGTTTCGATAATGGCGCCAAAGGAAGCATCACCGTTTCGCAGGTGGCGGCGGGCAGAAAGAATCAATTGAAGCTGGAACTCTCCGGATCAAAAAAATCTTTCGCCTGGAATTCTGAATCACCCAATGAACTGTGGATAGGAAACCGCGACAGCGCCAATGAGTCGCTAATGCGCGATCCTTCACTCGCTTACCCCGAAGCACGCGCCATAATGAGTTTCCCCGGAGGCCATAACGAAGGTTTCCCTGATACATCCAAGCAATTGTTTCGCGAAGTGTACCGTGCAGTGGCGGAAGGAAAGCAACCCGCCAAACCCGATTACCCCAGCTTTGCTGACGGCCACCGCGAACTGTTGATTTGCGAGCGCATCCTCGAGAGCCACCGCAGCCAGCAATGGACAAAAGTATAAACTTTAGCCACATCAAACCTGCCCCCACCTCCAACTAAAATAAAATGACTTTGTCATTTTATTTTAGTTGGAGGTCTATTGTTTTTAACAACATCAGTGTAGCGTGACAATTTTCAATATAGCGGGAGAGATTTACCTTTTCGAAAGTGTCGGAGGTTTTGTGATAGTCGGGATGGTCTTCCACACCCAGGTATAGAAAAGGAATACCGGCTTTGTGAAAAGCGGCATGATCGCTTTGGGAAGTCCAATCGTCGCCTGGGCCTGCACCGTCGTGGCCCATCAGCAAATGCACGGCCGTGCCATCCTGAACAGTATTGATCCATTCCGCCGTTTCAGGACGATAGCGCACACCACAAACGAATAATTCATTCTTGTCGCTACGGGCCAACATATCCAGATTCAGGTTGAAGATTATTTCGGGTTTGCTGTTTAACCCTTTCAGGGTTTCAATCAGCGCATAAGCGCCTTCAAGCCCGGTTTCTTCACGATCGAGCAGGGCTACCAGCACGCTATGTTTGGGTGGGTGTGTTCCCAGGTATTTGGCGATGGCCAGGGCGGCGGCTGTGCCGCTCGCGTTATCATCCGCACCGGCATAGTAAGCCCCTTCCTTTTTTCCCAGATGATCGTAATGGGCGGTCAACACAATGTATTGATCCGGGAACTCGGTACCCCTGATCAGGGCGGCCATATTTTTTCCTTCGGTAAAACCATTGAGCGATCGCCCGGTAAAAAAATGCGTGATGGCGTTACCGACACTATCCGCATCCAGTTGCTGGAGCCTTTGTTCTATGCGTGCAGCGGCCAGCGCATGACCCGCCGTTCCGGGTCTGCGACCTTCACATTCAGGCGACGAAAGAAAAGCCAGATCGGTAACGATTTGTACACTATCCAGCACCCGGCTGGCAGTCGGCAGGTTTCGGGTCTGCAATGTTTTCCGCTGATCTTCCAGAGCCGGATAGGGACTCTGACCCGGCTGTGCAGCCGTATCCGATTGCTTGCATGCGGTCAATAATAGCAGCAAACTGCCCGCTATGAAAAGACTTTTGTTGAATGACTTCATAAAGCAAAAATATTCAGGAAATTTGGGAATTTGTGAATTTGAGAATTTGGATGGGCAAACAAATTCCCGAATTCCCAAATTCACAAATTATTCTTCCGCGGCTACTCCGCCAACGGACACGGCTTTTTCCTGCATACGTGCAATTCTGTTTTCTTCTGCTTTACCATATACTTTCAGAATGGCATTGCGGATTCGCGGCCATTCAAACTGGGCCAACCTGTGTGCGCGACCGGGAATCATTTCTATCTCCAAAAATGGCGCATTCACCAACTGTTGCCTCGCGAAGCCCGCATTGCTGGTGTCAACAATATCATCGTTTTCCCCTTGCAGATACATGACGGGGACATCGATCTTTTTCCACAAAGGCAACATTTTTTCCAACTCCTTTTTGTGGTGCACTTTTTCGGTATTGGCCGAACGGAATATGCGGGGGATAAACCAACGGATGGCCGGGCTTTCGATTAAATGGGTAAACCAAAAATACACTTCCCGGCCAGGGCCCAATGCCGGACCAGTAAGCACCAAACCATCTACCAAACCCGGATAATCCATCGCGATACGGCAGGCGATGGCCGCGCCGAAAGAGCCGCCCGCTATAATAACCGGATGGGTGGCCTTATGCAGACTATCGATCAGGGGACGAATCATGGCCGCCTGCTTTTCGATAGAAGGTTCCGGATCACCCAGGCCCGAGAAGCCATAACCGGGACGATCCGGTGCCAATACCTTGAAATTTTTATAAATAGCGCTGTCGGCATAGCGACCACTGTAATAACTCATGCTGCCCGGTGAACCATGCAGCAATACGAGAGTGGGCAAACTATCGTGTCCCACACTGGTGTAGCGAATACTCCGTCCATGAGTTTCATAATAGCCTACCCTTCCATCGATGCCCCTTTGTTGGAAAGTGGCTTTCAGTTCCTCATCGGTTTTTCGAAACTGTACATAATGATCAAAAACAAAACAGGCGATTATAAATAGCAGGACGCAAACGAGCAACACCCTGAGTGTGCGCCGAAGCCATCGATATTTCCGGACAGGTTTCTTCATGCTCCTTTAACAAAATTTATTACCGAATGTTTCCCTGCTACAATGCATAAACGGGGCCAGGCCCCGTTTATGCATTGTAGGTATGTATGAAGATTGATTTATTGCAAATGGCAATTATCTTACAAGTTTGAAATCAACACGCCTGTTGGCCGCGCGACCTTTGGAAGTCTTATTGTCTTCAATAGGCTGAGTCTGGCCAAAGCCAGCAGCATTCAGGCGGTCTTCGCTGATGCCTTTTTTCACCAGGTAATCCTTCACGGCATTGGCGCGTTTTTCGGAAAGGGTTTGGTTGAAGGCAGCCTGGCCGGTATTATCGGTATGTCCTTCGATGCTGATGCGGAAATCAGGATGCTCATTCAGGATATCCACCAGCTTGTCGAGTTCTTTGGTTGCTGTAGTCAACAAGCGTGTGCTGCCTGTAGCAAACTGAATGCTCTTCGCATTGAAGTTATATTCTTCCAGTTTGGGACAACCGTTGTTTTCTTTCAGGCCTTTTTCGTTCGGGCACCAGTCATCCTTATCCAGGATGCCATCACCATCCGTATCCACCTGGGGACATCCCTGATTGCTGGCAGGCCCTGCTTCAGTGATACAGCGATCTTCTTCATCGTTGATGCCATCTTTGTCGGTATCAGGAATGGGGCAACCGCCATAGCGGGGTAAACCTGCCACCTGGGGACATTTGTCCTGCTCATCATTAATGCCATCCTTGTCGGTATCAGGCACCGGGCAGCCATTGTATTTTTCCAGGCCGGGTGTGGTGGGGCATTTGTCCAGACTATCAATAATGCCGTCCTTATCCGTATCGGCAGGAGGCATGGGGGGCAGGGGTTTCAGTTCAGGTTCTTTGATATTGCCTACCCTGCCGGCAATACCAAACTGGTGCATGAAATGATAGTTCACCGTTTCGGTGGTTACCGGCACGCGGTATTGCGAAGTCACAAAAAGGTGGGCATCGTCAAACAAGTTCACCTTCATGCCCAATCCGGTAGGAATAAAGGCGCCAAAGTATTTGCCACCATAAATGCTGGCACCAATGCCCGCAATCACATAAGGCTGTACCCAGAATCTTTCCGAAACCATTTTCAGGTTTACCGAAGCATCCGTTTCAATCAGTAATCGGTCGGAAGAAAAAAACTTGTCAGGAAGCGGATAACGTATAAAGGAGAAAGCTGCCGTTCCGGCAAAATCAATATGCTTATGCAATCCTTTAAAATAAGTGACAGCAAAACCGGGAGACATTTGCTTGGGTTTTGCCCATTGTTTCTTCGACAAAACAGAGGAAAGGGAAGTAGTTCGAATCAGATTGGCGGTTTCAAAATCGTTCAGAAAAAAACTAACGCCCACAGCAGCGGGCCTGATTTCATTATTCTGCGCAAAACCGGCTGGCAAGAGGAATCCCAGGGCCAAAATAACGGCTAGAATCTTCTTCATAAAGAGATAGTTTGGTTAGATGCTTAACAAAAATAAAGGGTCTGCCTTATTTCGTGAAATAAATTATTACCCTCATATTCACGTATTTGCGGGCAATTTGTTCGCTGAATTGGCAAAAAAATCCGAACGGCTGTTATTTGCGGGTATAATGGCGGGCCTGGAGCATTTTGTCTTCTCCGTAAATATCGTCGTAGAAAACGATTTTCCCGTTCCGCGCCTCGCTGGTGTAGTAGCGAATATAGACAGGCAGACGATTACGCACGGCAATATGCTTTTTCACTTTCTGCTTCAGCCAGCTTCGGATGGAATCCTCCATTACTGAAGGACGGCCATCGGGCCGCATGCCATGGTCGCGGCGGATGATATTATAGGCCAGCTTATCCCAGGCTTCTACCCGCACACATCCGTGGCTGAGTGAGCGCATCTCCCTCGCGAAAAGGTAACGCTGGTTGGTATCGTGCAGGTAAACGGCGTATTTATTGGGGAAATTGAACTTCAGAATTCCGAGCGCATTATCATCACCACTTCCCTGTACTACCTTATATGGCAACCCTTTGTTGTATTTATTCCATTCTACGGTATGCGGATCCACTTCATTGCCGTCCTTATCAATAAGGCTAAAACCTTTCTTCGCGAGGTAATTGGAATCCTTACGAACGGATGGAATAATTTCTTTAACGATAATGCTGTTGGGGACCGTCCACTGCGGATAGGTAATCAACTCAGAAATGGCACTGGTGAGTTGCGGGGTGCGTGTAGCCGATTTGCCACAAATGATTTTTGATTCGATATGCACCGAATCACCGTCGTGCAGGTACATATTGTATCCGGGAATATTGACCCATACATAACGGTTAGGCATGGTATCGGGCAGGTGCTTGTACTTATCCAGTGTAAGTGCGATACGGACAAACCGATCCTCGTCGGTGGTATTCATCACCCGCACTGTACCCTCGCCTGCAATGCCGTCTACGGTAAGTTGATGGTCCTTCTGAAACTGCTTAACGGCATCAACCACGATAAGTGAATCCTGCCTGGCTGTATCATGCGGTAAGTATCCGCCTTCGTAGAGCCGGGTTTGCAGGGCTATACGAAAAGCCTCGCCCGATTTAGGGGAAGGAACCTGTGTAAAGGGTTTATCCGTCATTTGCTTCACAAAAGATGGCAAAGCATCTATTAGGGCCTGGTAGCCGGGGTGGCTAGGTTCTATACCATGAAAGGCAGGTGCAAGTGACTGTGTTTTTCGAACAGCCGCCAGTCGCTGTGTAAAGAAATCTACCGGAAGCAGGCTATCCTTGCGCGCGGAAAGGCTGTCTTTGGGCAGGCGACCCCATTTCAGGTCGTGCAGTATCCGGAAAAAAGCATCAGATAGCAGGATATCGGCTTTAGCCCAGCGCACGGCATCCAGTCTCGCGCCCCTGGTTATGGTATCTGCTTCCATATCGCTGCGAAGCAGTTGCAAAGAAGCATGGTGATAGACTTCAGGAAACAGTCCCTTTAACTTAGCATTCTCAATAAAATAAAAGAGGGAATCGGCGGCGGGCTGCCAATCGGCCGCGGCTGTCCATACCGATTTATATTGAAACTCGCGATAATAATCATTCAACTCTTTTGCATAGATAAGTTCGCTGCTATCGGCCCAGGGAGATTCACCCCTTTGCCACTCGTCCAGCGCCTGCCTGATATGCTCCGCTGTTTTCTTCGCGAGTTCCTCTGCCGTAACGGCCATATCGGGTTTTGATTCCGACCCGCCTGCAACACCGCAGGAACTCATCAGCAATAAAAAGGAAGAGCTGATGATGGAAAAGGCAATAATTGAAGGGCGGGGACATGGCATGTGATGGGGTTGAAGAAGTGCCTGCAAAATAGCAAAAAAGCCCGGGATGAAGAAACGGCCCCGATCCCTGAACAAAATCTTAAGATTTTCTTTTATGTGGCCTTTGCCTGGCTGGTCATAGGCTCTACCATCAATACGGCATCCAGGTTGATGGGGCCATAGATATGCGGAAAAGTATCCTGCGATCCCGACGACCATTCCTGGATATACTGGCTGGTTAATTTATCCGTATCTATCACCAGCTTTACCAGGCGGGTCTGACCTTCGAAATAGCGTTGCAGCACGCCTTCAACCTGATAGGCTTCACTGCAATGAATAAATCCTTCCTCTTTCAGGGACCGGGCTTCGTAAGCACCGCTTTCCAAAGCGTTATCCCATTCCTCCGCAGTAGTAATATGATAGATAATCGGCATAAACCAATTGTAATTTAAGATTTAGTATTGTCGTATACAACAGCGGGGATTTTCCCCGATATCAGGAACAGATCGAGTAGTGCTACAGCCACGGCGGCTTCCACTATTACCGGCGCACGCAGCGCCACGCAAAGATCGTGTCGGCCACGTACCGCAAAGTCTTCCAGTTTACCTGTTTCCCAGTTCAAACTGTTTTGTCCTTTGGGTGTGGAAGCCGTTGGTTTTATGGCCAATCGGCATACCAACTCATTGCCATTGCTGATGCCGCCTACAACACCGCCCGCATGATTGGTTCGGGTGGTTCCCTGTTGGTCCAGAATGGCATCATTGTGATCCGACCCAAACATCCGCGCCGCGGCGAATCCTGATCCGAATTCCACCCCTTTCACAGCCGGTATGGCGAAGAGAATATGCGCCAGCACCGATTCCACCGAATCGAAGAAGGGTTCGCCAAGGCCAATGGGCAAGCCCTGCACCTTGCACTCTACCAATCCTCCCACCGAATCTTTCGCATCGATGGCCTTTTGCAGGCCTTTTTCCGTATCCGATTCGCCCCCTATTTCCACCACCCTGGCAGCGATCTGGATGGAAGCTGAATAATTTTGCAAAAGCTTTTTCGCGATGGCGCCGGCAGCAACAAGACCTGCGGTAAGCCTTGCGCTGAAATGTCCCCCTCCCCGGTAATCCTCATTCCCGCCATATTTGTGGTGGGCCACAAAGTCGGCATGACCGGGGCGTGGAATGCTTCGCTGCTTCTCGTAGTCGCCGCTCCGGGTATTCTTGTTCTCAAAAAAAATCATAATCGGCGCCCCGGTAGTTCGTCCGTTAAACAAGCCCGACTTCAGGATAGGGAAATCTTCTTCCTGTCGGGGTGTGGTGCCTTTTTGCTTTCCGCCTTTGCGTCGTTCCAGGTCGGGCAGCATATCGCCGGCTTCGAGGGGAAGGCCTGCGGGGCAACCGTCAATGACAATACCTACCGACTCGCCATGCGATTCGCCAAAAATGTGTAGCCGGAATATCCTGCCAAATGAATTCATAATGCTGCGGTTTCTAATCTTTGATATGTGAAATAGAGATACGGCCGGTTTCCAGCTTTGCCTGTAATTGGCGAAGATGGTCGTAAAAATCGGGATAGGATTTATTCACCGCATCCGCTTCTTCAATCTGCACAGGACCTTTGGCGCGGAGCGCGGCCACGGCACAGGCCATGGCTATCCGGTGATCGTGCCGTGAATGCAGCACAGCCTCATCCAACTGCTTTACACCCTGGATGCGCATCAGGTCGCCATCGAGTTCCACTTTCACTCCCAGCTTCGCGAACTCTTCCTGTAAGGTGAGCCCACGGTTGCTTTCTTTATGTGCCAGGCGCGATACTCCTTTTATCAGGCTTATTCCCTCGCAGGCAGAAGCCAGTGCTACAAGGGGAGGAAAAAGATCGGGACAATCCGTTGCATCAAAATCAAATGCTGTTAACGACACCGGATGTAAATCAATCTGCTTCCCGTCCATCGCAATGGCTGCTCCGGCTTTCATTAACGCATCCACCACCGCCCGGTCGGCCTGCGTGGAAAGCAAATCCAGCCCCCGCACGGTTATGGGTCCGGCTATTGCCCCCGCTACCAACAGGAACGCGCCACCACTCCAGTCGCCTTCCACGGTATAACTTACCTGCTCAGGTGCTGGCGCCTGCTTTCCGGCATGAAAGATAAAGGATTCGTAGCGGTTATTCTCGGGCATCCACATGCCAAAGCGTTGCATTACATCGAGGGTCAGATCGATATAGGGCTTGCTCTTCAGGTCATTCACTTTGAGTGTAACGGTGTGCGCGATCTGTCCTTCGCGCATAAAAGCGGCACTAAAAGCCATGAGCAGGCCTGTAAGGAATTGCGAGCTCAGGCTTCCATCCACTTCCAGATCGCGCGCTTGCAATGGCCCCTGAATATGCAGCGGCAGCCGACCCTGCTGACTTCGTATACTGACGCCCAGTTGGGGCAGTATCTTATCAAAGAAGTCCATCGGCCTCACCAGGAGGCTACCGGAACCATTGATGGTTAAGGGCTGATCACTAAGCGCGCAAATCGGTGTAAACATGCGAATGCTGAGGCCGCTCTCTCCACAGTTCACTTCGGCCGCCGTAGGCTGTATGCCTTTGCTGCTGATGCGAAGCGCGTCCTGTTCTTTCTCCACCAAAGCCCCCATCCGCTGTATGATGTCGAGCGCAGCAAGGTCATCATTGCTATGGCCAGGCTGATGAATAAGGCTGGTGCCATCATGCAGTAGCGAAGCCGCGCAAGCCCGCTGCATGGAGCTTTTCGACGCGGGCGCCTGCACAATACCCTTTAATTTCCCGGGGTGTATTATAACGTTCATGTAAAATCCAGTTTATCGAATCTCCATCAAAAGCTGAGTCAATTGCTCAAGCGGCAGGCTACGCGAAGTACCCTTGCCAATTTTCTCCAGCAGGATATAGTGAAGCGAACTTCTTTCTCTTTTCTTATCCATGCGAAGAATCTCCGCGGCATGCTTTCGGTCAAACTCCATGCCTACCGGTAAGCCATATTGCTCAATGGTTTGAATTACCTGGGCAGCTTGCCGGAAGCCCAATAATTGCTCCGACATCTTGCTGGCAAAAGCCATTCCGATGGCCACCGCTTCACCGTGCATCAGCGCATACTGGTTCTCGAGGGCATGGCCCAACGTGTGACCGAAATTGAGCAAACGCCGGTCCCCCTGTTCTGTTTCATCCTTCTGCACCACGCGCGCTTTCAGCAAGGCATTGCACTGCACCAGGGCGGCAATGGCAGAGGTTTTTTTCTGATAGTGCGAAAGCTTTTGTGCCCGCAGTTCTCGAAACATGGTCGCGTCCTTGATACAGGCATGCTTGATAATCTCCGCAAAACCGTTGCGCCATTCCTTCTCAGGAAGTGATTTCAACAGCGATATATCGTGCAGGATAAATGCGGGTTGACGGATCACGCCCACCATATTCTTGAACACACCCACATCAATTCCATTCTTGCCGCCAATGGAAGCATCTACCAGGGCCAGCAGGCTGCTGGGCACAAAGCCAAAGCGGATGCCGCGCATATACACGGAAGCCACATAACCTGTAATGTCGGTAACAACACCTCCGCCGATTCCTACCAATGTGGTTTTCCGATCAGCCTCCAACTCAATCAACTGCTGGATGATGGTATCCACTGTGGCCTGCACTTTCTGCTCCTCCCCCGCTTTCAGCACTATCAGCTTCCATCCCTTCAGTTTACGGGCATGCGCTTCAAAAACATGTTCATCGGTTATAATCACCGAATAGCGCGGATCCGCAACAGTCTTCAATTGCGCCAAAGTAGCCGAAAAATAGAAATCGGTGCGGCCGGAAGGGAAAGAGAGGGACTTTTTTTGCATACTTGCGTTTAAATGCAGTTCTACGTAGTACGTTTTACGTTTTACGTATTACGTTTGGTTTAAGGTTTAGTGTTTAGGGTTTAATGTTGAAAGTTTAGAGTTTAATGGATGAATTTCTAAAGTTGAATATGGAATCTAATTATTTTACTTTAAACATTAGACCTAAAACCTTAAACCCTAAACTCTAAACCTTAAACTCCCAACTCACGCCTCACGATTCACGATTCACGCGTCCAGTATCTTCTTCTGATGATTGATGCTCTCCATATGCACGGCGTCAAAATAGCGGGTAATAAATTCCCTGCTCAGGCCGAGCTTATCCGCTTTTACCATCGCTTTCTCGATGATCTCGTTCCAGCGATTGGTTTGCAGGATGGTGATATTATTGGCTTTCTTATACTGACCGATTTGCTCGGCAATTTTCATGCGGCGTCCCAGTATCTGCATCAGTTCATCATCGAGATGATTGATTTGCTGGCGCAATTTCTCCAGGGCGGCATGGTATTCTTCGGAGTTCACATCTTCTTTACGCCAGATAATGGTCTCGAGCATTTCTTTCAATACTTCAGGTGTCACCTGCTGCTTGGCATCGCTCCAGGCATTGTCGGGATCGATATGGCTTTCGATCATCAGTCCGTCAAAGTCGAGGTCAATGGCTTTTTGCATCACTTCGAGCAGAATATCGCGGCGGCCACAGATATGCGAGGGATCGTTGATGATGGGCATACCCGGGTGTTTCAGTTTCATGTCAATGGCCAGGTGCCACATGGGTGCATTCCGGAATTCGGTATTGCCATAACTGGAAAAACCACGATGAATTAAACCTATTTGTTTAATGCCGGCCCGTGCTACGCGTTCCACCGCGCCGGACCAAAGTTCCAGATCAGGGTTGATGGGGTTCTTGATCATCACCGGCACATCCACACCGCGCAGGGCATCAGCCACTTCCTGAACACTGAAGGGGTTTACCGTAGTGCGGGCGCCAATCCACAGTACATCTACATCAAATGTGAGCGCATCCTGCACCTGCTTGCCGGTGGCCACTTCAACGGTAGTCGGAAGGCCCGTGAGCTTTTTGGCCTGTTGCAGCCAGGGCAAACCTTTGGCGCCAATGCCTTCAAACATGCCGGGTTTGGTACGCGGCTTCCAGATGCCTGCGCGTAGCATATCTACTTTTCCGGTAGCGGCCAAACGCTGGGCGGTGGCCAATACCTGTTCTTCTGTTTCGGCACTACAGGGCCCGCTGATAATAAGGGGTCTTTTTTCCCAGGCCGCCTGTGTGGCACTGGTTGCCGCTGATTCTGCTGTTTGCATATTACTAATTGGGGGGTTAAAGTTATTTATTTATCAACCAAGTATTCGTTTTATACCATTTGCCTGATCCATCAATTGCCGCAATCCATCCTCATCTTCGTTGCGGATCAGCTCGCGAAACCGCTGCAACTGATCAATATGTTCCTCCAGCACATCGAGCACATTCTCGCGGTTTTGCAAAAAGATCGGTACCCACATGGCTGGGTTGCTCTTAGCCAGGCGGACCGTGCTTTCAAAACCTGCAGAAGCCATTTCAAAGATGGCCTGATCTTCCTGCTCCTTGGCCAGTACGGTATTGGCCAGCGCGAAAGATGTGATATGGGAGATATGACTCACATAAGCCGCATGCAAATCGTGGGAGGCTGCTTCCATCTCCAACAAGTGCATACCTATTTTCTGATACATATTCTTGGTCCATTCCAACGCATCTGCGTCCGTTTCATTTGTATTGCACAGCACCACGGCTTTGTTGGCATAGGCATCGGCACGTGCGGCCGCAGGGCCGCTGTACTCCGTTCCCCACATAGGATGGGTGGCTACATAGCGCCCACGCCGGGGATGCGTGCGCACCGCCTCTATCAACTGCGACTTGGTAGAGCCCAGGTCGAGCAAAATGTGCTGGTCAATCTTATCCAGAATCGAGGGTAGCAATTGGCGTGCCTGATCTACGGGGATGGCCAATACCAGCACTTCGGCCTCATCCAGCGCCCGCTCCAGCGATACCATTTCATCCACCAGTTCCTTTTCCAGGGCCAGGCGCGCATGATCGGGGTTGTTGTCCACACCAAGGATGCGTGTGCTGAGTTTCTTTTCATGCAGCCGCAAAGCGAGCGAGCCGCCAATCAGTCCCACCCCAACAATAGCGATTACTTTACGTTGCGTATTCATTTATTTATCTCACTTATTTTTTTCAATGCTTTTTCAAAAACACTTACCGGGCTGCAAAGGCTGATGCGGATATAGCGATTGCCCGCTGAGCCAAAAATGCCACCTGGTGTAATGAAAACACCTGCCTTATACAACAATTCATCACTCAACACAAAGCCATCCTTATAACCCGTTGGCACGGAAGCCCACACGAACATTCCGGTTTGATCGGTACTGAATGGACATTCCAGGTAATTCAGCAAAGCATATACCGATTCCCTACGGCTGCGATACACCTCATTCAATCCGTCGTGCCAGTCTTTTCCCAGCTTCAATGCTTCAACGGCCGCCATCTGTACGGGCAAAAACATACCGCTATCCATATTCGACTTAAAGCGCAATACCTCCGCGATGCGACCACCGGACCCGCAAAGCATGCCCACCCGCCATCCGGCCATATTGTGGCTTTTGCTAAGGGAATTCAATTCCAATACGTAGCCCCCTGCACCTTCCACCGACAAAATACTTTGCGGCTGATCGTTGAGGATGAAACTGTAGGGATTGTCGTTTACAACAAGTATGTGATGCTTGCGCGCGAATGCGACCAGTTCCTCCAGCAACTCCCTGTCGGCCAGCTGACCGGTAGGCATATGCGGATAATTCACAAACATCAGCTTCACTTTCGACAGGCCCTTTTTGGCAATCCGGTCGAGATCGGGACGATATTTGTTCTTTTCCTTCAATTTATATTCTACCGGCTTGCCACCCGCGAGTTTGACCGCCGCGCTATAGGTTGGGTAGCCGGGATTGGGTACCAGCACTTCGTCGCCCTTATCGAGATAGGTCATGCATATATGCATGATCCCTTCTTTGCTACCGAGCAGCGGGAGGATATCGGTTTCAGGATCCAGCGATACATTGTACCAATTGAGGTACCAGTTGGCCATGGCCTGCCGCAAGGCCGCTATTCCCTTATATCCCTGGTAAGCATGACTGTTTTCCTTCGCACTACTTTCCTGCAGGGCGCGTATCACCTCCGGATGCGGAGGCAGGTCGGGGCTTCCGATTCCCAGGTTCAATATCTCCCGGCCCGACTGCCGCAACTGTTCTATTTCCCGCAGTTTTTGCGAGAAATAGTATTCGCCGATGCCGTCGAGGCGTTTTGAAACAATCATTGAGTTGTAAGTTTTAAGTAGTAAGTTTTAAGTTATTTGCCGCGTTCGCCCCTTTTGTACACACCATACACTTTCACTTCTTCCACATAGGGACTGATGGCTTTCAGCACTTCATCGAACTGGTCTTTGGAATCAAATTCCATATCCACATGAAAGCCATATTTAAAATCCGTTCCGGGAATGGGGCAGCTTTGGAGCTTGCTCAGGTTGATGCCGTTTTCAGCGATACGATTTAGCACTTTGGCCAGGCTCCCCTGCGAATTGTCGGTATGAAAATATACGGAAGCCTTATCCGCATCCTGAACAGTTTCGGCAGTTGCTTCCGGCGACAACAACAAAAACCGCGTATAATTTTGTTTTAGGGTATGGATATTCGGCGCCACAATCTCCAGACCATACAGTTCCGCAGCCAGTTTGCTGGCGATGGCCGCTATATGCCGGCTTTGGCGCTGTTGAATATGCTTCGCGCTTAGGGCCGTATCGTCGGTTTCCACCAGCTTCCATTTCTGTTTATCCAAAAAATCATAGCATTGCTGCAAAGCCATGGTGTGTGAGTGCACTTCGCGAATATCTTCAAGCGATACGCCGGGGTTTACCATCAGATTCTGGCGTATTTGCAGGTACACTTCTCCGGTCACCCGCAATTTACTTTTGTGGAGCAGGTTGTAGTTGGCCAGGATACTACCCGCGATGGAATTTTCGATGGCCATCACGCCACCTCCGCTGCGCGAGGAGTCGGATGCTGTTTGCACCACTTCCCTGAACGTATCGCAGGGAATTACCTGTACCTGCTTTCCAAAAAAATGCCGGGCTGCCACCTGGTGAAAGCTGCCTTCATAACCCTGTATGGCGATGGCCGAACCGGCCATATCGCTTCCCTTACTGCCCGCCTGAGCGCCCGGTTTCATAAATACATTTATTAATTGACAAACCTTTGTTAAGCATGTTGTATAAAACAAGAATCCCGACCACCTGGCCGGGATTCTTTATCTTGATCTCTTAATTGTTAATCTGAGTTTCAATCAAAGCATTCCCGGCCTCTTTTCAAAAAAGAAGTAATAAAAATAAAAACCAAAAAATGCTTTGTGTTGATTCATGACCTTACAAATATAATGCGCCGTCGTTTTCTAAAAAAATAAATTATCCTTATTTACGCTTGCCGCCTGTTTGCGCATCGTTCATGCGGATCTTTCTTCCCCTGAAATTTTTACCATCCAGGGCTTTCATCATCTTGCGGGCAGCGCCGGCTTCCACTTCCACCCAGCTATTCATCTCGCGCATGTCAATACGGCCCAGTACTTCTTTATTCAGATCACTCATATCGAGAATGAATTGCAGGAAGCTGGCTTTGTAGAATCCATCCTTGGTTCCCAGGTTCACAAACAATCGTTGGTAATTTCCTTCTCCGCTGAATGATCTTCCCTTTGTATCCCTTGTTGTCGTGCGCTCCATCCGGCTTCCTTTATCGCCTTTGCGATCTTCGCGCATATTGAGGTCGGCCGCATTCTCATAATACTTCAGGAAGCGATCAAACTCCAAAGCGGCTACCCGCTGCAGAATTTCTTCCTTATCCACCTCGGCGAATTTTTCGCGCAGCACCGGCAGATAGGTTTCATATTCACCATGGCTGATATCGGCCTGCAACATCTTATCAATAAAATGAAAGAATTGTTTTCGACATACATCCTTACCGCTGGGAATATCCATTTTATGAAAGCGGGTATTCACCAGCTTTTCAATTTGACGGATGCGGAAGGATTCACGTGGCGTAACGATGGAAAGCGATATACCGCTGCGTCCCGCGCGGCCGGTACGGCCACTTCGGTGCGTGTACACTTCGGTATCGTCGGGTAATTCGTAATTGATGACGTGAGTGATGCCCTGCACGTCGATACCCCGCGCTGCCACGTCGGTGGCAATCAGGAGTTGTATGCTCTTCTCGCGGAAGCGTCCCATCACTTTGTCGCGCTGCGCCTGGGTAAGATCGCCATGCAGCGCTTCAATATCATAACCTTCGCGAATGAGTTGTTCCGTTATCGACTGTGCATCGGCCTTGGTACGGGTGAAAATGATGCCATAGATACCGGGATTGAAATCGATGATCCGCTTCAGGGTTTCATAACGGTTCACGTGTTGGGTAACGTAGAACTGGTGATCAATATTTACATTCCCTTCATTCACCTTACCAATGGTTACCTCAAAAGGCTTTTCCATATAGCGCTTGCTTACCTGGCGTATTTCCGGAGGCATGGTGGCGCTGAAGAGCCAGGTGCTTTGGCGGTTGGGAGTGTTTTTCAGGATGAATTCGATATCATCCTTGAAGCCCATATTGAGCATTTCATCGGCTTCATCAAGCACCACGTATTCGATCTGTTCCAGGTTGATGGCTTTTCTTTCTATCAGGTCGATCAGGCGGCCGGGTGTGGCCACTACTATATGAGTACCTTTGCGCAGGTCACGTATTTGTTCGCTGATGGAAGTACCACCGTAAACGGCGGTAATGCCCATGGCAGGTTTTTTGGGCCTGAACTTCTGCAGGTCATTGCTGATTTGCAGGCAAAGTTCCCGCGTGGGGCATATAATCAACGCCTGCGCATGGCGTTCTTCCTTGCGGATTAATTGCAACAAGGGCAGGCCAAAGGCGGCCGTTTTGCCGGTTCCGGTTTGGGCCAGGCCAACAAAATCGCGGGTACCCTGCAGGAGCACGGGTATGGCTTTTTCCTGGATGGGGGTGGGTTGGGTAAATCCTAATTGTTGCACAGAATGCAGGAGCCCTTCTTCGAGGCCCAGCGTGGCAAATGTTTGTTCGGTCATAATGAAATTTGGTATCGGGAAAGGCGGCAAAGGTAGGCTTTTGTTGACGGTATGCCTTTCAAAATAGTGATCGGGCGACAAAAAAAGCCACTCTGCACCTGGCAGAGTGGCCCTTATTTAGCTTTATCCTGATTAATTACTGTTTTACAGTAGTGTCAGTAGCAGCAGCACCTGTAGTGTCAACGGGAGCAGCAGGAGTATCAATTGTAGCAGGAGCAGGAGTTTCAACTGCAGGGGTATCAGCAGTTTCAGTTTTTTCTCCTTCGTTGTTACAGGCTACAAAACCCAGGCTGGCAACTGCCAATACGATGAAAAGCTTTTTCATTGAGTGTGTTTTTTTGAATTTGTTGGTGAAATATTTCAACCTTAATACGCGAATCGGGAAAAGGTAACCCAGAATTTTTAATTTTTTTTTCGGACTGGCAGCGGGTTACTATTTTTAAAAAAAAGTATTAAACAACGGAGAGTGAAAGCAGAGGATAACGAAAAGAACCTACTGACAGGCCTGGCACGCAACGAAAAAGCAGCGGTAGAGCAGATCTATAAGGATAATTATGGATTGATTCAGTCGCTGATAATCAACAACAACGGTAGTGTGGATGATGCCCGCGACGTGTTTCAGGAAGCCATGATCGTATTGTATGAAAAGACCCGCTCCGGCACCCTGGAGCTCAATTGCCAGATCCGCACTTATCTCTATTCCGTGGCCCGGCGTATCTGGTTAAAAAAATTGCAGCAACAAAGCCGGTACACCGGCGACCTGAATACGAACGAAAACCTGGTGCCGGTAGAAGACGACCTGGAAGAGCACCAGCGCAGAGACCTTGAATTTGGGATGATGGAAAAAGCGATACTGGGGCTGGGAGAACCCTGCCGGGGATTGCTGGAGGCATTTTACCTGCACCGGAAAAATATGCAGGAGATCGCGAGGGATTTTGGCTATACCAATGCGGAAAACGCCAAGACCCAGAAATATAAATGCCTGATGCGGTTGAAGAAATTGTTTTTTACGCACTATAAAAACGGGAATCGTGATGAATGAGCAAAAAGATTTAGCGATGCTTGACGCGGTGGAAAGGTATATCCGCGGCGAAATGGGGCCTGATGAGCGACTGCAATTTGAAAACCTCCGCAAGACCAATAGTGAAGTGGATCAACTGGTGGTGGAGCATACCCTGTTTCTGCAGCAGATGAACCGCTTTGCCGAATGGCAACAGTTCAAAACCGGCATTCATACCATACATACCGAATTGGCCGAAATGGGCGATATCCGTGCCGACCGACCCAGTGGTAAGGCCCGGCTTGTGTACCTCTGGACCCGCTATCGCCGGGTAGCAGCCATCGCTGCGAGTATAGCCATATTGACCACGCTTGCTTTCAGTTCTATTGTGTGGCGCTTTAGCCCTCCCCCCGCCAGCAACGATGATGTGCAGCAACTGGTGCGTACCATTCGTGCGCAGGATCAGAAGGTGAATGAATTAAAGAAAGATATTGATCGCGTTAAAGACACTTTGTTGCGCTCGGAAGCTACAGCCTTTGAAGCCAAAACAGGAGGTACTGGATTTTTGATCGAAGGTAATGGGCTGATGATCACCAATGCGCACATCGTACAGCGTTCAAAAAATATTCGTGTCGTTAACTCGAAGGGCAAGCAGTTCAAAGCATTTGTTGTAAGGCTGGATGTAAACCGCGACGTGGCGATCATCCGCATTGATGACCCGCAATATAAGCCGGTCAGCTCCCTACCCTATGGAATACGCTATTCGCCATCCAAACTGGCGGAGCCTGTATTCACGCTGGGTTATCCTCGTGAAGAAATTGTTTATGGTGAGGGTTACCTGAGTGCACGCACCGGATTCCAGGGCGATACCCTGAGTTGCCAGATCACCGTTCCCGCCAACCCCGGTAATAGCGGAGGACCTGTATTCAATTCAATGGGCGAAGTTATCGGTATCCTCAGCGCCCGCGAAACCAACGCGCAGGGTGCCGTGTTTGCGGTGCAGTCGAAATATATTTACGACGCGATTAAAGAATTAAAGGATAACAAGCTTTACGCTAATGTGAAGCTGCCTTCTCGCTCCTCTATTGCCCACCTGAACAAACTTCAACAGGTAGAGCGTATCCAGGATCATATTTTTATGGTGAAGGGCGATTAATCTTTTTTAAGCGAATGCGCCTTCGGCGCATTCACTTAAAAAAGGTGATTGTCGGGTGGATGCTGTCGCATTCTATTGACTGCTAAAAAATACGTAAAACGTAATACGTACTACGTATTACGTTTTACGCCCAGAGCCTTTCCGGATATTCCCCTTTCGCTATCAATGCTTGCAGGCTTTCTTCCACAAAGGGCGCGTCTTCTTTATAGGTTACGCCAAACCAGTTGGAGGTGGTAGGAATTACTTCAACTCTTCCACCTTCTTTGATGAAGCGATCTGCTACAATGGGAATAAAGAATTCTGATTTGAGTTCCTGACCATATTGTGCCAGGAATTCGCGGAACAGTTGCTGGGTGTAAGAGAAGAAGCTGGTATCGAAGCACCAGAAGTTCATGGATACGCGGGTATCCAATCCCAGCTCTTTGGGCTCCAGTTTATCGTCCACCAAAATTTTTCCGTCTTTCTTCGCGATGTTGATACGTTCGGTAATGGCCACCAGATTTCCCAGGTTGTCGAGTGTGCATACCCCACGGTTCACCGTGCCGTGCTCCGACAAAGTACGCAGCAGGTCGTAACCGATGATGGCGTAGTTTTTGGGGTTGCAGTCGCGTATCAGAAATTCAGCCGCACGCTGAAAAGCATTATAACCATAAAAATCATCGGCATTGATCACGGCAAAAGGTTCATTCACCAGATCAACAGCGCTCAATACCGCATGAGCAGTGCCCCAGGGCTTTTGCCGATCGGCAGGATATTCATACCCTTCAGTAAAGGCACTCATATCCTGATAAGCATAAGCCGTTTTCACACGATCTTTCAGCTTGGGCTCGAAGATGGACTTAAAGTCATCTGCAAACTCGCGACGGATTACAAACACTATTTTACCAAAGCCCGCACGAATGGCATCATAAATGGAATAGTCCATAATGGTTTCACCACCGGGACCAAAACCCTGGATTTGTTTCATACTGCCATAACGGGATGCCATGCCGGCCGCCAGAATCACTAATGTTGGTTGCATACGCTTTAATTTGCGGCACAAAATAAAGTAAATTCGCTAAGGCGCATAGCATTTATGAACGCATTTCTTACAGAATCATCCATTCCCCTGCAGAATATTTCGCATCGTTATCCACAAGTACAATCTGTGGATGTGTTGCGGCTCGATTTATTGCATCCTGTAATCTCGGGCAACAAATGGTTCAAGCTGCGTTATTATCTCGCCGACGCTACTGAACAAAAAAAATCAACCATCGTCACAATGGGCGGTGCCTGGTCCAATCACCTGGTAGCAACGGCAGCCACCTGTGCACAAATGGGTTTTCGATCTATCGGACTGGTGCGGGGCGAAGAGCCCAAGCAATTTTCCGCCACTTTGTTGAAAGCAAAGGAACTCGGGATGAAACTCGTCTTTCTGCCGCGCGAAGAGTTCGACCAGGGAGAACCGGCTTCCCATTGGCTATCTCATGATCACTATTTTATTCCGGCCGGCGGTTTTGGTGAAAAAGGGGCAAAAGGCGCGGCAGGCATCCTCGACATCACTGAAAAGCAATACGATTTTATCATCTGTGCCGTGGGCACGGGCACTACCCTGGCCGGGCTGATCAGCAATGCTTGTCGCACACAACAACTACTGGGTATTTCTGCGCTAAAGGGCCATCCGGAGCTGGAGGAAAATATTCAAAGCCTGTGCACAACATCCTTCCATAACTGGCGTATCCTGCGCGATTTTCACTTTGGCGGCTACGCGCGTTACGATAGCTATCTTCTTCAATTCATGAATAAATTTTACGCCGAAACCGGCATTCCTTCAGATTTTGTGTACACAGGCAAACTTTTTTTCGCCTTTCATACGTTAGTGCAAGGGGGATATTTCCCATCAACAGCAAGCATTCTGCTCATTCACAGTGGCGGATTGCAGGGCAACAATTCCTTAGCGAACGGAGAACTGGCATTCTGATTACTGCCCTGCCTGTTGTATATTTGGACTTACCATACCATGCAAAGAAAAAAAATCCTTTACCTGGCCATATTTCTTAGCTTATCCTTTCCTGCCATTTCACAGGATACATTACCCAATTTTTCACTTCGTAATATTGGTGATAAGCGCATTGTGATTGGATGGGTGCACAATTTTCAGAATGTGCGACAGATCAATATCCAGCGCTCCTTCGATAGCCTGAAAAACTTTAAGACCATTCTTGCGGTAGCGGATCCCAGCAGCCCGGAAAATGGCTATGTGGATACCAAGGCGCAAAACGACCGCATGTTTTACCGAATCTATATCCAGCTCGATAAAGGCGTATTTTTCTTTAGCGAATCGAAGCGGCCGGTTTGGGATACTGCAGGGCTTACCGCCGCGCGCCTGCAGAAGCAACAAAATAATAAGAGTGTGATTATCCCCAATTTCGCCGACTCATCCCAACTGGCGCCGGTGTTGGGTAACGATAACCGCCCACGCTCTGATCGCTGGGTGCCGTCCAAATACATTTTCACCAACAACAATGGCTATATCAAAGTGAATCTCCCCGATGCGGAAATCAAAAAATACAGCATCAAGGTTTTTACGCTCGAGGATGAATTACTGTTTGAACTGAAAAATTTGCCACGGCAGGAGTTTCAATTGGATAAGGCCAATTTCTATCAGTCGGGTTGGTTCAAGTTTGAACTTTATGAAAATGGCGAGTTGAAAGAAAAGAATAAATTCTTTTTGCCGAAAGAATTTTAGCCCGTGGCTTTCCATTCCTGCAGCGAAACCTGGAATACTTCTTCAAAATGCTTCGCCAGTTTTTCCTTCACTTCGCTCATATCCACTTCACGCCCCAGTTCGCGTGCCAGTGAAGTTACCTGCTTATCAGGTATACCGCAGGGTACGATCATGTTGAAATAATCCAGATTGGTATTTACATTGAGGGCAAAGCCATGCATGGTAACCCAACGGCTGCTGCGCACGCCAATGGCGCAGATTTTCCGCTCGCTTCCCTTGCGGTCCGGATCCAACCACACACCGGTTTCACCCGAGGAGCGATCTCCCTTCAATCCATAATCCGCCAGGGTTCGAATAACTACTTCCTCTACCTGCCGCAGGTATTTGCCGATATCCGTATAAAATCTTTCGAGGTCAAGGATGGGATAGCCAACCAGCTGACCCGGGCCATGAAATGTGATATCCCCTCCCCGGTTGGTGCGGAAATATTCAATCCCCATTCTTTTCAGGTGCTCTTCACTCATCAACACATTTTCGGGGTTGCCACTCTTACCGAGCGTGAATACGGGAGGATGCTCCACAAAAAGCAGGTAATGGGAGGTATCGTTGGTAGCGATCGCCTGGTTTTCCGCCGCCAGCCTCTTTTCCGCCTTGATAGCTAGATTCTGTTGTAACAAAGCTTCCTGGTAATCCCAGGCATCTTTGTAGGAAACCACACCCAAATCCCGAAACATAACTTCCTGCGTCATACTAAATTCTTTTCAGCGTGGAGAAAGGACCAAGCGATCCGAAACCTTGCAAAATTAACTACAAATACCAAACAACTACCTTTGCGCCAAATTGCACGCGAAAAATGGATCAGGCTTACCAACCACAGGAGGATAAAGAACTGGAATCGCAGGAGGGCAGCGAAGAACTATACGAACGATTCAGCTTCCGTACCGACAAAGGCCAGGAGCCGCTCCGGATCGACAAATACCTGATGAACCGCATAGAGGGCGCCACCCGCAACAAATTGCAGAAGGCGATCAACCTCGGCATGGTGCTGGTAAATGGTAAGCCCGTGCGACCCAACTATAAGGTAAAAGGCCAGGAAGATATTCTGGTGTACAGCGATATGAGCCCGGAGGACACCGATGTGGTGCCGGAGAAAATGGAGCTCAACATCGTATTTGAAGATAGCTCACTGATGGTGATCAATAAACCCGCGGGCATTGTGGTACACCCCGGAAGCGGTAACTATACCGGCACCCTGCTCAATGGCGTGGCCTGGTATCTGCAACAACAACAGCCGGGACTATCGGAGGAAAGCCTTCCCCGGTTTGGACTAGTGCACCGGATCGATAAAAATACCAGCGGCCTGCTGGTATTGGCCAAAACCGACCGCGCCATGCGCCACCTGGCCAAACAATTCTACGATCATACCATTCAGCGGCAATACATGGCCCTGGTTTGGGGCGATGTTGAAGCCGACAAGGGAACCATTGTTGCGCATGTAGGCCGTCATCTGCGCTTTCGCAAACTATTCGAAGCCTATCCCGAAGGGGATCATGGTAAAGAAGCCATCACACACTACCAAGTGCTGGAACGACTGGGATACGTAACCCTGGTACAATGCGTGCTGGAAACGGGCCGTACCCACCAGATAAGGGTGCACATGAAACATATCGGTCACCCGCTATTCAGCGATGATTTTTATGGTGGCGATAAAATCGTAAAGGGCACTGTATTTGCCAAATACAAGCAATTCGTGGAAAACTGCTTCGCCATTTGTCCGCGTCAGGCCCTGCATGCCCGAACCCTGGGATTCACCCATCCTGAAACCAATGAGCCCGTCCATTTTGAAGCGCCGGTTCCCGATGATATGCGTAACCTCATTGAAAAATGGCGCAACTATGTGGCCGGCACCGGCTATAAGAATTCCTGATCAGGGTTGAACGAAATCGGAAAGTGTAGCCGTAAATACGGCTCTTTCCCTGGGTTTGAAGGCCACATCCCAATTGCCTTTGTAGCGAAGCGTGCGCGGCACCAGGTAATTGCCAAAATGCGCAAGTTCCACTTCCATGAACACATCGAAATCGTAAACACCCGCATTATAACTCATGTGGTAATTGCGGGCCATCACTTCCATGGTTTTTGCATGAAACCAGGTAGTCATTTCATCAATCACCATTTTATCGCGCTGACCCGCGCGCAGGTCCTCTTTGGCTGTTACCTTGAAAATATAACAGGGTTGCTGGTTATAGTCGGTATAGTCGATAGCAAAATCATATAGCTCTGCCGTGGCTGGATCAAAGGGATCGATCTTTCTATCGCTCATCAGAGGTATGCCCGGTATCCGTTTCCCGGGGTTAAAGAAAAGCAGCTTTAGCTGCTCCTTGTGTTTGGCCATGCCCTTCTTCCCTTTGGGTGAAAATCGGGTACCGGCTACAATATTATCTTCCCCGCAAACTCTTCCCTGCGTAAAAAAGAGGCTGGCATAGAGCTCCGCGGTGTAGTAGTTGTATCCACCCCTGCTATCATAGAAATCGCCTGTTGTTGTTTCCTGCAACACTTCCATTGTGCGGCAATCCGCATCACGTAGTTGCCGGGTCTTGCTGAGCAGCGAAGCGATTTGTTTCCCCTTTTTGTCGAGAATACGGATATCGTTGAAGGAAGTGAAACCGAGGACGCGCAGGTTACGAAATGCTTTATAGAAGCTGGTGTCGTTTTTTACCCGTTCAATAAATTTCGGCACATTGATATCGGTGCGCAACACCACTTCGCTCAGCGAGATCATCCGGGAAAGCCTGTCCATTTCAAGGGAATCAGGCTCCTGGCCCGCTAACGGTGGGGATATTAGCAGCCAGCAGGCCAGCACAGCCAGCAGGTGCCTGCCTTTATTTGTCAGGGAAAAGCATTTTATAGTCCACATGCACCTTTCCTTTAGAAATATCATTGAGCTTGCCTTTGATCAGTTTTCTTTTGAAAGGCGACATATAGTCGATGAAGAGTTTACCCTCAATATGATCATATTCATGAAGTATAACCCTGGCAGTAAGGCCGGTAAAGGTTTCTTCCTTCTCCTCAAAATTTTCGTCGCAATAGCGGAGGGTTACTGTTTCGTTTCGGGTCACATCTTCCCGGATGCGGGGTATGCTCAGGCATCCTTCATTATAAGGCCATTCTTCGCCATCGAGCTCCACAATACGCGCATTGATGAATACGCCCTTGGTTCCCGGGGCATCTTCATACTCCTTTTGCTCCTTCTCGTCCATGCTGGCAAACATTTGCGCGGAGTCGATCACAAACAGGCGAATGGGCCGGTTTACCTGGGGCGCGGCGAGGCCAACGCCACTACTGGCATACATGGTTTCCCACATATCCTCAATGAGTTTTTCCAAACCCGGATAATCTTTTGTAATCTCCTCTCCCACTTTGCGTAGGACAGGGTGGCCGTAAGCAACAATTGGCAATGTCATACTATTCAATGCGATAATAAACGGCAAATTTAGCTGATAATTCGCAAAAGGCCTTATGCCTTGCTTTGCAGGTATTCCTGGAGTAGAATGGTGGCGGCAATTTCATCCACCAGTCCCTTTTGCCGCCGCTGCTGTTTTTTCAGCCCCATTTCAAGCATGGCATCCTTTGCCATTTTTGAGCTGTAGCGTTCATCCACCCTCAGAATGGGTATATGCGGAAAATGCTTTTCAAATGCTTTTACAAATTTGTCCACCAGGGGCGTGGCATCCGTGGGTGAGTCGTCGAGATTGCGGGGATCGCCTATAATAATTTTTTCCACCTGCTCCCGCGCCAGGTATTCGCGCAGGAAGGGCATCAGACGCATGGTTTCCACCGTAGCCAGGCCCGTTGCAATGATCTGCAAGGGATCCGTAACGGCAATGCCGGTGCGCTTAAGGCCATAATCGATGCTGAGGATGCGGGGCAAGGGAGGAATTGTTTATTTGTTGATTTGTTTAATCGTTGAATCGTTGAATCGTTGATTTGTTTATTCGTTGATTTGTGGATTTGTTTATTTGAGTATTTGTTAGGCTGTGATTATGTTTTTTTTGGTGATTGATTGGTGAACGAAAGATTAATCCGGTTTGGAGGGTAAATACGACACCACTAAAATTACTACAACTATTCAACACCACAACAATTCAACGATTAAACGATTAAACGAATCAACGATTCAACGATTCAACGATTAAACAAATCAACGATTCAACGATTAAACAAATCAACGAATCAACAAATCAACTATCGCCAGGGTAGCAAACACCACCGACGCTATTCCATTCGCTGTCATGAAGGCCAAATTTACTTTTCGCAGGTCGTTGGGTTTTACGATCGACTGCTGGTAGATCAACATTCCCGCAAACACGGTAACCGCTACCCAATACAGGATACCGAGGCCACCGAACCATCCGGCAAGAATCACAAAAATCGCGCTGCACACATGAAGCACACGCGATACCCGGAGGGCAGCCGCTTTACCCAGCCAGGCGGGAATGGAATATAATTTCTCTGAGCGGTCAAATTCTTCATCCTGCAATGCATAAATAATGTCGAAACCACTCACCCAGCATATCACCGCAAAAGAAAAAAGCAGGGGCAACAACTGAAACTCCCCGGTTACTGCCAAAAAAGCCCCTATTGGCGCCAACGACAAGCCTACCCCCAATACCAGGTGACAAAGCGGCGTGAAGCGCTTGGTATAGCTATAGCCCAGCACCACAGCCAGGGCAACCGGAGAAAGGTAGAAGCAAAGCCGGTTGATGAAAAAAGTAGTGATGATAAACAGCAGCGAATTGATGATCGTAAACCAGAGCACGTTCTCCGCACGCAAAATGCCGGCCGGAATTTCCCGGATAGCCGTGCGTGGATTCTTCGCGTCAAAATGCCGGTCGAGATAGCGGTTGAATGCCATGGCCGCACTGCGGGCGAATACCATGCAGAGGATGACGAGCAGGAGGAGCAGGGCGGTTTGGGTTGAAATGTTGATTTGTTGATTTGAGAATTTGGGAATTTGGGAATTTGAGGAGGTAATTGGATATTCTGACGAATAAATAATTCCGAGGGCGAAGCCTATTAATGCGAAGGGCATCGCGAAAATGGTATGCGAAAACTTGATGAGGCTTAAATATTTCTTTACAGTCACCATATCAGGAGCCGGCGTTTTGAGCATGAAGGGCAAAGCTGCGGACCCTCTCCCAGAGCACTACGCCCGCCGCGGTGGCAATATTAAGGGAATGTTTCATACCAAACTGCGGGATTTCAATACAACCATCACAAAGGGAAATGGTTGAAGACTCCACTCCGGTTACTTCATTGCCAAACACAAAGGCTACCGGACCTTTCTCAAGGCCATTGATATCCTGCAATGGGATACTATTCTCCGCCTGTTCCACCGCATACACGCGATATCCGCGTTGGCGTATAGCTTCAATCGCTTCGGCGCTGGTATGAAAATGTTGCCAATCCACTGACTCCTCCGCTCCGAGGGCCGTTTTCCGAATTTCCTTATGTGGGGGTTTGGCTGAATAGCCGATGATGTAGATGGCCTGCACCAGAAACGCATCTGCCGTACGAAATACACTACCCACATTATAGGCGCTGCGGATATTTTCCAACACCACTATAACCGGATGTTTTTCCGCCTGCTTCACTTCCTCCACCGATTTACGGCCCAGCTCGGCCATGCTCAATTTGCGCATGGCGCAAAATTAGCAAATGAATGGGTGAAAATGGTTCCGGCCACCTGCGAATTGATACGTTTGCGTGCCAAAAGCCGGAACCATTTAAATGTCGACTACTTCATATTGACAATTCGTTTTCCCTTGGGATACTTAATGGTATAACTGAACCGGAGCGAGCGGCTTTCGCCAGGTTTCAATTGCAGCTTCCATGTCAGCACGCCCACCTCTTCATTATAAGCGGCACCGCCATCATCCTCCAGTTTCACTTCCACTTCCTTGATCTGGCTAAGCGGTATCTGATCCTTTACCAGCGCATTCACTTCCGTAAGCTTGGTATTCTTCACCTTTATTTCATATGTGAAAGTTTGCCGCTGATAGCCTCCCGAAGACTTCAAACTGCTCAACTCCTTTACGGTGCCACGCTTCACCTGCAGGCGCTTGTCCTTACCCAGCGAAAGGTTCAGCGTGTCGGCCGTACTGTTGGGATCTATCAGCGACTTGCCGATATAGGTATCGTCCATAATGATATTCGCATCGCCGGGTAAAAGGTCAAGGTTTTGCCAATCGGGTACTTCGGCCAGCAGATAGGCTTCCTGCTCCAGGCGGGGAACGGCATAGTTTTTCAAAACTGTCTGTATTTCCTCCTCCCGGATATTCACCGCATGTAATTCGCCATCGCCGGTGATGTCGTAGGGCAAGTCAATTTCAAAATTGGTATTGAGCTGACCCTGTTGCAGGCTGGTAAAATCTTCCAGCGTATAGGGCCGGGAGGTATCAGCATATTCCTCCTGGTAATTTGAAGCTCCCCTTATGATCACTACTTCATTCAAAGCCGCATCCTTATCGAAACTCTGAATGGCATTGCGATGAAGGTTGATACCTGGTGCTTTTCCCTGTAATTGATTGTACAATTGCGGCACATACAATTGCAGATACCAGGGCGACAAAACGGGCGCCGATACGCCAAAATTGGGAGTGCCGGTACTCAGTACCAGTTTAGTATTCTTCCAATCCACGCCGCTGGTTTGGCTGATGGTTGCTTTGTACACCAACTGCACTTTATTGGTCTGTGAGTTTACGCGTACATCATAGCTGGGCGTCCAACCCGCGCGGGAAGTATAATAACTCAGACTGATGGGCGTCTCACCCATTTTCTTCCCTTTTATTTGTAAGATCACGCGACCATAAGGTTTGGGAGCGAGCGGCGATTTTTCCTGAAGAGCTTTTATCTTTTCCCGCACGCCGGACTGTGCGAGCTGGTTAAGCTTTTTCTGCTGAAGCAGGGCAAAAATTTCGTTACGCCCCTTTTCAATTCTTTCGTTGTAGTAATCAACAAGACGCAAAACTTCCGCGCTGCGGACACTGTTAGGCGCGGAGCCTTCGAGCGCCATCTCAATTAATTTACCAGTCGATTTCAGGGTCTCCTCTTCAATCTTCTCGAGATTCTCGAGCCGGCTCCAATTGGTTTTTAACCGTTCCAGACTGTCTTCCCAATACAGCCATTCCTTCGATTTCGCAATGATGGGCGCCGGCGGCGCAAATACCTCAAAGCGCTGCGAAAGGATGGCGATATCGCCCGGCAAACTCACCTGCAGGCTTTGGAGATCAACAGTTGTGCTCAACTGATCCAGTATCAGGATTCTTGTATCCGCCTGAATGGATGCTTTGGATTTATGAGACAGCTCCGCGCCATACCCAAAATATACCGTTGCCTTCTGAATGGGCGCCTGTACCCGTACGGTATCCTCCGCCAACACGGCGATGGGAAGCATGCCCAGGAATAAGAAAATAAATATTCGCATAATAGTGGAGTTTTCAACAGGATTCCCAGAAGGAGTCAGTTACATAAACAGTTCCTTATTTTTGTCGCCAGTCGGAATGTATATTAACGGAGCGTTAACATGTCAAAAACAAAGAGTGCGGAAACACCCATGATGCAGCAGCACCGGGCTATCAAGCAGCGGTATCCCGACGCCGTGCTATTGTTCAGGGTAGGAGATTTTTATGAGACATTTGGAAACGATGCCATCATCGCCTCCAAAGTGCTGGGTATTACTTTGACCAAACGCAATAATGGAGCTGCTGCATCCGCAGAGCTGGCCGGTTTCCCCCACCATGCGCTGGATACCTACTTGCATAAACTGGTAAAAGCCGGGCACCGGGTAGCCATTTGCGATCAACTGGAAGACCCCAAGCAGGCCAAGGGTGTGGTGAAACGTGGAGTGACTGAAATGGTGACGCCGGGAACCGCCACACAGGATAAACTGCTCGACCACCAGGCCAATAATTTCCTGGCCGCCTTGCACTTTGCAGGTGAAGACGCCTATGGCCTTGCTTTTCTCGACATCAGTACCGGTGAATTCTTTGTAGCGGAAGGCGACCGGGAATATGCCGACAAACTCATCCAAAGCTTTCGTCCCTCTGAAGTAGTGTTTCAGCGACAGCAGCAAAAAAAATTCAAGGAACAGTTTGGCGGAAAAGTGTACACCTACTCGCTCGATGAATGGATATTCGATCTTGCCTATGCGCAGGAAACCCTGCTCCGGCATTTTCAAACCCATTCATTGAAAGGCTTTGGCGTTGACGAACTGGAATTGGGTCTGACAGCCGCCGGTGCCCTCATTCATTATCTCCGTGATACCGAGCATCCGAACCTGCAACATATCAGCTCGCTGCAAAGAATAGATCGTGATGATTTTCTCTGGATGGATCGGTTTACGATCCGTAACCTGGAACTGATTCATGGTCAGTCGGAAGGCAATCACACGCTCTACGATGTCCTCAACAATACCGTTTCGCCCATGGGCGCGCGGCTATTGAAGCGGTGGATCATTTTTCCACTGAAAGATATCCGTCAAATCCAGGAACGACTCGATGCTGTGGAATTCCTTGTACTGGAAACAGATCTGCGGGGACAATTAGTGCAATGCATACGGCAATGTGGCGATATTGAAAGACTGGTGGCAAGGGCGCCCATGCGGAAAATAAATCCACGCGAGGTATTGCAGGTGGCCAGGGGTTTGAAACAAATTGAAACCTTAAAGGAATTGTGCAGCCTCGCTGGCAATCCGCTCCTGCAACAACTGGCGGGTCGCATGAACCCCTGTCCGGCACTTGCCGCGCAAATATTCGGTCAACTGACCGATGAACCTCCCAATGCCGCCAATAAGCCGGGCATTATCCGGGAAGGCGTATCAGCCGAACTGGATGATTTGCGCAAGATAGCGCATCATGGCAAGGAATACCTGGCGGGATTGCAAGCAAGGGAGGCAGAGAAAACCGGTATTCATTCGCTGAAGATTGGTTTTAATAATGTGTTCGGTTACTATCTCGAAGTCACCAACTCACATAAAAACAAAGTGCCGGAAACATGGATGCGTAAGCAAACTCTGGCCAATGCCGAGCGCTACATTACACCGGAGTTGAAGGAATACGAAGAAAAAATTACCGGAGCAGAAGAAAAGATCGCGACGCTGGAACAGCAACTTTTTGAAAACCTGGTGACCGAAGTGTTGGAAGATGTTGCCCGTTTACAGACCAATGGACAACTGGTGGCAATACTCGATTGCATTTGTTGCTTTGCGCAGAATGCGCTTTATTATCGCTACAAAAAACCAAGACTGCATGAAGGTGATGAATGGGAAGTGAAAGAAGCGCGGCATCCCGTTATAGAAAGGCATTTACCAACGGGTGAAGCGTATATCCACAATGATCTCCTGCTCGATAAAGCCGATCAACAGATTATTATTCTGACCGGGCCCAATATGAGCGGTAAGAGCGCCTTGTTGCGGCAAACCGCTTTAATTACCCTGATGGCGCATATGGGCAGCTTTGTGCCTGCCAGCGAAGCCAGAATTTCGTTAACAGACCGCATCTTCACGCGTGTTGGCGCTTCCGACAACCTGAGCGGGGGTGAATCTACGTTTATGGTTGAGATGAATGAGACTGCTTCCATCATCAACAATATCACTGCACGAAGCCTGGTGATATTGGATGAAATAGGCCGCGGCACTTCCACCTACGACGGAATTTCCATTGCGTGGAGCATTGCCGAATTTCTTCACCAGTCGGCCGCCATGCCCAAAGTGCTTTTCGCCACCCATTACCATGAACTGAATGAATTGGAAGAAAGATTACCAAGGGTAAAGAACTACCATATCACCAACAAAGAGATTGGCAACAAGATCATTTTCCTTCGTAAACTGGCACCTGGCGGCAGCACCCATAGCTTTGGTATCCACGTAGCACGTATGGCTGGCATGCCTCCCAGCCTCATTCAGCGGGCCAATGAAATCCTTCACCAACTTGAGCAATCACACGCGCAGGCAGGTGCCAGTTCTTCAGAAACCAGCACCACAGAAAAAGTGAAGCAGATCAGTAGCCCGCAGGTTCAACTCTCCATTTTCGATGCGCACTCCCAAACTTTTGAAGAGATCCGCTTACTGCTGAATGGGATCGATATCAACCGGCTGACCCCGGTGGAAGCGCTGCTGAAATTGCAGGAAATAAAAAATAAGCTGCAGTAATCTTGTGAACCACATAGGATCGTAATTCTACCAGGTAATTTTTCCTGTCGCTCCCGGCAACGTTGACATATATCAAAGTTTTGAAATAATAAGTACTAACCCCTATCTTTTTACGTTAGGACTACTTATTTTTCAACCTTCGGAGAATCCAATATCATGAAGAGACTTCTACTTGTGTTACCCATTCTGGGTATTTTTTCCATATTGTCGAATGCCCAACCTTGCACGCCCCAGGGCAATCAAACCAGTTTTGGTAACAATGATACATGGATTGGTTATGTGTACGACAACATGAACTTTACCAGCTACAGGGGCTATGTTACAGAAGGCAGTCCCGGCAACCCAAATTTCAATCAACAGTTTGGCGGCGATAATGTGAATTACCCCACCAATGGCTGTTCGGTTAATACCAATACATTCAGCGTACGCTATAAGTTGCGCAAGAATTTCAGTCCGGGTGGTTATCAGTTTACGGTTGGTGGCGATGATGGATTCCGGCTCAGCCTGGATGGTGGCAGTACCTGGGTCATCAATCGTTGGCAGGATCAGGCTTTTGCGCAGGCGAGCTATTCGGTTTGGTTATCTGGTCCGGTGGACATGGTACTGGAATATTATGAGAACGGTGGGCAAAACCGGATACAGTTTACTGTGGCCAGCACTTGTATGGGTTCTGAAGACCCTTCCGCTTATGGGAATAATGATACCTGGCGCGGCTATGTATATGATGGTACCAATTTCGATGGGTACAAGGGAATGGTGATGAAAGGTGCGCCCGGAAATATGTCGTTTGATGAGAATTTTGGCGGTGATAATGTTTTTTACAACACCAGTGCCTGCAGTGTACAAACGGAAACTTTCAGCGTGCGATACCGGCTTCGCAAGAATTTCCCGGATGGCAACTATGTTTTCACGGTGGGTGGTGATGATGGCTACCGGCTGAGCCTCGACGGAGGAAATACCTGGGTCATCAATAGCTGGTGGGACCAGTCGTACAATACACAAACCTACACAGCCAACCTCTCTGGCATGCATGAGTTGGTGCTCGAATATTATGAAAACGGTGGCGGCAACCGGATCAGCGTGAGTGTGCAATCTAACATCATACTGCCCATAAAACTCTTACAATTCAGCGCCACCCCTGTAGCTGGTCAGGTGCGACTGGAGTGGGAGTTGAGCCGGGACAGCGATCCGTCAGAATTCATAGTGGAACGTAGCAACGACGGTCGCCAATTCTCCCCTTATTTGGAAGTGGGAGCGAGCCAGGGTACCACGCGTTTTGACCGCATCTGGTTTCAGGCGATCGATAATGCTCCATTCTCGACCAGGACTTACTACAGATTGGCCATGCGCGACCGGCAACAAAAACTGAGCTATTCTTCTGTATTAAAAGTTGAAATCACCGCAGATCCTTCGAAGCAATGGGGCCTCTATCCCACCCTGCTAACCGGCGATTTTATTAACCTGATTATCCCCCCGGGAAAACAGGTTCAGGAATGGAGGCTGTATGACATGAATGGGCGTTTGATGTCGCATGGCAGGACCGGCACGGGCATCCAGGGTCAGGTTTTGGCGATAAAACCCTTCGTGAGCCGGCCTTCCGATGGCCTGTACCTGCTGCAGGTAATGGATAAAAATGGTGAAACGCACACCCTTCGCTTTGGCGTTCAATAGCTAAAATGAGGGAAGCAATACGTGGAAAATGAAGGGATTAAAATAATGCCGGGCTGAAAGGGCGAATATAATTTATCCTTATATTTACCCTAAATCATGCAACATGAAATGGTTTTCACTAACTGCTTTGGCCACAGTATGCCTGGGCCTTATGACCGGCCTTAGTTCCTGCGAAAAAGATTCCGAAAAAGACAAGGTCAACCTTTATCAAAAATCCGACATACCCATGACGGGTGCCCAGGTGGCACCGAATGGCACACCCAGCGCAGGCCTTGGCCAGTTGAGTGTGAGCTATGATCGAAGAGCCAAACAACTCAATTATACCATCAGCTGGTCTGGTCTGAGTGACAGCGTGGTAGCTGTTCGCGTAAACGGTCCGGCACCAATTGGTTTCCCGGCCGTTAACCCTGCATTCACAGGAGCGAACCCCACATCTTATGCCACTACTCCTTATGTGGTATTGCAACAATTTATCGGACAAACATCAGCTCCTTTTCGTCCACTCTATCCTTCCAGCGGCAGCTATAGCGGCACTTTGCAGGTGGATGATGTGAAAGTGAAAGAACAGGATCTCTTAAACGGATTATACTACATTACGCTGCATACCAAAACGATTTTGCCTGTTGCTGCGCCCGGCAACCTTTATTATCGCTGGTTCGGTGAAATCCGGGGCCAGATTGTGTGGCAATAATTTATTTCGGACTTGCCCGAAATAAATTATCTGAAATATGGGAATCCTTCCATGCGGAGCATTGCTGGCGTGGAAGGATTTTTTATGTTTGAGCACAGAAGTCGAAGGTTAAAATTCGCGATCATAGCCCCTATCCACGTTGTCAGGTCCTAAAAAAGTCGACCCTTTTTTCAATAGTCATTTATCTGCGCTCATCTGCGGAAAAATCTGCGGGAAATACTTCAGCTCTTCAAACAGATCCAGTGTTCAGGAATCTTTTCCCGCAGTTATACCGTTATTTTCCAATTTTTTTAAAACATATTTTTTATGT
>JBIQMS010000044.1:0-38031 GCA_044463125.1 Terrimonas ferruginea
GAACGCAGATAAATCATTACAGTAAAAGTGTCAACTTTTTTTAGGACGTGACAAAGACGTGAGGCGTGAATCGTGAGGCGTGAATCGTGAGACGTGAGACCGGGGTAGTAAGGCAGCCCAACAGCCGGAAACAAGATTATTCTGGGCGGGAATTGACGACTTCCCGATGAAATTTACGAGGCCAGCACATTTCCTCACGCCTCACGATTCACGCCTCACGATTCACGCCTCACGCCTCTCGCCTCACTACTTTCACCTCCCCCACGCAATTACCAAAAACTTTTTGCATTTTTGCAAGAACCCAACAGGCATCGGATGAAGTCGACGATTTATCATGAACTACTGGAAAAGAAACGCAAGGGGCAAAAATCCTTCGCCGTACTGATTGATCCTGATAAGGTGAATACCAGCCTGTTAGATGAATTGGTGGAGCTTTCCACCCGTGCGGGAGTTGACTATTTCCTGTTGGGCGGCAGCCTCGTAATATCCAATCACCTGGATGAATGTGTGCAACATATTAAGAAATCCTGCCAGATACCGGTAATCCTTTTCCCCGGAAGCCCTTCCCAAATCAGCCGACATGCGGATGCCCTGCTTTATCTTTCCCTGATTTCAGGACGGAACCCCGAGTTGCTAATCGGGCAACACGTGGTATCAGCCCCGGCGGTTCGCCAGAGCGGGTTGGAGATCATGAGTACCGGCTATATAGTTATAGATGGTGGCGCGCCCACTACGGTTTCCTATATCAGCAACGCCACGCCGGTGCCGGCCGATAAGAACGAAATTGCGCTCTGCACGGCCATGGCCGGCGAAATGCTGGGTATGAAACTGATTTATATGGACGCAGGCAGCGGCGCCCGCCGGCCCATCACCGAATCAATGATCCAGGCCGTTTCCAGCCAGATACAATGCCCCCTGATCATCGGCGGTGGCATCACCGATCCCGAAAAAGCCTATCGCAACTGTAAAGCCGGCGCCGATATGATCGTTGTCGGAAACGCCATTGAAAAAGATCCCACACTGATATTGGAAATTAGCCAGGCGGTGCATGCAGGGCAGCGAGAACTGAAAGACTAATTTGGGAATTTGGGAATTTGGGAATTTGTACAATTCTCATCAAACAAACAAATTTTCAAATTCACAAATCAACAAATTAATAAGTTGTTGTCATATCCTCATCCACACAAATAATATAGTCTGCCTTATTACGATGATCCTTGTCCAGCTTTGAAATGTCTTTTTGGACTACTGTGGTGATAGTAGCATACTTCAGTTGCGGCGCCTGTCTTTGCAGATACCAGAGTATTCCCTCATAATTTTCGGAATGATAAGCGCCATTGAAGTGGATCAGCAATTTTCCCGGTTCATAGGCCTTCAATGAAAAATGGGCCATGGTAGCATCCTTTACGGCTTGCGCACGGGGCAGGTTGTCGCCGCCATGGCCGGGCATCATTTCCAGCATTTTCTTATAGCCCGGCAGTTCCGGATCGTAGGCGATGGGGAGCGGGGCAATCCATGCTTTTTCTTTCTCCGGAAGCGTATCAAGTACCGCAAAGCCGCCCCCAAATACCATGGAGGCATAGCGGCGGGGGATATTGCTGGCAACAACCTTAATCTTATTGTCGCGGGCATAATTTACCAGCGGTGCATAGTCGGTATTGTAATTCCGCCAAAGCCGGGCTGCAGTGTCGAGGCCTTTCTGATTGATGGCGCCCTGCAGGTATCGGTTTACCGCTTCCTGGTTGTCCTGCTCCAGCATTTCAAAAGCAAGAATCAAATCGCGGCTGGCATCACAATCTTTGGTCAACTCCAGTTGTAGCCAGTGGCTGATGGCGCTATTATGCAATTCCCCAAAGAGCACAAAATCCTTGCGCGAAAGATCGCGTAGCATTTTTCCATACTTCACTTTCCGGCCCTTCTTGTCGTATAAAACATAAGCCGGCTTTCCCTGCGCAGCGGCCAGCAAAGTTATTAGCAGGAAGAGGAGCAGCGAAGTCAGTCTGCGCATGTTATCAGCAGTTTAAGGTTGAATTAAATCAGCCGAGGCTGGCTTTTTCCGCGAGTAGCTGGCGGAGCATTTGCTCCAGTTCCTTTACGCGCTTCTCCAGATCCGGCAACCGACGCTGTACGGCCTGGCTGCGTAAGGCGGAGGTATAATCAAATGCCGGCGAGCCGGTAACAGCCTTGCCGGGTTCAATGGATTTACTGACGCCACTTTGCGCGTTCACTTTGGCGCCATCGCCCAATTGTATATGGCCCACGATGCCTGCCTGTCCTCCAATCATCACCCCATTCCCAATCTTGGTACTGCCGCTGATGCCGGCCTGAGCGGCAATCACCGTGCTATATCCCACTTCTACATTATGTGCAATCTGAATCAGGTTGTCGAGTTTAGCGCCTTTGTGAATGAGCGTACTCCCAATAGTAGCGCGATCAATTGTTGCATTGGCGCCCACTTCCACTTCATCTTCAATCACCACATTACCAATCTGAGGAACTTTTTGAAAACTGCCGTCGGCCTGCGGCGCGAAGCCAAAGCCATCGCTACCAATGATAGTGCCCGCGTGTATGGTGACCCTGTTGCCGATCCGGCAATCGTGATAAATCTTCACACCGGGATGAATCATGCAGTCATCGCCCAGCACCACATTATCGCCGATAAAAGCGCCAGGGTATATCTTGGTATTCTTTCCGATGCTCACCTGCTCGCCTATATACACAAACGCCCCGATGAATACATTATCTCCATAGCTTGCCGATGGCGCGATATAGGAAGGCTGCTGAATACCCTGCAACTGCTGCTGTTTCATAGCCTGGTATTTGGCCAGCAGGGTGGCAAAAGCCGTATAAGCATCCGCAACCCTGATCAGCGTGGCGGTCACGGGCTGGCGCAATTGATAGGATTCGCTGATGATGATCACACTGGCCCTGGTATTATAGAGATAGTCCTCATACTTTGGATTGGCCAGGAAACTGAGCTGCCCCTCACCGGCTTCTTCAATTTTGCCAAAGGAGGAAACCTGTACGTCGGGATTGCCTTCGATCCTGCCCTGTACCAGTAAGGCGATCTGTGATGCGGGAAAAGTCATTTTTGTTCTTTCAGATGATTGGATAAAAGAGAAGCCGGTATTTGTAGGCCTCCTCATTCATAACGATAAAAGCAAATGTAATATTTTTTAACAGGGCGGCTCAGGTTGTGCTGTATCAGCGCATTATCCACTTCTGAAATATCGCGGATGCTGCCGTCTTTGAATAATATCCGGATCCTCTCATCCTCTATATTATAGGTGGTGTTTTGCGCCACGCCCGTAAAGGCAAAATAGGAAGCCTCTTCCCGGCTGATCTCCAGTTTTTGACTCACGGCTTCCTGCACTTCGCGCAGCCAATACTCCGGTATCTCCGCCGCCTGCAGTTTTGTTTTGAAAAGACGGCGCTCCACCAGGGATCGGCAAAGCGTAGAAAGAATTTTGTCGGGATGCAGGCACCAGTTTTTGATGGTGGCCATCACATCATGATCATCGAGCCGACAAAAAACGGGCAGGGATTCTGCAAATGTTGCGCTATCCTGTTTCTTCAGAAAAAAGTCAAAAGCGAGGGAGCCGGCCCTTATGTCTTCGCCTTTTCTCAAAAGTTCCTTAGCCCGGCGAATGATGCGCACCAGCATCATTTCCGCACCCAGTACCGTTTTGTGCAAATACACCTGCCAGTACATCAGGCGGCGCGACACCAGGAATTTCTCAATGGAATAGATGCCCTTTTCTTCCACCAGCAATTCACCATCCTTCACTTGCAACATTTCTATGATACGGTCGTATCCAATCACTCCTTCAGCTACACCTGTAAAAAAACTATCTCGATTGAGATAATCCATCCGGTCCACATCCAATTGACCCGATACCAGTTGATGGAGAAATTTTTTGGGATACTGATCTTTGAAAATGGCGATAGCTGTATCCAGTTCACCATTCATCTCCCGGTTCAATTGTTCCATGATCATCAGGCTGATGGCTTCATGGCGAATACCGGGAATCAATTCTTCTTCGAGGGCATGAGAGAATGGACCATGTCCCACATCGTGCAGGAGTATGGCGGCTCCCGCCCCCTGCTCCTCTTCCCGGCTAATATCCACCCCTTTCCGGCGCAGGGTTTCCAGTGCGCGGCCCATCAGGTGGTAAGCACCCAGGGAATGATGCAGCCTCGAATGCATGGCCCCGGGATAAACCAGGTGGGCAAATGCCATCTGGTGAATATTGCGCAAACGCTGGTACCAGGGGTGCGCTATGATCCGAAGAATCAATGGATCATCAATGGTGATGAACCCATAAACAGGATCGTTAATGATCTTACGTACCGGCTGCATTGTTGGGTTTTTGTTAAAGACAGAAATACAAAAATACGATGTGGGAGAATAAAGGGTAAATTTGAGTTCACTCCGGTTTCATCGACCAATACCTGGCGTTTGAAACCGGAGTGCTGTATTCATCAGAAACCAAAAGGAATGGCCATAGCAAAAATCATCTGGGTCGACGACGAAATTGAAAGCCTGCAATCGCAGAAACTTTTCCTGGAAAATAAGGGTTACGAAGTGCAAACATTCACCAATGGGTTCGACGCCATCGATTATGTGCGCGACAACCCGGTGGATGTGGTGCTGATAGATGAGAGCATGCCCGGGATTACCGGTCTTGAAACCCTGGCCAAGATTAAGGAGACCAATCAATCGCTGCCGGTAGTTCTGATCACCAAGAATGAAACGGAAAACCTGATGGATGAGGCCATAGGCTCGCAGATCAGCGACTACCTCATCAAACCCGTGAATCCCAACCAGGTCTGGTTGAGTTTGAAGAAGATTATCGATAATAAGCGCCTGGTGGCAGAAAAAACAACCACCGCCTATCAACAACAGTTCCGGAATCTTTTCATGGCGCTGAACAGCAATCCCGATTACAACGAGTGGATGGATATATACAAGAAGCTGGTGTATTGGGAACTGGAGATGCAAAAAAGCGATAGCCCGGAAATGCAGGAAGTGCTGGCCACCCAAAAAGGCGAAGCCAATACCGAATTCTATAAATTCATTTCGCGGAATTATGCCAAATGGCTGGCACCACGCAGCACTGAAGCGCCGGTAATGAGCCATACGCTGATGAAGAGTAAAGTGTTGCCACATCTCGAAAAAGGCACTCCCCTATTCTTTGTTTTAATCGACAACCTTCGCTTCGATCAATGGAAAGCCATTCAACCCATTTTTTCGGAAAGTTTCCGCATACAGGAGGAGGATAGTTTTTACAGCATCCTCCCTACGGCCACGCAGTATGCACGCAATGCCATATTTGCGGGAATGATGCCCGGCGAAATCGCGAAACGATTCCCTGATCTCTGGAAAAACGACGAGGAAGAAGGAGGAAAGAATAAACATGAAGAAGAATTTCTGCGCGAGCAACTCAAAAGCGCGGGCAAGGGCGACCTGAAAGTTTCCTATACCAAGGTTTTGAATAACCAGGCCGGGCTGGAACTGGTGAATTCCATCCACAATTTATTGCACAACGATCTGAATGTGATCGTGTACAATTTTGTGGATATGCTCAGCCATGCACGCACGGAAATGGAAGTACTGAAGGAACTGGCGGGCGATGAAATGAGTTACCGTAGCATCACTGCCAGTTGGTTTGAACATTCCCCGCTGCACCAGGCCCTGAAAAAGCTGGCCGATAAGCAAGTGCGTTTGATCCTCGCTACCGATCATGGTAGTGTGCGGGTAAAAACGCCTTACAAAGTAGTGGGCGATAAGCAAACTACCACCAATTTGCGCTACAAACACGGGCGCAACCTTAATTACGATGCCAAAGATGTGCTGGCATTTCGCGATCCCAAAGAAATCGGGCTGCCCGTACCCTCCATCAATTCCAGTTTTATTTTCGCGCGGGAAGACGGATTTCTCTGCTATCCCAACAATTACAATTATTACGCGAACTATTATCGGAATACCTTTCAGCATGGAGGCGTGAGCCTGGAAGAAATGATCGTTCCGGTCATCAATATGCAGCCGAAATAGGCGATAGACAGCGACCTGAAAATGTGGAAAAGTATTAACCGGCCCTGCTGGCCGCTTTTTTAATTTTGAAGCGATGAAGTACACACAATCTACCCTGGATAAGCTGGAAAACGTTACGGAGGAGGCAGGTTATATCCTGCGCTATGAGCGGGGCACATTTCAGAGCGGTTATTGCATTCTGGAAGCCAAGAAAGTGGTAGTGCTCAATAAATTCCTTCAGATTGAAGGCCGCATCAATACCCTGATCGACCTGATTCCCCAACTCGATATCAATCCCGACCTGTTGAGCGAGGAAGCCCGTAAGCTCTACACCGGTATTATGAATAAACTGGAAAACCCGGAGGCTGAAACTGCCTGAACGGGTTATCTTTAGCCAGTGAATTATCCTTCATTGCAAATTCGTTTTCTGGGCACAGGCACCAGCAGCGGTGTGCCCATGGTTGGGTGCGATTGCCAGGTTTGCCAGTCGGCTGACCCGCACGATAAACGGCTTCGCTCCAGCATACTTGTGGAATCCGAACAAACCAGCCTGGTGGTGGATACGGGTCCTGATTTCCGCTACCAGATGCTGCGCGAAAAGGTGAAATCGCTGGACGCCGTACTCTTCACCCATCCCCATAAAGACCATATGGCTGGGCTGGATGATATCCGGGCATTCAATTACCGCCTGCAAAGACCCATCGATATCTATGCCGATGCCCTCACGGAAGAAGCGGTACGGCGTGATTTTTATTATGCTTTTACAGATACGCGATATCCCGGCATTCCCGAGCTCAATATGCATTCCATCGGCCATGAACCATTTGTTGTAGGCGACATCCCCGTCATTCCCATACGCGTATGGCATTTGAAAATGCCCGTACTGGGCTTTCGCTTTGGCGATTTCACCTATATTACCGATGCCAATTTTATTGAAGAGGATGAGAAGGAAAAGATAAGAGGCAGCCAGGTGCTGGTACTAAATGCCCTGCGCCGCGAAAAACATATTTCACATTTCAACCTGCAGGAAGCTATCGACCTTGTTAGGGAGCTTGAAATTCCACGTGCCTATTTCACACATATATCCCATCAATTGGGCCTGCACAAAGAAGTATCAGCGGAATTGCCGGAAGGAATGGAATTGGCCGTTGATGGGTTGAAGTTGAAAGTAGGAAGTAGTAAGTTGTAAGTAGATAGTAGTGAGTAGGAATTTGTAGGATTTAAGTTATTGTAGATCGACCTTCAATAATCTCTTCTTATGTCCTAAACGAAAAAGACCGATTTGAATAAACCCCACTTACTACTCCCCACTTACAACTTACTACTCTGCTAACACTTGTTAGTCTTCTAAAAATATTTCTTATCTTGCGCTTTCTATAATCGCAACTACTCATATGAATTTTCAGGTAACGGAAACCACCACGCAGATTGCACAGATGGCGCGCGATTTCGCGCAGCAGCAGATCAGGCCACATGTAATGGAATGGGATGAAAGCCAGGAATTTCCCCTGCCGCTATTTCGCGAAATGGGCCATCTGGGCATGTTGGGCGTGCTGGTGCCCGAGAAATATGGTGGCGCCGGGCTGGGCTATACCGAATACAAGACGGTGATTGAAGAAATTGCTAAGGTCTGCGGATCCATTGGCCTGAGTGTGGCCGCCCATAATTCACTCTGCACCGGACATATTCTGAGCTTTGGCAATGAGGAGCAAAAGCAAAACTACCTGCCCAAGCTGGCAACAGGTGAGTGGTTGGGAGCCTGGGGACTTACGGAAGCTAATACGGGCAGCGATGCCGGCAATATGCGCTGCACTGCCGTGAAGGATGGAGAGGAATGGATCATCAATGGCACCAAGAACTGGATTACCCATGGCAAGAGCGGGGACCTGGCCGTAGTTATTTGCCGCACCGGCGAGCCCCGGACGCGGAATAATTCTACAGCCTTTGTGGTAGAGCGGGGAACTCCCGGATTTTCGGCAGGCAAGAAAGAAAACAAACTGGGTATGCGGGCCAGTGAAACCGCGGAAATGATATTTGACAATTGCCGGATTCCCGACAGCCAGCGGCTGGGAGAAGTGGGTGAAGGGTTTAAGCAGGCCATGGCCGTGCTGGATGGCGGCCGCATCTCCATCGCTTCGCTATCGCTGGGGATTGCGAAAGGCGCTTATGAAGCTGCACTGCAATACGCGCAGGAAAGGCATCAATTTGATAAACCCATCGCCAGTTTCCAGGCCATCTCCTTTAAGCTGGCCGATATGGCTACAGAGATTGCCGCAGCGGAATTGCTGACACTGCAGGCCTGCGACCGCAAGAATCGTAAGCTTCCGGTTACACGCGAAGCGGCCATGGCCAAATATTATGCGAGTGAAGTGGCGGTAAAAGTGGCCAATGATGCCGTTCAGATTTTTGGCGGCTATGGCTATACCAAAGACTTTCCGGTAGAAAAGTTTTATCGCGATGCCAAACTTTGCACGATTGGCGAAGGCACCAGCGAAATTCAGAAGCTGGTGATTTCAAGAGAGATACTGAAATAAATCAAAACCCCACAGGTCTTATAGACCTGTGGGGTTTATTTTAAAGATCTGCAAGGTTTCTGTATTAAAAAGCCCGCTGCCCCGCCGGCTTCCAAAACGCCTCCGGCATGGGCTTTCGTAGCAAATGCTGGTAATAAAACTGATACGCTTCCGTGCGGTTATGTAAGCCCTTGGCTGCATTGTTGCCGCCAATACCATGCCGCTCACCGGGATACAACATAAACTCAAAATGCTTCTTCAGGTCCTGCAGTTTGCTGATGAGCGTCAGCGAATTCTGCATATGTACATTGTCGTCGGAAGTACCGTGCACAATCCTCAGCACTCCTTTCAGGCGATCAGCATAGGTCATCACCGAAGTAAGTTTATAGCCTTCCGGATTCTCGGCCGGCGTATCCATATATCTTTCCGTGTAATGCGTATCGTAAAACTGCCAGTCGGTAACCGAAGCATTGGCTATACCATGCGTAAATACATCGGCTCCATAAGTAAGCGCCATGCAGGTCATATACCCGCCAAAGCTGCCGCCGGTAATACCTATGCGTTCGCCATCTACCCAGGGCTTATCGCGCAGCCATTTCGCGCATTGCATATAGTCTTCTATCTCGTATTTACCCATCTGGCGATGGATATAGTTCATTCCTTTCTTTCCAAAATGACCGCTACTTCGGTTATCAAACACTACCTGTATCATGCCTTCTTTGGCCCACCAAAGTTCCGTGGAGCTAGTTTGCCAGGTATCCATAATGCGACCCGAGTTGGGACCGCCATAAATGCTGGCAAGCACGGGGTATTTCTTATTGGGGTCAAAATTGAGGGGATATATTATCAGCACGGGCAAATCAAACAATCCATCGGCCGACTTCACGCGATGCAGCTCCTTGCGAGGCTGGGCATAGTCTGAAAAGTTTTCACCTTTTGCGTTGGCCAGCTCTTTCACCACTTTCCCCTTCATATCCATCAACACCATCGTTGAAGGTGTGGTAATATTAGAATAGGTGGTAATAAAATACTTGTTGCCGGGCGAAATTTCCATACCGCTGAAATTATACTCGCCGAAAGAGTGTCGGGTCATCTTCTTGCCATCGAAGCTGGCACTGTAGAGATCCCAGCGCGCGCTGTTTTCTTTGCGTGCGTTGAAATAGAGGGTCTTGCTTTTTTCATCGATCTTGAAAATGCTGCCTACGGTGTATTCACCCTGTGTGGGTTGACCCATTAGTTTGCCATTCATATCGAACCAGTACAATTGCTGCCAACCGCTCTTGTCGCTTTTCAGGAAGAATCCTTTACCGCCCGGCATAAAAGTTACCCGGTCGCCCTTATCCAGATCAATCCAGGTGGATTGCGCCTCCTCGTAAATCAGTGACTTTTCGCCCGATACCGGATTGATCCGGAATATTTTCAACTGGTCCTGTCCGCGGTTCATCCATTGCACCCAAAGTTCGCCTGTGGGCGTAAAGTAAGGCGCGCCAAAATACTGGTCATCGTTCTCATTGAAATCGGCCCAGACGGTGTTGCCGTTCGAGACATCAGCGATTCCCATCCGTACTTTGGGGTTGGGGTCTCCCGGTTTGGGATAATGCTCTTTTTCGAGGTAGCCATGCTGGTCTTTGAGCACGTAGATGGGATAAACCGGCACTTCGGTATCATCGAACCGCATATATGCGACACTCTTGCTGTCGTTGCTCCACCAGAATGCCCGGTAGCGGCTGCGGCGACCCAGTATCTCTTCAAAATAAACCCAGGACGCATAGCCATTCTTGATGGTAGAAGAGCCATCAGTAGTGATCTGCCGGGTATCGCCCGCAGCAAGGTCCTTTACAAACAGGTTATTGTCGAGGGTAAAGGCAATCTTTTTCCCATCAGGACTATAGGTAGCATTCTTTGCTTCTTTTGGCAATCCCGGATCGATGGCGGGAGTGGCTTCCGGCTCTTCGGAATAGGGTTTGCGTTCGCCCGTTTTTATATTCACCAGTTCGCGGATAAAGCTGCGACCTTCGCCGCGGCGGGCTTCAACAAAATGTGCATCATCCTCCCATCCCACAACCATTGGTAAGGACTGGCTTATGCCCGTGGGTGCATTTTCAAATGCCTGGGCATAATTGATTTCTTTTTTCTGCGCATTCGCGGCCAAAAGCAGCGAAAGCGAAGCGGCAATAGTTAGTGCAAGTTTTCTCATGCGAAGTATGTTGAAGGGTTGAAAGTTTAGGGTTTAAAGTTTAAGACTACAAGTACATGAGTAGCTATTCTATTAACTTCCATCGTTGTCCGGTTCTAAGAAAAGTTGACAGTTTCCACATTAATCACTTATCTGCGCTCATCTGCGGGAAATCTCTCCTGAGCTATGAAGCTGATTAAAGCGCTGAAGCAGTTCCCGCAGATTGGCGCAGATTTATCCGCAGATTTTCGCAGATACTATCTATTAACTACTCCCTACTTCCTACTTCCTACTTCCTACTCACAACTTACTACTCCCTACTCCCCACTCACGCCTCACGATTCACGCATCACGATTCACGATTCACGCCTCACGATTCACGCCTCACGTTGCTCACCTCACTTCCTGCATCTCCACCAATCGCCTGTAAAATCCATTCTGGTTCATCAACTCCTCATGATTGCCCCTCTCCACAATTTTTCCCTTTTGCAGTACGATGATCTCATCTGCATGTCGAATGGTGGATAGCCGGTGTGCTATCACTATGCTGGTACGGTTTTGCATCATGTTGTTGATAGCATCCTGCACCAGGCGTTCACTTTCCGTATCCAGCGAAGAAGTGGCTTCATCTAATATCAATATGGGCGGATTCTTCAGCACTGCCCTGGCGATGGTGAGCCTTTGTCGCTCCCCGCCACTGAGCTTACTGCCCCGGTCGCCGATATTGGTTTCATAGCCATTTTCCTTGGCCACAATAAAATTATGGGCATTGGCAATACGCGCCGCCTGCTCTACTTCCTGCTGGTTTATTTCGGATTGCCCCAGGGCAATATTGTTGGTAATGGTATCATTGAAAAGTATCGGCTCCTGCGTTACAATACTCATCTGCCGACGTACGGATTCCAGCGAGTAATCACGGATATTGATACCATCTATCAGCACCTCCCCGCTCGTTACATCGTGGAACCGGGGTACCAGGTCGGCCAGGGTTGATTTGCCAGCCCCCGAAGAGCCTACCAGCGCGATGGTCTTTCCCTTTTCTATTTTCAGATTAATGCCGTCGAGTATTACCGCATCCTCATAGGCAAATACCACATTGCGGAATTCAATGGAATTGCTGAACTCCGTGAGGGTTTTTCCGGAGGGGTTGTCGTCTACAGTAACAGGCGAATTCAGCACCTCCTCCACCCTTGTTAGGGCGGCCGCTCCCCGTTGAATATTAAAGAAGGAGGTGGACACATTCTTGGCCGGATTGATCAGCATGGCGAAGGCGGCTATATACCCCATCAGTTCCCCGCCCGCCAAAGTCTGACTCTGCAATACCAGCCTGCCTCCTACATACAGGATGATGCAAAGCACCATCACTCCCATTACTTCCGTGAGTGGCGATGCCAGGTCGCGGCGTGCACCCATGCGGCGGCGTATATCGAATAATTCGCTGTTTACCTGGTGAAACCTGCTGCTCAAAATCTTCTCCGCCAGGAAGGCCTTTATCACGCGAAGCCCACCCAGGGTTTCATCCAGAATAGAAAGTCCCTCACCCAGCTTGATGGCGGCATCCTGGCTCTGTCTTTTCAATTTACGACTCACACGGCCGATCAGCAATCCGGTAACCGGTAACAATACCAGCAGAAATAAAGAAAGCTGGGGCGATATCACGATTAGAAATACCAGGTAGCCGATAACCGTAAGCGGGTCCTTAACCAACCCATCGAGCATGCCCACCACCGAGCCCTCAATTTCAGCGATATCATTGGTCATGCGGGAAATGATATCCCCCTTCCGCTTTTCCGTGAAATACCCTATAGGCAGGCGGAGTATCTTGTCGTATAAAGCACCACGCAGTTCGGTGATAATGGATGTTCTTATCGGCACCGATAGTCGGTTCGACAGATAAATAAACACATTCTTCAGAATCGTGGCCGTTATAATGAATAGGCAGATGGCCGTCAGCGCCGCCACTTTATCCTTTTTGATAAAATCTATCAGGAGATTCGTGAAACCTGCTCCAAAAGGGTTGCTCTTGAGCAGCTCTCCGCTGCCGCTGCCGGTTTCAAAAATTAATTCGAAAAAGGGAATCAGCATACCAATACTCACCACGCCAAAAAGGGTGGCCAGTAATACGCATACAAAATAGAGCGCCAGTTTAGCCTTCTTTTTCCTGAGATAACCTAAAATCCGGGAATATTTCTTCATTCTCGCTTGTCGTTCGCTTAAACGGAGCAAAGTAAGTAATTTTACAGCGTCTGCCGAATTTTGGTCGAACACCTTAAAACCGGAAAAGTATGGAAGAAGGAAAAAGACAAAAGCAAATCGCCGGTTTGCTGAACGAAGAAATGAACCAGATTTTTCAGAAGCTGGGCCTGAGTATGATAGATGGGGGAATGGTATCCATTTCGGGTGTAAAGGTTACGCCCGATCTGCTGGAAGCAAGGTTTTACCTGAGTTTTTTCCAGGTAAAAGACCAGGAAGCGGCCCTGAAGAAAATAGAAGACCGGCATCACGACATCAAGAAGGAACTGGCCGCCAGCGTTAGGCATCAGTTGCGCAATATCCCGGTGCTGAAGTTTTTCCAGGATGATACGCTGGACCATGTATTCCGCCTGGAAGAGCTGTTTAAGAAAATTAAAGACGAAGGAAAATAACCCGGCCATCTTCCGGCAACCGCATGAACTTTCTTTTCGCCTGGCGCTACTTCAAAGCCAAAAAAACGACGAATGCGATAAATGTGATCGCCTGGATCAGCATAGGTGCCATTGTGGTGGGCACTGCTTCGCTGATATTGGTGCTAAGCGTTTTCAATGGCTTCGAAGGATTTGTAAAATCCCTCTATTCCAGTTTTTACACCGATTTGAAAGTATCGCCCGCTTCGGGCAAAACGATGAGGGCGAGTAATGATCAGCTCCGGCAACTGGCCGCCCTGCCCGGCGTGCTGGCTTATACGGGTGTGGTGGAAGAAAAAGCCTTGCTGCAAAATGGCGAAAACCAGACGGTTGCCAGCCTGAAGGCAGCCGATCAGCAATACCGCTATGTAACAGGCGTGGCCGATTATCTGGTTCGTGGCGAATTTGAACTGGGCACCGCTGATGAACCCAGATTGATACTGGGTGTGGGGCTGGAAGGCGCTTTGGGTGTACAGGCCGACCGAAACCTGACGAGTTTACGCATCATCCTTCCCAGGAAAAATAGTGGTGAACAACTGGATCCCCTCGAAGATATCAGCATAGCCGAAGCCCTGCCATCGGCCGCGTTTTTTATTCAGCAGGATTTTGATAATAAATACGCACTCACCAATATCGATTTCGCCCGAAGGGCCCTGCGTATGCAAGCCGATGAATTCAGCGGCATTGAAATCAAACTCAGAGATCCTGATGATGAAAAATCGATGCGTGAGCAGGTGGCGAAAATTTTTGGCGAAAGCTATTTGGTACAAACACGGTACCAGCAAAATCAGAGCCTCTATTCCGTTATGAACCTGGAACGCTGGATCATCTACGGCGTTCTGAGTTTGATTTTGGTGGTTGGCGCTTTCAATATGATTGGCGCTTTAACAATGCTGGTACTCGAAAAACAGAAAGATATCAGTATCCTGCATGCATTGGGTGCGCGCAAAACATTTATCCGGCGTGTCTTTCTGAGTGAGGGATTCCTGCTGGCCATTATCGGAGCCGGCATCGGCATGTCGCTCGCGCTGATCATCGCCGTACTGCAAATAAAGTTTCACCTGCTCAAACTGGAAGGCGGCAGTTTCCTGATTGAATATTTTCCGGTTGAATTAAGGGCTACCGACTTTTTGCTGGTAACAGCCACCGTATTTGTGATAGCCCTCCTCGCCTCCTGGCTGCCGGCACGCAAAGCCGCGAAGCAACAATTTGTAATCAGAGAAGAATAACGCCCACCCCCCTGCCCCCTAAAGGGGGTTGGGGGTGGGGGCGGGATCGGTCATTTCTTTAATAGTCGCCCAAAGTCTCCGGCAATTGCGCCAGGGCTTTCGCCAACTGCTCATCGTTGGGTGCAATACCATGCCATTCGTGGGTGCCTTCCATAAAGTCAACCCCTTTGCCCATTACCGTGCGCATCAATATCGCGATGGGTTGGCCTTTTCCAGTCATGGATTTCGCTTTTTCGAGCGTAGCTACCACCTGGTCCATGTCATTACCATCCATTTCAAGCGTGGCCCAGCCAAATGCCTGGAACTTCGCATTGAGGTCGCCCAGGTTCATCACTTTGCTGGTAGGTCCGTCAATCTGCTGGCCATTCCAGTCGATTGTGGAAATCAGGTTGTCCACTTTATGGTGAGCGGCCGCCAAAACGGCTTCCCAGATTTGTCCTTCATTCAATTCCCCATCTCCATGCAGGGAATATACCAGGCGGGAATCATTATTCAGCTTTTTACCGAGCGCCACGCCGATGGCCACGCTCATACCCTGGCCCAGCGATCCGCTGGCAATGCGTACACCAGGCAGGTGCTCATGGGTGGCGGGGTGTCCCTGCAGACGCGAATTAATCTTCCGGAAGCTGGCCAGTTCTTTGATATCAAAATAACCGCTGCGGGCCAAAACAGAATAGAAAACCGGGGAAATATGACCGTTGGACAGGACAAAGACATCCTCGTCCCGAGCTTCCATATGGAAGGCAGGATCATGTTTCATTACCTTGAAATACAATGCAGTAAGGAAGTCGGTGCATCCCAGGCTGCCCCCGGGATGGCCACTGTTGACACCGTGTACCATGCGAACGATGTCACGGCGTACCTGCGATGCGATGGATGTCAGTTCTGGCATAAAAATTAGTAACTTTTTAAACTTTTTGTATCTTTCCGCCTCGAAGTAGCCGAGGTGTTGCAAAAGTGCAGACTTTTTCCGAATAATTCCATCCGATTGTCCTATCAGTCTCAAAATCCATTTTTCCTTTGAGCCTGACTGGAGTGGTATGGAACGGAATCCGAACAAGCGCCATATTAAATAATTCCTACCCTCTGATAAACCGTAAGGTTTAGGCCTATTTTTGTACCGTAAAACCCTGCTTGATGCTTGATGTATTGTTAACAGCTTCGGTTTCGTTCATTATAACATTCCTGGCTATACCTGTTGTATTGCAGATCGCGGATCAAAAGAAGCTTTACGATATCCCCGATGAGAGAAAGGTTCACACACATGCGGTAGCGTCGCTTGGGGGTGTGGGGATTTTCGGGGGTTTTCTGCTGGCTTCCCTGCTCTCCATCCAGGGATATCTGAATCCCGAGTTTCAATATTTTTTTGCAGCGGCCCTCGTAATATTCTTTTTAGGTTTGAAAGATGACCTGATTGTTTTATCGGCCAGCAAGAAGTTCATCGGCCAGGTAGTGGCCGCTTCCATTTTGATACACCTGGGCGATATACGCCTCGACAGTATGCATGGTTTATTCGGATTTGAAACCCTCCCTGAAGGTTTCGCCCTGGCGCTCACTTATTTCACCATCATCGTTATCATCAATTCATTCAACCTGATAGATGGTGTGGATGGACTGGCTGCCAGCCTTGGCACACTCACGATGCTGATTTTTGGAACTTATTTCTACATGATTGGCTACGAAGCCTACGCGCTCATGGCATATTCGCTGGCGGGCAGCCTCGTGGCTTTTCTTATATTCAATCATCATCCGGCAAAAATCTTCATGGGCGATTCCGGCTCATTGATGATTGGCCTCGTGAATGCGATCCTGGTGATCAAATTCATCAATGTAGCCAGCGACGCTTCCGTGGTAGTCCCCATTCAATCCGCCGCCGCGGTGGGTATCTCCATCTTGATGATTCCCCTGCTCGATACGCTTCGCGTATTTGGCATTCGAATCTTCAATGGCCGCTCACCCTTCTCTCCCGACCGCAACCATATTCACCATTTGCTGTTGAGCAAGGGTCTGGGTCATGCTGCCATTACCCTGGTTTGCGTAGGTGTCAATATCGGATTTGTAGTGCTGGCCTATGCAGGCCGATCACTGGGTTCTACCTATCTTTTGCTGATTTTAACCAGCCTTGCCTTCGCCGGCATCGGTTTGTTGTATTATACCACACCGCAGCGCAAGCGACTGCTGGTGGCCCGCCCCGTAAGCGAGCTCAAAGAAGTAAAGACCACCTCAAAAGTGGTTACACTTACCCAGGAAGCCTCTACCGCTGATCTCAACTGATCCATGATCAGTTCACAAAATTTTGATAAGCCGGTCTTAAGCGACCGGCTTCTTTTTTTAAAACGGGTGCTTATCATTAGATTTGCGACTGAAAAATGCAGACCATGGAAGAAGTATCAAAGATCATCGACAATGCCGATGAAATGATGAAAAAAGCCATCAACCACCTGGAAGTGGAACTGGTAAAGATTCGCGCCGGAAAAGCCAACCCGCAAATGCTGGATGGTATTATGGTGGATTATTATGGTTCACCCATGCCCATCAACCAGGTGGCCAATATCAATGTACTGGATGTACGCACCCTGAGCATACAGCCCTGGGAAAAAAACATGCTGCAACCCATCGAAAAAGCCATCATTGGCGCCAATATCGGCGTTACTCCCCAGAATGATGGTGTCCTGATCCGCCTCTTCCTGCCCCCCCTTACCGAAGAGCGCCGCCGCGAACTGGTAAAACGCTGCCAGGGAGAAGGCGAACATTGCAAAGTAGCCATCCGCAATATCCGCCGCGATGCCATTGAAAACGTGAAGAAACTTCAGAAAAACGGCCTCAGCGAAGATGCCGCCAAAGATGCCGAAACCGATATTCAAGGCCTCACAGATAAATTTATAGCCGCCGTGGAAAAACACCTGGCAGCGAAAGAGAAAGAAGTGATGGCAGTTTAAAGAGGTAGTACGTTTTACGTTATACGTATTACGTTGGTTTAAGGTTTAGAGTTTAAGGTTTAAATGGAGATGTCATGATCGTTAAACCTTAAACCCTAAACCTTAAACTTTAAACCCCAAATACGTACTACGTAATACGTACTACGTAAAACGTAATACGTACTACGTATTACGTTTTCCTCTGCGCCAAATACACTCCTCCCAAAATCACACCCAGGCTGAGTATTGTTAATAGTGTAATTTTTTCTCCGTCGAGAAAGCCCCAGCTAAGCGCCACAAAGGGGATTCCATAAGTTACCAAAGACGCGAAGAGCCCGCTGGCCCGTTGAACCAGCAAATAAAACAGGGCTGTGGCGATGGCGCTGCTCACAATTCCCAATATTACCGAATTCAGTACGGCCCATTGCACGACGCTGTCCCCGAAGGGCAGCGAAAAAAATCCGGTGTAAGCCAGCACAATTCCGGAAGGAATTATCATAAGGATGAGTGATGTGGTGGCAACCGCAATGGGCGGCAAGCCTGAAAGTTGGTGACTCACCAGGTTTACATTGAAACCATAGCATATTGTTGCCAGCAACACCAGGGAGGCATAGCCCAGGTTGCCCCAATCGCTCACCTGGCTTTGCCCAAAACTCAACAGGCAGAGACCAGCAAAACCTATCAATACACCCACAATCTTTTGCCGTGAAATTTTGTCGCGGTAAACCCATACTCCGATACAAACCACACAGAGTGGGGTAAGGGAATTGAGCATGCCGGCCAGGGAACTGTCGATACGGGTAATGGCCAGCGCAAAAAGCAGCGCCGGCAAAAAATTACCTAATGTGCCTGTAAGAAATAGCAGCCCCGTTTTTCGCGAGGGAATTTTTCTGAAATGATGGAACACAAAGGGCAGGCATACGATTCCCGCAGAGAATATGCGCAAAGCGCCAATCTGCAATCCGCTCAATCCATCGCGACTTGCTTTCATCAAAATAAATGAACTACCCCAAATAAAACATAGCAGCAGAAATAGCAGCCATTTGATCCAGTTAGAATGCATAGCGTGCAAAATTGCAGCTTATTCTTCAAACGCCGAACCCCCTAATCCGGGGTTCAAGGAATAAGATCGTTATATTGTGTATCCAAACAAATCGCTTATGGCATCAATCAAACTCGCTGATATTCCCACACGCGCGCCCAAAGAACTCGATAAGGAAAAGATTAACCAGGAAACCGCTGCGATTCTGGAGGAACTGGATGCCTTGCAGAATCTACTGTATGCGGAGGGCAAACATTCGATTCTGGTGGTGTTGCAGGGCATGGATGCGGCGGGCAAGGACGGACTGATCCGCGATGTTCTTGGCAACATGAATCCACAGGGTGTAAGGGTGCAATCCTTTAAAGCGCCAACCGAAGAAGAGCTGTCGCACGATTTTCTATGGCGCATTCACCGCCATGCTCCCGCCAAAGGAATGATACAGGTCTTTAACCGCTCGCATTACGAAGACATACTGGTGACCCGCGTGCATAAGTGGTGTAATGATGATACAGCCCGTAAGCGTATGAAGGCCATCAACGATTTTGAGCAATTGCTGCAGGAACACAACAATACCCATATTCTAAAGTTTTACCTGCACATTTCGCATGAAGAGCAGTTGGAACGGCTAACAGAGCGCATAAAGGACCCTGCCAAACGCTGGAAATACAATGAGAAGGATTTTGATGAATCGCATCTCTGGGATATTTACCGACAGATGTACGAGGAATGTTTTGAGGCCTGCAATAAGCCGGAATGGAATATTATTCCCTCCGATCAAAACTGGTACAAGGAATACCTGGTGGCCGTGAAGCTGCGGGACACTCTGAAAAGCCTCGACATGCAGTTTCCGGGGATAAAGAAATAGCAGCGACTGATTTCGGAAAGCAGAAATTGACTTATCTTTTTGTCCGGATACAAACCCTATTACCCACACTTCAAACCAACCAATTATGAGTAGTTTATTACAAGAATTCAAAGCATTTGCCATGAAGGGCAATATCGTTGACCTGGCCGTAGCCGTCATCATTGGCGTTGCCTTTGGCAAAATAGTTACCGCCCTCACCGACACCATCATCATGCCCATCATCAGCCTGGTATTGGGCAAAGGCGGGGTACATGAACTAAGCATTACTATTGGCAGCACGATTTTCCCCATCGGTATTTTTCTCCAGGCTGTTATAGATTTCATTTTAGTGGCATTTGTACTCTTCCTGATCATCAAGGCTATGAACAAGGCCATGGCGAAAAAAGAAGCTGCGCCGGCACCCCCTGCCCCTCCTTCCGAAGAAGTGGTGCTGCTACGTGAAATTCGCGACAGCCTCCGGAAATAAGCCGTATAGCTATTTCCCGTATTTTTGAGCCCCGTCCGGCAAAAGCCGCACCGGGCTCTTTTTTTAATTCACCAGAATGGTCAATACATCTTCTTATCAAATCAAATTGCCGCAGTTTGAAGGCCCCTTCGATCTGTTGCTCTTTTTTATCGAACGCGATGAATTGGATATTTACAATATCCCCATCACCCGCATCACCAACGATTTTCTCGACTATATCCATCAGCAGGAAAGTCTTAACATTGAACTCTCAAGTGAGTTCATCCTGTTTATTTCCACCCTTATGCGGATCAAAGCCAAGATGCTCCTGCCCCGCAAAGAACTGGATGCCCAGGGCAATGAAATTGACCCGCGCGAGGAACTGGTGAACAAGATCCTGGAGTATAAACGCTTTAAAGAGGCATCGGCACAAATGGCGGAGATGGAAGCCATGCGCATGCTCATGGTGAAGCGAGGCAATATTCAAAAGGAATTGTCAGAAATTGGCGAAGAAGCCGGAGAAGGCACCGAGATTCAGCAGATCACCCTGTTTAAGCTGATGAAGGCTTTTGAAAAAGCCATGCAGAAGTACAGCGATCGGGTGAACAAGCCCGTGCATACCGTGGTACAGTACCGCTATACCATGGAAAACAGCCGGCAGGACATGTTGTCGCTGGCGCAAGAGGAAAAAACGGTTTCTTTTGAAAAAATATTCCAGCGCGCGGAGAACCGCGTACATGCTATTTTCCTTTTCCTTTCGCTCCTGGAACTGGTGCAGCAGAAATTTTTGAAGATCATGATCGGTGAAGGCACAAACAATTTCATCATCGAATACAATGAGCCGGAAAACCGGCTGGCAGAACTGGAAGAGGAAGGCATCATTTCCGACGACGAAAACCCCACTGAATAATCAAAAAACCAACTATCATGAAACGTTACGCATCGGCCAACTGGAAAGGATCAGGAAAAGAAGGAACAGGTACCACCTCTACCCAATCGGGTGTTTTGGATAACACACAGTATTCATTCAACAGCCGCTTCGCTGAAGGAATCGGCACCAACCCTGAAGAACTGGTAGCGGCCGCTCATGCCGGTTGCTTCACCATGAAGCTCAGTTTTGTATTGAATGAAGCTGGTTTTACCGCCGACAATATCGATACCAAGTGCACCATCAATTTCGAAAATGGCGCCATCGTGGAAAGCCATCTCGAAGTGAAAGCTACCGTGCCCGGAATTGATGCGGCCAAATTTGAAGCCTGCGCCACAGAAGCCAAGGCGAATTGCCCCATCAGCAAACTGCTGAATACACAGATTAGTATGGAAGCGACGCTGCTTTGAGTTGTAAGTTGTAAGTGGAAAGTAGTAAGTAGAAAGTAGAAAGTGATATGATTTAAGTGCCAATTCTTTTTGGGAGTTGGCACTTTTTTTTGTGTATTCTTCAGGGGATTTTTAAGCAACTATTGGTTTCATGCTGATTTTGGACCCTGACCATTTAGTATATAACCATCTAAGTTCCATCATCCACACGCCCTTCCGCCGCGGCGGAAGGGTGTGTGAATGCTGGAAACCTTTGCATTTTGCAATGGGAGTATGGAAAAAGCGACTCCTTGCATCTCATCCATTGCTAAACGAAAACAATGGCCAAATTCCTGCTCCCGACTACAGCTATCCTATCCATCTGCATTTTCTATTTCTCCATTGCCAACCCCACCACCGAGTTATCTGTTCACGTTTCCAATAAACCGGAAACTGCCTGGATGAAGGCCCTGCGGGACCGCGGCAGCGAGGCCGCTGCCTATACCAAACAAAAAGGCTTTAATACCCAACTGGCATTTTTGCTCGACATGAATATCCCTTCGGGCTCGCCCCGATTTTTTGTGTACGACCTTCAAGCCGACAGCATCCGTATGGAAGGACTGGTAACGCACGGCAGTTGCAATGAATGGTGGTTGTCGAAAATAAAATACAGTAATGTTGAGGGAAGTGGGTGTACCTCACTGGGCAGGTACAAAATAGGAAAATCTTACCATGGCCGCTTTGGACTGGCCTGGAAACTTCATGGCCTTGATGCCGGAAACAGCAACGCCTTTGCTCGTTATGTGGTGCTTCATGGGCACGAATGTGTACCGGAAGAGGCAACGGAGGAAGAAATCTGTCAGAGCCTGGGCTGCCCCACGGTGGCGCCTTCTTTTCTGCAAAGCCTGAAGCCGATCATCAACAATAGCACAAAGCCGGTATTGCTCTGGATATATGATTCCAGCCAGGTAAAAGCAGATGAATAAAATTTCTTCGGAAGATTACACAATTTCCCGAACGGTTTCGCCCATCATAGCACGCACGGCTTTTACAATGGCGGGTGTATCATAGCCACATTCGTGATGCAATTCTTTCGGTGTGCCATGCTCCACAATCTTATCAGGAATACCCAACATACGCAAATCGTTCTTATACCCATGCTCCGCCATAAACTCCAGCACCGCGCTGCCAAATCCACCCTGAATACAGCCATCTTCCAGTGTAATCAGCTTATCATATTGCTGACAAACCTGGTGCAACAATTCCTCGTCGAGCGGTTTGGCGAAACGCATATCATAATGGCCGGGATTCAGCCCATCGGTACGCAGTTCGCGTATGGCAGCCGCGGCAAAATTGCCCGGATGCCCGAATGAGAGAATGGCAATCTGGCGGCCTTCGCGGATAACCCGCCCCTTTCCAATCGGTACTTCCTGCATGGGTGTACGCCATTCGGGCAATACACCTTCGCCACGGGGATAACGTATCACGATTGGCAATTCATTTTTCTCCAATTGCGCCGTGTACATCAGGTTGCGCAATTCGCTTTCGTTCATCGGCGCGCTGATGATCATGTTGGGAATACAGCGGAAATAAGCGATGTCGTAGGCGCCATGATGCGTGGGGCCATCATCCCCCACCAAACCTGCACGGTCCAGGCAGAACACTACCGGCAATTTCTGGATAGCCACGTCGTGCACCACCTGATCGTATGCCCTTTGCATGAAGGAGGAATAGATATTGCAGAATACGCGCATACCCTGGGTAGCCATACCGGCGCTGAGCGTTACAGCATGTTGCTCGCAAATACCCACATCAAAAGCCCGATGCGGCATTTTCTCCATCATAAATTTGAGTGAAGAACCCGATGGCATGGCCGGCGTTATACCAAATACCTTCTCATTTTCCTCGGCCAGTTCTATCATCGTATGGCCAAACACATCCTGGTATTTGGGTGGCTGCGGTGTTTCGAATTTTTTCTTGTAGATCTCGCCTGTTACTTTATCAAACAATCCTGGTGCATGCCACTTGGTCTGGTCTTTTTCTGCCAGGGCATAGCCTTTGCCCTTCACCGTAACCACGTGCAGGATCTTGGGTCCGGGTATTTCGCGCAGGTCACGAAGAGTATCTACCAACTTGGCCACATTATGGCCATCGATGGGGCCAAAATACCGCAGCTTCAGTGCTTCAAATAGGTTGGCGCTGCTGCTCAGCATACCCTTCAGGCCTTCGGCCAGCTTATGGCCCATGGCCCTGCTGAAATTTTTTCCTACGGGAAGTTTGCCCAGCAGGTTCCATACATCGTCCTTCACTTTATTATAGGTGGGCGATGTGGTAATATCGGTCAGGTATTCTTTCAGGGCGCCCACATTGGGGTCAATGCCCATGCAATTATCATTCAGGATGATGAGCATATCGGTATCGGCCACGCCCGCATGGTTCATGCCTTCAAAAGCCAGTCCGGCCGTCATGGCGCCATCGCCTATAATGGCCACACATTTACGGTCGGTTTCTCCCTTGTATTTGGCCGCCATGGCCATACCCAGGGCCGCCGAAATAGAAGTGGAGCTATGCCCTACACCGAAAGTATCGTACTCACTTTCAGAGCGTTTGGGAAATCCACTCAATCCTTTGTATTTGCGGTTGGTCACAAACTGGTCGCGCCGGCCGGTGAGTATTTTATGCCCATAAGCCTGGTGGCCCACATCCCATACCAACTGATCATAAGGGGTATTGTATACATAGTGCAGGGCAGTAGTCAGTTCCACCACACCCAGGCTGGCCCCAAAATGCCCTCCATGCACCGATACCACATCGATGATGTATTGCCGCAATTCATCGCAAAGCTGATGTAATTTTTCGCGGGGAAGTTTTTTCAGGTCGGCTGGCGAATCAATCGTTTGAAGCAAGGGACCGGGTGTAATTTCCATGTATACAATTTAACAATGTAAAAGTACAATTTTCCTCCCAGCGGCACAGGGATTGGTTTCTAACAGTCTGGTTGACCAGAAGTTGAGGACGGTCAATCTTTTTTTGAAGAAAGGGTATTTCTGCCCGCCCATTTGTAAAACTAATCTGCCACTGGTATATTTACAAACGTTGGACATCAACAGATTATTTAGATTTGGATATTATGTTACTGGGAACGGGCAGATACTGGTTATTTCAGGCTATTGGTTGGGGCATATTTGCGGCCATTAATATTCTTTTCGCATATTCCTTCGATAAGCTGGGATCTCCGGCCGATCAGCGGCTGGTATTGGGGCGCCTGGGCGTATTCATTGTGCTGGGCCTGGTGCTCACGCATTTGATGCGCATCATGATTCTGAGCCTGAATGTATTACAGCAAAAACTGGAAAAGCAACTCTATATTTTTATCGCCATCACCCTGTTTTTCAGTGTGGCCGGGTCTTATCTGGATATGGCACTGTTGGGACGGTACAACCTCATGAACCGTAGCGAGAAAGAGTTTGAAGGGAACCAGTTTCTCCTGATTGTGAATGCGGCCTTTTATTTCTTCATTTACTTCTTTATCTGGAACCTGATCTATTTTGTGTATCACTATATCACCAAGAGCCGGAAGCAGCAACTGGATACTTTGAAGCTCGAATCGCTGGTAAAAGAGTTGGAGCTGAAGACGATCAAGGCCCATATCAATCCTCATTTTATTTTTAATTCACTCAATAGCATACGTGCCCTGGTGGATGAAAACCCGGAGCGGGCCCGCAAAGCCATTACAGAACTGAGTACGATTCTTCGCAGCAGCATGCAAGCCGACAAGAGTGAATCTGCTGTACTGGAAAGGGAACTGGATATTGTGAAAGATTACCTGGCGCTCGAAAACATGCGATTTGAGGATCGCCTGCATATTGAATATGAAATTGATGAAGCCACGCTTTCGCTGCTGGTGCCTCCCATGATGCTGCAGACCCTGGTAGAAAATGCCATCAAACACGGGATCAGCAAGCAGATTCACGGGGGAGTGGTGAGGATCCGCTCTTTGATCAAAGATCATTACCATGAATTGTCGGTGGAAAATACCGGCCACCTCAATGGCTTTTCCAGCCCGGAAGGTTTTGGCCTTTCAAGCACCACCAATCGCCTGAGCCTTTTATACGGGAATAAAGCTAAATTTGAGATTAAGCAGGCTAACGCCAACCTGGTAGAAGCCAAAGTGCGCATACCTTTGGAAGAAGCAGAATAAAAACAAACACATGAGAGCCATTATCATCGATGATGAACGTCTGGCAAGAGCTGAACTCAAGAAACTGCTGCAGGATTTTCCTGAAGTGGAAGTGGTGGACGAAGCCGCCAATGCCGACGAAGGCATCAGTAAGATAGAAAGTCAACAACCCGATTTGATTTTTCTCGACATTCAAATGCCGGGCAAGACGGGTTTTGATATGCTGGCACAATTAGAGAAAGCACCACAGGTGATCTTTACCACGGCCTATGACGAATTTGCCCTCCGCGCCTTTGAAGTAAATGCGCTGGATTATCTGCTCAAACCCGTGGAGCCCAAGCGCCTGGCCGATGCCATCCACAAACTGCAACATAGTGAAGCCCGCGAACACCGCGATGCTGGTGAATTCACCAACAACAGCATCCTGGGCGAAAACGACCAGGTATTTGTGAAAGACGGGGAACGCTGTTGGTTTGTGAAGCTGAGCGAAATTCGCCTGTTTGAAAGTGTGGGCAACTATGCCAAAGTATTCTTCGGCCCCAATAAGCCGCTTATCCTGAAATCACTGAATGCACTGGAAGAAAGGCTCGACGAAAAATATTTTTTCCGAGCCAACCGCAAACATATCGTTAACCTTCGCCTCATCGAAAAAATAGAACCCTATTTCAACGGAGGTCTGCTGCTGGAACTGAAAGGAGGCGAAAAAATTGAAGTAAGCCGCAGGCAAACGGTGAAGTTTAAAGAAATGATGAGCCTGTGAGAGAGTAGGAAGTAGTGAGTAGGGAGTAGGGAATAGTAAGTTGAGAGGTTTGGATTTGTATTTCTTTATTCTCAATTATAATTGCCTACTGCCAAAAACCTACTACCTACTTTCTACTACCTACTCACCACTTACTACTTAAAACTTTCAACTTTAAACTATAAATGAAACATTTCCCCCTCCTATCCCTGCTCCTCATCAGTACTTCGCTGTCGGCGCAGAAAACAGATGGCATTATTACGGCGGCTGAAGCGGAGCGTATTGAGCGAGTGCTGGCTTCCGATGAAATGAAAGGCCGGCGCACTTTTAGCCCTGAAATAGATAAGGCTGCCGACTTTATCGCCACTGAATTCAAGGCGGCCGGCTTGCAGCCCTGGAAAGCGGATGCAGGTTATAAGCAAGAATTTGCCCTGAGCACAGCCAAACAAACCGCCATCAGCGCGAGCGCCGATGGTAAAGCGCTGGATGAAAAAAAGCTGGTTGTATTTACCTATCAACCCTCGTTGAAAGTTACCAACGCGAGCAAATATGAGAATGCGGAGATCAAGGCCGGTGAATCCTTTTTCCAGGCCGCCATGGCATTTACCCGCGCTGGCAAAAACATGCTGGTGCTGGTGGATACCAGCCATGCCCGCAATTTCCCCCGCCTGAGCCGGCTGAAAAGTGGTGGCTTTGCGACTGATAAATCCGTCATCTTTATTCTGGGCACAGCAATGCCTTCAACTTATAGCATTGAAGCCACGCACGAAGTGACCGAACAAAAACTGACGAATGTGGTAGGCGTATTGCCCGGCAAGAGCAAGAAAGATGAGATCGTAATTTTCTCAGCGCACTATGATCATATTGGCGTGGGCCGTCCGGTGGAAGGTGACTCTATTTACAACGGCGCCAATGACGATGCTGCAGGCACCACCGCGGTGATTTTGCTGGCCCGCTATTTCAGCGAATTGAAAAATAATGAGCGTACCATTGTTTTCGCCGCCTTTACCGCCGAAGAAGTGGGCGGCTATGGCTCCACCTATTTTTCTCGACAGTATGATCCCGCCAAAGTGATGGCGATGTTTAATATTGAAATGATTGGCACTGAAAGCAAGTGGGGCAAAAATTCCGCCTTCATCACCGGTTATGAAAAAACCAATATGGGTGCCATGCTGCAGAAGAACCTGGAAGGCACCGGATTCAATTTCTATCCGGACCCATATCCCGAACAACAACTGTTTTACCGCTCCGACAATGCCACCCTGGCCCGCCTCGGTGTACCGGCACATACTATTTCCACTGCCAAGATGGACAAAGAACCGCATTATCACAAACCTTCCGACGAAGTGGAAACGCTGGATATAGTAAACATGGCCAGGATCATTGAATCCATAGCACTCAGCTCGAGAGGGATTGTTGCTGGTAAGGAAACGCCGGATAGGGTGAAGGTTGAAGAGCTGAGGTGACGTAATACGTAGTACGTAGTACGTATTACGTTTAGTTTGTGTTACCAGTATTTTACAGAGTAAAATTCAAAACCCGGTAGGGATAGAATTACTACCGCATTATTCAACACTTAAAACACGCAAAAATCCTACGTATTACGTATTACGTAATACGTACCACGTAATACGTAATACGTTCCATGAAACTAGTGCTGTTATTCCTCCTCCCCCTCCCCCTTCTCGGTCAGCCGGGAACCGATGGCGCTATTTCCGCTTCGGCGGCTCGTCAGCATTTGGAATGGTTGTCTTCCGATTTACTGGGAGGCCGGGGCAATGGCACGCAGGATCAATTGAAAGCGACTTTATATATTGCCGAACAGTTTAAAGCTTCGGGCCTGGAGCCCATGCCGGGAAAAGCATCGTATTTTCTTCCCTTCTCCCTGCTCGACAAGAATAAATTGCCGGACGCAGTTCGCGTGAACTGGAATGGCAAAAAAGTATCTGGTAGACAGGTACTCTGGAATGGCCCGGGACCCTTTCCGACACCGGAAGCCCTGCAGGCGAACCTGACGATCATTCATCACGATAGCGCTTTTACCAACCAAACATTTAGTCGGCCCTGGCCCGGAACCGGAACCCTGTTGCTCTGGACGACAATCAACCAGGGAAAGCGTAGAAAATACTTTCCGGATGAATTCAACATGCCTGCGGGTGGGTTAAATCGGAACATCCTACTCCTGTTTGTGGAGGAAACATTTGAAAGCTGTGAGCTTGCACTGAATCCGGATTATATCCGTGAAACAGGCTGGAATGTAGCGGGCTGGAAACCGGGCAGCGATCCGGCCGCAAAAATGCTGATGCTCGGCGCTCACTACGACCATGTGGGTCGGGAAGGCGCCCACATAATGAATGGCGCCAACGACAACGCTTCCGGTACCACTGCCCTGCTGATGCTGGCCAGGCATTTTGGCAACAGCCCTGCTCATAAGGCACCTCTGCTTTTTGTTGCGTTTAGCGGAGAGGAACTGGGCCTGTATGGTTCCAACCAGTTGGCTTCTGAAATGGAGGCGCGCGGTATTAGCGCCATGCTCAATCTCGAAATGCTGGGCGTTCCCCAGCATGGAGCCGCCACGGTATTCTTTACCGGCAGCGATTATTCCCCATTTCCGAAAATGCTTTCGAAGGGATTGGAAGAAAAAGGCATCCGCATCATACCCGAACCCAGCAACACCGTTCTGCTCTTCGAAAGAAGCGATAACCTGCCCTTTGCCAAAAAAGGAGTACCGGCCCATACCATCATGGCCAGCGATGAAAATGATCTGTGTTATCACAAACCCTGCGATGATGCGAATAGAATTGATTTCAACAACCTGGTCGTCATTACAGAAGCTATCGCGCACTCGCTGGAATCCCTATTGCAGGCACCCGACTCATTAAGCAAACTACGCTCGCGGTTTTGACCTTACCCTATAATTCAGAATTAATCCTTTCCATCCTAATCGTTCTACACATAACTCAACCACCATTCCTTCCGGCGCTGCTTCAGCTCCATAAACCATTTGCAGGGCTTATACAATATTAGAATAACGCCCAGCCAAACCAGGTACACTACCATCAGTGAGTAACCGAAGTTGACCGGCCGGAACAGGAAGGGTGAATTGGGATCAAGTATCTCACTGCTACCGCGACCTTCGGCAAAGAAGAAAGCCACAGTTATGGCATGTATCAAAAAGAAATGGAGCACATAATAGAAAAAGGGCACACGACCATACACAACAAGGAAATTGGAAAAACGTCCCCGCGCAGATTCCAGCCAGGCCAATGAGAGCATGGCCACTCCAAGCGTCATCAAACTATACTGCAGCGAAACCGGGTACTTGGTCACATTAATGAATGAAAGAAAACTGAGCCAGGCGCTGGATTGCTGCGACCAGGGCGATGGATCGCCATATATGCCCGCGACCCGCAGCAATACGAAAAGCAACAAAGAGCCTGCACCCGCATAGAGCAACCATTTTCGTCGTTGAGTGTCGGATATTTGCGCGCTGTATAATTTTCCCAGGGCATAACCCAGAAACATGATGCCCGTCCAGGGCAGAATGGCATAGGCCGCCATGACAAAGCGGTCGGTACCTATTTGCCAGAAAGCACCACTTGTTGTAAACAACAACTCCATCACTTTGCTTTCACGGAGTTGCGGGAAAAAATCGGTGATATTGTGACCCAGCACAATCACTATTCCCAGTATTAACACCGCCGAATAGGAAGCGCGCACCAGCAAACCGAGCAGGATCATGCTCCAGCCGATAGCCCAGATTACCTGCAAGATGAAAATGCGATAGAAGGGGTCGTAAGTAATGGCAAGGGAAATCACCAGCAATTCCACCAGCACCAGCCAGATGCCCCGGCTGATAAGGAAACGGCTTAGCTCCGCTTTGGTCTTTCTTTGTCCGCTGATATAGGCCGACAAACCCGAAAGAAAAAGAAAAATGGGCGCACAATAGTGCGTAATCCATCGCGTAAAAAATAGAGGGGCTGTGGTGGTTTCCAGATTAAGCGGGTCAGCCTGCATGGCGCTTTCATGTACAAAATCGCGTACATGGTCGAGCGCCATAATCAGCATGATAATACCCCGCAAAATATCAATGGATAGAATCCTCTTCCGGGTGGTGGGTAATGGTTCCATAATCGTTGAAAAACCTAAGATAGCCAACCGAACGGGGTTCGCCTATACCCTATTCTGGTGAGTAAATTCGGAGCAGGAAACATTCCTATATTTGCCGCATGACAAAAGCTTTCAATCCGGATAAACAGCATACTTTGGGTTCGGCCGTCAGCATTTCAGGTACCGGTTTGCATACCGGCATCCTGGCCGACCTCACTTTAAAGCCCGCCAGTCCTGGCTTTGGTTTCCAGTTTCAACGTATCGATCTGCCCAACCAACCCATCATCAAGGCCGATTGCGACCTGGTGACCGATGTGAGCCGCGGCACAACCCTCGAGGCCAATGGCGCCAAAGTGAGTACGGTTGAGCATGTGCTGGCTGCCCTGGTAGGCATGGGGGTGGACAATTGCCTGATTGAAATTAACGGACCGGAAATGCCCATCATGGATGGCAGCAGCCAGCCCTTTGTGGAATTGATAGAAGAGGCGGGCGTGCTGGAACAGGACGCGGCCAAGGTTTGGTATAGCATCGACGAGAATATCTATCACTACGATGAAAGCAAGCGCGTGGAAATGGTAGCCATGCCTGCGATGGAATATAATATCACGACCCTGATTGATTTCAATTCCCCCGTACTGGGAACCCAGCACGCGGGTCTCAAGCATATGCGCGACTTCAAGGATGAAATCGCTCCCTGTCGCACTTTCTGTTTCCTCCATGAGCTGGAAATGCTGCTCGATCATAACCTGATCAAGGGCGGCGATGTCAACAACGCCATCGTGATAGTGGACAAGCCCGTTGATGATACCGAGATGGAAAGGCTCCGCAAGATCTTCAAGAAAGATAAGATTGAAGTGAAGAGCGAAGGGTATCTCAACAACCTGGAATTGCGTTTTCCCAATGAGCCGGCTCGTCATAAACTGCTCGATGTGGTAGGCGACCTGGCCCTGATCGGTTATCCCATTAAGGGACGCATTATTGCCAACCGGCCCGGGCATAGCAGCAATGTAGAGTTTGCCAAAAAGATCAAACAGTATATCAAGAAGAACCGGCATACGATGGGTGTGCCCACTTATGACCCTACACTTCCTCCGATATACGACCTGAGCTATATCGAAAAAAAATTACCCCACCGCTTCCCCTTTCTGCTGGTAGATAAAATCATTGAACTGAGCGATACCCAGATCGTGGGTGTGAAGAATGTGACCTTCAATGAGTGGTTTTTCCAGGGGCATTTTCCAGGCAATCCGGTAATGCCGGGCGTTTTGCAGATTGAAGCGCTGGCGCAGTGCGGAGGCATATTGGCCATCAATCTCAGCGGCGAAGGGCAATACGATACTTATTTCCTCAAAATCGATAATTGCAAGTTCAAAGCCATGGTGAAACCCGGTGATACCATGCTGCTGAAAATGGAACTGGCGGCCCCCATCCGCAGGGGTATCTGCGAAATGAAAGGCACGGTTTACGTGGGCAATAAAGTGGCTACCGAAGCCGACCTGGTGGCCCAGATTGTAAAGCGTTGACAACCGTCCATTTTTGTACATTTTCCTTCGAAAATTGTGCATAATATAGGCCGTATTTTATGCGGCTGTGACCGCCCTTTTTCGTAAATTTGTCTGTTCTCCACACTGCCTCAAAAAACGGAGAAAACCCGGCTAATTTATGAGTACGGAAACGACAGAAAAATTACCCCAGGCACCGGGTACATATGGTGCCGACAGCATTCAGGTATTGGAAGGTTTGGAAGCCGTTCGGAAGCGCCCCGCCATGTATATTGGCGATATTGGCGTGAAGGGCCTTCACCACCTGGTATATGAAGTGGTAGATAACTCTATCGATGAAGCCCTGGCGGGTTATGCGAAGAATATAGAGGTAACCATTCACGAAGACAATTCCATTTCCGTGCAGGACGATGGCCGTGGCATTCCCACCGCCATGCACAGCAAGGAGAAGCGTAGCGCGCTGGAAGTGGTGATGACCGTATTGCACGCCGGTGGAAAATTCGATAAGGGCTCCTATAAGGTTTCCGGAGGTTTGCATGGCGTGGGTGTTAGTTGCGTAAACGCGCTCAGCACCAAATTGCAGGTAACAGTTCACCGCGAAGGAAAAATATTTGAACAGGAATACGCCATTGGCGTACCCCAATATCCCGTGCGCGAAGTGGGTACCACCGACCGCACCGGTACCCGCGTACAGTTCTGGCCCGATGGCAGCATTTTTCTTACCACCATTTACAATCGCGATATTCTGGAAGGTCGTTTGCGTGAGCTGGCTTATTTGAATCGGCGCATCCGCATTCACCTGACCGACCTGCGTGAGCTGGATGAAGAACAAAAAGCCTACAGCAAGGAATTTTATAGCGAAGGAGGTATTGTTGAATTTGTGGAAATGCTGGATAAGAATGCCGGACGCAACGCGCTTATTCCCCGTATCCTGAGCGTGGATGGACATGACCCATCGACCAATGTAGCCGTGGAAGTGGCTTTGAACTACAACGACTCCTTCAGCGAACATATCTATAGCTATGTAAACAATATCAACACCATTGAAGGTGGCACACACGTATCCGGTTTCCGCCGCGCGTTAACCCGTGTTTTCAAAAGCTATGGTGATAAGAATGGGCTTTTTGAAAAAGCCAAGGTAGAAATTGAAGGAGATGATTTCAGGGAAGGCCTTAGCGCCATCATTTCGGTAAAAGTACCCGAGCCGCAATTTGAAGGACAAACCAAGACCAAGCTTGGTAACAGCGAAGTAAGTGGTGTGGTGGAAAGCACGGTATCGAAGGTGCTGGATGCCTATCTCGAAGAAAATCCGAAAGATGCCCGCAACATCATCAATAAAGTAATATTGGCGGCCCAGGCCCGTGCGGCTGCGCGCAAGGCAAGAGAACTGGTGCAACGCAAAACCGTGCTTTCCGGTGGCGGGCTTCCGGGTAAACTGGCCGATTGCTCAGAGAGAGATCCTGAAAAATGCGAGTTGTTCCTGGTGGAAGGAGACTCCGCCGGTGGAACCGCCAAGCAGGGCCGCGACCGCAGCTTCCAGGCCATTCTGCCGCTTCGGGGTAAGATCCTGAACGTGGAGAAAGCCATGGAGCATAAGATTTACGAAAACGAAGAGATCCGCAATATGTACACGGCGCTGGGCGTAACGGTAGGCACACCTGAAGATCCCAAAGCCCTGAACCTGGCGAAACTTCGTTATCACAAGCTGATCATCATGACCGATGCCGACGTGGACGGATCGCATATCGCAACCCTTATTCTCACTTTTGTGTATCGCTACATGAAGGAACTGGTGGAGCAGGGCTATGTGTATATTGCGCAGCCCCCACTTTACCTGGTGAAGAAAGGCAAGGAACAGGCTTATGCCTGGAATGAAACCCAGCGCAAGGATTTTATCCAAAAATTCAGCGGAGGTAAGGAAGACAGTGTAAACGTGCAGCGCTACAAAGGTTTGGGGGAAATGAACGCCAGCCAGCTATGGGATACTACCATGAACCCGGATACCCGCACACTGAAGCAGGTGACCATTGAAAGCGCCGCTGAGGCCGACAGGGTATTCAGCATGCTGATGGGTGACGAAGTGGCCCCACGCCGCGAATTCATTGAAACACATGCCAAATACGCGAAATTGGACGTATAGACCTGCAAAAGAGGTGGAAAAAAAATATAATAGATCGTAACAGTCTAAAAATCAATACAAAACTCCCGGCTGGCCGGGAGTTTTGCTTACTTTAACAGCGGCATCGCCCGCATGACGCCCTCAAAATCCGTAATTTCACGACTTTGAAAATCTAAAATGTTAACCATGTCTGAAGTAACACTAACCGCCTACAACGTAAAGACCAAAGAGAAAGGGGTTCCCATCCAGGATGCCGTAATTACCCGCACCGCTAAAGGTGGTTATATGGCTCAGGGACACGATGGCAAGGGCAATAAGCTGACCACCCTGCTGGGTGCAGAGAAAGCATTAGCCGCCATACAGGCTGGTATTGCGAAGAAAGGATGGCAAGACTAAAATCGAATCATCGCTTATAAAACCGCGCTTTGCGCGGTTTTTGTTTTTTACAGGGTTGATGAAGGCCTGCGGCTCTATTCATATCTGAGCCTGGCCATAGAAATACTGCAGGCTGGGTTATTCGGACCTGAGTTACTATTTTGCCAGAAATTTGGCCTATGCAACAACTCACGAGAGGACAACAGGACACCTGCACTTATACGGGAATTTTTGGCGCCATGCTGGGAGCCACCTGCCTCATACAACTCTTCGCCATTACACGCGAGCACTGGATCAGTGGTGTGATGATACTCGCCGTTATCTTTTCCATTATCTCCTATATCCTGCTCTCCCTGCAAAAATCCTTTGCGCCCATTTTGCTTCTGGTAGCGGGCCTGCTGGTATTCGCCCTCAACTTTTTCATGATTCTGTTTGGCGTTTTCTCGCTGGTAATCCTGGTTTACCTGATTTATTCCGTGGCGGTAATCGTCGTTTTGTTTGCAGGGCAATACCCGCAAAAGCTTCGGCTTATTGCGCTCGAAAAAAAGAAAGAAGAGGCTGAATGGCGTGGCCGTATATAAGCCTATTGCCGTAGTAGCTTAAACCTTCTTCTTTCCCCTCCTGAAAACAGTTCCACCAGGTAAATTCCCCGTGCCGCCAATGGCGACAAATCAAATTCCTGTTTCTGCACAAAGCCCGTTCCGGTAAACTCCCTTTGCAGCAACCTGCGGCCCTGCATGTCGTACACAACAGCCTGCACTTTCTCTCCTTCATTCACCTGAAATAAGAGCCAGGTATTACCGCTGCTCGGGTTGGGATAAATCTGCCAGCTCAGGTCGCTGGTAAATACCACCGCGCGCACTTCTGTATAGGTTGTATCACCAAAATAGCTAAGTCCTTTGATCCGGTAATAACGAACCCCAGACTTGGCGGGCTCGGCATCCGTAAATGTATAGGAATGGCCCGTGCTGGTATTGCCTTGTGATGATACCGTACCAATCACTTCGAAATCGAGTTGCGCATAGGCATCATTGCCACGCGCCAGCTCCACTTCAAAATGGTCGACATTGAATTCAGACTGTGTACGCCAATCCAATACCACGTCATTGGCACCGGACCTGCGCGCAGTAAACTGGCTGAATAGAAGCGAGGCGGGAGGCAGGTTTTCGAGCCTTGCCGCACTTAACCAGAATTCGGAAAAGCGCGAGCGCTTAAACTCGGCATAATAGCCCTTCTCAAAAGGCACGATCCGCACTTCTCCGCGAGGCAACCACTCCCAACGTGTGCCACTGTTGTCGTCAATAGTACCATTCTCCAATGTAGTATCGGTGTCGGAATATACCGCCACTCCCAGTTGATAGGCCGAAACCGGTTTGGGACATTCCAAACAACCATCGGCGGCACGCCAGGCTTCCACTTCCTCATCTGTAAAATAGAAACGCACCAGGGCTGAATCTTCCAGCTTTGAGGATTCAGTATGAATCACCAGGTTCCGGTTAAGGTAATAGCTTTGATTGGTATCACGAACCGGGCCATTGAAACGATACACCTGCACTGAGGTATTTCCCATTGTATTGCTGCCGCCGTAAATTTCGGCAAGCAGTTGCCCATTGTCCAGATACCTGGTCCATTCATTAGCAACTGGTATGGCTGCAACCGTGTTGCTACTATCCACCCCATCGTAGAAGATTCCCTCCGCCAGGTCGTAAATATGGATATCATCAATGGCCACACCTTCCCTACTCACATAAGGATCCGAACTCATCACAAAGCGGATGCGCAGGTTATTCTGATTAACCGGTAGCGGAATGGATGCCGCATGCCAGTAAGTATAGTTTTGTATGCTCCATACCGGCCCACTGCCATAGTTACGGTTATACCAGTTTAATCCATCACCAAAAGCGCCGAGTCTTTGCCAGGCTTTGCCATCCACTGAATATTCCACCCAGGCACCATCGCATAGCGTGGAAGCACCACAATCCTCAATATCAAGCGCCGCACTGAAACTCAGCATGGGCTGGCTCATACCTGTAAGATCGAAACAGGGCGAATACAGATACGATAATTCAGCATCGTTGTAGTTGCCGACAAGACTGGTTTTCCAGGCGCGCTGACCACTTGCTGCAGTTTTAATTTTGGCAGAAGCGGGCGTGCCCCATTCCCAACTGCTGTTGTTTCCCGAGGCAAACCAATAGTCTTCTCCCCCTTCAAAATCCTGCAGATAAGGAAAGCTGGTAATGACCGGTGAGTTGCGAACCGCTGCACTGGCACTGTCATTGTCGCGAAAATCATCAGCAGGATAACTTACCCAGGCATCCAGTTGATAAGTTCCCAGCGCAGAAAGGTTGGCTGCTTGCGTAAAGCTGTATTCAATACTGCCATTGCCGGGAATGCTGGGAATGGTTTCCGTGACCACTGCCTGTCCATTCACCCGGTAAGAGACCGGAATGGAACTGATAGCATCATTCGCGCTGTTGCGCACTGTTACACGAACGGGCACCTGCGCATCCAAACCACAACTTGCCACAATGGGTGTATCGATACTAATTAGCTGGATATCGTTTACTACGGTATAAAGCCGGATATCATCGAATGTGTAGCCCGCCGCGCTTTTCTGATCCGTGGTATTGAAACGCCCCCATTGTGCCCATTTTACCTGGAAGCTACTGCTGAAATCCTGTCCATTGTCCTGTAACAGATCACTAATTTCCAGGCTGGGTGTTTTGCGGAACACTCCGGGCTCTGCCTGGTTATCGTCCAGATCATAAACAGGAAGCCAGGGGCTTTGATCATTTCCCCGCACCCACACCTGATTGGCGGGATGAGCGAGTTGACCATGATGCTTGAAATGAAAATCAAGCCGGATATCCGTATTGGCAGCCTGGTAGTTCTTGAGATTAAATGTACCTGTGAGTGAATCAATATTCCCTGTTCCGGCATACTGACTCACATCGAGCGTAAGCGCCTGCTCACCGGATTTGGCGCTTACACCCGAAACCCGATTGCGGATGCGCGCGAAGCTGGTGGAGCCGATAAAATCGAAACGATCCAGCCCCGGCAAACCAACCTGACGGGTACTGTTGGTAAAATGGGGGCCTGTTTCAAAATCCTCCAGAAAGGTGTTGCTGAGATCGACAACAGGATTTTCTACCTGCCGAACCTGCACCGTAGCGGTGTCATTTCCGGCTACCGGGTCGGCAGGCTGATCGATCCATGCTTTCAGGGTATATTCACCAGGTGCAGACAGATCTGCCGGCACCGCGAATGCATAACTAATGGTGCCATTCGCGCCTAAACTCATATTTCGGATAGTATCCCTTACAGCAGGGTTACCATTAACCTGATAGCCCACCGGTATATCACCCAAAAAGGATTGATCATCGATATTACGGACGAAGAATCGAACTATTGTTGCTGCCGACAATACACGGCTGGTCTCCAGGCGTCCACCTGTTTGCGGTGACGATATGGAAAGCACCCTTAGGTCGCCATTGGAAATATTTCCGGCACAGGTTCCTGTGGAGGGTGTGCGGCTAACCGCAGGTGCCCTTCTGCCCGGTTTCCCATCCTTCCAGGCTCTCACTCCCACGAAATAATTGGAGTCGCGCGATAATGCACCCATTGTATAGGTCGTATTTGTGGTAAAGCCCATGCTCCGCATAGCTTCGCCTGTAGATACCATCACCTCATAATTGTCGGCATTGGTAACAGCCGTCCAGTTGACGGCGATATAGGTGTCGCATTGCACAGGGGCAAGTGTAACGGATGGTACACCTAAAATGGTAAAAACTTCACTTGCCGTTTGGTTTCCGTTCTGGCTCAATC